>NZ_JAMBIZ010000005.1 GCF_025291715.1 Metasolibacillus sp.
AAGCTAATCGATTCTAAATCCGTTGCTTTTTGAAGGTCGTCTGAAAACAATGTCTCACTGACAGCACGTAAACTTTCGATTTCGTTGAGTTGTGCAAATACGAGTAATTTCAAGAATGAAGTGATGTGTAGCTTCTTTGTATAGGTATTTAAATGATGGGTTTCCACTAATTCTTCTAATTTCGTTGAAGAAATCGGTGTAAACCATTGTTCAAATGATGTTTTTCGTGTAAACTTATCCATGCTTATGGTCCTTTGTATTGGATTTGGATGGTTACCTACCGCTCAACCAGTATAAAGGATTTTTTTATGCTTGGATTATATTACAGAAAATTCAGTTTAATACGATGCGTTGAATTATTTTAATGCGACGCTAGTGGTATTTTTTTTAAACTTAATTTATCATTGTAAGTTAGATTAATAAATTGTTGTAACAAATCATTTTTTTTTCTGTAATGATAATCATGCGTTATAAAAAAAAATTCTTCAAAAGTTACATCTAGCTGATTAAGTATAAACTCCATATTTCTTAAACTGATATCAGATAAACCATTCTCAAATTTTGGAAATCCCCCTTGAGTTAAATGGTTTTTAATAACATATTTTTGAGTATATCCCTTTCCGTTACGAATATCTTTTACAACTAATCCGTAGTTCTTCATATAAAATTATCACCTCATAAAATATTATAATAGGAATATTTTAATATAAAATATTACAATATTGCTATTATACTGTTAGTTTTATAGTTTTAGGAGGTGATGGGAATGCTAGATGTATTGATATCAATTTTAGAAGTGTGGTTTATTGGGACGGGAGGTCAATAAGATATTCAAATCATATCTTTAAAAGCAAATTAGTATATAAAAAATAGTCTATCATCAAAGGTAAAAAAATATAAATCGGAGGTCACTAATATGAAAAGAAAATCTATTTTTATTGCTGTAATACTACTTATATCTGTTTCATTTTTTAATTTTAATAAAGCTTCAGCAGCTCCTTTAATGTCATGGCCAACAGAATCGCAAAGAATTACTTCAGATTATGGTATGCGTACTATTAATGGTGTAACAGCGTTTCATTATGGAATAGATATTGGAGGAAAAACTGCAGGTGTCTCTGGAGATAAAGTTATGGCAGCGCAAAGTGGAGTTGTGCAAAGTGCATACTATCACTCGTCAGTTGGGGGATATGGCTGGGTAATTTTTATTAACCATACAGGAAGTTATCGTATTTCTTCTTCAGATGTGCAAACAAGATATGCACATTTAAAATCTAATATAGCAGTTTCTCCTGGTCAAATTGTAAGTAGAGGTACTAAAATTGGTGAAATGGGAAATTCAGGGAATCCGGGAGCTAATGGTTCGTATGGTGTCCATCTTCATTTTGAAACTAGATATTGTTCAACTTCGACTTGCAGTTCAAGCAGTGCAACAAACCCTTTGTCATTTTTAAATGATTATGGTGGTGGTCCTCAACCATTATTTTATAATGTTATAAATTTTGAGGATACATCTAGTAATTTGGATGTAGAAGGAGAAAATTGGTTCACTTATAATGAAATTAAGAATATGACACCAGAAGAAAGAATTGAAATTGGGTACCCAGATCCATATCAAATTTTTGAATAGAAGTATCATAAAAGGTATTTTGTGATTATAATTATTTTTGTATATAGAGTATGTTCTTGTTATGACTTGTCATCTAGAATGTACTCTTTTTACATTACATAAAAAATTGAATTATAGATTTTTTGTTTTTTATTATTTTGAACCTTGAAATGTTTGACATCCGTCTAATAAATAGAGAAGAATAATGGGAAAGGAGAACTTAATGAACTTTAATCAGTTAGCAACAGAGTATGTGGATGTATTGTTTCGCGTTGCCTATACCTATGTGAAAAATGAACAGCTTGCTGAAGATATTGTACAGGATGTGTTTTTGAAAGCATTTGAACGGCAAGAACAGTTTCGAGGTGAAGCGAATTACAAAACTTATTTAATTAAAATGACAATTAATCGTAGTCATGATATGCTACGAAGCTGGTCATATCGCCATATTGTCGTAAGTGATGTGATTACAAATCTCTTCCGCTTTGGTAAATCCGCCGAAGATGTCGTTATTTTAGCTAATGACAATGCCGAATTAGCTAAGATTATTTTAACACTAAAGCCGAAGTATAGAGAAGTTATATTTCTTTATTATTATCATGATTATGATGTCAATGAAATAGCTAATTTATTACAATTGTCAGTCAATACAATTAAAACGAGGTTAATAAGGGCTAGAAATCAGCTGAAAAATAAGACGGAGGTGTTTCGTGATGAATGATTTGATAAAAAATAGTTTTAATGTGCTTTTTGAACAGTTACCTACACCAGTAATGAGGGAACGTATGCTCCAATTTGAAAAAAAACAGCATAAGAAAAAAATTTATTTAATTCCCGCAATTATAACAATCTTTTTATTTATTGGTACAGGACTATTTTTGTTGCAAGAAATGTCATTTCAATCTCATAATTCTGAAACATTCTTTCAAATGAAAAATGATCAATATTATCTTTATGATATAACAATTTTTGATTTAAAATCACAAGTTATAGAAAAATTAGGAGAAAATTATATAGAAGATAATACTCCCGAAGTATATGGGGAAAAATTAAAAGATGCATCAATATTAACATATAAAGATTTGAATCTTACTTTCCAATTAAGTGAAGGTCGAGTAGTATCAATCACGATGAATTATGTAGATAAAGATGCTTTGGAGGCACTTTTAAATTCATATAGTGGGGATAAATTTATTAATGAAGATGGTACGACGCATTTGTATGTGAAAGACACTTTGCAAATGCTGACAATAAAATATGACGCTAATCAGAATTTATGGCTATCGCTTCATTTAGCTTCACCTGAATTTATTCAAAATTTGGAGAATGGTATTTATGAGTAAATCGTTTTTTAAAATTTGATAGACAGTAGACAAGTGGAAAATAACCATTTTACTTGAAATTTTCATAAGAATATTGCTACATTAAAGGGCAATACCTCTAAAATATAAAGAGCTGCATGAAAGATAGGATAAATATGCCACTTTCTATGCAGCTTTTTATATAAGTAAATTTTGTGTCCAAGCGACAATTCTGATACACTAAATAGTAAATAAGAGATTTTTTTAGGAGGAACGGGTATGAAGTTTACTTCCGTTTTTGATATTATTGGTCCTGTAATGATTGGACCTTCATCTTCACATACAGCAGGTGCGGCAAGAATTGGACGTGTAGCGCGTGATTTATTTGGTCGTCAGCCGAAGTGGGCAAAAATTCATTTATATGGCTCGTTTGCAGAAACGTATCGCGGACATGGCACAGATGTGGCGATTGTAGGCGGCTTATTAGATTATGATACGTATGATGAGCGCATTAAAACAGCATTTGAGGATGCTGAAAAAGCAGGCTTATCTTTCGAGTTTATTCCAGAAGAGGCGCATAAGGAGCATCCAAATACAACACGTATCGTCATGGGTGATGATGAAGGTGAAATGAGCGTCGAAGGTGTTTCAATTGGTGGAGGGAAAATTGAAATTAGTGAAGTAAACGGTTTCAAACTTCGCTTAACAGGTGGAATGCCAGCGATTTTAGTTGTGCATGATGACCGTGCAGGCTGTATTGCGAATGTAGCAAATTGTTTGGCGATGCACGATGTCAATATTGGACATATGGAAGTGTCGCGTATTGAGCGTGGGTTAACAGCATTAATGGTTATTGAAGTTGATCAAAATATAGAGGAACGTGTGTTACAGCAAATTTCCTATATACCACATATTACGAAAGTATCGAAAATTAACAACTAAGGAGTGAGCATAATGGACGTATTATTTCAAAATGTACGAGAATTAGTAGAGCGTGCAGAGCAAGAAGGAAAGCTCATTTCTGAAATTATGATTGAGCAGGAAATACAAATGACGGGACGTTCGCGTGAGGATATTATGGCGCAAATGGATCGTAATTTAACAGTAATGGAGGAAGCGGTAGAGCGCGGCATCAAAGGTGTACATTCTGTTACTGGCTTAACAGGTGGCGATGCAGTATTATTGCAAAAATATATTGCTTCAGGCAAGTCGCTAGCTGGCGATTTATTGTTGGATGCTGTTAGTAAAGCAGTGGCAACAAACGAAGTAAATGCAGCGATGGGCACAATTTGTGCAACACCAACAGCAGGCTCAGCAGGCGTTGTACCAGGGACGTTGTTTGCGATTCAGCATAAATTGAACCCGACACGTGAGCAAATGATTAACTTCTTATTCACATCAGGTGCATTTGGTTTCGTTGTAGCGAACAATGCATCAATTTCTGGTGCGGCAGGTGGATGTCAAGCAGAAGTCGGCTCAGCGGCTGGTATGGCGGCGGCGGCTATTGTGGAAATGGCTGGGGGCACGCCACAGCAATGTGCAGAAGGCTTTGCGATTACATTGAAAAATATGCTAGGGCTTGTTTGTGACCCTGTTGCAGGCTTAGTAGAAGTGCCATGTGTGAAACGTAATGCGATGGGCGCAGCAAATGCGATTGTTGCAGCAGATATGGCGTTAGCAGGAGTAACGAGCCGCATTCCTTGCGATGAGGTTATCGGTGCTATGTATCGCATTGGTGAATCAATGAATCCAGACTTAAAAGAAACGGCACGTGGTGGACTAGCTGCAACGCCAACAGGTAAGGCATTAGCTGCCAAAATCTTTGGTGGTGCAGTTGTACAAGGGCAGTAAAAAAGCTTTCGAGAAATGTGGATAGTAGTCCAATTTCTCGAGAGCTTTATTTTTTTACTAGCAATTACGCAAAATCTCCAATGTCTCATTCAAAAATGCCCCTTTTGCTTCACTATTTTTAATTCCATTCTCTACACGGTCATAGCGGAACGCACGAATAATAGCGAATAACGCAGGAAACATCTTTTTCTCCAATACATTCAAAGTTCTTTGCTTTTCATATGCTTGCATAAATTGCTGAAATCGTTGCGTAGAAGACAGCTCGCCTTGATAATCTACATGCCAGCATAAGTAAACACCTACTGCTACACATTCATTTAGTAAAACTTCATCACCTGCTAAATTAAAATCGAAAATACCACTAATTTGTTGTTGCTCATCAAAAAGCATATTGTAATAGCAAAAATCGCCTTGTGTTGCCGCTATTGGTAGCTCTCTCCACACGTCTTCTAATTGCTTACGATACCCTGTATAAAGCGAAGCGATGTCCTGCATATGTGGCTCTTGTGCAAATGCGGTTGCAAAATCACGAAAGCTTAGCTCGTTTTCATCATAATCACCAAGTGCATCGCTCACATTGCCACCAAACATCGCCCAAGAAGTTGCTTGATTTAATAAAATGGTATGTTCCAGTGAGAAAAGATGCATTTTGCCTAATGCAGTGCCGATTTCTTCAATATGTATATTTGTCAAACAGTTAATAGCGATACCTGAAACCATATGTTCAAGCGTATAGACAATATTTTGCTCTGTTACTGTATAGCCACTATCACCTATTTTTAAATAAGTGGTGACAGGCAAAATTGCAGAAAGCTTATTTGCAAAGGCGCAGATATGCTGCATCTTATCGCTATTATACAGCTCGCCTTTTAACATATAGCGCTTGCCATCCGTTGCGGTAATGACAGCGAGCTTTTTAGCGCTATCACGGATTACGTCGCACGATGCCATCTCAATACCCCAAAAGGTTGCTGCAATTCGTTGGAAAGTGTCGTTCATTGGAATCTCCTCCTTTATCAATGTAATATAATAATTATACATGAAGAGAAGATGAACACGTATGAAAGGTGTCCGTTTTGAAATTCTGAATAGCTATGGCAAGCATTTATATACTATTTTTGTAGATTTGATTGATGAAACATGGGCTTGACAATTTAGTGGATGCGAATGCTATAGCATAGAAGATTGTATGTTAGAGGTGAACCTTTTTCCAGACGAAACAGTGTTTATTGGATAAGATTTTTTGGGAGAAAATTTCTGTACAAGACTATTACATAATATTTGCCGATTTAAAGGCTTTGGGAATATTATTGAAATTCGCAATCGTATGGACTTTTTATAAAGTAATACAGCTTGTAGAACGAGTACAAATGCGCAGCTATCAAAATATTCAATGTACGATGAATAACAACGACACATGTAAAAGGAGGGATATAATATGACAAGCTGTACAGAACCTGTAACGACATTGAAGGGAATCGGCAAGGAAACAGCAGAGCATCTACAATCATTACATATTGAAACAATTGGCGATTTAATTTGGACATTTCCTTATCGGCATGAGGATTTTCGATTGAAGGATTTAGCTGAAACGCCACATAATGAGCGCGTTACAATTGAGGCAACGGTTGAATCGATACCCTCCGTCATTTTTTTAGGGAAAAATAAACAGCGTTTAACGGTAGCTGTGCGTGCAGGGCGACATTTAGTAAAAGCGGTATTTTTCAATCAAGGCTATTTGCGACAACGGCTATTGCCAGGCACGCTTGTTACAGTAACAGGAAAATGGGATCGAGGGCGTCAAGTAATCGTTGGCTCCTCCGTCACATTTGGACCAAAAACGGAGCAAATAGATTTTGAGCCAGTTTATAGCTTGCGAGGCTTAATTCAACAAAAGCGCTTCCGTAAATATATGCGACAGGCACTTGATATAGTGGGGGATGTAGAGGATATTTTACCACCACAATTACGTTTAGACTATCAGCTAGTTGATATTCAAGAAGCGTTAGAGGGCGTGCATTTTCCAAAGGATGCCACGCATGCAAAGCAAGCTCGTCGCCGCTTTGTTTACGAGGAGCTGCTTGAATTTCAATTGCGCATTCAAGCATTGCGTAAAAGTCGTAAGGAGGCGGAGCAAGGGCTTGAAATTGCTTATGATATTGACAAACTGCGTGCCTTTATTCAAACATTGCCATATGAGCTAACAGCTGCGCAAAAGCGTGTCGTTAATGAAATATGTAAAGACTTGAAATTGCCACAGCGGATGAATCGCCTTCTACAGGGAGATGTTGGTTCAGGGAAAACGGTCGTTGCGGCAATCGGCTTATATGCAGCAGTCACAGCAGGCTATCAAGGAGCATTGATGGCGCCAACTGAAATTTTAGCAGAGCAACATGTGGAGTCACTGAAGGGCTGGTTTGAGCCAATTGGTGTGCGTGTTGCGATTTTATCAGGTTCAACAAAAACGAAAGAGCGTCGCCTTTTATTGGAGCAATTAGCTGCGGGAGAGATTGATATTTTAATTGGTACACATGCATTAATACAGCCCGATGTGACATTCCATAAGCTTGGCTTTGTTATTACGGATGAGCAACATCGCTTTGGCGTAGAACAGCGCCGCATTTTGCGTGATAAAGGAGAGCATCCAGATGTGCTCTTTATGACAGCGACACCAATCCCTAGAACGTTAGCCATTACCGCATTTGGTGAAATGGATGTATCCATTATTGACGAGCTACCAGCGGGGCGTAAGGAAATCGAAACGCACTGGATGAAGGAGGAGCAGCTTGGTGCCGTGCTTTCTAAAATGCAGACAGAGCTTGCCAAGGGAAGACAAGCATATGTCATTTGTCCATTGATTGAGGAATCTGACAAGCTAGATGTACAAAATGCGGTAGATGCCTATAATCATTTAACAGCATATTTTGCAGGGAGCTTTACAGTCGGCCTCATGCATGGACGTCTGCATCCGACCGAAAAAGATGAAATTATGCGTGCATTCAGTAACGGTGAGGTACATGTGCTCGTGTCAACGACTGTTGTAGAGGTTGGGGTGAATGTACCGAATGCAACATTTATGACGATCTATGATGCGGAGCGCTTTGGTCTAGCGCAGCTCCATCAGCTACGTGGACGAGTTGGACGTGGTGAGCACCAATCGTACTGTGTTTTAATTGCGGACCCTAAATCCGATGAAGGACAGGAGCGTATGCGCTCCATGACGGAAACGAATGATGGCTTTAAATTAGCAGAAAAAGATTTAGAGTTACGTGGTCCTGGTGATTTCTTTGGTAAAAAGCAAAGCGGCCTACCTGAATTTAAAATGGCGGATCTTGTACATGATTATCGTGCGCTAGATGTAGCAAGGCGGGATGCGGAGCGTCTTGTGCATAGTGAGTCGTTTTGGGAGGAAGAGGCATATGCACCGCTTCGTCATCGCCTTGAAGCATCTGGTGTATTGCAAGGGGAGCGCATTGATTAAAAATGGTTGCGTTCTTATTTTTGAAAATGTATACTGGTATTAGTACCAAGTTCTAATACTAAAAAGTAGGTGACAAGTGACGATGAAAAGAACGAAAAAAGAACGCCAACAATTACTAATAGAAACAATCGCAGATAACCCATTCGTCACAGATGACCAGTTAGCTGCTAAATTTAGTGTTAGTGTACAAACAATCCGCTTAGATCGCATGGAGCTGGCGATTCCAGAGCTGCGTGAGCGCATTAAAGATGTCGCAGCAAAAAACTATGAAAACGAAGTGAAATCTTTACCTTTAGACGAAGTAATTGGTGAAATTATAGATATTGAATTAGATAAGCGTGCTCTTTCCATTTTTGATGTTAGGGAGGAGCATGTCTTTCAGCGTAATGGGATTGCGCGTGGACATCATTTGTTTGCACAGGCAAACTCATTAGCTGTTGCAGTTATTAATGATGAACTGGCTTTGACGGTTAAGTCGAGCGTTGTGTTTGTTAAGCCTGTAAAAGCAGGTGATCGCGTTGTTACAAAGGCAACAGTTCGTGCTGAGGATAAAATAAAAAATCGTACATATGTTGATGTGCAATCAACAGTAGATAATGAGGTAGTATTTATAGGTGAATTTGAAATGTACCGTACGAAAGGTGTAGGTGAAGCAACATGAGATTAGCAGTAGATGGTATGGGTGGCGATCACGCACCGCAATCGATTATTGAAGGGGTATTATTAGCTTTAGATGATTTCCCGACAATTGAAATTCAATTATACGGTCAGCAGGAAAAAATGGCTCCCTATTTAAAGGAGCATCCGCGTTTGACAGTGATTGATTGCTCAGAAGTGGTAGGTGGAGACGATGATCCAGCACGCGCTGTACGTCGTAAAAAGGACTCTTCCATGGCAAAGATTTTGGATGCTGTTGTGGCAAATGAGGCAGATGCTTGTTTATCAGCAGGAAATACAGGTGCTTTAATGGCTGGCGGTTTATACAAGGTAGGACGCATTGAAGGTGTTGCTCGACCAGCTTTAGCAACAACATTGCCAACAGTTGATGGACAAGGCTTTTTAATGCTTGATTTAGGAGCGAATGCAGAGGCAAAGCCAGAGCATTTACAGCAATATGCCATTATGGGTGATATTTATGTCAAAAAAGTACGTGCACAAAAAGCACCACGCGTTGGGCTACTAAATATCGGAACGGAAGATAATAAGGGCAATGAATTAACAAAAGCCGCATTTACTCTATTAAAAGAAACAGAGCTTCGCTTTGAAGGCAATGTTGAGGCGCGAGAGCTATTAAATGGTGTCGCTGACGTTGTTGTAACGGATGGCTTTACAGGCAATATGGTATTAAAATCATTAGAAGGCACGGCGGGTACAATTTTTTCGATGCTAAAAGGTGCATTAATGGCAACGACAAAATCAAAATTTGCGGCAATGCTTGTGAAAAATGATTTAAAATCGTTAAAAGATAAAATGGATTATACGGAATATGGTGGTGCAGCGCTTTTCGGCTTGCAGGCACCTGTTATTAAAGCACATGGTTCATCGAATGCAAAGGCGATTTATAGCGCCATTAAACAAGCGCATATGATGGTAGAGCATGATGTTTGTGCAACGATTAAAGAAGCAATTGCAAAACAGCAACAAGTAAAGGAGAACGACTAATGACGAAAATCGCTTTTATTTTTCCTGGACAAGGCTCACAGCAAGTAGGAATGGGCGCACAATTTGTCGAAACAACAACAGCAAGCAAAGCCTTGTATGAACGTGCAGACGAAGTGTTAGGCTTTTCTCTATCAAATTTAATGTTAAGCGGCCCGCAAGAGGAGCTAACATTAACATATCATGCACAGCCTGCATTACTGACAACAGGTGTAATGGTTGCTAATAAAATTATCGAGGCAGGAATTCGCCCAGATTTTACAGCAGGCCACTCATTAGGGGAATATAGTGCATTTGTTGCCTCTGGTGTGTTAACATTTGACGAGGCGGTAGCGATAGTGCATAAGCGCGGCCTTTATATGGACGAGGCAGTACCAGCAGGGCAAGGAGCAATGGCAGCGATTTTAGGATTAGATGCAGAGCCTTTAAAAGCAGTTTGTGATACGGTTTCAGCACAAGGTGACGCCGTACAACTAGCAAATTTAAACTGTCCAGGGCAAATCGTCATTTCTGGTACAAAAGAGGGCGTTGAAAAAGCATGTGTAGCAGCGAAGGAAGCAGGCGCAAAACGTGCGATTCCATTAGTTGTAAGCGGACCTTTCCATTCAAGCCTAATGCAACCAGCAGCAGATAAATTAGCAGAAACTGTTGAACAATTAAATGTGCAGCCACCAACAATTCCTGTTGTCAGCAATGTTACTTCTACACTACTGACAGATGCGGTAGCAATTCGTCGTGAAATGGTTGAGCAAGTCGTGAGCCCTGTTCTATGGGAGCAAAATGTGCGTACACTATTAGAGCAAGGTGTTACTATTTTTGTGGAATGTGGACCAGGTAAAGTCTTATCAGGCTTAGTGAAAAAAATCGACCGCACAGCACAAGTGTATTGTGTCTATGATGAAGAATCATTACAAGCATTAGTAGATGCTGCGAAGGAGTGGGCATAATGACATTACAAAATAAAACGGCTGTTGTAACAGGTGCATCACGTGGTATTGGTCAAGCTATTGCATTAGAGCTTGCTAAACAGGGCGCAAAAGTAGTTGTGAATTATAGCGGCAGTGAGGCGCGTGCACAGCAAGTTGTAGAGCAAATTCAAGCAGCTGGTGGCGAAGCAATTGCAGTACAGGCAAACGTAGCAGATTCAGAATCTGTTGCACAATTAATGAATAAAGCGTTGGAAACATTCGGCTCAATTGATATATTAGTAAATAATGCAGGTATTACGCGTGATAATTTATTAATGCGCATGAAGGAAGACGAATGGGATGATGTGATGAACACAAACTTAAAGGGCGTCTTTTTATGCACGAAGGCTGTGACACGTCAAATGATGAAGCAGCGCAGTGGACGCATTATTAATATTTCATCTATCGTAGGGGTATCTGGTAACGCAGGACAAGCAAACTATGTTGCAGCAAAAGCTGGTGTCATCGGCTTGACGAAAACGACAGCGAAGGAGCTAGCAAGCCGCAATATTTTAGTGAATGCTATTGCACCAGGCTTTATTACAACAGATATGACGGATGAGCTATCTGAGGAATTAAAACAGGCAATGCTTGCACAAATTCCTTTAGCGAAGCTTGGGCAGCCTGAGGATATTGCGAAAACGGTTGTATTTTTCGCTTCAGATGCAGCAAATTATATTACAGGACAAACGCTACATGTAGATGGCGGTATGGTCATGTAAGACTTATTTTACACTTTACTTTGAGGGGAGGTGACCAATGTGTCTACAGTTTTAGAGCGTGTAACAAAAGTAGTAGTTGATCGTTTAGGCGTTGAAGAGAGCGAAGTAAAATTAGAAGCCTCTTTCCGTGATGATTTAGGTGCTGACTCATTAGACGTAGTTGAGCTTGTTATGGAATTAGAAGATGAGTTCGATATGGAAATTTCTGATGAAGATGCGGAAAAAATCGGAACAGTTGGTGATGCGATCAGCTATATTGAAAGCAAAGTTAACTAACGAATACGGAGATATGTTTGTCATAGGCAAACATATCTCTTTTTCTTTTCGTAAAGAAAGGAAAATAATTATAGCCCCCCTTTGAAAAAACAGCTATTCCATTGTACACTTAAGAGTAGAAACTACTAGGAAGGCAGATTATGAATGACGATAAGAAAAAAAGGAAGCCAGCATAAAGCAGGCACATTTTCAGAGAAAATAAAAAATCAATTCCAAGTTTTACAGCAAGAGCTCAACATTTCATTTCAAAATACCGCATTATTGTACCAAGCATTTACCCATTCATCCTATGTGAATGAACATCGACGCAAGCTATACACGGACAACGAACGCTTAGAATTTTTAGGAGATGCTGTATTAGAGCTTTCCGTCTCAAAATATTTATTTGAAAAATATCCACAAATGAGCGAGGGAGAGCTGACAAAGCTACGTGCCTCTATCGTATGTGAACCTTCTCTTGTTGTTTTTGCCAACGAGCTACAATTCGGGCAGTTCGTCTTATTGGGCAAAGGAGAGGAGCTAACGGGAGGTCGTGAGCGCCCTGCACTTTTAGCAGATGTTTTTGAATCATTTGTAGGTGCACTTTATTTAGATCAAGGTTTAGACAATGTTGTCACATTTTTAGAGCGTGTCGTATTTCCGAAAATAGAAGTCGGTGCTTTTTCGCATGTGATGGATTTTAAAAGCCAGCTTCAAGAAATGGTTCAGCAAACAAATAATGGACCACTTCATTATGAAATTGTAGATGAAAAAGGACCAGCCCATAACCGTACTTTCGTTTCTCGAGTACTATTGAATGATCAGGAACTAGGAATTGGCTGTGGAAAGTCGAAAAAAGAGGCGGAGCAGCAAGCAGCTCAAAGTGCAATGAATGCGTTTAAGCAGCTAGAGCAGGAGGAGGCATAACGTGTTTCTGAAGCGACTAGAAGTAATCGGCTTTAAATCTTTTGCTGAGCGTATAGGCATTGATTTTGTACCAGGTGTTACAGCAGTTGTCGGTCCAAACGGAAGCGGAAAAAGCAATGTTATAGATTCAATTCGCTGGGTATTAGGAGAGCAATCTGCTAAGTCTTTACGTGGTGCAAAAATGGAAGATGTCATTTTTTCAGGAAGCGACTCAAGAAAGCCATTAAATTTTGCCGAAGTAACATTAATTTTAGATAATCAAGATGAACGAATTGCCATCCCTTACACAGAAATTAGTGTAACGAGACGTGTGTATCGTTCAGGTGAGAGTGAGTATTTGCTAAATAAACAGCAATGTCGCCTGAAGGATATTACGGACTTGTTTATGGATTCAGGTTTAGGAAAAGAAGCATTTTCCATTATTTCGCAAGGACGAGTGGATGAAATTTTAAATAGTCGTCCCGAAGACCGTCGCCTTATTTTTGAAGAAGCAGCAGGTGTGTTGAAGTACAAGCAACGCAAAAAGAAGGCAGAATATAAGCTTGTTGAAACAGATGAAAATTTGCATCGCGTGTTAGATATTTTACATGAATTAAATAGCCGTTTAGAGCCGTTGCAAATACAAGCCTCAGCAGCGAAAGACTATTTGCGTATGACAGCTGAATTAAAGGATGCAGATATTGCATTAATTGCGCATGACTTAACAGCAAGCTACGCTTCATTGCAAGCAACGAATATAGAATATGAGAAGTTATCACAAACGGAGCAGCAGCATGCAGGTGAAATTGCTGAAAAAGAAAAACTGCTACGGGATATTCGTGCACAATTAAAGCAAATTGATGAAACGCTAGATCAATCACAAGAAAAATTAATTGAAGCGAGTACAGAAGTTGAACGCTGGGAAGGGCGTAAAGCGCTTGTCAACGAAAAGCGCCAAAATGCGGAGAAGCATTTGCAGCAATTGCAATTTGCTTTAACAGAGGCGACAGAAGAGCAACAACAGCTTGCGCAACAGCAAGAGAAAAATAAAGAGCAATTTACATTAAAGCAGCAGCAAGTACAGCAGCTAAAGCAAATGATTAAACAGCTAGAGCAATCATTGACAAAATCGGTAGCCGAAATTGAAGCAGATATCGAGCAAGCCAAAAACCATTATATTGATTTATTGAATGAAGAGGCGACTGTCAAAAATGAATTAAAGCATCTTGATCAGCAGCTAACACAGCATCAGGAAACTGCTTTACGCATGACAGGTCGCTCTGCAGAAGCAGAAAAAGAGCTTCAGCAAATACAGGCATTAAAAAGAAGTGAAGTTGGACAATTAACACAGTTAAATACAACATATCATGAACAAGCTAGACAGCTTGAAGCATTGCAAGCTCAAATTCATACAACGACGACACAGCTAGACGAAAAGCAATCCTTACTTTATAAAGCATATCAGCATCAGCAGCAATTAAAATCTCGCAAGGAAACATTAGCTGAGCTTGAAGCTGATTTTTCAGGCTTTTTCCAAGGTGTTAAAGAAATTTTATTAGCACGTGAACGCAGCCAATTAACAGGAATTGTTGGCGCTGTTGCGGAATTAGTACAGATTGAAGGGCAGTATACGGCTGCAATTGAAACGGCTTTAGGGGCAGCATCACAGCATATTGTGACGGAAAATGAGCAGGATGCACAGCAAGCAATTGGCTGGCTTAAGCAACGTAGAGCAGGACGCGCGACATTTTTACCTAAAACAGTGATGAAGTCACGTAAAATATATGCGCAGCAGCTACCACAAGCAGTGGAGCATCCCGCTTTTATTGCGTTTGCGGATGAATTAGTACAGTTTGAGCATTCCAATCAAATCATTATCCAAAATTTGTTGGGTAACGTTATTGTAGCGAAGCATTTGCAAGGTGCTAGTCAAATTGCACGTCTATGCAATTATAAATATCGTGTTGTGACATTAGATGGTGATATTGTCAATGCAGGAGGCTCTTTAACAGGTGGTGCAATGAAACAGCAATCATCTGTATTTTCTCGTAAGCTAGAGCTTGATACACTTATTGAAAAATTGGCAGAGCTTGATAAAAATATTGTGGTAGCTGAACAAAATGTGACAAAGCTCAAAGCACAAGCTACAACATTAAATGAGCAGGCGATAAGCTTGAAGCTTGCACAAGACACTTTGCAAAGCATACTGCAGGAGCATAAAACGAAAATTGTTGAACTTGAAGTGCAAGAGAAAAATTTACAGCAAACCGTTGCATTATCTACTTCAGAGCATAGCTCAGCTGCTTCACGCAAAGACCAGCTGATAACTCAGCAGCAGCAAGCACAGGAGCGCCTAAAGCAAATTACAACTGAGCTTACGGTGATTAATGAGCAAGTAGAACAGTTAACAGAGGCGAAAGTTTATAGTGATACACAAAAAGATGCTTTACGTGAACAATCTGCTGAAAAGCGTTCACAGTTAGCTGTAGCGAGTGAACAGCTTACACAGCTACAAGCAACCGCTGCGGATATTACATTAAAACGCTCAAAATTGCAGCAACAGTGTGAAAATATTTCCCAAGAAATAAATTGGCTGCAATCTGAAGAGGGTTCAGGTCCAACCGTAGAGGAAATTGAAAAAGCATTAGTTGATTGGACAATGCAAAAGCAAAACGTGACAAATGCTATTCAGGTGGAGCGAGAGACAAGGGCCACATATCAACAACAATCAACGACACTGGAGCAAAATATACAAGAATTATCACGTATTCATAAAAGCTTTGTGGATGCATTGCGTACATTAGAGTTGAAACGCAATCGCACACAATATGAGCTAGAAGCTTTAGAGCAGCAATTAGAGGAACAATACGAGCTAAGCTATACAGAGGCGACAGAAATAGCGATAGCAATTGATGATATTGAACAGTTGCGTCGAACAGTTCGCTTATTAAAGCTATCTATTGAAGAGCTTGGACCAGTCAATATAACAGCAATTGAAGAATATGAACGTGTACAGGAGCGTCATTCATTTTTAACAGAGCAGCGCAATGATTTAGTGGAGGCACAGGAAACATTGCAGGAAGCGATTAAGGAAATGGATGAAGAAATGAAGACGCGTTTTGCAAGCTCATTTGCAGCGATTCGTACACAATTTAAAATTGTTTTCCGTGAGCTATTTGGCGGAGGGCAAGCTGATTTAATATTATTTGACGAAAACAATTTACTTGAAACAGGTATTGACATTGTTGCACAGCCACCAGGAAAAAAACTGCAAACTTTAAGCCTGTTATCTGGCGGAGAACGTGCATTAACAGCGATTGCACTACTATTTGCTATTTTAAAAACACGTCCAGTACCGTTTTGTATTTTAGATGAAGTAGAAGCAGCGCTTGATGAATCGAATGTAATGCGCTATAGTCAATATTTAAAAAAATTCAGTGAGCAAACGCAATTCATTGTCATCACACATCGTAAAGGTACGATGGAAGGGGCAGATGTATTGTATGGTATTACGATGCAAGAATCTGGTGTTTCTAAGCTTGTGTCGGTGAAACTGGAAGAAGTTGAATTAGTAGGTCAAAGGAGCGAGGCGTAATTATGAGTTTTTTTAAACGATTAAAAGAAAAATTAATGGGCAATACAGAAGAAGAGCAACAGCAATTAGAG
This sequence comes from Metasolibacillus sp., assembly GCF_025291715.1. Taxonomy (GTDB): domain Bacteria; phylum Bacillota; class Bacilli; order Bacillales_A; family Planococcaceae; genus Metasolibacillus; species Metasolibacillus louembei. The sequence continues at coordinate 16,419 of NZ_JAMBIZ010000005.1, forward strand.
CAACAAGCGGAGGAGCAGGCTGACCTTGAAATAGTAGATGAAGAGCAGCAGCCTGAGGTATTGGAGGAAACTGCCATTCAACAGGAGCAACCTGTTGCAATGGATGTAGTAGAGCCTATTATTGAAGAACAGCAAGAGGAAGTCATTGAGCAATCACAAGAAGTAGCGATTGTAGAAGAATTACCTGCTGAAGAGCAAAAGCCATCAGCTTGGTCGATTACTCAAAAATTTAAAGCGGGTCTTGAAAAAACGCGCAACTCCTTTACTTCTAAAGTAAATGATTTAGTTGCACGCTACCGCAAAGTTGATGAAGATTTCTTTGAGGAATTAGAGGATGTGCTGTTGCAGGCGGATGTTGGCTTTGAAACGGTAATGGAACTGATGGATAAGCTACGCTTTGAGGTACAGCGCAAAAATATTAAAGATACAGATGGCATTCAAGCAATTATTTCAGAAAAGCTTGTTGAAATTTATGAAGCAGGCGAAGAAAATTTAACAACAATTAATATTCAACCAAAAGGTGAGCTAACAGTTATTTTATTTGTCGGTGTAAACGGCGTTGGGAAAACAACAACAATTGGCAAGCTTGCACATCGCCTAAAATCAGAAGGCAAAACAGTTGTGCTAGCAGCAGGTGATACATTCCGTGCGGGTGCAATTGACCAACTACAAGTATGGGGCGATCGCGTTGGCTGTGAAGTGATTAAACAGGCAGAGGGCTCAGACCCAGCAGCAGTGATGTATGATGCAATTCGCGCAGCGAAAAACCGCAATGCGGATGTATTAATTTGTGATACAGCAGGCCGTCTACAAAACAAAGTGAACTTAATGAATGAATTAGAGAAAGTACATCGTGTGATTTCACGTGAAATTCCTGATGCACCACATGAAGTGTTACTAGCACTTGATGCTACAACAGGTCAAAACGCACTTGTTCAGGCGCAAATGTTTAAAGAAGCAACAAATGTGACAGGTATCGTTTTAACGAAGCTAGACGGTACAGCGAAGGGTGGTATCGTTCTAGCTATCCGTAACAAGCTACATATCCCTGTGAAGCTTGTCGGCTTAGGAGAGAAAATGGATGACCTGCAGCCATTCGATGCAGAGCGCTATGTTTATGGACTATTTGCAGAAGGCTTAGAAAAAGAATTAGAACGAGTGGAAGATTAAGAGGTTGTCGGGCAAAGCTTTGCCCGACAATTTTTGTGATTATTTATAAGGAAAAAATTAAATTTACTAGTTCAAAAGTAATGATTTGCCCAACTAATCGCTAAATTCGCCCATTAAATATTAAATTTGTCCAACTCAAATAAAAGTAGCGATAGATTGGCTGATATAAAGGGATTTCCCTTGACGGACTATAGGAAACGTCATATGATACAAGAGAGAAATTATGAATGGAGAGAGTAAAATGCTATTGGAAAAAACGACACGCATGAATTTTCTCTTCGACTTTTATCAAGCATTATTAACGGATAAACAGCGCAGCTATATGGAGCTATATTATTTAGACGACCATTCATTAGGAGAAATTGCAGAATCCTATGAAGTATCACGTCAAGCGGTTTACGATAATATACGTCGCACAGAAGCGATGCTTGAAGAATATGAGGATAAGTTACAGTTGTTGGAGAAGTTCCAACAACGTCAACGAGTGCTTGAGCAGCTAACAGCGGCGCTACAGCAAGATGCAGCGCTGGAAGAGCAATTAGCACTTATTGAGCAACTGAAAGAAGTAGAGTAGGGGGCAACAGCGAATGGCATTTGAAGGATTAGCAGAACGGCTCCAAGGAACGATTCAAAAGATTACAGGTAAAGGGAAAGTAACGGAGCAAGACGTAAAAGAAATGATGCGCGAAGTCCGTATGGCATTAATTGAGGCGGACGTTAACTTAAAAGTTGTAAAAGAATTTGTGAAAAAAGTCAGCGAGCGCGCAGTTGGCTCAGAAGTAATGAAAAGCTTAACACCAGGTCAGCAAGTTATTAAAATCGTACAAGATGAATTAACAGAGTTAATGGGCGGGGAGCAAAGCCCGATTAAATTTAATTCAAGACCGCCAACTGTTATTATGATGGTCGGCTTGCAAGGTGCTGGTAAAACGACAACGACAGGGAAGCTCGCCAACGTTTTACGCAAAAAATACAACCGTAAGCCTTTGTTGGTGGCGGCTGACGTTTATCGTCCAGCAGCGGTACAACAGCTTGAAACATTAGGAAAGCAACTGGCATTACCTGTCTTTTCTTTAGGTACAGATATTTCCCCTGTGGAAATTGCGCGTCAAGCATTAGCGCATGCTAAAGAAGAGCATTTGGATGTTGTGATCATCGATACAGCAGGTCGTCTACATATCGATGAAGCCTTGATGCAGGAATTAAAGGATATTCGCGCATTAAAAGAGCCAGATGAAGTCTTTTTAGTTGTGGATGCCATGACAGGGCAAGATGCAGTCAATGTTGCAGAAAGCTTTAATGAGGCTGTTGGTATTACTGGCGTTGTTTTAACAAAGCTTGATGGTGACACGCGTGGTGGTGCGGCATTGTCAATTCGTGCTGTCACACAAAAGCCAATCAAATTTGTCGGTATGGGTGAAAAGATGGATGCATTAGAGTCATTCCATCCAGAGCGTATGGCAAGCCGTATTTTAGGCATGGGTGATGTGTTATCATTAATTGAAAAAGCACAGGCAAATGTTGATATGGAAAAGGCGAAGGAGCTTGAAGAGAAATTTTTAACGCAAAGCTTTACATTTGATGATTTCATTGAGCAAATTCAAGCATTGAAAAAAATGGGGCCGCTTGATGAATTATTGAAAATGATTCCTGGTATGAACAAAATGAAGGGTATGGATAATGTAAAGGTCGATGAGAAGCAAATGGGACGCATTGAGGCAATTATTTACTCGATGACACCAGCTGAAAAAACCAACCCTGAAATTATTAATTCAAGCCGTAAAAAGCGTATTGCACAAGGGTCAGGGACGTCCATTCAAGAAGTCAATCGCTTGTTAAAGCAATTTGAAGATATGAAAAAAATGATGAAGCAAATGACTGGTATGAGCTCTGGAAAAGGCAAGAAAAAGATGAAATTACCTGGCTTAGACTCATTATTTAAATAAAATTTTTAGGTGTTAAGAAAAAACACTTTACAAACAACACAATCATTGATAATATACTATCTTGTGTGAAACTTATTCGGAGGTGCTTTGAAAATGGCAGTTAAAATTCGCTTAAAACGTATGGGAGCTAAAAAATCTCCTTTCTATCGTATCGTAGTAGCTGACGCTCGTTCACCACGTGACGGCCGTCAAATTGAAACAGTAGGTACTTACAACCCACTTACAACACCAGCTACAGTAGCAATCGATGAAGAGAAAGCTCTTAAATGGTTAGCTGATGGCGCAAAACCATCTGATACTGTTCGTAACTTGTTCTCAGAACAAGGCATTATGGAGAAATTCCATAACCAAAAATTCAGTAAATAATCTGAGGTGACGTTATATGCAGCAACTGATTGAAACAATCGTTAAACCGTTAGTCGATTACCCAGAGGACGTTCGTATTGAGACGGACGAAAATGCAAATCGAATTGTTTATAAGCTTTTTGTTCATCCAGAGGATCGAGGAAAAGTCATAGGCAAGCAAGGTCGTGTCGCAAAGGCGATTCGAACAATTGTTTATTCAGCGGCGAGCAGTCATCGTCAGAAAAAGACTTACGTCGATATATTGGATGATTAAAAGACGGCTGTCAGAAAAGCAGGGTGCACCCTATCTTTTCCGACAGTCGTTTTTTCGTATTCAACAAGCTATTTTTTGTTATAATAAAGTGAACCTTCAATCAGTGGAGGTTTCCTCATCCCCACTGATTGGTAGTTTCACCAATCGGGTTTTTACAGGCTGTTGATCCCCCACTTAAACCTCTCCATTTTATCTGATGTTTTGAAGTGGGGGTCTTACAGCCTGTTAATACGGGATAAATGAAGATGATGATATAAGAGGTGTACAAAAATGGAATGGTTTAATGTAGGGCGTATCGTCAATACGCATGGGATTCGCGGTGAAGTTCGCGTCATTTCAACGACGGATTTTGAGGATGCGCGCTTTGCTATAGGTAGCAAGCTAGCAGCTTTCAAAAAAGATGATAAGCGCCCAATTTGGGTGACAGTCGAAAATATGCGTCGCCATAAAAACTTTATTTTATTAACATTTGAAGGCATGCACAATATTAATTTAGTGGAACCGTTTAAAGAAGGATTACTAAAAGTGACGATGGATCAGCTAGCAGAAGATGAACTTGAAGAAAATGAATATTATTACTTTGAAATTAAAGATTGTGAAGTCTTTTCAGAAGAAGGCGAGCGCATTGGCGTTATTACAGATATTTTGCAAACAGGAGCTAATGATGTATGGGAAGTAAAGGGTGCTAAAAAAATGCATTATATTCCTTATATCGAGGACGTTGTCAAAGAAATTGATGTAGATAATAAAAAAATTACAATCCATGTAATGGAAGGCTTATTATGATGAATATCCATGTGTTAAGCCTGTTTCCAGAAATGTTTGAGGGTGTGTTTAACGCGTCAATTTTGAAAAAGGCACAGGAAAAAGAGGCTGTTACATTAGCTGTATCGGATATTCGCAATTTTAGCGATAATCGTCATAAACAAGTAGACGACTATCCATATGGCGGTGGCGCAGGTATGGTATTGAAGCCAGAGCCGATGTTTCAGGCTGTTGAAGCTATTACAGCAGGACGCAAGCCTCGCATCATTTTAATGTGTCCTCAAGGTGAGCGCTTCACGCAAAAAAAGGCGGAGGAGCTAGCACAGGAAGAAGAGCTTGTATTTTTGTGTGGGCATTATGAAGGCTATGATGAACGCATACGTGAACATCTCGTAACGGATGAAATATCGATTGGTGATTTTGTGCTAACAGGCGGGGAGTTACCCGCAATGACGGTAATTGATGCCATTGTGCGTCTGTTGCCAGGTGTGTTAGGTAAAGAGGACTCTCACATACAGGACTCCTTTTCAACAGGCCTATTAGAGCATCCACACTACACGCGCCCAGCCGATTTTAGAGGAATGAAAGTGCCTGAAGTATTAACGTCAGGCAATCATGCAAAAATCGATGAATGGCGTGAGGAGCAATCTTTAAAGCGCACATTGTTGCGCCGTCCTGATTTATTAGATGCTATGGAATTAACACCGAAGCAGCAAAAAGTAGTCGAAAAATTAAAGAATGAAATGTAAAGTAAAAAAGCTTGCAACTCTATTTTATTTATGATAATATTCAATCTGTGCTTTTATGTAAGCACTGAATTACGGTGTTCCGCTGTGGCCTAAAATGAGCGTGCATGAGCATCTGTCCAAGGAGAGAAAACAATGTCAAACATTATTACAGAAATCACAAAAGAACAACTTCGTTCAGATTTACCTTCATTCCGTCCTGGTGACACAGTAAAGGTACACGTAAAAGTTGTTGAGGGTACACGTGAGCGTATCCAGTTATTCGAAGGTGTAGTTATTAAACGTCGTGGTGGCGGAATTAGCGAAACTTTCACAGTTCGTAAAATTTCTTACGGTGTAGGTGTTGAACGTACTTTCCCAGTACACACACCAAAAATCGCTAAATTAGAAGTTTCTCGTCGCGGTAAAGTACGTCGTGCGAAACTTTACTACCTACGTGAATTACGTGGTAAAAAAGCTCGTATTAAAGAACGTCGCTAATATTTATTTCAAGGAAGGGGCTTGTGATGACAAGCTCTTTTTCTTTGTCTTAAGAAGTAGGTTGTTCTTTTGCTTGTCGCTACAATTTCGTATACAATGGTAATGAAAGAACGAGGGGGATATTCGCTTGGAACAAACAAAAAAAGAAAAAAATGAGCTCTTTGAATGGGCGAAGGCGTTACTCATCGCATTTGCTGTTGCAGCTATCATTCGTTATTTTTTATTTACACCAATCGTTGTAGATGGAGATTCGATGATGCCAACCCTTGAAAATGGCGATCGCATGATTGTGAATAAGATAGGTTATAAAATCGGTAGCCCTGATCGTTTTGATATTGTTGTATTCCATGCACCAGAGCAAAAAGATTATATAAAACGCGTGATTGGATTGCCAGGTGATCATGTAGAATATAAGGATGATCAGCTCTATATTAACGGTGAACCAATTGATGAGCCTTACTTAGACCAATATAAAGCAGAAATTGTAGATGGTAATTTAACAGGTAATTTTAAACTACAAGACATTGTACAAACAGATGTAATTCCAGAAGGTTATGTTTTTGTCATGGGTGATAATCGTCGCTTTAGCAAAGATAGCCGTCATATCGGTCTTGTAGATCAAAAAGAAATTATCGGAAATACAAATCTTATCTTTTGGCCAGTAAGTGACATAAAGATAGTGAAATAATAGGCTAAGGGGGCGTCTAAAAAATTAAAGACGCCCCCTTTTAAATAGGAGGATTTGGTTGTGACAATTCAATGGTTTCCAGGGCATATGGCGAAGGCACGCCGAGAAGTGTCAGAAAATTTAAAGCTTGTAGATATCGTGTTTGAGCTAGTGGATGCAAGACTTCCGCTATCATCACGCAACCCGATGATTGACCAAGTCATTCATCAAAAACCAAGGCTGCTTATTTTAAATAAACAAGATATGGCAGATGAAGCTGAAACACGCAAATGGCTGCACTATTTTGAAGAGCAAGGGCAGAAAGCAGTAGCGATTAATTCACTTGAAGGCAAAGGTCTACAGGCTGTCACAAAGGCAGCACAAGCAATTTTAGCAGATAAATGGGCACGTATGAAGGCAAAAGGTATGAAACCCCGTGCTATTCGTGCAATGATTGTCGGCATTCCGAATGTAGGGAAATCAACATTAATTAATCGCTTAGCGAAAAAAAATATCGCAAAAACAGGCAATACACCAGGTGTTACGAAGGCACAGCAATGGATTAAAGTTGCAAAAGAATTAGAATTACTCGATACACCAGGCATTTTATGGCCGAAATTCGAGGACCAAGAAATTGGCTATAAGCTTGCTTTGACAGGTGCGATTAAAGACACAATTACGAATATGGAAGACTTAGCTGTATATGGCTTACGTTTCTTATCACTACACTACCCAGCACGAATGGAAGAGCGTTACAAATTAACTTTTGTCCATGATGACTTAGTGGAAACATTCGACCATATCGGTAAGCTTCGACGTGTCTTTGGGCAAGGTGGAGAAATTGACTATGATCAAGTAGCAGAGCTTATTGTACGTGATATTCGCAGTCAGCATTTAGGAAAGCTGACATTTGATTTTGTAGCTGAAGAATTAGAAAAAGAAGCCTTAACAAAATAAAAAAAATAAAGCTGTATGGACAATAGATTAACAAGCTATGTCTATACAGCTATTTATTTAAGCATGAACTATTGATACAGCTTCATTTTATCACTCTCTATCAATTAAGCTCTGACATCCACCAAATGCTTTCAGTAGAAGTGGGCATTTTCTGCCGAATTCTGATAAATGGAAATAAAAATGGCGCAAAACAAGCCGATATAGGTAATAGAGATGAGGTTATATAAGATGCAAACGATAAAAGAAATTGCAGCAGCTTTGAAAGCTGCAACACAATATGAGGCTTGGATGGAGGAAATCCAGCAAGATGAGCGCACAGGTGTACAAAAGGCATGGCAGCAATTTTTAAAACGCATGGACAAAAAGCAAAAGCTACAGCAAGAGCATGAGGCTAAAATTGCTTTTGATGCACAGTTTGGTCAGCTAGTAGCAGGTGTTGATGAGGCAGGGCGCGGACCATTAGCAGGTCCTGTTGTGACGGCGGCTGTTATCTTACCTGAAAACTGTCAAGCATTGCTAGGCTTAAATGATTCAAAGCAATTGTCTAAGGAAGCGAGAGAGTATATGTGTACGCTTGTGAAGAAGCACGCACTTAGCTACAGCATTCATTTTCAAAGTGCAAAAATAATTGATGAACTTAATATATACGAGGCGACGAAGCAATCGATGGCGACCAGTGTGGAAACATTAAAAATCAAACCTAATTTTGTTATAGTAGATGCAATGACATTGCCGATTAAAATTCCACAGCAGTCTATCATAAAAGGTGATGCAAAAAGCTTAGCGATAGCAGCAGCCTCTATTTTAGCAAAAACAGCACGTGATCAATATATGGAGGAGCTTGCACAACAGTTCCCACAATACGGCTTTGAACAGCATGCAGGCTATGGAACGAAGCAGCATTTAGAGGCACTTTCAGCATATGGGCCTACGTTGCACCATCGAGCAAGCTTTGAGCCAATCAAATCTATGATGAAGGGGTGATTGCATGACATCTACATCATTTAATCCAATTACAACGCAAGCTCAAGCGCAAGTTATGACAGCAAATCAGCCGCTTACATTAAAGCAAGGACAAATATTTCATGGCACAATTAAGCAGCTTTACCCAGATCAAATGGCAGAAATACAAGTTGGTAATAATAAATTAGTTGCAAAATTAGAGGTGCCGTTAAAGGTCGGGGATGCACACTTCTTTCAAGTGACGAATACGGTAGGGGCACAAGCGGAATTAAAGGTCGTCTCTAATCCAATGTCGGCAACCTTGACACCAGCACAGCAAATGACACAGCTTTTAGAAGCGATGAATTTGCCAAAAACAGCAGATATGCAACAGGTGTTAGGTCATTTTATGAAGCAGCAAATGCCCATTTCAAGAGAGCAGTTGATACAGGCGGAGCAATGGATGAAAAGCTTGCCTGAAGGGATTTCGAAGCAAGATGCTCTCCTCGCAATACAGCGCATGGTGGAATACAAAATGCCCTTTACCAATCAAGTATTTCAAGCGTTAGTACAAGGAGCAAAAACAGATGGTATGTCCACAGCCCTGCAAAATTTATTGCAGCAATTAGCAGCTACAATAGGTGGCAATGAGCAATTAAAATCCTCTATTATAGGGCAGCTTCAATCGCTTGCTAAGCCGTTTGATGCAGAGCTTGGTGGAATGATGCTTGGTAAAGCAGTGCAGCTACTAAGTGATTCAGCATCGAATGTTAGTGAGCGGTTACAAGCATTGCAGTTGCTAAAGCAGGCAGGAGTAGTACCACAAAATGCAACATTAGCTAATTGGCAAGGACAGCAAGCGCAAGGACAAGCACCCGCAAATAGCGCAGGACAGCTTATCGCACAAATACTGCAAGCTAGACCAGAGCAAAGTAGTGCTATTGTAGAGCAAGCACGTGCCTTTATCGCAAATGATACGCTATTAACGACAACACAAAAGGAGCACTTACAGCAGCTTGTTGAACGCTTTTCACAGCTACCTCAAAGCAAGCAGACACTCACAGCATTTGGACAGCAACTGCAAACGGAACTATTAAAAGCCTATGCCAATAACACAGCAACACAGCAATTTACGATGAATGAGCATGGCTTATCAGCAAAAGAACAAATTTTATCCATGCTAAAGCCTGAGCTGACGGCACATCAACAGGACACATTGCTGAAAAATATTGTACAAGAAGCTAAAAATATACCACAGCCTGCGATTCAATCACAGCTAACACAGGCAGATGCACAGCTTCAATCGAGCATGGACAGCAAGGCAGTGGAACAAGCAATGAAAACCGTATTAAAAGGATTAGGGATAAGTTATGAGGCAACGCTGCAAAATAAAGCGGTAGATATGCAAGCTGTTGCAGGACAGCTAAAGCCACAGTTATTAGCACTGATTCAAGATATGACAACACCACCTGCACTACGTGACGCTGCTGAAACGGTGATGGCACGTATGAATGGTATGCAGTTGTTATCAGGTGAAAATGGGCATCAGCATCAGCTCGTTATGCAAGTACCGTTAGAATTTTTCGGTAAAAAAATGGATGCCACTTTGCAGTGGAATGGTCGCATGAAAGAAGATGGCAAAATTGATGCCAACTATGCGCGAGTTCTTTTCTATTTGCATATGGAGTCTTTGCAAGAAACAGTTATCGATATGCAAGTGCAAAATCGTGTTGTTACAGTAACACTTTTTAACGATAATGAAGGATTGGCACCATTAGCAGAGCCATTAAAAAAATCGTTGAAGGAAGGCTTGTTAAGCAAGGATTATCAATTATCAGCTGTCTTTATTAAGCAATTTGAAAGCTCAGTACAACAACAAAGCGACCGCCCTATATCAGAACAAGCAGAGGAGCATAGCGGGGTGGATATTCGCGTATGAGTGAAAAAAGATATGTCAGAAAAGAAGCGATTGCGCTTTCCTATAACCCTGGTGAAAATACAGGTCCAAAAGTAGTAGCAAAGGGTAAAGGGAAAATCGCTGAAAATATTTTAGAACAGGCATCACTCCATAATGTCCCGATTCATGAGGACTCGAATCTTGTCGAATTGTTAGGACAGCTTGATTTAAACGAAACAATACCAGAGCAGCTATATCAAGCAGTAGCGGAAGTATTCGCCTTTATTTATCATTTGGATCGTCAGCATAATGAATTAAAACGACGCGATTAGCGTCGTTTTGCTGTTTTATAACAAAAAACAACATTTTTCCGAGAATAATACAGTATAATTAATTGAAAATTCCGCATAAAAGACAATTATAGACATTGTCAGATTGTTTGTATAAAATAGATGATGGTAATTAAAATAATATCCAAATTGTCTGATAGGAGGATGGATTATGAATATCCATGAGTATCAAGGGAAGGAAATCTTGAGAAAGTATGGCGTTGCTGTACCGAAAGGAAAAGTAGCGTTTTCTCCAGATGAAGCTGTGAAAGTAGCGAAAGAATTAGGCGCTAACGTAACAGTTGTAAAAGCACAAATCCACGCAGGTGGTCGAGGTAAGGCGGGCGGTGTTAAGATTGCCAAAAATCTTGACGAGGTACGTACTTACGCAAAAGAACTACTTGGTAAAATATTGGTAACACACCAAACTGGTCCAGAGGGTAAAGAAGTAAAACGTCTTTACATTGAAGAAGGATCAGATATTCGTAAAGAATACTACTTAGGTTTAGTACTTGACCGTGCGACTTCTCGTGTCACTTTAATGGGCTCTGAAGAAGGCGGTATGGATATTGAAGAAGTGGCAGAGAATACGCCTGAAAAAATCTTCAAAGAAGTGATTGATCCTGTAACAGGCTTAACAGGCTTCCAAGCACGTCGCATGGCATTCAATATGAATATTCCAGCGAAATTAGTAAACAAAGCAGTTAAATTAATGCTAGGCTTATACCAAGCATTCGTTGAAAAAGATGCATCAATCGTTGAAATCAACCCATTAGTTGTAACAGGTGACGATGAAGTAGTAGCACTTGATGCGAAATTTAACTTCGATGCAAACGCATTATACCGTCATAAAGACATCGTTGAATTACGTGACTTTGATGAGGAAGATGCAAAAGAAATCGAAGCTTCTAAATATGATTTAAGCTACATCTCTTTAGATGGTAACATCGGCTGTATGGTTAACGGTGCTGGTTTAGCAATGGCAACAATGGATACAATCAGCTATTACGGCGGTCAACCGGCGAACTTCCTTGACGTTGGGGGCGGCGCTACAGCAGAAAAAGTAACAGAAGCATTTAAAATCATCCTATCTGACGTGAATGTAAAAGGTATTTTCGTTAATATTTTCGGTGGAATTATGAAGTGTGACGTTATTGCAGAGGGTGTTATTGAAGCAACGAAGCAAGTAGGGTTAACAATTCCATTAGTAGTGCGTTTAGAAGGTACAAACGTAGAGCTTGGTAAAAAATTATTAAACGAATCTGGTTTAAATATTGTCGCAGCAGATTCTATGGCTGATGGCGCACAAAAAATCGTAGGACTTGTAGGCTAAGGAAGGTAGGGAGAATTAATGAGTGTTTATATTAATAAAGACACGAAAGTAATCGTACAAGGGATTACTGGGGAAACAGCACTTTTCCATACAAAGCAAATGCTTGAATACGGTACAAAAATCGTAGCTGGTGTTACACCGGGTAAAGGCGGCTTAGAAGTAGAAGGAGTACCAGTATTCAATACTGTTCAAGACGCAGTAAATGCAACAGGCGCTAACGTATCTGTTATCTACGTACCAGCACCATTTGCAGCAGATGCAATTATGGAAGCAGTAGATGCAGGCTTAGATATGGCAATCTGTATTACAGAGCATATCCCTGTTCTTGATATGGTGAAAGTAAAACGTTATATGGAAGGCAAGAAAACACGTTTAGTAGGACCAAACTGTCCAGGTGTTATTACATCTGATGAATGTAAAATTGGTATTATGCCAGGCTACATCCATACAAAAGGTCATGTTGGTGTTGTATCACGCTCAGGTACATTAACGTATGAAGCAGTACACCAATTATCACAAGAAGGTATCGGTCAATCAACAGCGGTTGGTATCGGTGGTGACCCTGTAAACGGGACAAACTTTATCGATGTATTATCAGCGTTCAATGACGACCCAGACACATATGCGGTAGTTATGATTGGTGAAATCGGTGGTACAGCTGAAGAAGAAGCGGCTGAGTGGGTAAAAGCGAACATGACAAAACCAGTTGTTGGCTTTATCGGTGGTCAAACAGCACCTCCAGGTAAACGTATGGGACATGCTGGTGCGATTATTTCAGGCGGTAAAGGTACAGCCGCTGAAAAAATCAAAGCGATGAACGCAGCAGGTATTGAAGTAGCAGATACACCATCTGTTATCGGCGAAACATTAATTCGTGTCATCAAAGAAAAAGGTCTTTACGACAAATGTAAAACACATTAATTTCGATTGTTGTGGAAGGTGTAGCATATTTTATGCTACACTTTTTTCTATATAGCGATCCCTATAAGCTATCGTTTACTCCTGTGGTTGCTCGTTGCAGAAAAATTGTGCTCCTGCGGTTACTCGTCGCAAAAAATTTGCTATGCGGTCATACTAACTTTCAATAAGGAGAGATGACATGCAAAATGAAATACAGCAATTATTAGCGTTACACTATGTTTACCCTCTACCATTAAATAAACTTCAGCGCTTATTAAGTGAAATAGGTACATTGCAACAATTGCCAACCATTTCAGCAAGAGAGCTTGCACAAGCACTTCAAGTCCAACTCCAAACAGCTCAAACATTACAGCAAAATTATATAAAGGCAGTTAAAACACCGTTTCAGACGTATTATGAGCGATGTCATATACGTGCAATACCTTTTATGAGTAAATACTACCCAAAAAGCTTATTACAGCTTAGAGACGCTCCTACAGTCATTTATGCGAAAGGGCAGCTTGATTTATTACAATATCCAAGAAAAATTGCCTGTATTGGCTCACGCAATGCGACAAATTATTCAATTATAGCTTTACAATCAATATTGCCACCTTTAATTGCCGAGCGATATGTCATTGTAAGTGGTCTAGCAAAGGGCGCAGATACACTCGCTCATCGCATGACAATAGAATTAGGAGGCCATACAATTGCGGTTATTGGGCATGGTTTTTCATATATATATCCAAAGGAAAATCGACAGCTTGCTACAGAAATCGCCAATAAGCATTTATTATTGACAGAATACCCACCATACATGGGGCCGAAGAAATGGCATTTTCCAATGCGTAATCGAATTATTAGCGGTTTAAGCTGTGCATTAGTTGTGACAGAAGCTGCAGCTAAAAGTGGTACATTGATTACAACAGACCATGCCCTAGAGCATGGAAAAGATATTTTTGTTGTCCCTGGACCAATTGATTCAGAGCAGTCAAAAGGAACGAATAATTTATTAAAAGAAGGGGCAATTCCGATATGGAACGGGCAGCAAATTGTGGACGAATTACAAATGTTTCAAATGAAATATTGAAAAAAAGTTGCATTCTGTGTCAATCTGTTATACATTTTGCAACAGGTATGCTTTGTATTTCACAAAAATTGTGTAATCAATTAAGCTTTGGTTAAACCAAATTAGGTGTTTGCGCCTGAGCACCTATATTATCCGTGGAGGCTTTATTTCACAAAGCAATTTAACGCCAATTAAAAGGGAATGGAAATACCGTGGCGTATTAAAATATAAAATAAGTAACCTCTCTAAGGGGGAAGAAATGAATGGCAGATTATTTAGTAATAGTGGAATCGCCTGCAAAGGCAAAAACAATTGAGCGATACTTAGGTAAAAAATATAAAGTAAAGGCTTCAATAGGACATGTACGTGATTTACCGCGTAGTCAAATGGGCATTGATACTGAAAATAATTATGAGCCTAAGTATATTACAATTCGTGGTAAAGGGCCTGTTTTACAAGAATTAAAAACAGCTGCTAAAAAAGTGAAAAAGATTTATCTAGCGGCCGATCCCGATCGCGAAGGTGAAGCGATTGCATGGCATTTAGCAACAGCTTTAAATATCGATATCGAATCAGATTGTCGCGTTGTGTTTAATGAAATTACGAAGGACGCAATTTTAGAATCATTTAAACATCCGCGCCCAATTAATTTAGATTTAGTAGACGCACAGCAAGCGAGACGAATTTTAGACCGCCTTGTTGGCTACAATATTAGCCCAATTTTATGGAAGAAAGTAAAAAAAGGCTTATCTGCTGGGCGAGTGCAATCTGTTGCGCTACGCTTAATCATCGATCGAGAAAATGAAATTACGAACTTTGTGCCAGAGGAATATTGGACAGTTGAAGGGCTATTTGAAAAAAGTAAAAAGCAATTTGACGCACTTTATTATGGTGATGGAGCCGAGAAAATTAAGCTAACAAACGAAGAGCAAGTGAAGGCAATATTGAAAAATATTAAAGGCGACCACTTCACTGTAACGGATGTTACGAAAAAGGAACGTAAACGCAATGCAGCACCAGCGTTCACAACTTCCTCACTACAACAAGAGGCAGCACGTAAGCTAAATTTCCGCGCGAAGAAAACGATGATGCTTGCACAGCAGCTATATGAAGGTATTGATATCGGCAAAAAAGAAGGAACGGTCGGTTTAATTACGTATATGCGTACAGATTCGACACGTATTTCTGAAACGGCAAAGGCCGAAGCAATGCAATATATCGATACAAAATATGGCAAAGACTATATTGCGACAGAGCCAAAGCAAGCGAAGAAACAATCGAATGCACAGGATGCGCATGAAGCAATTCGTCCTACGAGCGCAATGCGTACACCAGATGAGTTAAAGGCAGTATTAAGTCGTGACCAGCTGCGCTTATATCGACTAATTTGGGAGCGATTTATTGCTAGCCAAATGGCACCTGCTATTTTAGACACAGTTTCTGTCGATTTATTAAATGAAAATGTAAAATTTCGAGCAAACGGTTCTCATGTGAAGTTTCCTGGCTTTATGAAGCTTTATATAGAAGGTACAGATGATCAAACCGAAGAAACGGCAAAGCTCCTACCAGAGATGGAAATTGGCGATAAAGTAAAAACGGTATCAATTGAGCCGAAGCAACATTTTACACAGCCACCTCCTCGTTACTCAGAGGCACGCTTAGTAAAAACTTTGGAAGAGCTAGGTATTGGTCGACCTTCCACATATGCACCTACGTTAGATACAATCCAAAAACGTGGCTATGTACAGCTTGATGCGAAACGTTTTGTTCCTACTGAGTTAGGCGGCATTGTTCATCAGCTTGTGCTTGAATTTTTCCCAGAAATACTGAACATTGAGTTTACAGCAAAAATGGAGCAGGATTTAGATGGTGTAGAAGAAGGTATGACCAATTGGGTACAAGTTATCGATGCCTTCTATAAAGATTTTGAAAAACGTGTAGAATATGCGGACGAAGCGATGGAAAAAATCGAAATCAAAGATGAGCCTGCCGGCGAGGATTGCGAAAAATGTGGCGCGCCAATGGTATTCAAGCTTGGACGTTATGGCAAATTCATGGCTTGTTCGAATTTCCCAGACTGCCGCAATACAAAGGCGATTGTCAAGCCGATTGGTGTACAATGTCCTACATGTAAGGAAGGCGAAATTGTTGAGCGTAAAAGTAAAACGAAGCGTCTGTTCTACGGCTGCAATCGCTACCCAGAATGTGAATTTGTGTCATGGGATAAGCCGATTAACCGTCCATGTCCAAAATGTAGCTCATTATTAGTTGAAAAGAAATTGAAAAAAGGTGTACAAATTCAATGTACAAATACAGATTGTGATTACGAGGAAACACCATCACAATAGAAAGTTGGTAAAGTAAATGTCAGAGAAAATAGTAAACGTTATTGGGGCAGGCTTAGCTGGCAGTGAAGCAGCATGGCAAATCGCAAAGCGTGGTATCAAGGTACGCCTTTATGAAATGCGACCTGTCAAGCAAACGCCCGCGCACCATACAGATAAATTTGCGGAGTTGGTATGCTCTAACTCTTTACGTGCGAATACGTTAACAAATGCGGTAGGCGTCATTAAAGAAGAAATGCGGATGCTGGATTCTGTCATTATGAAGGCGGCGGATAATTGTTCAGTCCCAGCAGGTGGAGCGTTAGCGGTAGACCGTCATGAATTTGCAGGCTATGTAACGGAAGCGGTGAAAAACCATCCATTAGTAGAGGTCATTCATGAGGAAGTAACAGAAATTCCAGAAGGCATTACTGTTATTGCAACAGGTCCTTTAACATCAAAGGCATTAGCAGAGAAAATTCAAGCATTAACAGGTGAGGAATATTTATACTTTTATGATGCGGCAGCGCCTATCATCGAAAAAGATTCGATTGATATGGACAAAGTGTATTTAAAATCGCGCTATGATAAAGGGGAAGCAGCTTATTTAAATTGCCCGATGACAAAGGAAGAATTCGATCGTTTCCGTCAAGCATTAATTGAGGCAGAAGTTGTACCACTAAAAGAGTTTGAAAAGGAAATTTATTTTGAAGGCTGTATGCCGATTGAAGTTATGGCAGCACGCGGTGAAAAAACAATGTTGTTTGGACCAATGAAGCCAGTTGGATTGGAAGATCCGAAAACAGGTAAGCGTCCATATGCGGTTGTGCAATTGCGCCAAGATGATGCGGCCGGCACATTATACAATATTGTTGGCTTCCAAACGCATTTAAAATGGGGTCCACAAAAGGAAGTATTGCAGCTAATTCCAGGGTTAGAAAACGTTGAAATTGTACGTTATGGTGTGATGCATCGTAATACATTTATTAACTCGCCGAAAGTATTGGCAAAAACATATCAATTAAAAGCACAGCCAACGATTTTCTTTGCAGGTCAAATGACAGGTGTTGAAGGCTATGTTGAATCAGCAGGAAGCGGCTTAATTGCCGGTATTAATGCAGCGCGTTTAGCAAAAGGTGAGGAGCTATTATACTTCCCAGAAGAAACAGCGCTTGGCTCAATGGCACGCTATATTACGGAAGCAGCTTCGAAAAACTTCCAGCCGATGAATGTCAATTTCGGTCTGTTCCCAGAGCTAGGTGAGCGTATTAAATCAAAAGCAGAGCGTGCGGAGCGCCATGCGAACCGAGCATTGGAAACAATTCGTAATTTTGTGAATTCGAGAACAATTTAATTGCAGAAAAGCCCTTTGAATTGTATAATTTGAAGGGCTTTTACCTTGGTTCAGCAGAAACCCCTTTCCTCAGTAGAGAGGGGATGAATGCCATATGTTTACTTAGTGCAGTGGGTGGTTGGATACCCACTGCACCGAGATAAAGCCTTCGGTGGAGGTCACAGATTTTGAAAAGGAGGCCTGCACGATGCAGGTCAGTTCACCGTTGTCACAGGAAGTGACGGCTTTAGGGGAACTTCTACTGCAAACAAGTTTGGGAAAATTTGGACGCAATTACGCGGAGGCGTAATTGATTTAGATGATATGTAAAAAATTATGGTGTCTTACGACTGCTTGTCATGCAATTGACAAAATCCATTGATTTTTTAAAATTTACGCATATTTTACTTGCTAATTTTGGAGTTACGGTATAGTGTCAGTATGTAATTAATTTGCTCCGCTTAAGGAGGCTATGTTATGTCAAATCAGCAAAATGAGTGGCTGCATCAGTTTATTCGCTATGTGCAAATTGAAAAAAACTTTTCTGTACATACAGTGCGGGAATATGAGACTGATATTCAGCATTTTTTGACGTTTTTACAAACGGAAGGTATTAAAAGTTTACAAGATGTTGAATATATTCATGCAAGATTGTATGTGACAAAGCTTTATGATGAGAAAAAAGCAAGAGCATCTATTTCAAGAAAAATATCTGCAATTCGCTCCTTCTTCCGCTTTTTGCATAGAGAATTTGATTTGGACGATTCATCTTTTCGATCATTGTATCACCCGAAAAAAGAGGAGCGACTTCCAAACTTTTTTTATGAGGAAGAGCTGACACAACTATTTGAAGCGAATCAAGGGCAAGATTTTCAATCGCTGCGCAATATCGCTTTGCTGGAGCTGCTTTATGCAACAGGTATTCGAGTAAGCGAGTGTACGACATTGGAACTATCTCATATCGATTTCCATTATTCGATACTTCGCGTTATGGGGAAAGGGCGTAAGGAGCGCATTGTACCGTTTGGTGAATATGCGCGTACAGCGCTGCAAACCTATATTGAGGAAGCGCGACCACATATAATGAAAAAGACGGAGCATTCTTATCTTTTTGTCAATATGCGAGGTGGCGAACTTACGCCACGAGGTGTACGTCATATACTAAATGAGATGGTAAATAAAGCTAGCTTGCATACGAAGCTTTATCCGCATATGCTAAGACATTCATTTGCTACACATTTATTAAATAACGGTGCAGATATGCGTACTGTACAAGAGCTATTAGGACATGCACATCTTTCCTCGACACAAGTATATACACATGTGACGAAGGAGCATTTACGTAAAACGTATATGAATACACATCCAAGAGCTTAAGGAGGAATCTATTTGGGGCAAATACATGCAACGACGATTTTTGCAATCCATCATAAAGGTGGTTGTGCAATGGCTGGTGATGGTCAAGTAACGTTAGGAAATGCAGTTGTGATGAAACATACAGCAAGAAAGGTCAGACGTCTGTTTAATGGCAACGTATTAGCAGGCTTTGCTGGGTCAGTAGCAGATGCTTTTACTTTATTTGAAATGTTTGAAGGTAAGTTAAACGAGTATAATGGTAATTTACAACGTGCAGCTGTTGAGGTAGCTAAGCAATGGCGCGGTGATAAAATGTTGCGTCAATTAGAGGCAATGTTGCTTGTAATGGATAAATCTACTTTGCTTCTTGTTTCAGGGACAGGAGAAGTCATTGAGCCAGATGATGGTATTTTAGCGATTGGCTCAGGTGGTAATTATGCATTATCTGCGGGTCGCGCATTGAAGCAACATGCAGGGGAGCATTTAACGGCACAGCAAATTGCAGAGGCAGCTTTAACGACAGCTGCTGATATTTGTGTATTTACAAATCATAATATTATCGTGGAGGCGCTATAATGACGACAAACTTAACGCCAAGACAAATTACGGAGCATTTAAATCGTCACATTGTTGGGCAAAATGAGGCAAAGCGTGCAGTAGCAATTGCACTGCGTAATCGCTATCGCCGTTCTTTACTGAACGATGAAATGAAAAGTGAAATTATCCCGAAAAACATCTTAATGATTGGTCCAACAGGTGTTGGAAAAACGGAAATCGCAAGACGTATTGCGAAGCTGACAAAAGCGCCATTTGTTAAAGTGGAAGCAACAAAGTTCACAGAAGTAGGCTATGTTGGACGCGATGTAGAATCAATGGTACGGGACTTGGTAGAGGCTTCATTACGCCTTGTTAAAGAAGAAATGTTAGCAACTGTACAGGAAGAGGCAGAAAAGCTGGCAGATCAAGCGATTGTGAAATTGCTAGCACCTTCAAAAAAGAAGGCGAAAATGCAGCAAAATCCATTTGAAATGCTTTTTGGACAAAAGCAAGAGCAAGCTGAGCAGGAAAATCCAGCGGAAGAAGCAGAAATAAGCTCCCGTCGCAGTCAGATTGCAACGGATTTAGCGCAAGGTAAGCTTGAAAACCAGTGGGTAACAATCGAGGTCATGGAGCAAGCAGCACCATTAATGGATATGCCAGGAATGGAAATGCAAATGAGCGGCATGCAGGATATGTTGGCGAATTTAATGCCAAAGAAAACAAAGAAGCGCAAAGTGCAAGTAAAAGATGCACGTCGTATTTTAACGTTGGAAGAGGCCAATAAATTAATCGATACAGATGAACTAACAGCAGAAGCGATTCAGCGCGCTGAACAGACAGGTATCATCTTTATTGATGAAATTGATAAAATTGCAAGCAAAGACAGCGGCTCTTCAGCAAATGTTTCACGCGAGGGTGTACAGCGCGATATTTTGCCAATCGTAGAAGGTTCTACTGTAACGACGAAATATGGTCCTGTAAAAACAGATTATATGCTATTTATTGCAGCAGGTGCTTTTCATATGTCAAAGCCGAGCGATTTAATTCCCGAATTGCAAGGGCGTTTCCCAATTCGTGTGGAACTGGAAAAGTTAACGAAGGAAGATTTTGTCCGCATTTTACAAGAGCCAGACCAATCGCTTATTTTGCAATATAAAGCCTTGCTAGAAACGGAAAATGTAACAATTGAATTTTCAGATGAAGCGATTGATTGCATTGCTGAAATTGCAACAGAAGTTAATCAAGAAACAGATAACATTGGTGCACGACGCTTGCATACAATTTTAGAGCGCTTATTAGAGGAGCTATCATTTGAAGCTTCTGAAATTGCACCAGCACATATTGAAATTACCCCTGCATATGTTGAGCAAAAACTAGGAAATATCGTGAAAAATAAAGATTTATCACAATTTATTTTATAGCAAATGTTATTTCATGAAAAAATGTAGAAGTCTTTACAATATTTAAAACATAGATAATTGCTATAAATTATAAAAACCTTTAGAATATTACGTAAATACAGAAATAGCCTTAGGAGGACTATAGAAAATGAATTTATTATCAAAAACAAGAAAAATTAACGCAATGCTTCAAGCGACTGCTGGTAAGCCAGTAAACTTTAAAGAAATGGCGGATACGTTAGGTGACATTATCGACTCTAACGTCTTTATCGTAAGTCGTAAAGGGAAGCTTTTAGGTTTATCAATTCACCAGCAAATCGAAAATGAGCGTATTAAAAAAATGTTTGCGGAGCGCCAATTCCCAGAAGAGTATACACAAAACTTATTTAATATTACAGAAACATCGCCAAACTTAGATGTAAATAATGAACATACAGCGTTCCCTGTTGAAAATAAAGATTTATTTGCATCTGGTTTAACAACGATTGTTCCAATTATTGGTGGTGGAGAGCGTTTAGGGACGTTAATCCTTGCACGTATTAACGATCAATTTAGCGATGATGATTTAATTTTAGCTGAGTATGGTGCAACAGTAGTCGGCATGGAAATTTTACGTGAAAAAGCTGAGGAAATTGAAGAGGAGGCTCGTTCAAAAGCTGTTGTGCAAATGGCGATTAATTCATTATCATACTCTGAGCTTGAAGCGATTGAGCATATTTTCGAGGAGTTAGATGGTCACGAAGGGCTGCTTGTTGCTTCAAAAATTGCAGACCGCGTAGGTATTACTCGTTCAGTTATTGTCAATGCATTACGCAAGCTAGAATCTGCTGGTGTAATCGAGTCGCGCTCACTTGGGATGAAAGGTACTTATATTAAAGTATTGAACGATAAATTTTTAGTTGCATTAGCTGAAATTAAAATGAAATAAAAAGCGTTTTCGTTATAGGCTGTTTAAAAGTGATATCACTTTTAAACAGCCACTTTTATTGTTCTATTAAAAGAAGAAAAGATTTTATACATTTTAATATAAATTATTTTTTACATAGTCCTAACAGTCTGGTGCTAAAAATAGTCTTATTGATTTATTTTTTAAATGAAACATAGTGATTAATGTAGATTTTTTGGTAATATTTATCGTAACGAAGTAAAAAAATGATATTTTACATAAAAATCCATTTTGATTTTTCGACAATGAAGAGAAAGAAATAGAATAAAATAGTTCTTATAGACTATCTAAAAAAGCTAAAAGACAATAGACACTATGGATTAACTTAATTACAATTAAACTAACAAAACTATTATCGAAATGTGACGAATACCCTATATATTAAAAGAGGTGGATAGTGTGGATTTATTCGGTGGAACAATTCGCAATATAGAAAATGGCCTTTCTTATGCGACTTTAAAACATAAAACAATTGCTAACAATATTGCAAATGTCGATACGCCAAACTATAAGGCGAAAGATGTCAGTTTTAGAAGTATGTTAGAAGGTGCTAAACAAACATCAATTGCGGCAAATAAAAACGATGTTCGACATTATGATTTCGATGCAGAGCAATTTAAATCAGGCGTATTTGATTATGCAAATTTAAGAGCTCGTCATAATGGAAATGGTGTAAATATGGATGCAGAGCAAGCTAAACTGGCTGAAAATACAATCTATTATAATGCGCTTATTGACCGTGTAAATGGAAAATTAAATACACTAAATACAGTAATTAAAGGAGGGAAATAAGTATGACAATCTTTCATAGTATGAATACAACTGCCTCCGCTTTAACAGCACAACGTTTACGTATGGATGTAATTTCTTCAAATATGGCAAATATTGATACGACAAGAGCAAAGCAAGTGAATGGTGAGTGGGAGCCGTACCGTCGTAAAACAGTCACTTTAACAGCAAAAGAAGGTCAGTTTTCAAACTTTTTAAATGTAGCAATGGGGAAAACTGTGAAACATGGTGTCGGGAATGGTGTGAAGGTATCACGCATTAACGAAGATAATGAAACACCGTTTAAGCTTGTTTATAATCCAACACATATTGATGCAGATGAGAATGGTTATGTAAGAATGGCAAATGTAGACCCATTAAAAGAAATGGTTGATTTAATTTCTGCAACGCGCTCCTATGAAGCGAATGTAACGGTGTTCAATGCCAATAAATCGATGCTGTCAAAAGCTTTAGAAATCGGCAAATAACAAATTTGAAAGGAACTGTGATTACACATGGCGATGATTAACTCCATATCAATGTTTACTCCAACACAAGGAGTACAGCAACCTAATAAGTTAACAGTAACACCTTACGAGGCGCAGCAAAACTTTGCGGCAACATTAAAGGACGCAATTGCACAAGTGAATGCGCAACAAATTCAATCCGACACATTGACGAATAAATTAATTAATGGTGGCGATGTGGATTTACACGAGGTAATGATAGCTTCACAAAAAGCGAGTATCACACTAAATGCCACAATGGAAGTTCGAAATAAAGTGGTTGAAGCTTACCAAGAAATTATGCGAATGAGTGTATAATCAATTACGCCTCGGTTAATGATTTTTCAAATTTTTGGAGCTAACGGCGCAGAAAGTAGTCTGCGTCGTACAGGTTCTTTTCAAAATTTGTGACATTCACCAAAAGATTTATTTTGATTCAGCAAATGTTTAAATATCTGCTGAAGTAAATGCTAATGAAATATGTATCTCGTCATTTTTCGAGGTCAAAGCTTTCTGTACCTATTGCTATGCTTTCAGTACAAAATACATTGTTGAATCAAAAAACAATTATGACGAAAAAAATCGTCTTGATTTAGCACATGATTTTATGTCGAAATGGATGCGTTAAGTACATAAAGCCTAAGCTTGTAGAGTGACAAAACTAGCGCATTTCAGCAGGCATTTAAATTTAGCTCAATCAAGTTAAAGTTCCTGATAAAAAGCACAGGTTAAAAATTGAACAAATATTCGCAAAGGCGTAATTGTTTATAGCATTCACTATTACCGGAGGATCCATAATGAATGAACGATTAACAAAAGTAAAAACCGATTCGACCAATTTTTGGTCAAGTCGTACAAAAAAGCAAAAAGGCGCGATGGTCGGTGCACTGGTAGTAATTATTGCATTTGCAAGCATCCTTACATATCTTTTAACACGCACAGAAATGGTCCCGATGTATACGAATTTATCACAGGCTGAAGTTGGGCAAATTAGAGATGTTTTAGAGGCGGATGGTGTTACATACGAAATTACAGCAGGTGGTACAAATATTTTAGTGCCAGCAAAGCAAGCAGATGCATTAAAAGTATCTTTGGCAAATCAAGGATTTCCGAAAACCGGTGGAATTGACACATCATTTTTTGCTGAAAATGCAGGGTTTGGGATGACTGATAATGAATTCGAAGTGTTGAAAAACGAGACAATGCAAACAGCTATTGTAAATTTATTAAAACAAGTTGATGGGGTAGAAGGTGCCCGTGTAAATATTACAATGCCAAAGCAAGGTGTCTTTTTACAGGATGGACAAGGAGAAGCAACAGCGGCTGTAATGTTAACTACAGCACCTGGACATCAATTTACAGAAACTCAAATTAAAACATTATACAGCTTAGTAGCAAAAAGCGTGCCTAATTTACCATTAGAAAACATTGAAATTTCAAATCAGCATATGGAATATTATGATTTGGAATCAGCTACGTCTGGTGGTTCAGTAGCGACTCCAGAAGGGCAAATGCAGCTGAAGAAAACGGTTGAACGTGATTTACAGCGTCAAGTCCAAAATATGTTAGGTACATTGATGGGACAAGATAAAGTGTTTGTATCTGTGACAACGGATATTGACTTTAAAAAGGAAAATCGTCAAGAAGATCTTGTAGAGCCTGTTGATGAAGAAAATATGTCAGGAATTGCGATTAGCGCCCAAACTATTACAGAAACATATACTGGAACTGGAGCTGCGGCAACTGGTACACCAGAAGCAGGACAACAGACAGATAATTTTACAGATTATGTAGAGGGTGCTGCAGGAAATGGTGATTATGAACGAATCGAAGAAAAAGTAAATAGCGATGTAAATCGTATTCGCAAAGATATTCAGGAGTCACCTTATAAAATTCGCGATATTGGTATTCAAGTTGGTGTAGAGCCACCAAACCCAGAAGATTTAGCATCATTGCCAGATGAAAGTGTGGCGGCGATTCGAGAAATGGTAGCATCTATTATTAGCACATCGCTTAATAAAGATGCAGTAGGTGATTTAACAGATGAAGAGCTTGCAAGTAAAGTTGTTGTTACAGTACAGCAATTCTATGGAAAAGACGTTGCAGTAGATACAGAAACAACAGCAATTCCTTGGTGGGTTTGGGTAATTGGCGGCGTATTATTAGTTGCAATTGTACTTTTAGTATTCTATATTTTACGTTCTCGCAAACGTAAAGAAGAGGCGGAACTATCAGCGATTGAAGAACAACAAGAACAAATTATTGTTGATGATATTGCTGATGAAAAAGAAACAGAAGCAACAGTGCGTCGTAAGCAGCTAGAAAAAATGGCAAAAGAAAAACCAGATGATTTTGCCAAGTTGTTACGTAGTTGGATTGCTGAGGATTAATTTTGACTCGGTAGACGTCAATTTCTATTGATAGCAATATGAATATTTAAGTAGCATGTAATTCAGTGGGCATCCGAAGGCTCACTGAATCAAAATAAAGCCTCCGGCGGATGTCATAGATTTTGAAGAGAGGCCTGCACTAAGCAGGCCAGTTAACCGTTGTCACAGGGTGTGACGGCTCACTCGAAAAAATCTGGACGCAATTACGCCGAGGCGTAATTGATTGGAGGGGTGGCTATGTCTAAGAAAGACAAGGAATTATCAGGGAAGCAAAAAGCTGCCCTACTCTTAATTTCATTGGGACCAGAAGTGTCAGCTTCAGTATATAAACATTTAAGTGAAGAGGAAATTGAACGCTTAACTTTAGAAATTTCCAGTGTTAAAAAAGTAGAGTCACATATGAAGGAAGAAATTATTGAGGAATTTCACAATATTGCATTAGCGCAAGATTACATTACACAAGGCGGTATTGGCTATGCAAAAACAGTTTTAGAAAAAGCATTAGGCAGTGACCAAGCGCAAGCAATTTTAAATCGCTTAACGTCATCGCTTCAAGTGAGACCGTTTGATTTTGCACGTAAAGCAGATCCAGCTCAAATTTTCAACTTTATTCAAAATGAGCATCCACAAACAATCGCTTTAATTTTATCTTATTTAGAAGCAGGGCAAGCAGGAATTATTTTATCTTCATTACCTCAAGAGGTCCAAGCGGATATTGCAAAGCGTATTGCAATGATGGATTCAACATCACCAGAAGTAATTAGTGAAATTGAATCTGTTTTAGAGCGCAAGCTATCTTCTACTGTAACGCAAGATTACACTGAAACTGGTGGCGTTGACGCTGTCGTAGAAGTACTTAGCGGAGTGGACCGTCAAACGGAAAAAACAATTTTGGATGCACTCGAAATTCAAGATCCAGAATTGGCAGAAGAAATCAAGAAGCGCATGTTCGTATTCGAAGATATCGTTACGCTTGATAACCGTTCAATCCAACGTGTTATTCGCGACTGCGAAAATGAAGACTTACTATTATCAATGAAAGTTTCTTCTGATGAAGTAAAAGATATTATTTTCCGTAATATGTCACAGCGTATGGCAGAAACGTTTAAAGAAGAGATGGAAATTATGGGGCCAGTACGCTTACGAGATGTAGAGGACGCACAGTCTCGCATCGTAGCGGTTATTCGACGCTTAGAAGATGCTGGAGAAATCATTATAGCTCGCGGTGGAGGAGATGACGTCATTGTCTAGAATTATTCGCTCTATACAAGCACAGTCAACTGAAGCAGAGCAGGGCGTTAAAATCGAAATTAAAGATTTTTTTCAGCCAACAGCTTTTCAAACAGATGCTCAGGCAGGAGAACTTGAAAATTTAACATTAGAAAATATTCAGGCAGAGCGGGAAATGTATTTAACTGAGGCGAGACAACAAATTGAGTTCGAGCGTCAACAGCTAGAGCAATATCGAGATGAGCAATTACAAGCTATCGAGCAATTGAAGCAAATTTGGCAAGAGGAAAAGCTCATGCTTGAGCAACAAGCGCATGAAGAGGGCTTTGCTGCTGGCTATGAAGAAGGGATACAAAAAGCTAATGCTGCGATGGAACAGTCGCTTACAATGGCCAATGAAACAATCACACAGGCGCAGCAAAATGCGAAAAAGTATATTGATGATCAAGAATTTGTTGTATTAGAGCTCGCTTTAACTGCTGCTGAACGAATTATTGGTGTAGCACTTGAACGAGACAATGAACTATTTACTGAAATCGTCAAACGTGGCTTAAAAGAAGCGCGAGAAATGAAAGGAATCAAAGTATATGTTGCACCAGCCTATTATCAACTCATTACCAAAAACTATGATGAACTAGCTGAGATGTTCCCACCAGATGTGCCTTTACTGTTTTTTGTAAATGAAGATTTAAATAGCACAGAAAGCTATATTGAAACGAATCATGGACGTATTGTTGTATCGATTGATGAACAGCTCAATGAACTACGTTTGAAGCTAAATGAAATTTTAACAAGCAAGGACTGATACGGATGAAAGCGACTCAATTAATTGAACAAATACCAAACCTTAATACTTTTAAGAAATTTGGACGCGTCACGAGAGTAGTAGGCTTAATGATTGAGTCACGGGGTCCTGAAAGTTCAATAGGAGATGTATGTAAAATACATGTGCAAACGGTGCAGCATGGACAGCAAACAATACTTGCTGAAGTGGTAGGCTTCAGAGATGAGATTGTTGTTTTGATGCCATTCTCCTCGTTGCGTGAAATTTCAATTGGCTGTTTAGTCGAAGGAACTGGAAAACCGCTGGAAGTAAAGGTTGGCCCTGAGCTAATTGGAAAAATACTCGATTCAATGGGCAATCCATATGATGGCTATACATTACCAAAAGGTCTTGTGTCTGTACAAACAGAGCGACAACCGCCTAACCCGATGACACGTCCACCTATTAGTGAACGAATGGAAGTCGGCGTAAAGGCGATTGATGGTATGCTGACAATTGGTACAGGACAAAGGGTTGGTATTTTCGCTGGTTCAGGTGTCGGAAAAAGTACGCTACTTGGGATGATTGCTCGTAATACAAAGGCTGATTTAAATGTCATTGCACTAGTAGGTGAGCGTGGTCGAGAAGTTCGAGAGTTTATTGAACGAGATTTAGGACCAGAAGGTTTAAGTCGTTCGATAGTTGTTGCAGCAACGAGTGATCAACCGGCTTTAATGCGCATTAAAGCCGCATTTACTGCAACAGCAATAGCGGAGTATTTCCGAGATCGCGGAATGAATGTCATGTTAATGATGGATTCTGTAACGCGTGTTGCAATGGCACAGAGAGAGGTAGGTTTAGCCGTTGGTGAACCACCAGCAACGCGAGGCTATACGCCTTCTGTATTTGCCATTCTCCCTTCATTGTTAGAACGTACAGGAACGAATTTAAAAGGGTCTATCACAGCCTTTTATACGGTGCTAGTAGATGGGGATGACATGAATGAGCCGATTGCAGATACTGTACGTGGTATTTTAGATGGACATATCGTTTTAGATCGAACTTTAGCGAATAAAGGGCAGTACCCAGCTATTAACGTCTTGAAAAGTGTCAGTCGTTTAATGAATCATATTGCAGCACCTGAGCATGTAAAAGCAGCAGAACGCTTACGAGAGTTGTATTATACGTATGACAAATCTGAGGATTTGATTAACATTGGTGCATATAAGCGAGGTACATCGCGTGAAATCGATGAAGCGATTCAATATGAGCCGCTAATTACAGCATATTTAAAGCAAGGCTACAAAGACTATGTATCTATCGAGCAAGCTGTCAATGAATTAATTACTCTAGCAAATGGTGGTGTATCATCATAATGCAATACACATATCGGTTTGAAAAAATATTAGTTGTGCGTGAGCAAGAGAAAAATGAATCTGAAATCGCTTATAAAGAGTCTGTACGTGTCTTTGAGGAAATTGCTACAAAGCTCTATGACTTATTAAAAAAGAAAGAAGATTTACTAGTCTACCAACAAGAGCGCTTATCTATAGGTGCTTCTATTGATGAAATTAGTCATTATGCTAATTTCATAGATAGTATGGAAAAGACAATTGCAGATGTTCAACAAAAGGTTGTACAAGCCCGTTCGAAAATGAATTGGCATGAACAAAAGCTGTTGGAAAAAAACTTAGAGGTTCGCAAGTTTGAAAAAATGCGTGAAAAAGACTTCGATGCCTTTAGAGAAGAGCAAAATCGCATTGAAGCAAAGCAATTAGATGAACTATCATCGCTTGCATATAACAAAAGAGAAATCAGGTGATGTCATGGCGAAAAAACAAGTTGAAAATGTAAATGCAGAAGAGCTTGATGACAAGAAGCCGGGGTTTTTTCAAAAATTCTTTATGCTGTTTATTATCCCATTATTATTTATCGTTACACTTGTATTAATTGTAAGTTATTTTACAAATACAAACGTGTTTCAATTTGCAGATAGTATGAAAGAAAAAATCCCATTCCTTGACAAAAAAGAAGAGGGAACTTCAGAAAACCCAACGATGACAGGGGAAAGAATCGTTACATTACAAGCAGAGCTTCAAGAAAAAGAAGCGAAGATTGAGCAATTACAAGCTGAAATTGATGCCTCAAAAGAAGCAAATAATGAATTGTTAATAGAGCAAGAGAAATTACAATTTGAAATTGAGAAACTACAGCGTGAACAAGAAGACATAAAAAAAGATTTCCAAGAAATTTTATCTACTTATGAGAAAATGTCTGCAAAAGTAGCAGCACCTATTTTGATTGACATGAATGATGAAGAGGCACTTCGCATTATGTCGAATTTGAAGCCAGACATTCTTGCAGCAATTTTTTCAAAAATGCCGCCAGCGGATGCGGCACGTTATACAGAATTGCTAGCACAACAGTAATTTGAGAGGAGGTGAAAAAATGAATATCGCAATGATGCAACAACTAGCACCAAAAGTGGAAGTGCCAAAGCAGACTGTGCCAGCAGGTAAAAATGAACAGCTAAGTCAAGAAAAATTCGGCTCTGTGTTTAACAAAATTTTAGCAACAACAAATCAACCAGCGACACAGCAAAATGCCCCAGCTGCAACAGATTTAAATGCAGTGGGAGAGCTGATTTCAGCAGATTCGTTAGAGGAAGTATTAGAGATACTGGGCATTCCTCATGATGCAGCATTGTTATTTATTGAAGTTGAAGGTGATGCAATTGCTGTTGAAGACATGATGAATCTCGAGGATTTAGCAGCAGCTTTAAGCATGGAGAAAGAGGAGCTTGTAACACTTATTGAGCAGCTACTTGGAGAAGAAATGCCAATCGAGGATATTTGGACTCTATTTGAGCAAGCACCAAATTTACTAGCGCAAATTATGAGCGCATTGCAAGGTGAGCATCAAGTGCCACCACAGCAAGCTGAAAAAGTAATCGCTGTACTAAAATTAGCTGAAGTTATTGCTACTAAAACAGACACTGTTTATACACAGGAAGTTCAGTTAATACAAGTAAAAGAAGCATTCCAACAAGTTGCTACACAGCTTCAGCAAACTGTACAAGTGCAACAACAAGCACCTAAAGCAGCAGTCTTGCAGCAAGTGCCAGTAAATAAGCAGGAAACAGACGCGACACAGCCAGCGCCAATTACATCACAGCAATCATCAGCAGCTGTAAAAACTGTAACAGTGACGTTACCAGCTGAGCGTCCAGCGCAATCAGAGGCATTGATAAAAGAAATACAAAATTTAATTAATCGTAGTCAACTGTCTAGCACACAAGGTACTATGAAGTTAATGCTAAAGCTTTATCCAGAAAATTTGGGCTCTATCCGTATCGAAATTATGCAAAAAGATGGCATGTTAACAGCAAGATTACTTGCAACAACTACAGCAGGGAAAGAATTGCTTGATTCAAACTTACAGCAATTAAAAGCAGGGCTTGCTGCTCAAAACATCCAAGTAGAGCGTCTTGATGTATCACAGGCTTTACAAGATGCAGAACGTAATATGCGTGACCAAAGCTTCTTTAATAACTTCTTTAAACAGCAAAATCAGGAGCAAGAAGCTCAAAAAGATGAAGAAAATGATGATAAAAAGTCATTTAGTGAGTTTTTAAATGAGGAGGTGTAAAAATGACGACAACGCCAACTACAAATACCGCTTCAAGTAAAGTTACAGACGATCTTTATTACTCAAGCTATAAAGCACCTGTCAGAGAAACTGGAAATAGTGCATTGGGGAAAGATGCCTTTTTAAAGCTACTAATTACCCAATTGCAAAACCAAGATCCAACAAATCCAATGAACGACCGCGAGTTTATAGCTCAAATGGCTCAATTTTCATCTTTAGAACAGATGCAGAATATGACAAAAGCCATAGAGGTCCTAGTGGAATCACAACAACAAACACAATTAATGTCCTATACTACTTTTATTGGTAAAGAGGTAAAATGGCATGAGTTAACAGATAAATTAGATGAGACGGGCAAGCCAATTGCTGTTGAAGGTGCTGGCACGATTGTTGAATTGAAATTTGTTGATGGTCAACCACAATTCATATTAGATGATGGTAAAACAATTTCAGCAGGGAATATTTCTTCAATTACTGGCAATGGCTCTTTATCTGGTACAGGTAATCCATTTGCAGAGGCGAGTAAATTAATTGGACAAACTGTTCGCTATGAAGTTGATGGGCAAGCAATTGAAGCTTTAATTGAAGCGATTACAATGAAAAACGGCTCTATTGTTTATTTGCTAAATAATGGGACGCGATTAACGAAAGATCAGTTTGAAGTAGTGGAAGAATCAAAAGATGAGTCAGTAGATAAAGAAGAATCTACAAATGAAGGCAAATAAGGTGGTGTGTAGATGAAACAGATGAATTCGATTCAGCGCATTCCATATCATCCACCATTGCAGCCGACAAAGCAAGTTAAGCAAGCAACATCGACATCTTTTATCGAGCAATTGCAAGCGGCGGTTGGTAAGCAACATTTAAAAATAAGTAAACATGCAACAGAGCGTTTACAAGAAAGAAATATTCTAATTTCTGATGAAGAATGGCAACAAGTGACAGATAGCGTACTTGAGGCACATGACAAAGGTGTTCGTCAGCCATTAGTCTTAATGGAACAAGCAGCATTAATTGTTAACGCTAAAAATGCTACAGTAATTACAGCAATGGATCGTTTAGAAGCAAAAAAGCAAATTTTTACAAATATTGATGGCACTATTATATTATAGGCTGGACCTAAGAAGGAGGCCTATTGATGCTACTGACTGATTGAAGTGGCATCCGCAAGTAGAGAAATTAAGAAGACGAAGGGAGAACAAAACAATATGTTACGTTCAATGTACTCGGGTATTTCAGGTTTAAGAAACTTCCAAACTAAGCTGGATGTTATCGGTAACAACATCGCTAACGTAAATACACATGGCTTTAAAAAAGGTCGTGTTATTTTTAAAGATTTAATGTCTCAAACACAAGCAGGTGCTTCAGGTCCTTCAATGGGCGCTGGTGGTGTGAACGCAAAACAAATAGGTTTAGGTTCAACACTGGCGACAATCGATACAATTCATGGTACGGGTTCTCGTCAAAATACAGGTCGTGTACTTGATGTAGCTATGGAAGGTGAAGGGTTCTTTGTAGTTGGTAAACTAGCAGGGGATGATGTAGATGAAACTTTAATTGAAGGATTTACAGGTACAGCATATACTCGTGCAGGTAACTTCTACATGGACCGAGAGGGTTTCCTTGTAAACAGTAACGGCGATTATGTAATTGGTTGGATGCAAGAAGATGGCGATTTGCCAGATGGTATTACAGATGGAATGGTAAATCCAGATGGTGCAATTATTACACATTCTCCTTTACAAGGTGATGATGCAGTTGAAATTTCCGACTTAAAATGGGCTGAAGATGCATTGCAAAGAGAAGATGTTGCAGGTGGACGTATTTTAATCCCTACAGATGCACAGGAAATTTCAATTGGGGAAGATGGTACAGTAACATATGTAAGTGCTGATGGTATTTTAACATTCGCTGGACAAATAATGGTTGCCAAATTTCCAAATGCTGAAGGATTAACGAAGATGGGAAATAACTATTTCCAAGTGTCAGCTAACTCTGGTGAAACACAGTTTGGCGCTGGGTCTAGCTTTGGTATTGGTAAAACAGTATCAGGTGGTTTAGAAATGTCCAATGTTGACTTATCTGAAGAGTTTACAGAGATGATTGTCGCACAGCGTGGTTTCCAAGCGAATACGCGTATTATTACGACATCGGATGAGATTTTACAAGAGCTAGTAAACTTGAAGCGTTAATTTAATTTAGCAATAATCTCCTACTTCTAAAAGTAGTAGGGGGAATTCATTGTAAGGGAGGGTCGGGCCGGCACTTCGTTTGTCCGGCCCTAATTCAATGATTGAACTTACTCGTTTAAATGGTAAACGATTCACATTAAATGCATTATACATAGAAACCGTCGAATCTTTTCCAGATACGACGATTACCTTAACAACTGGTAGTAAATTAATTGTTTTAGAGAATGAAGAGCAAGTGCGACAAAAGGTGAAAGCCTTTTATCAACATATACAAATATTATCCAATCCGCATCTACGAGGTGAAGAAGATGAAGAGTAATAAGCTGTTGATGATTATGATTATTATTTTAGTAGCGATTATTTTGGTAGGAGCAATATTATTTGTTGTTTATATGAATGCAAATAAAGACTCTGTAGAAAAGGGGCCGACAATTGATGAAATTGTTGAAGCATCTATTGACGTACCAGAAATTAGAACCAATTTAAAGGATAAGCACGTTGTTATCATGCAAATGAAGCTTACAACAGATAGTAAAGAAGCAGCTGCCGAATTAGAGAAGCGTTTATTCCAAGTAAATAATATTGCGATTCAAGAATTATCTGATATGGAGCTAAAAGATTTAGAAGGCTCGCAAGGAAAAGAAGCATTTGGCAACATATTGAAGACTAAAGTTAATGAATTGATGCAAGATGGTGAGGTTACGAAAGTTTATCTAACTGCCTACATCAGCCAATAAATTAAAGAAACATCTTTTGAAATGGAGGTGGGCAAATGGCAGGAGATGTATTATCCCAATCAGAGATTGATGCGCTGTTATCGGCGATATCAACAGGTGAAATGTCAGCGGATGATATGAAAAAGGAAGATGAAACGAAAAAAGTAAAAGTTTATGATTTTAAACGTGCACTTCGTTTTTCAAAAGATCAAATCCGAAGTTTGACCCGAATACATGAAAACTTTGCTAGATTATTAACGACATCGTTTTCTGCACAGCTAAGAACCTATGTTCAAATCACAGTTGTATCTGTTGACCAAATACCTTTTGAGGAGTTTATTCGTTCAATACCGAATATGACATTAATAAATGTATTTGAAGTACCGCCATTAGATGGTAATATTTTAATGGAGATCAATCCAAACATCGCCTATTCGATGTTAGACCGTTTAATGGGGGGAGCAGGTTCAAGCCATAGTAATGTAGATAACTTAACTGAAATTGAAACGAAAATTATGACAAACCTATTTGAGCGCTCATTTGACAATTTGCGTGAGGCATGGGAAAGCATTGTAGAAATTGATCCAATGCTTGTTGAATTAGAGGTAAACCCGCAATTTTTACAAATGATTTCACCAAATGAGACGGTTGTTGTTATTTCATTAAATACTGTAATTGGTGAAACGACCGGGATGATTAATATTTGTTTACCTCACGTTGTGCTTGAACCAATCGTACCTAATTTATCAGTACGCTATTGGATGCAAGCAAATACGAAGCAAAATTCGCCTGAACAAACAAATTTCATACAAACTCGTGTGAAGCAATCGACATTACCAGTTATAGCGGAGCTTGGGAACACAACAATTTCAGTTGAGGATTTCTTAACAATGCAGCTAGGGGATGTTATACCATTAGAACAAAAAATTGATGAGCCTCTCATGTTGAAGGTCGGCGATATACCGAAATTCACGATACAGCCTGGTAAATTAGGGAAAAAGATGGCTGCTCAAATTATAGATCCTGTGGAAGGAGGAGACGAAGATGAGTGATGAAATGCTCTCCCAAGAAGAGATTGAAGCCTTGTTAAGAGGTGAAACTTTAGAAAATAAAAGCGAGACATCAGAAGATGCCATTGCAGCATCAGAGGAAGTTAAAATAGAGGATTATCTTAGTCCGATAGAGCAGGATGCTTTAGGTGAGATTGGAAATATTTCGTTTGGGAGCTCAGCCACTGCATTATCTGCATTGCTTGGTCAAAAAGTAGATATTACAACACCTAGCATTTCAATGATTAATCGCAACCGTTTAGAGGAGGAATTTCCTCATCCTTATGTAGCGATACAAGTAGAGTATACAATTGGTCTAATCGGAATGAACTTACTTGTTATTAAGCAATCAGATGCAGCAATTATTGCAGATTTGATGCTCGGTGGCGATGGATTAAATCCGAAGCCAGAGCTTGGTGAAATTCAATTAAGTGCTGTGCAAGAAGCGATGAATCAAATGATGGGCTCAGCGGCAACATCCATGTCAACAATCTTTAATCAAAAAGTAGATATTTCACCACCAACAATTGATTTAATGAATATCTCTCAAAATGAAGGAAAGGATAATTTGCCTGATGATGATTTATTAGTGCGTGTATCCTTTAAATTACGCATTGGTGAATTAATTGATTCGAACATTATGCAATTATTGCCTTTAAATTTTAGTAAGAAAATAGTAAAGTCATTAATGGGGGAAACTGATGAAGAAGCATCGACAGCAGTGGAAGCTGTAGCTCAGCCCACACCATCGTCCGCTTCTACACCAGCACAGCAACAGCAACCAGTACAGCAACAACCAGTACAACAACAGCAGCCGATGCAACAGCAACCTATGTATGAGCAGCCGGTACAACAGCAGCAGCCAATGTATCAACAACCTGCTTACCAAATGCCACCGGTAAATGTACAGCCAGCACAATTTGCAAGCTTTGAGCAAGCAAATTTATCACAGCAAGAGGCGCATAATTTAAATATGCTGTTAGACATTCCGTTACAAGTAACGGTGGAGCTTGGAAGAACGAAGCGTTCTGTTAAGGAGATTTTGGAGCTTTCAAGTGGTTCTATTATTGAGCTAGATAAATTAGCAGGTGAACCTGTTGATATTTTAGTAAATAGTCGCTTAATTGCGAAAGGTGAAGTTGTTGTTATTGATGAGAATTTCGGTGTTCGTATTACAGATATTTTAAGTCAAGCAGATCGCTTGAATAACTTACGATAGTTTAAATTGGAGGAATTAATTATGTCTAAAAAGATTTTAATTGTTGATGATGCTGCTTTCATGCGTATGATGATTAAAGATATTTTAACGAAAAATGGTTATGAAGTAGTAGGAGAAGCAGCGGATGGTGCGCAAGCGGTAGAGAAATACAATGAATTACGTCCAGATTTAGTAACAATGGATATTACAATGCCTGAAATGGACGGTATTGCGGCACTAAAAGCAATTAAAGGAACACATCCAAATGCTATTATTATTATGTGCTCTGCAATGGGACAACAAGCAATGGTAATTGATGCAATTCAAGCTGGTGCGAAAGATTTCATCGTAAAGCCATTCCAAGCTGACCGTGTAATTGAAGCAATCCAAAAAGCTTTAGGTTGATAGAATGCTAAAAAACAAATCATTACATGCGTATTTTTTTGTGATGCTGCTTGTATTGATTGCCGTTTTTATACCGATTGAAGCACATGCAGCTGTAGAGGGATTTGTTAAAGACAACTACCCATCTATAAATGATGAGAAGAAGGATAAGGATATAAATAATACTGAAACAGATGCCGATACGAATGAAATTGCTCCGGCATCTGAATCTTTCAGTTTATGGGGGTTTATCAAAGTATTTTTAGCCTTTATTTTCGTATTAGCTCTACTCATTGCTGTGCTCAAATTTTTAAATAAGCGCAATGTCAAATATCAACAAAATAGTGTTGTGCGGAATGTTGGTGGAATATCTGTTGGCGCACAAAAATCTGTTCAAATTCTTCAAGTTGGCAACCGCCTTTATATGGTTGGTGTTGGTGAAAATGTGCAACTCTTAAAAGAGGTGTCAGATGAAGAGGAGATTGAACAAATTTTATCTCACTATGATGAGAAACAAACAGCGATATCAACAGTGCCTTATATTGTAGAGTTGTTTAAAGGGAAATCGGAACAAAAGCAAAAAACGGAGCAACAAGCACAAAGCTTTGGCAATATATTTGATAGCAAACTATCAGAAATAAAAAAAGAACGTAGTAATGGACTAGAGCAATGGAAAGAAAAGGAGCATGATAAGCAATGATGTCATTAATTACTGCATTCTCTGATTTTGATCCAGCAAATGTCTCGACGTCCGTCAAATTACTTCTTTTACTAACTGTACTGTCTTTAGCACCTAGTATTTTAATTTTGATGACATCGTTTACACGTATCGTCATCGTTTTATCTTTTACGAGAACTGCACTGGCTACACAGCAAATGCCCCCAAACCAAGTAATTATTGGGTTAGCGTTATTTTTAACATTTTTTGTTATGGCACCTACCTTCCAAGAAGTGAATGATCAAGCTTTACAGCCGTTGTTTAATGAGGAAATCGGGCTTGAGGAAGCATACGATCGTGCCGCAGTGCCCTTTAAAGAGTTTATGGCAGAGCATACGAGGCAGAAGGATTTAGAATTATTTATTTCATATAATCAAGCAGAGCGGCCAGCAACAATTGAGGAAATACCACT
Source organism: Metasolibacillus sp. (assembly GCF_025291715.1). Lineage (GTDB taxonomy): Bacteria > Bacillota > Bacilli > Bacillales_A > Planococcaceae > Metasolibacillus > Metasolibacillus louembei. The sequence continues at coordinate 54,112 of NZ_JAMBIZ010000005.1, forward strand.
TACAATGCTAGTACCCGCCTTTGCGTTAAGTGAAATAAAAACAGCATTTCAAATGGGCTTTATGATTTTCATTCCTTTTTTAGTAATCGACATGGTTGTAGCAAGTACCTTGATGTCGATGGGGATGATGATGTTACCGCCTGTTATGGTTTCATTGCCATTTAAAATTCTATTATTTGTATTGGTAGATGGCTGGTATTTAGTAATGAAATCATTACTTCAAAGTTTTTAGGGGATGATACATAATGACACAAGAAATGGTCATTTCAGTTGCAGAGCGAGCAGTGTTTGTTATCTTGATTACTTCAGGACCACTATTATTAATTGCGTTAGCGACAGGGTTGCTAGTTAGTATTTTCCAAGCAACAACATCGATTCAGGAGCAAACATTAGCTTTTGTACCAAAAATCGTTGCTGTATTTGTCGCACTTATCTTTTTTGGACCATTTATGATTTCACAAATGACGAATTATTTCCATGATATTTTAAATAATTTAGTTCGTTTTATAGGATAAAAGATGGTAGAATTAGTTCCTAAAATAACTGTCCTGCTGTTAATTTTTGTTCGTGTTTCTGCCTTTTTTGTATCTATTCCGTTATTTTCATATCGCACAATACCACCTCAAATGAGGATTGCTTTAGCGTTTGCGCTATCATTAATTATGTATTATACATTTCCAAATGAGGCAATTGCATTTGATGGTACTTACATACTACTTGTATTAAAAGAAGCAATTATTGGATTAATGCTCGGTTTAATCGCTTATATGATTATGTCAGCAGTCCAAATTGCGGGAGGATTTATCGATTTTCAAATGGGCTTTGCAATGGCCAATATTATTGATCCACAAACAGGTACCCAAAGTCCATTAATGGGTCAATTTTTTAACTTCCTAGCCTTGTTGACGATGTTAGCTATTAATGGGCATCACCTATTGCTAGATGGTATTTTTTATAGCTATCAGTTTATACCAATGGATCAGCTTTTCCCTAATTTCGGCAGTGAGGCGACGGTGGAGTTTATTTTAAAAACATTTACAGCTGTATTTGCTATTGCCTTTCAAATGTCAGCTCCAATAATTGCAACATTATTTTTAGTTACAGTAGCACTTGGTATAACAGGAAAAACTGTACCGCAAATGAATATTTTTGTCGTCGGTTTCCCGATTAAAATTGCAGTTGGCTTCATCGTGTTAATTGTGACGATGGGCGTTATGGTAGGCGTTATGCAAAGGCTGATTGAGATGATGGTTGTGCACTTACGAGATTTAATGGTTCTTTTAGGTGGTGGCTAACATGAAACTTTATATAACGTTGGACCTTCAATTTTTTGCAGGTGAAAAAACGGAGAAAGCGACCCCTAAAAAGCGGCAAGATGCGAGAAAAAAGGGACAAGTATTAAAAAGTCAGGATGTAACAGCTGCAGTTTTATTGCTTCTGATGTTCATTTTTTTATTTGTTGCTGCACCATCTATGTTTAAAGGTTTAGTCGATTTTTTAAACCAAACATTTGAGCGTAACTTATTAATTGATACACTAACCGCAGATGTGGCAATGGAGATGTTTGTCGAATCTTTAAAGGAAATGGCAAAAATTGTTTTGCCAATCATGCTAGCTGCGATGGTTGCAGGTATTGGAGCTAACTATTTCCAATTTGGCTTGTTATTCACAACAGAAACGTTAAAATTAGATTTAAAAAAAATGGATCCAATTAAAGGGATAAAAAAAATTATTTCTTTAAGGGCGATTATCAATTTAATTAAATCGTTACTAAAAGTGTCTTTTATTGGTGCTGTTACAACAATTGTAATTTGGATGAATTTAGAAAAAGTATTATCTTTAGCTTTTAAGAGCCCTTGGGAAAGTTTAGGGACAGTTGCTTACTTAACTGGGATTATGGGTCTTGCGGCTGCATTAATGCTTGTCTTTATCGCATTGCTTGATTATATGTACGAAAAATATGAATATGAAAAGCAGTTAAAAATGTCTAAGCAAGATATTAAAGATGAACATAAAAATAGTGAAGGTGATCCTTTAATTAAATCGAAAATTAAGCAACGACAACGCGAAATGGCGATGCGTCGTATGATGCAGGAAATACCATCAGCGGATGTCGTCATTACAAACCCGACGCACTATGCTATCGCATTAAAATATGATGAAGATAGCATGGATGCACCAAGGGTTGTTGCAAAAGGAACTGATTTTGTAGCACAAAAAATTAAAATGATTGCAAAAGAGCATGATGTCATTATGGTGGAAAATCGACCATTGGCACGTGCGATGTATGACCAAGTAGAAATTGGTGATGCCGTACCAGAAGAGTTTTTTAAAGCAGTAGCAGAAATTTTAGCATACGTATACCGTATTAAACGCAAAATTTAAGTACCGATTCAGGAGGGAAAGTAATGAAAATTCGCGATATAGGGGTTTTAGCTGCGGTTATTTTAGTAGTAGCGATGCTCATTATCCCTCTACCAACGTGGTTGTTAAGCTTTCTTATTATTATTAATATAACGCTTGCCCTACTCGTGCTATTAACCGCTATGAATATGAAGGAAGCTTTAGATTTTTCTATTTTCCCATCCGTTATCTTGTTATTAACGCTATTTCGTTTAGGGTTGAGTGTTTCTACAACACGTGCCATCTTAGCGAATGGTGATGCCGGTGAGGTAGTAGAAACCTTCGGTAATTTCGTAACAGGTGGAAATATTTTAGTCGGTTTAGTTATTTTCATGCTGTTAGTTATTATTCAATTTATTGTTATTACAAAAGGGGCAGAGCGTGTAGCTGAAGTTGCAGCACGTTTCACATTGGATGCGATGCCTGGTAAGCAGATGAGTATTGATGCTGATTTAAATGCTGGCATTATTTCTGAAAAGGAAGCACGTGAACGACGTGACAAAGTGGCTGGCGAATCGGACTTTTACGGAGCGATGGATGGTGCCACAAAGTTCGTAAAAGGGGATGCGATCGCCTCGATTATTATGGTATTTATCAACCTATTATTTGGGATGATTATCGGAATACTTAATTTAGGTTTAAGCTTTGGTGAAGCAGCAAATAAATTCTCCATATTAACGGTGGGGGATGGTCTTGTATCGCAAATTCCAGCACTGTTAATTTCAACTGCAACAGGTATTGTCGTAACACGTGCAGCATCTGATGGCAATTTAGGCGAGGATATTACAAGGCAATTATTTGCACAATCTAAATTGCTTTACGTAGCAGGGGCTACTATTTTTTTACTTGGCTTATTTACGCCAATTCCATTTTGGATTACGATTCCAATTTCTGGCGCATTAGCGATTGGTGCTTGGTTAATGGATCGTAAACAGGAGGAAAGCCCAGAAGAGCTGCTTGAACTAGAGGAAGAAGTTGCAACAGATACGATGAAAAGTCCCGAGAATGTTGTTAATTTATTAAATGTCGATCCAATTGAGTTTGAATTTGGCTACGGCTTAATTCCACTCGTAGATGCTTCACAAGGTGGAGATTTATTAGATCGGGTTGTCATGATTCGCCGCCAGCTAGCATTAGAACTAGGTATTGTTATTCCGGTTGTGCGAATTCGTGACAATATACAATTACAACCAAATGAATATCGCATTAAAATTAAAGGAAATGAAATGGCGCGTGGCGAACTTTTATTAGATCACTATTTAGCGATGAGTCCTGGTGATGATGATAGTATTGAAGGTATCGATACAATTGAACCATCCTTTGGCTTGCCTGCCAAATGGATTACAGAGCAAGTGAAGGAAGAGGCAGAAATGCTCGGTTATACAGTTGTTGACCCACCAAGCGTTGTATCAACACATTTAACAGAAATGATTCGAGCGAATGCATATGAATTGCTTGGACGCCAAGAAACGAAACAATTAATTGATCATTTACGTGAAACACATGCTATTTTAGTAGAGGAATTGACGCCTACACCATTATCTATTGGAGAAATTCAAAAGGTGCTTAGCAAGCTATTACGTGAAAATGTATCGATTCGTAACTTGCCAATTATTTTTGAAACGCTAGCGGACTATTCAAAGCTAACAAGTGATACAGATATATTAACGGAATATGTGAGACAAGCACTTGCAAGGCAAATTACAACACAATATGTCAACGGTCAGCCAGCACTTAAAGTAATTACGGTTTCAGCGAAAGTCGAAAAATTAATTGCAGATAGCATTCAGCAAACAGATCATGGTAATTATTTGGCGATGGACCCACATGACTCCCAGTTGGTGTTGGAAACAATCGCAAAGGAAGTAGAACGAGTATCCTATATGGAACAATCACCGTTAATTTTATGTTCACCAGGTGTGCGTATGTATTTACGCCAATTAACGGAACGCTATTTCCCTCAAATTCCGATTTTAAGCTATAACGAACTTGATGCAGCTGTGGAAATTCAAAGTGTTGGAGTGGTGAATGTTGAATGAAGATGAAAAAATATAATGCACCATCCATAGCAGAAGCAATGAAACTAATTCGTGCTGATCTAGGGGATGATGCAGTAATTTTAAATTCCAAGGTCGTAGTAGATAAAAAGTTTTTTGGTCTAGTCAAAAAGAAGAGCTTTGAAGTTGTAGCAGGTATTGATAAGGTGGAAGCGAAGTCCGCTTTCCCACCTTTACAAGATTTGCAATTGTTAAAGCCGATTGTACAAGTACCAGCATCGACATCAGTAAAAGAAACTGAGCAAAAGGTTTTGAAAAAAGCATCATTAGAAGAGGATTCAGCTATAACAAATGAATTAAAAAAAGAAATTGCTGATTTAAAATCCATTATGCAATCATTACATCGACAATCCATTCAGTCAAAATACCCTGATGAACTCTTGCACTTTATCGATTATTTGAAACAGCAAGAGCTGAATGAAGAGCTCATCACACAAATTAGTGATGAGCTTTTTGTTAATATTAAAGATATAGATTCGATTGATTTTGAAAATTTCCAAGCAGCGACAGAGCGCGTATTGGAGCGCAAATTGCGCGACGTGGAAATTGGCGGCGTGTCGTATGACAAAAAATATATTAATGTGCTTGGTCCAACTGGTGTGGGGAAAACGACTACGATTGCGAAGATGGCTGCAAGAGCTGTGCTAGAAAAGAAAAAGAAGGTCGGCTTTATTACAACAGATACATATCGTATTGCGGCAATTGAGCAGCTTAAAACATACGCTGGTTTACTACAAGTGCCAATTGAAATCGTTTATAGTGCTGAAGATTATAAAGCGGCGATTGAAAAATTTGCGCATTTAGATTTAGTATTTATTGATACTGCTGGCCGTAATTATAAAGAAGCTAAATATATCACAGATTTGCAGCAGCTCATCAAATTTGGCGATAATGTACAAACATTTTTAGTCTTGTCCTTAACATCAAAAGAACAAGATTTAGATGTAATTATTAAGCAATTTGAGCAAATTCATGTCGAAAAATTCATTTTTACGAAGCTAGATGAGACAAATTCTATTGGCACAATGTTCAATTTAATGATTAAATATAAGAAAGGACTTGCTTACTATACAAATGGGCAAGAAGTACCGGAAGATATAGAGGAGCCAAGTTTAGAAAAAATGTTTGAGTTGTTCTTTCGAGGAGAAATTACATGAGAGATCAGGCTGAAATTTTACGAATGAAAATGCTAGAAAGTCAAGGTGCCCTTGGAAAATCATTAGCAATAGTAAGCGGTAAAGGCGGTGTAGGAAAAAGTAACTTTACAACGAATTTTGCGGCATTATTAGCGAAGGAAGGAAAGAATGTTGTTATTTTAGATATGGATATCGGTATGGGCAACATTCATATTCTTTTTGGTAAAACGACAGAATATAGTTTAAAAGATTATCTACAGGGGAATGTGACACTCAAGCAAGCGATGTTTGAAGGACCAAATGGTGTACGCTACATCTCAGGAGGCTCAGGAATGTCGGCATTAGTAGAATGGTCTGACTCTATGTTTGAGGCACTTATTGAGGCGTTTAGACAGCTACAGCAATCATTTGACTATATTTTATTTGATATGGGAGCTGGAGCAACAAATTGGTCGCTCGATTTATTAACATCAATCGATGAAATTATCGTTATTTCTACAGCAGAGCCAACCGCTATTATGGATGCTTATTCGATGATGAAGTTTATTCATTTAAAAGACAGCGAAAAAACATTTTATCTATTATGTAATCGCGTTATGTCTAAAGAAGAAGGACAGGAGACGCTCAGTCGTTTAAATGGAGCTATGCAAAAATTTATGTCGAAGGAAGTTATACCGCTAGGCTCATTGCCAGAGGACCCTGTCGTACGAAAGGCTGTAAGAGAGCAAGTACCCTTTACTATTTTATATCCGAATGCTCCAATTTCAAAAACGATGCAACAAATTGTGCAACGTTTTTTACAAGAAACAACAGAAGAAATACATGCACCGAAACATTCGAATAATTTTTTAACGAAACTGAAAAGTATTTTTTCGAAAGGGCGTGATTAGTTGAGATTTTCAAATAAGAAAAAGTTGCTTATTGTAGATGATTCGGCTTTTATGAGAAAGCTAGTTGGCGACTTTTTTGATGGGAACTTAAATATTGAAGTGGTGGGAACAGCGCGCAATGGGAAAGATGCAATTGAAAAAATACAACAACTGCAACCAAATGTTGTCACAATGGATGTAGAAATGCCTGAAATGAATGGCTTAGATGCCTTAAGAGAAATTATGAATCAATGTCCTGTGCCGGTAGTGATGCTATCAAGCACAACAAAGCAAGGCACGGAAAATACGTTAGCAGCAATGGAGTATGGCGCTGTAGATTTTGTTGCTAAAACGAGCGGTACCATTTCTCTTGATTTACATAAAATTAAAGAGGAATTAGTTCAAAAAGTAGAAGCTGCTGCGAACATCTCTGTTACGAAGTTGAAAAGACCGATGAAACCGATTCACAGAAAAGAAGTAGTGAAAGTAGAGAAATCATTGAATACGCCGCCACCGACAATCAAAAAGCAGCAGCCGGTAGAGTTAACAACACTCCCAAATAAGAAAGAGTGGAGCAGGACATCTAGAAAAATTATTTTAATTGGCACATCCACAGGAGGACCCCGTGCATTGCAAGAAGTGATTACGAAAATTCCTGAAAACGTTCGTGCACCAATTTTAATTGTGCAACATATGCCAGCAGGTTTTACAAAATCTTTAGCAAATCGTTTAGATCAATTAAGTAATATTCATGTAAAAGAAGCAGAACAAGGTGATATTTTAAAGGATGGCGTTGCCTATATTGCACCAGGCGGCTATCATCTAAGGCTTCGTAAAATTGGAACGACCTATGGGATTGTGCTTGATCAGACAGAGCCACCAAGATCGGGTCACCGTCCATCAGTAGACGTGATGTTTGAGGATGTTAGTAATTGTCCTGATATGGATAAAGTGGCAGTGATTATGACTGGTATGGGCCAAGATGGAGCAAACGGTTTAAAAGAATTAAAAAAATCAGGTAATGTAAGAGCAATTGCTGAATCTGCGGATACTTGTATCGTTTACGGTATGCCAAAAGCAGCAGTAGAAACACAGCTTGTTGATGAAGTGGTAGACGTAGAGGATATCGCACAAACAATTATGAAATATATGTACTAAAGGGGTGCCTTCATATGGAAGTAAATCAATATTTAGAAATGTTCATCGAAGAAAGTAAAGAACATTTACAGTCATGTAGTGAACATTTATTAGAATTAGAAAAGAATCCACAAGATTTATCAATTGTTAATGAAATTTTCCGTTCAGCTCATACATTGAAAGGTATGTCTGCAACGATGGGGTTTGAGGATTTAGCGGATTTGACACATAAAATGGAAAATGTTTTAGATGCTATTCGCAATGAAAAAATTGAAGTAACGCCAGAAATTTTAGATGTTGTGTTTGAGTCTGTTGATCATCTAGAGGAAATGGTAATGAACATTGCAGAGGGCGGCGACGGTAAGCGCGATGTACAGGCGACAGTGGAGAAGTTAAAGCGCATTGAAGCAGGTGAGGAAGTAGGCCAGCCTGCCGCAGCAGAAGAAATAGCAGCAACAACAATTCAACAAGAATCGCATTTAGATTATGATGATTTTGAAAAAACAGTGTTAGCACAATCTATCGAGCAAGGGCATTCAGCATATGAAATTACGGTGACATTACGTGAAGATTGCTTATTAAAGGCAGCGCGTGTTTTCATGGTATTCGAGATTTTAGAAAAAAACGGAGATGTCATTAAATCTGTTCCAGCAGTTGATCGTTTAGAGGATGAACAATTTGACCAAGTATTCCATATTGCCTATATTTCAAAAGAACCTGCCGATGATTTACAAAAGAAATTAATGAAGGTTTCTGAAGTAGAAGAAGTAAAAGTCGTACCTTTAGAAGAAAAAGATGTACAGTCAGAGAAAAAAGTAGAGGTTGTTGAAGCAGAGCCACAGCCAGAATTAACGGTAAAAGCAGTGGCGGAAGTACCAGCTAAAAATGCCAAGGCACCAGTATCTAATAGTAAGTCTGGTGGTCATGTTTCGAACAAAATGATTCGCGTAAATATCGAGCGCCTTGATATTTTAATGAATCTGTTTGAAGAGCTTGTGATTGACCGTGGTCGTTTACAATCGATTTCTGCAGAAGTGAATCATCAAGAATTAAATGAAACAGTAGAACGTATGAGCCGTGTAATGGGAGATTTACAAAATATCGTCTTAACAATGCGCATGGTACAAGTTGAAACAGTATTTAATCGTTTCCCAAAAATGGTACGTCAATTATCGCGCGACTTAAATAAGAAAATTAATTTAGAAATTATTGGGGCAGAAACAGAGTTAGATCGCACTGTTATCGATGAAATCGGTGATCCGCTTGTGCATTTAATTCGTAACTCACTTGACCACGGTATTGAAAGTCCTGAAGTGCGTATTGCCAAAGGGAAGCCTGAAGAAGGAACTGTACAGCTACGTGCTTTCCATAGTGGAAACTATGTATTTATTGAAATTGAAGATGATGGTGCAGGCATTAACCGTGACAAAGTATTAGAAAAAGCCATTTCTAAAGGGATTGTTACGACAGAAACAGCCAAAACATTGTCAGATAAACAAATTAATGAGCTGATTTTAGCTTCTGGTTTCTCAACAGCAGATGTTATTTCTGATATTTCAGGTCGCGGTGTAGGGCTGGATGTTGTAAAAACAACAATCGAATCATTAGGTGGAAATATTTCCATTGACTCGACTGAAGGTGTTGGTTCAACATTCTCTATTCAACTGCCATTAACACTATCAATCATCTCTGTAATGCTTGTAGAAATCGAAAAAGAAATTTATGCAGTACCTTTATCGTCAATTATTGAAACATCTATTATCCGTCATTCAGATATTTTGAATGCACATAATCAAAAAGTAATTGACTTCCGTGGTAAAGTCGTACCGCTTGTATTCTTAGATGAAATTTTCGAAGTTCCACGTACAGAAGCACAGGATGACGAATTCTATTCTGTCGTAATTGTACGTAAAGGCGAAAAACTTGCTGGTTTAGTTGTTGATTCCTTTATCGGACAGCAGGAAATCGTATTGAAATCTTTAGGAAATTATTTAACAAATATTTTTGCAATTTCAGGTGCAACAATTTTAGGAAACGGAAAAGTAGCATTAATTGTTGATTGTAATGCGCTAATGAAGTGATAAGGATAAGAAGAGGTGTAAACTATGACAAATGCTGTTGAACAAGAATATATTAAAGTAATTGTTTTTCAATTAGCAGATAAAGAATATGCGATTCCAGTATCACATGTGCAAGGAATTGAAAAATTAATGCATATTACGCGTGTACCTAAAACGCCTGCCTATGTAAAAGGAGTTATTAATTTACGTGGCGTTGTTACACCAATTATTGATTTACGTGAACGTTTTAATTTACCGATTTTAGGTGAAGAGGATGCAGCACGTATCATTATTATTACGTTGGAAGATATGGAAGTAGGCTTTGTTGTTGATTCTGCTAATGACGTATTAGATATCGCTGCAGGCTCTATTGAGCAACAACCAGAAGTTGTAGGTTCTTTAGAAGAGGAGTTTATTTCAGGTGTTGCTAAGTTAGACAATCGTTTATTAATTTTATTGCATTTAGACAAAGTATTAAATCCATTAAGCTAAAATGACGCCTCTAATAGCTTTTGCTATTTAGAGGCTACTAAAGTAGGGATATGAATGAATTTCAATCAAAAAATTACTTCGCTGCATTTAGATGTATTAAAGGAAATTGGAAATATTGGTGCTGCACATGCAGCAACTGCACTGTCGGATTTGTTAAGCAAAAAAATTGATATGCAAGTACCTAAGGTCGAAATGGTGACATTTGACCATATGATGGAGCTAGCAGGGGGCTCTGAAACAGTTGTTGTGGGCGTTTTTTTAAGAATTGAAGGGGATGTTGAAGGCAGCATGTTTTTCATTCTGCCGATTGAACAAGCAAACCGCTTTATTCAACGTTTAATTCATGATGAGACGTTTGATTTTTATAAAGCCCCCGTGTCGGAGCTTGCGCTATCTGCGATGCAGGAAATGGGCAATATTTTATCAGGCTCCTATCTATCTGCACTATCAGATTTTACTAAATTAAAAATTTATCCGACTGTGCCAGGGTTAAGTGTTGACATGTTTGGCGCTATTATTAGTACAGGATTAATTGAATTATCTCAAGTAAGCGATCATGTTATCGTTATTAATACATCCATTTTTGAAGAAGATATCGCTATCTCTGAAGCTGTTCATGGGCATTTCTTTTTGTTACCAGACCCAGATTCATTCGCAACAATTTTTAAAGTGTTAGGTGTATCCTAAATGTTTACATCTGACACAATTGTTAAAGTAGGTATTGCACAAATGGATGTAGTAAAGGCACCTAAAACGATTCGTACATCTGGTTTAGGGTCGTGTGTAGGTGTTGTCATTTACGATGAAACGAAACAAATCGCTGGTTTAATTCATGTTATGCTTCCAGATTCGAGCTTAGGAAAAGTAGATGCTACAAATGTAGCTAAATTTGCTGATACAGGCATTAAAGCGCTATTAGACTTGTTAAAAGCAGAAGGTGTTCAAACGTTTAAACTAAAGGCGAAAATCGCTGGTGGTGCACAAATGTTCCAATTTACATCCGATAAAAGTTCTATGCGAATTGGTCCCCGCAATGTAGAAGCTGTAAAAAATGAACTAAATAAATATAAAATTCCTCTTATTGCAGAGGATACAGGTGGAAATAGTGGGCGAACAATTGAATTTAGTCCTGTTACGAACAAGTTAAATATTCGTACAGTGAACCGAGGGGTGAGTGAAATATAATGCTTGGTTCGATTTTAATAAATTGTTGGATTGCGTTAATTAGCTTTACTGCTTATTTCATCTATGCAATTCAAAAACCTTTTGTAATGCCACTTCCAACGTTATTAACGGCACTAGGTGTTGCATTTATTGGCTTTATCATCGCATTTCCACTACGTTATTTTTTAGGCTATATTTTTTATACACCACAAGAAATTGCGTTTAGTGGAGAATCCGTAGAAACTGAGGATACCACATCATCAGAAAATCAACCGTTTATTCAACAAAATGCTACATCAACAGTTGAGTTTGCTGATGAAAGCACGGAGGATATTGCACAGGTTGTACGGACAATGATGCATAAAGAGGATGAAATGGTCAATAGCTAATTTCCTTAATTGATGAAATAGAGGGCTGTTTAGAAAGATGAAAACTTTCTGAACAGTTCTTTTTTTTATAAGAAAGTATTCTGCGTACATATGAAAAATATGTGTGAATTTGTTATAATAGTTGTAATAATAAGGGCTGTCTAGAAAATTACTAATATTTTTTACAGAGCTGATGATTTGAAAAGAGTTAGCTAGCCATTACATTTTGGCTAACTCTCGTCCAGATTTTTGCTCTTAGTAGAAGTTAACCTAAAAGCGTCATACATGCGTCAACGGTTAACAGACCGCCTCTTTTCAAAATTTGTGACATCCGTCGGGGGCTTTATCATGAGAGGCACTCTATTTGGTTGACATAGCATAAAAAATTTTGAAGCAGCGAAGTTCTTATATCATCTGAAAACCTGGACTTGAGAGGTATAATCGATTTTAAAGAGAGGTGGATACGTGTGACACAACCAATTATAAATGACGAGCAAAATCTTTGGCATAGCTGGACGATGGAGCGAGATGTAGATGCAGGTAATCAGTTAATAAAAAAATATAAGCCGCTTGTATCTTATCATGTGCAACGTATCGGGGCTGGATTACCGAAAAATGTTTCTAGAGATGATTTATATAGCTTAGGCATGATGGGGTTATTTGATGCTTTAAATAAATTTGATATAAAGAGAGATTTAAAATTCGACACCTATGCATCATTTCGTGTAAGAGGTGCAATTATAGATGGTTTGCGCAAGGAAGATTGGTTACCACGCTCAGCGCGAGAAAAAGCTAAAAAGCTTGAAGCTCAAATTGAGGAGCTTGAGCAAAAGCTAATGCGTCATGTTACACCAGAGGAGTTAGCTGCACATATGCAACTACCAATCGAAGAAATATATCAAACCGTTCAAGAACATTTTTTTTCAAATGTTTTATCAATTAATGAGCAACAGGATCAAGAAGAGTTGGAAGGAAAAGTTTTTGTTATAAGGGATGATGATACGAGAACGCCAGAACAGGAAATCGTGCACAATGAGCTATTAGCCGATTTGGGGCGCAATATTGAAAAATTAAATGACAAAGAGCAGCTTGTATTAAGCTTATTTTATACTGAGGAAATGACCTTGACAGAAATTGGCGAGATGCTTGATTTGTCTACTTCCCGCATATCACAAATTCATTCAAAGGCATTGTTTAAATTGCGCAAGTTTTTATCGCCAGAAGTAATTAATTCATAGGGAGTGGATTAGTATGAGCTTAAAAGGTGTAGAGTTACAAATTGCGATTCCTAAAACGTTCGATGCCGGAAAAATAGCTGACCAGCAGCATCAAAACAACATACTTCAACAAATGCACGCAAATGAAGCTTTAAAAAAGGAAATAGAGCGAAAACAAAAAACAGTTAATGACACAGAAAATTTAGATGCTGTGTCAGATAACAAAGAAGGTAATAATACAGCGAATGCCGAACAGCAAAGCAAAAACAAAAAGAAAAAAGAAGAAGAAAAAGTGAAAGCACATCACCCGTTTAAAGGAAACTTTATTGACTATAGCGGATAGGAGAATGTATGAATTCAGTTATTAGTTTTTTAATAATAGGGCTTATTATTGCACAGCTGATTATTTTTTATTTAATCATATTATTGAATAATAAGGTCGCAAAGTTTAAAGATTTAGAAGTGAGACAAAATCAGCTAATGCAGGAGATGGATGATGCAATCGGCGTTTATTTAATCGAAATGCGAGAAGAAAATGACCGTTTGCTGCGTGAGCTAACAACTGTTAAAAATGCCATGCCTGAAATAAAGCAAGAAGCTAATCATTTTGTTGATATAAAGCGTGAACAGCTGTCTGAATCGGTTTTAAAGGAGCAAGTATCCATTGAAAAGAAAGCATTTGTTCCGAAAAATGTAGCGGCAAATGTTTATAAACAACAAAAGCGACAAGAGCTTGAAAAACACGAAGCTCCAGCGCCAAAGCGAGAATCATTAACACCCGAACAACAAATTCTCGCTATGCATAGAAATGGGAAATCTATTGAAGAAATTGCCAAGCAAACTCAAAAAGGAAAGACAGAAATTGAATTGCTCATTAAATTTCATTCCTAAATAAGGGCAGAGAGGTAGGAGATATGTTCAACAGCTTCCCTCTCTGTTTTTTTATATAGCTTCAGAAAAGTATTTTACCTCGGGTTTTGAAGAGGAATCGTGGGAGAAAACGAAGCATTTACCAAAATACTTGTCATATAGAAAAATACATGATATATTATATAGCGGTGTTAACAATACACACGTATTTTGATGTAGTAAGTGGTGCTCTATTTTATAGGGTTGCTTGTTGCAAATGATAAATGCGGAGGAAAAAAACCAAACAATTAGGAGGAACTAAACATGTCAGTAATTTCAATGAAACAATTACTTGAAGCTGGTGTACATTTCGGTCACCAAACACGCCGTTGGAACCCAAAAATGAAGAAATATATCTTCGTTGAGCGTAACGGTATCTACATCATCGATTTACAAAAAACAGTTAAAAAATTAGAAGAGGCTTATGACTTCATGCGTCAAGTTGGCGAAGATGGTGGTAAAGTTCTTTTCGTTGGTACTAAAAAACAAGCGCAAGAAGCGATTAAAGAAGAAGCTGAGCGTTCAGGTAACTACTACATCAACCAACGTTGGTTAGGTGGTACTTTAACAAACTTCGGTACAATTCAAAAACGTGTTGCACGTATGAAAGAAATCGAAAAAATGGAAGAAGAAGGAATTTTTGCGGTTCTTCCTAAAAAAGAAGTTATTCAACTTAAAAAAGAGCATGAGCGTCTAGTGAAATTCTTAGGCGGTATCCGTGATATGACAGCTATTCCAGACGTAATGTTTGTAGTAGACCCACGCAAAGAGCGTATCGCTGTTGCGGAAGCTCGTAAATTAAACATCCCTCTAGTAGGTATTGTTGATACAAACTGTGATCCAGATGAAATCGACTACGTAATCCCTGCTAACGATGACGCTATTCGTGCTGTTAAATTATTAACTGCAAAAATGGCTGACGCGCTAATCGAGTCTAAACAAGGTGAATCAGAAGCTCCAGCTGTTGAAGAAGAAGCAGTAGCTGCTGAGTAATTCCCTTTTACACAATGGTGATAAGTGGCTGATCCCTCTTATCACCTTTTTTTGAGAGTACAATATTAATTATATATAATTTCAAGGAGGCCCACTAAAAATGGCAATCACTGCACAATTAGTTAAAGAATTACGTGAAAAAACTGGCGCTGGTATGATGGACTGTAAAAAAGCGTTAGTAGAAACAGACGGTAACTTAGAAGCTGCAATCGACTTTTTACGTGAAAAAGGTTTAGCTGCTGCTGGTAAAAAAGCTGACCGTATCGCTGCGGAAGGTACTACTTACATTTTAGAGCAAGGTAACGAAGCGATTCTTGTAGAAGTAAATGCTGAAACAGACTTCGTTGCGAAAAACGAAAAATTCCAAGTATTAGTTGCTAGCTTAGCTGAGCAATTATTAGCTGCTAAACCAGCATCTGTAGAAGCTGCTTTAGAACTTGAAAAAGATGGCGTGAAAATCGCTGACCAAATTTCTCAAGCAACAGCTACAATTGGAGAAAAAATCTCTTTACGTCGCTTTGAAGTAAAAACAAAAACAGATGCTGATGCATTTGGTGCGTACTTACACATGGGCGGACGCATCGGTGTATTAGTAGTGTTAGAAGGCTCTACAGATGCAGCTGCTGCAAAAGATATCGCAATGCATATCGCAGCAATCAACCCAACTTATGTATCTCGTGACGAAGTTTCTGCTGACGAAGTTGAACGTGAGCGCAAAGTGTTAACTGAGCAAGCGTTAAACGAAGGTAAACCAGAAAATATCGTAGCGAAAATGGTAGAAGGTCGTCTTGGCAAATACTTCGAAGACGTTTGCTTACTTGACCAAACTTTCGTTAAAAACTCAGATCAAAAAGTACGCGATTTCGTAAAATCAACTGGTGGTAACGTAACTGCATTCACTCGTTATGCTGTTGGTGAAGGTATCGAAAAACGCGAAGATAACTTTGCTGAAGAAGTAATGAACCAAGTTAAAGGTAACTAATCTTATATCTCAATTTGAGAATTACATTTAGGGAGCACAGCACCAGCGTGTTCCCTATTTTTCAAGCAAAATTCAATTCAATTACAATAATATACAAGTGACGGAGGTTTACTATGAGTGTGCCAAAATACAAACGTGTAGTAATTAAGCTAAGCGGTGAAGCATTAGCAGGAGAAGCAGGCTTCGGATTAGCGCCAAAAATAATTAAAGATGTTGCAGCTGAAGTGAAGCAAGTAGTAGACCTAGGTGTGGAAGTGGCAGTTGTAGTAGGCGGAGGAAACATTTGGCGCGGTAAAGTAGGTAGCGAAATGGGCATGGACCGTGCTGCTGCTGACTATATGGGCATGCTAGCAACGGTGATGAACTCGTTAGCATTACAAGATGCGTTAGAAAAGTTAGGCATTGAAACACGCGTTCAATCGTCCATTGTGATGACGCAAGTTGCTGAGCCATACATTCGTCGTAAAGCTGTACGTCATCTTGAGAAAAAGCGTGTCGTTATTTTTGCAGCAGGAACAGGGAACCCATTCTTCTCAACAGATACAACTGCGGCATTACGTGCTGCTGAAATTGATGCAGAGGCAATTTTAATGGGGAAAAACAATGTGGATGGTGTGTATTCAGCAGACCCAAAAACAAACCCAGATGCGGTAAAATATGACGAACTAACATACTTAGACGTGATTCAACAAGGATTACAAGTAATGGATTCAACAGCATCTACTTTATGTATGGACAACGACATTCCATTAATAGTATTCTCATTAATGGAAGAAGGAAATATTAAACGCGCTGTACTTGGCGAAAAAATTGGAACTGTTGTTAGGAGGAATTCATAATGGCAAAGCAAGTTTTAGAACAAGCAAAAGAAAAAATGACAAAATCTTTAAGTGCATTTTCACGTGAACTAGCATCGATTCGTGCTGGCCGTGCGAACGCTTCATTATTAGACCGCGTTTCTGTAGACTATTACGGTGCACCAACACCAATTAATCAATTAGCAGGTGTATCAATTCCAGAAGCTCGTCTTTTAGTAATCGCACCTTACGACAAATCAATTTTAGGTGAAATTGAAAAAGCGATTATGAAATCTGATATTGGTATTACACCAACAAATGATGGAACAGTTATTCGTTTAACGATTCCTGCATTAACAGAAGAGCGTCGTAAAGAGCTTGTAAAGCAAGTGAAAAAAGAGGCAGAAGAAGCAAAAATCGCTGTGCGTAATGTGCGTCGTGATGCAAATGATGATTTGAAAAAGCTTGAAAAAAGCGGCGATATTACAGAGGATGACTTACGTGGCTATGGCGATGACATTCAAAAGCTAACGGACGAGTTTATCGCAAAAATCGATGATGTAACAAAAGAAAAAGAACAAGAAATTTTATCTGTATAATGACGATAGAACTTTAATTAAATTAAGGCGTCCTTTCAAACAGGGCGCCTTTTTTACTTGATTAAGTAAAAATCTCTTGCGGGGATGAATGCCAAATAAGTAATGGCCATTATGCCAAGGGATAATTGATTAAAAGAGGTTTTATCATAAAAAATAACTTATCACCATAATTTATAGGGTGAAATTACATATTAAAACTAAAAAATTAACTGTAATGCTGTTCATAATAAGAAATAAAAGGACATGGAAAGTTCTTTTTGATATGATAAATATGTCCGATATGCAAGTAGTTGGGGGAATGGGCTATGTTTAAAAAGCTTTTAGGAAAAAAATTAAATAAAAATGAAATCGAATATAACAGCAAGAGCTTACTTGATGCAGAAGTTCCTTCGCATATTGCAATTATTATGGATGGCAATGGCAGATGGGCAAAGAAGCGGTCAATGCCGAGAATTGCGGGACACCATGAAGGAATGAAGACAGTGCGTAAAATTACGCGCTATGCTTGTGATTTAGGTGTTGAAATTTTGACATTATACGCATTTTCAACGGAAAACTGGAAGCGTCCTAAAGCGGAAGTTGAGTTTTTAATGGGACTTCCTGAGCAATTTTTAAATTCCTTTTTACCAGAGTTGATGGAACGTAATATTCGCGTGCAAATGATTGGTGATTTTGCAAGCTTACCTGGCCACACACAAAGAGCTTTACAGCATGCGATGAATACGACAAAGCATAATACGGGCTTAATTTTAAATTTTGCAATGAATTACGGGAGTCGTGCGGAAATTGTACTTGCGATGCAAAATATTATGCAGGAAGTAGCGGCAGGTAGGTTAGCGATTGAAGAAGTGTCAGAGGAGCATATTACGTCACATTTAATGACAGCACATTTACCAGAGCCGGACTTATTAATTCGTACAAGTGGTGAAGTACGTTTAAGTAATTTCATGCTATGGCAATTAGCCTACACGGAATTTTTATTTACGGATACGCTTTGGCCGGATTTCGATGAGCAATGCTTATTAGAGGCAGTTCAGCAATATCAGCAACGAAATAGGCGGTATGGTGGGCTGAAAGGAGAAGAACAGAAGTGAAGCAACGAATTATCACAGCAGTTATTGCAGCGGCGTTATTTATTCCTTTCGTCGTATATGGACAATTACCATTTACCTTACTAGTATATGCAATGGCAGCAGTAGGCTTATATGAAATTTTAAAAATGAAGGGTATTTCTATTTTTTCTGCACCAGGCATACTAGGCGCATTAACATTGTTTACAATTTTACTGCCAAAAAACTATGCTATCAAAATAGTGGAAGTCACAAGCTATACGAAGTTTGAATTACTCATTATCGGTGTTATTTTATTGCTTGTTTATTCCGTTATTGTCAAAAATCATTTTACATTTGATGATGTTGCATTTGTTATTTTAAGCACGCTCTATGTTGGCATCGGCTTTTATTATTTCATTGAAACGCGTGAAGCGGGCTTAGTATACGTTATTTTTGCATTATTAATCGTTTGGACAACAGATTCAGGTGCCTATTTTATCGGTCGTCGCTTTGGCAAAAATAAGCTGTGGCCAGAAATATCGCCGAATAAAACGGTGGAGGGCTTTATAGGAGGAATTGCGGTTGCCATCATTGCAGCAGTGATTATGCAGCTTATTGTGCCGTTTACTATATCGTGGCCATTACTAATTGTCATCGTCATTATTAGCTCGATTTTCGGGCAAATGGGAGATTTGGTGGAATCTGCAATTAAGCGTCACTATGATGTCAAGGATTCAGGTACTATTCTTCCAGGGCATGGCGGTATTTTAGACCGTTTTGATAGCTTATTATTCGTCTTACCATTATTGAATTTGCTGCATTTCGTTAGCTAAGCGCAGTGACTGAAAGGAAGTAAAGAAGTTGAAAAAAATTAGTTTATTAGGAGCAACAGGCTCTATTGGCTTACAAACAATTGATATTTTAAAGGCGCAAAAAGAGGAATTCCAGCTTGTTGCTGTATCAGCAGGTCGCAATATTGAGGCAACAAAACAAATTATCCAAGACTTGCAGCCACAGCTTGTATCTGTGCAAGACGCAGAGGATGCGAGCCGCCTGCAACAGGAGTACCCACATATCGAAGTAACATATGGTGCAAAAGGGCTTGTGGAAGTAGCTACACATCCAGAAACGACGGTGCTAGTTAATGCTGTACTAGGAAGCGTTGGCTTAGAGTCGACTTTAGCAGCGATTCGTATGGGTAAAACAATCGCTATTGCCAATAAGGAAACACTCGTTACAGCAGGACATTTAGTAATGGCGGAGGCGCGCAAGTACAACGCCCCTATTTTACCTGTCGATAGTGAGCACTCTGCGTTATTCCAATCAATGAATGGTGAAAACCCGAAAAATATTGAACGTTTAATTTTAACAGCTTCTGGTGGCTCCTTCCGTGACCGTAGCCGCGAAGAATTACAGCATGTAACAGTGAAAGATGCGCTAAACCATCCAAATTGGTCAATGGGAGCAAAAATTACGATTGATTCGGCAACAATGATGAATAAAGGGCTTGAAGTGATTGAAGCACATGTATTGTTCGATATGCCATATGATAAAATTGATGTATTGTTACACCGCGAAAGCATTATTCATTCATTAGTGGAATATCATGATACGAGCGTCATTGCACAGCTTGGTACACCGGACATGCGTGTGCCAATTCAATACGCGCTTAGCTATCCAGAGCGTTTGCCACTGCAAGGTGGACAAGCTTTAAATTTAGCGCAAATTGGACAACTATCATTTAAAGAAGTTGACTTTGAGCGCTTTAAAGCATTAAAGCTTGCTTATGAAGCAGGTCGTGCAGGTGGGACGATGCTAACAGCAATGAATGCGGCAAATGAAGCAGCTGTTTCATTATTCTTACAGGAAAAAATTACGTTTTTACAAATTGAAGAGCTAATTGAACGTGTGATGCATGCACATCATAATATATTGCTCCCTGATTTAGAAACGATTTTACATGTGGACAATGAAACGAGAAAAATTGTATTGGACATGGTAAAATAAAAGAAGTTTGAGCAAGTAAGAAAAAAGTATATGAAGGTGGGAAATTATGCAAACAGCTATTGCATTTATCGTAATTTTTGGCTCACTCGTATTTTTCCATGAGCTAGGACACTTCCTATTCGCAAAGCGTGCAGGAATTATGGTACGAGAATTCGCTATTGGTATGGGGCCGAAAATTTTTGGTATGACGAAAGGTGAAACTGTTTATACATTACGCCTTCTTCCTATCGGTGGTTATGTTCGTATGGCTGGCGATGATATGGATTCGGTAGAATTACAGCCAGGCTATCGTGTCGGTCTATTAATGAATGAAGATAACACTGTTGAAAAAATTATTTTAAATCAAAATAATCAGCATCCAAATATTTTATTTATGGAAGTAGAACGTGCTGATTTAGAGCGTGAGCTTTGGATTGAAGGCTATGATGAAGATGAAAATCTAGTGCGCTATAATATTTCACGCACAGCGTCTATTGTTGAAAATGGCAAGGAAACAATTATTGCCCCATATGATCGTACATTTAATGCGAAAACAGTTGGTCAACGTTCGATGGCGATTTTTGCTGGTCCGTTATTCAACTTTATTTTAGCGTTTGTTCTATTTTTAATAATGGGATTATTACAAGGTGTGCCTACAAATGAGTCACTGCCCAAAATCGCACAAGTTGCAGACGATGGTGTAGCAAGTGCTGTTGGGCTACAGCGAGATGATGTAGTAACGGCGATTGATGGTCATAAAATTTCAACATGGGAAGATTTATCACAGGCCATTCAAGAAAAAATGGGACAACCGATGGTGATGGTAGTAGATCGTAAAGGCGAACAGCTAACATTCGAGCTGACACCGAAAATTGTAGAAAATGATAAAGGTGAAAAGGTTGGACAAATCGGTATTTATGCAGCACGTGCCTATGAGAAATCACCAGTAAAGGCTGTTGCCTACGCTGGAGAGCTAACATATGAAACGGCCACAATGATTTTTAAAGCGGTTATTAAACTTGTGACAGCACAGTTATCCATTGATGAGCTGTCCGGTCCTGTTGGTATTTATAAATATACGGAGGAAGCAACATCTTACGGTATATTTAATTTACTGTTCTGGGCTGGGGCGTTAAGTATGAATTTAGGGATTATGAACTTGTTACCACTACCAGCACTTGATGGTGGACGTTTATTATTCTTTGGCTTTGAAGCAGTGCGTGGCAAACCGATAGACCGTCAAAAAGAGGGACTTGTACATTTTGTCGGTATCGTGTTGCTAATGATTTTAATGATTGTTGTCACATGGAACGACATACAAAGATTCTTCTTTTAGATAAAGCGAATTAGAAAATCAGTTTAGAGGTGGAACTATACATGAAACAGAGTTTAACATTTATTCCAACTTTGCGAGAAACACCAGCAGATGCGGATGTTCAATCACATAAAGCATTGTTACGTGCAGGCTTTATTCGTCAAAATGCAAGTGGTGTCTATTCCTATTTGCCATTAGCCAAGCGTGTACTAACAAAAATCGAGCAAATTATTCGTGAAGAGATGGAGGCTATTAATTCAATAGAGCTACTAATGCCGACATTGCAGCCAGCAGAGCTTTGGCAAGAGTCTGGTCGCTGGGATGCATATGGTCCAGAATTGATGCGCTTAAAAGACCGTCATGAGCGCGATTTTGCATTAGGTCCAACACATGAGGAAGTTATTACGACATTAGTACGTGATGAAATTAAGTCATATAAAAAGCTACCCTTAACACTTTATCAAATTCAAACAAAGTTCCGTGATGAAAAACGTCCACGCTTTGGTTTATTGCGTGGTCGCGAATTTATTATGAAAGACGCTTACTCATTCCATGCATCAAGAGAGAGCTTAGATGCAACATATGAAGATATGTACCGTGCATATTCTAATATTTTTACGCGCCTTGGCTTGAATTTCCGTGCAGTCATTGCGGATGCAGGTTCAATCGGTGGTAAAGGTACACATGAGTTTATGGTCTTATCAAAAATTGGTGAGGATACCATTGCTTATTCTGATTCCTCTGATTACGCTGCAAACATCGAAATGGCAGAAGTGATTGTTGATTATCAAGCGAGCAATGCTGCACAAAAAGAGCTAGAAAAAGTAGCAACACCTGATGTGAAAACAATTGACGATGTTAGCAATTTCTTATCTGTCGATGCAGCAAACTGCATTAAATCATTAGTGTTTAATGTAGATGGAGAGCTTGTTGTTGTGCTAGCACGTGGCGATCATGAAATCAATGACATTAAATTGAAAAATGTTTTAGGTGCGTCATCTGTGGAGTTAGCAGAAGAAGCAGATATTAAAAATTTATTAAACTGCTCTCCAGGTTCAATTGGGCCAGTGAAGCTTCCTGTGGAAGTGAAGGTTATTGCAGATTATGCAATTAAATCGATTCGCAATGGCGTTGCTGGAGCAAACGAAGATGGCTTCCACTATATCAATGTGAACCCAGAGCGCGATTTTGCCATTAATAGCTATGAAGATATTCGCTTCATTCAAGAAGGTGATCCATCTCCAGATGGTAATGGCACAATCAAATTTGCTGAAGGTATTGAAGTTGGGCATATTTTCAAGCTTGGCACAACATATTCAGCTAAATTGAATGCTGTGTTTTTAGATGAGCAAGGCAAAGCGCAACCATTTATTATGGGCTGCTATGGTATTGGGGTGTCACGTATACTTGCTGCTGTCGCGGAGCAATTCCAAGATGACAACGGCTTTGTATGGCCGAAACAGCTTGCACCATATGATGTGCATTTAGTGCCTGTTAACTTAAAGGATGAGGCACAAAACCAATTAGCGGACGAGCTTTATAGCGTTTTAAAATCATACCGCTATGATGTATTATTTGATGATCGCGCTGAGCGACCAGGCGTAAAATTTGCAGATGCAGATTTAATGGGGTTACCAATTCGAATTACAATTGGTAAAAAAGCTTCAGAAGGTATTGTAGAAGTAAAAGTGCGTGAAACAGGCGAAACATTTGAATGGGCAAAGGAAGAAGTAGTTGACCGTTTAAGCGAATTTTTCCGCACAAACGAATAGAGTGTAAATAATAGATGTAGAGGATGAGGGTGTCGGGAAAGATTTTGTCTTTCCAGGCGCCCCATGCTATTTTTAGCTAGAGGAAGGTGAGAACGATGACGAATCAACAAGAGGCAAGAACGAGATTTCTCATGCTCTTGCAGCAATTAGAATTAACAGATGATATTTATATGTCGTTATTTGAAGAAGGTGAGCTGACAAGATTATCTGTGCATAAAAAAAATCGTGTATGGTGCTTTATTATTAAATTGCAAAACATATTGCCTTATAAAGTATATCAGCTACTTATCGCACGTTTAACAGAGAAGTTTTCACATATTGCTAATGTCTCATTAACCATTGAAACGACTGCACCTATTGTGACAGAGGAGCTCGTACTAGATTATTGGCTACCGATGATACGGCAGCTAGAGGATATGTCACCGCCATTAAAAAATCAATTAATGGAGCAAAAGCCTCAATGGACAGGGCATAAATTGATTGCAACAACGATGCATGAAATTGAGCAAATGTCATTAAAATCAAAATATACTGACAAGCTTTCCAAAAGCTATCAGCAATTTGGCTTTCCCCATATCCCGCTTGAATTCCAATTAGTTGAGCAAACAGATGAAATGAAGCAGGCACATGAGGCATTTTTAGAGCAGCGTAGACAGGAAGAGACAATGCTAGCACAGCAAGCACTTGAAGATTTTGCAAAACGTGAAAAAGATAAAGCTGATTCACCGCAAGCTGTTGCAAGCAATCGTCCATTCCAGCTCGGGGCACAAATTAAAGATAGCGAAACAGCTGAAATTCGTTCGGTGCTTGAGGAAGAGCGCTCTATCGTCTTGGAAGGCTTCGTGTTCATGACGGAAATTAAAGTATTAAAAAGCGGTCGTTCTTTATTAGAATTTAAAATGACGGATTACACGGATTCGATTTTAGTAAAAATGTTCTCACGTGATGATAGCGATGCTGAATTAATGGCACAGCTATCCAAGGGCATGTGGGTAAAAGTGCGCGGCTCTGTGCAAATGGATACATTTGTACGCGATTTAGTCGTGATGGCACGCGATATTGTGGAAATTAAAAAAGAGACACGAAAAGATTTAGCTGAAGAAGGACACAAGCGTGTTGAGCTGCATATGCATACACCGATGAGCCAAATGGATGCTGTAACACCCGTTGACCGCTTGATTGGACAAGCAGCAAAATGGGGGCATCCAGCAATTGCTGTGACAGACCATGCAGGAGTTCAGGCATTCCCAGATGCTTATGCTGCTGGGAAAAAGCATGGCATTAAAGTAATTTATGGCTTAGAGGCAAATTTAGTTGACTCTGCTGCATCCATTGCCTATGAGGAGCAGCATATTAATTTAGAAGATGCGACATTTGTTGTTTTTGACGTAGAAACAACAGGTTTATCTACTGTTTATGACACAATTATTGAGCTTGCTGCTGTCAAAATTCAAAATGGACAAGTAATTGGTAAATTTGAGCGATTTGCTAATCCACATAAGCCATTAACAGCGAATATTATCGATTTAACACATATTACAGATGATATGTTAAGGGATGCACCAGAAGTGGAAGAAGTAGTGCGGGAGTTTCACGAATTCATTGGCGATAGCATCGTCGTTGCACATAATGCTTCATTCGATATCGGGTTCTTATATGTTGCCTACCAAAAATACGGTATAAGCACTGATAAGCATCCAGTTATCGATACATTAGAGTTATCGCGTATGCTTAATCCAACATTGAAAAATCACCGTTTGAATACGCTTTGTAAACGCTACGGTGTAGAGCTAACACAACATCACCGAGCGATTTATGATACTGAGGCAACAGGTGAGCTGATGCTTCATTTATTAAAGGAGGCACATGATAAAGGCATCAAATATCATGATGATTTTAATCGCTTCGTTGGTGGAGATGATAGCTATAAGCAAGCAAGACCTTCACATTGTACGATTTTAGCGACAAATGAAATCGGCTTGAAAAATTTATTTAAGCTCGTATCGATTGCGCATACAGAAACGTTTTATCGAGTACCGCGCCTGAAAAAGAGCGATGTGCAAAAATATCGCGAAGGTTTAATTATTGGCTCAGGCTGTTCCAATGGCGAGCTTTTTGAAACGATTATGAATAAAACACCTGAGGAAGCAGAGCGTGTCGCAAAATTTTATGATTATATTGAGGTGCAGCCAAAGCCTGTGTATTCACAATTGATTGCACGAGGAACAATTCATGATGAATGGAACTTAGAGGATATTATTCGCAGGCTTGTGAAGCTTGGGAAAAAACTGAATATTCCAGTCGCTGCAACAGGCAATGTTCATTATTTAGATGAAACTGATGGGAAGTTCCGACAAATTCTAATTGGCTCGATGGGTGGGGCGAATCCTTTAAATCGTTACCCATTGCCAAAGGTTCATTTTAGAACGACAGATGAAATGCTAGCAGAATTCGATTTTTTAGGCCCTGATTTAGCGGAGGAAATTGTTGTTACAAATACGCAATTAATCGCTAATATGGTGGGTGATGTCAAACCGATCAAAGATGATTTATACACACCTAAAATTGAAGGTTCAGATGATGAAGTAACGAATTTAACATATGAAATGGCACATAGCATTTATGGTGAAGAGCTGCCTGAAATTGTACAAGCCCGTATTGATAAAGAATTAAAATCGATTTTAGGGCATGGCTTTGGGGTTATTTATTTAATTTCTGCTAAGCTCGTAAAAAAATCGTTAGCAGACGGCTATTTAGTAGGTTCGCGTGGTTCGGTAGGTTCATCGTTAGTTGCCACTTTTATGGAAATTACCGAAGTGAACCCATTACCACCACATTATATTTGTCCAAGCTGTAAGCACTCAGAGTTTATCGCAGACGGCTCCGTTGCATCAGGCTTTGACTTACCGAATAAAGATTGTATAAAATGTGGCACACCATATAAAAAAGATGGGCAAGATATCCCATTCGAAACCTTCCTTGGGTTCAAGGGAGACAAGGTACCTGACATAGACTTAAGTGCGACACGTTGCTAGTTGAAAAGACTAGCCACCATTATTGGTAGAACTGCTATTTCGAAGTATGGAATGATGGAGTAACGCCCTGAAACATACTCGCTGAAGCTACGACATGCAAGCGGAGGACTGCAAAACTGAAACTTGTATGAAGCTCGTTAAAGTAGGCTGAAGTTCACCCAAACAGTTCGGCTGTGGAAAGAGAGAAATCTTGTGAATGATAGGTCTGGCGTCTATAAACTTTCTATGGTTAGAATCAGTAGAATGACTGGGACGAACCCTCGACTGACTTTTCGTGAATGTCACGCTGTAGAAATGCTGCGGGGTCCAAGCAGGACTTCTAGGTATGGATGAGTAAGCGTTTGGTTATGAAAATCCATCATGTGTTACAGGCACATGCAAGCCTAGCGGAATTTAGGGGGAACCTAAGGAAAGATGTACAGATAGAAATAGTGGAACGTGTGAAGCTCCTAACGTAAGAGACAGTTGCATGTCGATGACGATGGTACGAGGAAAGGCATTTAAGCTATAACTCGTTTTAACGGAGTGGCAGTAGTGCCGTAGTACCAATGATGAAATGCCAGTGATGACTGAATAACAAATAGGTCGGAGGAAAAAACATTTCTGAGGGAAGGGCACAAGTCGTTAGTGTTGAAAACAAACCTACACAAGTCAGATTCTAGTATGACTAAAGAGAACGAAAGCTCAAAGGGAGTGATTAGTTGACTGACTTAATGATTCAAAAGTTAAGAAACAATGAGTATTTTGGATTGCAAACAACCTTTGATGATCTTTATAACGAAAGTAAAAGTGGTCGTTATTTTACAGACCTTTATGATGTGATTATTTCCGAAGAAAATATCATGCTCGCCTTTCGTAACCTTAAAAGTAATGCAGGTAGTAAAACGAAAGGTACTAATGGACACACAATTAAACATTTAAACAAAATGAATGCTGATAAACTAATCAAGCTTGTTCGAAGAAGACTGGAAAATCATTCACCACATGCAGTAAGAAGGTTATTCATACCAAAACCGAATGGAAAGATGCGACCTCTTGGTATCCCAACTATTGAGGATAGATTAATACAGCAAATGTTTTTGCAAGTATTAGAACCGATTACAGAGGCGAAATTTCATCCGCAAAGTTATGGCTTTAGACCGAAACGAAGCACACATGATGCACTCGCAAGATGCTATCATATGGTGAATCATAGTCATCAACACTTTGTCGTTGATATCGATATTAAAGGTTTCTTCGATAATGTAAATCATAAAAAGCTAATGAGACAATTATGGACGATTGGTATTAGGGATAAAAAGGTATTAGTAATCATCAAAAAGATGCTGAAAGCTGAAATTACAGGTGAAGGAGTACCAATGAAAGGAACACCCCAAGGAGGAATTTTATCTCCGCTACTTGCCAATGTAGTATTAAACGAGTTGGATTGGTGGATTTCAAATCAATGGGAAACGAAACCGACACGAGTACCTTATAAGCTAAAACGCAATAAAACGGACGCACTTAAAAAGACAAGATTAAAACCAATGTATCTAGTTCGATACGCAGATGATTTTAAAATATTCACGAACTCATATGAAAATGCTCGAAAGATTAAAATAGCTGTTGAAAAATGGTTAAAAGAACGATTAGGGCTAGAAATTAGTGAAGAAAAAAGTAAAATCACAAATTTGCGTAAGAATGGTACAGACTTTTTAGGAGTTCGCTTTAGAGCGGTACAAAAAGGCAATGCGAAAACAGGATACATCGTCAATTCTAAGATGGACCCAAGAGCAAAAGAAAAGGTACAAGGCGTTATAAGGCATCAGCTAGTAAAACTAAGAAAAAGTCCTACTCCACAAAAAGTGATGAATTTTAATGCGAATATTTTAGGGCTGCAAAACTATTATAAGATTGCAACTCGGATTGCTCAGGATTTTAATGAGATAAGGCACAACATTCATCCAAATATTAAATCACTCATGATAAGAAATATCTTTGTGAAAACAAAAGAAACAAACGGAGTGATTGATAAATTTTACGGAGATTACAATTATCCACGTTTCAAAAGCAATGGATTGCTGGTATATCCTATTGAAGCTGTTCGACATGATATACGAGGACAGCGAAAGCCTGAATTCACAATTTACAATGAAGCTGATAGGAAAGTAATTCATAGAGATTTAAAACAAGTGCCCACTCGAGAGATCGAAATGTTTCGTAAAGGAATATATAAATCAAAAAGTATTCTGTATGAGAATAACCGATTGAGCAAATATGTAGCACAAAAAGGCTGCTGTGGAATTACGGGTGAGAGATTAACACCTCATCAGGCACTATGTCATCATATAAAACCAACAGCACAAGGTGGTACAGATGAATACGATAATTTGATTATTATCAATAGAAAGTATCATATGCTCATTCACAATTCAGACCCTTTAAGGAATAAAGATTATCAAAAGTTATTAAGTAAATTCGAAGCAAAAGCAGTTAACAAATTAAACGGACTAAGAACGGAAATAGGAAATCCAAAGCTTAGTCTATAACATTCAACAAAACTAACGATGGAACGCCGTGTGAGTGTGAAAGCCTCATGCACGGTGTGGGACGGGGGAAAAGCTGGCGATAACTTCAAAGGCTTACCTATCGTCATACTTCTCTGGTGAATACCAACCACAAGCACATAACTATACAAAAGTGCTATTTGGTGATGATTACGTGTTCCGCGCTGGAACAATTGGTACTGTAGCTGAGAAAACAGCATATGGCTATGTAAAGGGCTATGCGAATGATCATAATTTGACATTCCGAGGCGCCGAAGTTGATCGACTTGTGCAAGGCTGTACAGGAGTTAAACGAACAACAGGACAGCATCCAGGGGGAATTATTGTAGTACCAGATTATATGGATATTTATGATTTCTCACCTGTACAGTATCCAGCAGATGCGCAAGATGCAGAATGGAAAACGACACACTTTGACTTCCATTCGATTCATGACAATATTTTGAAGCTTGATATACTTGGACACGATGATCCAACCGTAATTCGTATGTTGCAAGATTTATCGGGTATTGACCCAAAAACGATTCCGACAGATGATCCAGAAGTAATGAAAATTTTTAGCACAACGGAATCGCTTGGTGTAACGACAGAGCAAATTGGTACAAAAACAGGAACGCTTGGTATTCCTGAGTTTGGTACACGCTTTGTACGTCAAATGTTAGAGGAAACAAAGCCATCAACATTTAGTGAGCTTGTGCAAATCTCAGGTTTATCACATGGAACGGATGTATGGCTAGGTAATGCGCAGGAGCTTATTAAAGGTGGTACATGTGTATTATCAGAAGTAATTGGCTGTCGTGATGATATTATGGTGTATTTAATTTACCAAGGGTTAGAGCCAGCATTCGCCTTTAAAATTATGGAGTCCGTACGTAAAGGGAAAGGTTTAACGGATGAAATGGAAGAGGAAATGCGCAAAAATAAGGTACCAGAATGGTATATTGACTCTTGTAAAAAAATTAAGTACATGTTCCCTAAAGCCCATGCAGCGGCTTATGTATTAATGGCTGTGCGTATCGCGTGGTTTAAAGTACATCATCCCATTTTATATTATGCGGCATATTTTACGGTACGTGCAGATGATTTCGATTTAATTGCGATGAAGCAAGGTCCTGCTGTTATTCGTACAAAAATTGATGAAATTAATATGAAAGGCTTAGATGCCAGCCCGAAAGAAAAGAACTTGATGACAGTGCTAGAAATTGCACTTGAAATGTGTGAGCGTGGCATGCATTTTAAATCGGTTGACCTTTATCGTTCAACGGCAAGTGAGTTTATCATTGATGGCAATGCATTGATTCCACCATTTGATGCAATTCCAGGTCTAGGAACGAACGTAGCAAAGCAAATCGTTGCAGCGCGTGCAGATGGCGAATTTTTATCGAAGGAGGATTTACAGCGACGTGGTCGGGTTTCTAAAACATTGATTGAATACATGGATCAGCTAGGTTGCTTAGAAGGACTTCCTGATGCTAATCAGCTATCATTGTTTTAATGGCAAGTTGCTACATTTGCAATTGTAGCCTAGGTATGCTATTGTTAGTGTAACAATTTGTTGAAGGTTTGCAGCAAAAGAGTGGGTTTCTCCCGCTCTTTTCTGTTGTTTTACAACAAATCGGAAATGACAAGACCGTCTAAAAAGCTTGTTTTTAGACAGCTATCCGCTTTTTTTGAAAATATTGCCCTGTTAGAAAATTGCTCTTAACTGTTGAAGTATATGAACAGTGCAGCGGAAGCTTTGGCTGAAGTAAGTAAAAGGCTGTTCGAAGGCAATTACGGTTTTTGGGACGTTCCATGAAAAGAGCATTTCAAGTTTGTTTTATACATTTAACGGCAAAACAAATAATAAAGTAAGAATATGATATGAGGGGGATATGATGAGCAAAGTTACTTCAACGATTGAAGCGCTCGCAATGCCTGTTGTTGCTGAATTAAACCTTGAATTAGTAGATGTTGAATTTGTGAAAGAAGGTCGCAACTATTTTCTACGTGTTTATGTAGATACGCCACAAGGTGGAATTGATATCGATCAATGTGCCCAAGTAAGTGAACGTTTAAGCATCATTTTGGATGAAAAGGATCCAATCGAGCAAAATTATTATTTAGAAGTATCTTCACCAGGTGCAGAACGCCCATTAAAAAAAGAAGAAGATTTTGTAAAATCAATTGGCAAATATATTTATGTGAAAACATATGAGCCAGTGAAGGATATGAAAGAATTTCATGGTTATTTAACAGCATATACTGAACAAGGTTTAGAAATGGAAGTTCGCATTAAGACACGCAAAATCAATGTACAAATCGATAAAGAAAAAGTAGCGCAGGCACGACTTGCGATTGACTTTTCAGATAAGCAAATTTAGGAGTGAACAGAAAATGAGTAGTGATTTACTAGATGCTTTAACAGCCCTTGAAGAGCAAAAGGGTATTTCAAGAGAAGTGTTAATCGAAGCCATTGAGGCAGCATTAGTAACAGCGTATAAACGTAATTTTAACCAAGCGCAAAATGTACGAGTAGATTTAAATTTAGAAAAAGGCACGATGCTTGTATACTCTCGTAAAGATGTAGTAGAGGAAGTAGAAGATGATCGTTTAGAAATCGCAGTAGAAGATGCAAAAATGATTAATCCTGCATATGAAATCGGCGATGTATTAGAGCAAGAAGTCACACCACGCAACTTTGGGCGTATTGCAGCACAAACAGCGAAGCAAGTTGTAACACAGCGTGTGCGCGAAGCAGAACGCGGTTTAATTTACGAAGAGTATGTTGATCGTGAAGATGACATCGTTGTTGGGACGATTGAACGTCAAGATGCACGTAATATTTACGTATCATTAGGTAAAGTGGAAGCTGCATTACCAGTAAATGAGCAAATTCAAGGTGAGGTATATAAACCGCAATCACGTATTCGCGTTTATATTACGAAAGTAGAGCGTACAACACGTGGTCCACAGGTAATTGTATCACGTACACACCCAGGTCTATTGCGCCGTTTATTTGAAATGGAAGTACCGGAAATTTTTGATGGTACTGTTGAAATTAAATCGATTGCACGTGAAGCAGGTGACCGTTCGAAAATTTCTGTTCATGCACATAATCCTGAGGTAGATCCAGTGGGTTCATGCGTAGGAGCGAAGGGGGCACGTGTCCAAACAATCGTCAATGAATTGAATGGTGAAAAAATCGATATCGTGGAATGGTCTGAAGATCCAATCGTATTTGTTGCAAATGCGTTAAGCCCATCAAAGGTATTAGATGTACAAGTGAATGAGGAAGAAAAATCGACAACGGTTGTTGTACCAGATTATCAGCTGTCATTAGCGATTGGTAAGCGTGGTCAAAATGCGCGTCTTGCAGCTAAATTAACAGGCTGGAAAATCGATATTAAAAGTGAAACAGATGCACGTGAATTAGGAATTTATCCTTCTGAAACGAGCACATTTATTCCACAAAATAATAATACTGCTGCATATGATGATATCGAATATGATTTATATCAAGATGATGAAGAATAGTCAGCAAATCAGCTAGCTACTCATAGCCTTTCCTGCAAGGTGCTGTGAGTCAGCAGCATTTTGTAAGGAAGGTGAACACGGGATGGCTGTACAAAAAAAAGTGCCCTTACGCAAATGTGTAGCAACAGGTGAAATGTATCCGAAAAAAGAAATGATTCGTGTTGTACGTTCGAAAGAGGGCGAAGTATCTGTTGATATTACAGGGAAAAAGTCGGGACGTGGAGCTTATGTTTCAAAATCGGAAAAGGCTGTTGAAGAGGCACGTAAAAAAAACAGCTTAGGAAGACAACTTGAAGTAGCGATTCCAGAAGAAATATACGAGGAGCTATTGAAGCTTATTCGCAGGGAGTCTATTTTATGACGAACAGTGCAATACTGCAATTATTAGGACTTGCTGCAAGGGCAAGAAAAGTTGTTTCTGGAGAAGAGCTAGTTGTGAAGGAAGTGCGTACGGGGGGAGCAAAATTAGTTCTTCTTGCAGGCGATGCTTCTGCTAACACAGCGAAAAAAATTAAAGATAAATGTACGTATTACAACGTTGAGTTTTATGTTTTAGGAGATCGCTATGATCTAGGACATGCTACAGGAAAGGAAGCACGTGTAGCATTAGCTATAACCGATCGTGGGTTTGCGAAAAAAATGTCTAGTCTACTCAACGAAAATTAATCGGGGGTGAGCAGATGAGCAAAATTAGAGTTCATGAATATGCGAAAAAGGTAAATAAAACGAGTAAAGAAGTAATGGAGCAGCTCACAAAGCTTGATGTAGAAGTGAAAAATCATATGTCAATGCTTAATGCTGGGACGATTACGAAGCTTGATTCTGTCTTTCAGCAAGTAGCAGAACCGAAAAAAGCAACACCTGCAAAGCCAGTTGCTAAAAATGCAGGCGCATCGCAACAAGTGCAAAGAGATGCACGTTCACAATCCAAGCAGCAGCCAATGAAAAAAGCGGATAAAGCTCCGAATGTAGAACAAAATAAAACGTCACAGAGTGACAAATCTAATACAAAAGGTAGCCAAAATAGAAATATGACACAAAATAACAATCAAAATAGTCGCGGTAAAAGCGGCGGTAATAAAAATAACCAAGGTGGCTTTAACCAACAGCGTAAAAAGCCAGGTATTCACGGTGGTAAACGTCGTCCAAATAGAGGGTACCAACCACCTGTACAAACAGTACAAAAGGAATTGCCAGAAAAAATTACATTTTATGAATCATTATCAGTGGCAGAGCTAGCAAAAAAATTGCATCGTGAGCCATCTGAATTGATTAAAAAATTATTTATGCTAGGCGTTATGGCAACAATTAACCAAGAGTTAGACAAAGATGCGATTGAGCTGATTTGTGCTGACTACGGTGTAGAAGTAGAGGAAGAAATTCGCATAGATATTACAGACCTTGAAACACATTTCGAACAAGAAGTGAGCGAAAAAGAATTACGCGAGCGTCCACCAGTTGTGACAATTATGGGTCACGTTGACCATGGTAAAACATCATTGCTAGACTCGATTCGTAATACGAAAGTAACGGATGGAGAAGCTGGTGGTATTACACAGCATATTGGGGCATACCAAGTAGAAGTAGATGGCAAGAAAATTACGTTCCTTGATACACCAGGACATGCTGCGTTTACAACAATGCGTGCACGTGGTGCAAAAGTAACGGACCTAGCGATTATCGTTGTTGCAGCAGATGATGGTGTAATGCCTCAAACAGTGGAAGCAATTAACCATGCGAAAGCGGCAGAAGTACCAATTATCGTAGCAATTAATAAAATGGATAAACTATCTGCAAACCCTGACCGTGTTATGCAAGAATTAACAGAGCATGGCTTAGTACCTGAAGATTGGGGTGGCGATACAATTTTCGTACCAATCTCTGCACTTAAAGGTGAGGGAATTGACCAACTATTAGAAATGATTCTGCTTGTTTCAGAAGTTGGCGAGTTAAAAGCAAGCCCAGCACGTTCAGCTATCGGTACAGTGATTGAAGCACAATTGGATAAAGGTCGTGGCTCTGTTGCGACATTATTAGTACAAGATGGTACATTGCGTGTAGGTGACCCAATCGTAGTAGGTCACGCATATGGTCGTGTGCGTGCAATGGTTAATGATTTAGGGCGTCGTGTAAAAGATGCAGGCCCATCGACACCTGTTGAAATTACAGGTTTAAATGATGTACCACAAGCAGGTGACCGCTTCGTTGTATTCGAAGATGAAAAAACAGCACGTTCTGTTGGTGAATCTCGTGCAATGACAGCAATTCAAGCACAACGCTCTGAAAAACAGCGTGTAACGTTAGACAACTTGTTTGAGCAAATGAGCCAAGGCGAAATGAAAGAATTGAACTTAATCGTCAAAGCTGACGTACAAGGTACAGTTGAAGCGATGGCTGCTTCATTAATGAAAATTGATGTAGAAGGCGTTAACGTAAAAATTATCCATACGGGTGCTGGCGCTATTACAGAGTCAGATATTACATTGGCAGCAGCTTCAAATGCAATCGTGATTGGCTTCAACGTTCGCCCTGATGTCAATGCGAAGCGTGCAGCAGAAGAAGAAGGCGTAGATATCCGTCTACACCGTATTATTTATAAAGTAATCGAAGAAATTGAGCAAGCGATGAAAGGGATGCTTGACCCAGAATTTGAAGAAAAAGTTGTGGGGCAAGCGGAAGTTCGTCAAACAATTCGCGTATCGAAGGTTGGTACAATTGCAGGTTCATACGTAATTGAAGGTAAAATGGTGCGTGACGCAGGCGTACGTGTGATTCGTGAAGGCATCGTTATTTTTGAAGGTGAGTTAGACTCGTTAAAGCGCTTCAAAGATGATGCGAAAGAAGTAGCAAAAGGCTATGAGTGCGGTATCACAATTAAAAACTTCAATGACATTAAAGAGGGCGATATTATCGAAGCCTTCGTAATGGAAGAGGTTAAACGCGCATAATGATTGTTTATGCAGAGGTTGAATTCATGATTCATACTGCTCATTCATTAAAGGAAAAGCGTGCGGTACTGCAACGAATGGTGACACGAACGAAGCAAAAGTTTAATGTATCTGTTGCAGAAATCGATCATCAAAACGTCTGGCAGCGTACGCGCCTTGCCCTCGTCGCAGTCGCTTCCTCTAAAGAGGCGGCTGAGCGTGAAATTACGCACGCGTTACATTATTTAGAATCAAACCCTGAATGGGAACGACTTGAAATGTTCCGTGAGTATTTATAGATAAAGGAAATTTGTTAAGGTGGTGACTGTTATGTCTCTACGATCAAACCGAATTGCTGAGCAAATGAAAAAGGAGCTTGGCGAAATTTTAGGACGTAAAATTAAAGACCCACGTGTAGGCTTTGTTACAGTAACGGATGTTGCTGTAACAGGGGATTTACAACAGGCAACTGTATATATTTCATCATTGGGTAATGAACGTGAAAGAGAAGAAACGTTAAAAGCATTAGAAAAAGCATCAGGCTTTATACGTTCTGAAATCGGCTCACGCATCCGCTTGCGCCGTACACCAGAAATTTTATTTGAATTCGACTCTTCTGTCGAATATGGTAATAAAATCGACGCATTACTGCGCTCATTACATGAAGATAAATAAAATTGTGGGAAAAGCTGTCTGAAAACCATGCGAAGGCATGACTTTTCAGGCAGCTATTTGTACTTTTAGGGAGGAATTGGCGATGAACGGGATTTTGCCATTATGGAAAGAACGTGGTATGACGAGCCATGACTGTGTATTTAAGCTACGCAAAATTTTAAAAACAAAAAAAGTAGGTCATACAGGTACGTTAGATCCTAATGTAGAAGGTGTCTTGCCAATTTGTATTGGACAGGCAACTAGAATTGCAGAATATATTACCGATGCAGGCAAAACCTATGAAGCAATTATTAGCATTGGGCGTGCTACGACAACAGAAGATGCAGAAGGGGAAACGGTTGAGCAAAATACAGCATATAAGTCGTTTAACCGCACAGAGATTTTAGCAGCTTTAGAACAGCTAACAGGCACGATTACACAAACGCCCCCTATGTATTCTGCTGTCAAGGTAAATGGCAAAAAGCTGTATGAGTATGCACGCGCAGGACAAACGGTAGAGCGTCCAACACGACAAATCACAATTTATGACTTAACATTATTAGACGATGCTGATGTATTCGAAGGGGAGCAAGTACAATTTGCTATACGTACAGCATGTAGCAAAGGCACCTATATTCGCACACTTGCTGTGCAAATTGGAGAAGTGCTTGGCTACCCTGCACATATGCAATCACTTGTGAGAACAACCTCAGGCTCTTTTACAAAGGAAAACTGCTTGACATTAGCAGAGGTGCAGGAGTTAATGGATAACGGGCAAATTGCGAATAAAATATTGCCTGTTGAACATGCGCTTAAGGACTATCCTTTTATTGAAATCGATGAAACGAATGACAAGCAGATTTCTAATGGACAAGTGCTTGAAATGCATGCATTATTAAAGCAGTATGATAAAATTGTTTATGCGAAAAATGGGCAGGCAAGAGCTGTTTATATCGCACATTCTACAAAGGAAAATATGATGAAGCCCGAAAAAATGTTCCCTGAACTAGAGCAGGAGGTATAAACCTAAAATGGAAGTCATTTATTTAAAATATCCTCATCAATTAGAGCGACCAGAGGCGGCTTATTCATTAGCAGTCGGCTTTTTCGACGGTGTTCATAAAGGACATCAAGCTGTAATTGAACATGCAATTGAAAAGGCGCAACAATTAGGGATTAAAAGTGCTGTCATGACATTTGATCCACATCCGACAATTGTATTAGGTGCTCGAAATGAGCAAGTATTTTATATAACACCCTTGCAGCAAAAGCTAGATACATTGAAAGCATTAGGTGTAGATACTGTATTTGTTGTTAATTTTACATCTGATTTTGCAAAGCTATCGCCAGAGGAGTTCGTCCAATATTTCATTCGAGATTTACATGTACAGCATGTAACAGCAGGATTTGATTATTCATTCGGCGAATTTGGCAAAGGCAATATGCAGCTATTGGAGCAATTAGCACAAGGTGATTTTGGTGTGACAACGATTGATAAGCAAAGCGATTGTGATGAAAAAATAAGCTCTACACGCATCCGCAAACTGTTAAAGGAAGGCGCAATGGAGGAAGTATGCATATTGCTTGGGCGAGCGTTTGAAGTACCAGGTATCGTTGTTCACGGTGATAAACGTGGACGCACGCTGGGCTTCCCAACGGCTAACGTACAATCAATGGCAGGCTGCTTTATTCCAGCAACAGGTGTCTATGCGGTCAAAATTTTAGTGCAAAATAAGTGGCATAATGGTGTTTGTAACGTTGGCTATAAGCCTACATTTAATAATCCAGAGGAAAAGCAATTGTCTATAGAAGTACATATTTTTGACTTTGATAAAAATATTTACGGTGAGGAAGTCGTTGTTGGCTGGTATAAACGAATCCGTAGCGAACGAAAGTTTTCGGGCATTGATGAGCTTGTGGCACAAATTGAGCTTGATAAGCAAGAGGCAATCGACTATTTCTTAGGTGAAGAAGTAAAATAGTTGCTTGTCATCACTGGCTATGGTACAATTCCTAGAGTGTTCAATACACAGAACCTTAGCTCGGCTTTATGTTACTCCTGACGATTGCTGTGCTACAGGGGATATTCAAATTATAGGAGGTCATTTCAAATGGCAATTACAAAAGAACGTAAAAACGAAATTATCGCTGAGTACCGTACTCACGAAGGCGACACTGGTTCTCCAGAAGTACAAATCGCTGTATTAACTGCAGAAATCAATGCATTAAATACACACTTACGTACACACAAAAAAGATTTCCACTCAGAGCGTGGTCTTTACAAAATGGTAGGTCGTCGTCGTCACTTATTAAAATATCTTCGTGAAACAGACGTACAACGTTACCGTGAATTAATCACGCGTTTAGGCTTACGTCGCTAATCTCATATAAAAAGCGGGAAACTTCCCGCTTTTTATTTATGTATAAAAACTTTCAGAGAAAATAAAAAAATTTAGCATAGAAACTACATTTTTGATACACTAACTATAGTACATACAAAAAAGCTGAAGTAGGGTGTAAAAGTAGAAAGGGGTTCATTAGATGAACGACAAAAAAGTCTATTCGTATGAATGGGCTGGCCGTCCACTTGTTGTTGAAGTAGGACAGTTAGCAAAACAAGCAAATGGTGCTGCATTAATTCGCTATGGCGAAACAGCGGTATTATCAACAGCTACAATGTCAAAATCACCAAAGCCATTAGATTTCTTCCCATTAACAGTGAACTATGAAGAGCGTCTATATGCAGCAGGTAAAATTCCAGGTGGCTTTATTAAGCGTGAGGGGCGACCTTCAGAAAATGCAATTTTAGCATCGCGTTTAATCGACCGTCCAATCCGTCCAATGTTCCCAGATGGCTTCCGTAACGAAGTACAAGTTATTTCAATGGTGATGTCAAATGATTCAGATTGCCCATCAGATGTAGCGGCAATGTTCGGTTCTTCATTAGCATTAGCTGTTTCGGACATTCCATTTGACGGACCAATCGCTGGCGTACATGTTGGCTATATTAATAATGAGTTTGTATTAAATCCAACAACAGAGCAAATGGAACAAAGCACAATCCATTTATCTGTAGCTGGTAATAAAGATGCTATTAACATGGTAGAAGCAGGCGCTCTAGAAGTACCTGAAGAAGTGATGTTAGAGGCAATTATGTTTGGGCATGAGGAAATTAAAAAATTAATCGCCTTCCAAGAGCAAATTGTCGCTGAAATCGGCAAAGAAAAAATTGCTGTTACGTTATATGAGCTAGATGCGGAATTAACAGCAGCAGTTAAAGCAGCCTGTGAAGCAGACATGAATGCGGCAATTCAAACAGTTGAAAAGCACGCACGTGAAGAAGCGATTACAGCGGTAAAAGAACGTGTATTAGCATCTTACGAAGAGCAGGAAGCTGATGACGAGACAATTAAGCAAGTAAAAGGCATTTTAGATAAAATGGTGAAGGATGAAGTGCGCCGCTTAATTACAGAAGATAAAGTGCGTCCAGATGGTCGTAAGCTTGACGAAATTCGTCCACTTTCTTCTGAAGCAGGCTTACTTGACCGCACACACGGCTCTGCGTTATTCACACGTGGTCAAACGCAAGCATTGTCAATTTGTACATTAGGTGCCTTAGGCGATGTACAAATTATTGATGGCTTAGGTATTGAGGAATCAAAACGTTTTATGCATCATTACAATTTCCCACAATTCTCTGTAGGGGAAACAGGCCCAATACGTGGCCCTGGTCGTCGTGAAATTGGTCACGGTGCGTTAGGTGAGCGTGCATTGCTAGCAGTGATTCCTGATGAAGTATCTTTCCCATACACAATTCGTTGTGTATCTGAAGTATTAGAATCAAATGGTTCAACATCTCAAGCTTCAATTTGTGCATCAACGCTTGCAATGATGGACGCAGGTGTACCTTTAAAAGCTCCTGTAGCTGGTATTGCAATGGGTCTTATTAAAAAGGACGAGCACTACTCTATTTTAACAGACATTCAAGGGATGGAAGACCACCTTGGTGATATGGACTTTAAAGTAGCAGGTACAGCTAAAGGCGTAACAGCATTGCAAATGGATATTAAGATTGATGGCCTATCACGTAACATTCTAGAAGAAGCGTTGACTCAGGCAAAAATCGGTCGTATGCATATTTTAGAGCATATGATGACAACATTAAATCAACCGCGTGCATCGCTTTCAAAATATGCACCGAAAATTATTACAATTAAAATCAACCCTGATAAAATCCGTGATGTTATCGGACCAGGTGGTAAGCAAATTAACAAAATTATCGATGAAACTGGCGTAAAAATCGATACAGAGCAAGACGGTACAATTTACATTTCTTCTGCAAATGAAGAAATGAACAATCGAGCAAAAGAAATTATCGAATCGATCGTACGCGAAGCGAAGGTAGGCGAATACTACTTATCAACTGTTAAGCGTATCGAAAAATTCGGCGCATTTTGTGAAATCTTCCCAGGTAAAGATGGTTTACTACACATTTCTGAAATTCAAGAAGAACGTACGAAAGCTGTAGAGGACGTATTAAAGCTTGGCGATCAATTGCTAGTAAAATGTATCGAAATTGACAACCAAGGGCGTGTCAACCTATCACGTAAAGTCGTGATTAAAGAGGAAAAAGAGCGCGCTGAGCAAGCATAATTATTAATGAACTAACAATATAAAGGACTGTACACTTTTTTGTACAGTCTTTTTTAGCTTGATTTAGATAAGAAGGAGAAAAGAAAATGACAGTGCAAGTAACAACGTGTAAAAATGGTGTGCGCATCGTATCAGAGCAACTTTCGCATGTACGCTCACTTTCAGTTGGTATATGGGTCAATGCAGGCTCTCGCTATGAGCTACCCAAAGAAAACGGTATTACTCATTTTATTGAGCATATGCTATTCAAAGGAACGACGACGAGATCAGCAAGGCAAATTGCGGAGTTATTTGACCGAATTGGTGGCGAAATTAACGCCTTCACCTCAAAGGAAAATACATGTTATTATGCCAAGGTGTTAGACCATCACGCTGAGCTAGCTGTAACGGTATTAGCTGATATGTTCTTTAATTCAACACTTACAGCAGAGGATATTGAGCGTGAGCGTCAAGTTGTATTAGAGGAAATTTATATGAGTGAGGATGCACCAGATGATGATGTACATGAAAAGCTATGGGCTGTCATGTACCCAAATGATGCATTAGGGCGTCCCATTTTAGGGACAGCTGAAACATTAGCAACTTTTGATGAAGCAATGATTCGTCATTATATGGCAAAGCATTATAGTCCACAAAATGTTGTTATTTCTGTAGCAGGCAATATAACAGAAGGGCTATTAGCAACGATTGAGCAGCTATTTGGACAGTTTCAAGCGAGCGTTGAAGCAGTGGAGCCAACTTTATCTTATCCCATCTTCACAGCTGGTGAAATCATCAAAGAACGAGATATTGAGCAGGCACATGTAGCCATTTCCTTCCCAGCAATCGGCGTGAAAAATCCTGATATTTATAGCTTAATTGCACTGAATAATATTATCGGTGGCAATATGAGCTCAAGGCTATTTCAAGAGGTACGTGAGGAGCGTGGCTTAGCTTACTCTATTTATTCTTACCAAACATCGTATGAGGATGTTGGCTCATTAACAGTTTACGGCAGCACGAGCAAGCAGCAGTTAAGCCAAATGCAGCATACAATTGATGCAACATTGCTTGATATCGTTGCAGGAGGCATTACAGAGCTAGAGCTGGAAAATGCTAAAGAGCAATTAAAAGGTAGCTTCGTGTTAGGTCTTGAAGGCTCAGAGGATCATATGAATCGCAACGGCTTGAATGAATTAATTCATCAACGTCATCGCTCTGTCGATGAA
Source organism: Metasolibacillus sp. (assembly GCF_025291715.1). GTDB lineage: Bacteria > Bacillota > Bacilli > Bacillales_A > Planococcaceae > Metasolibacillus > Metasolibacillus louembei. Next base: position 95,959 of record NZ_JAMBIZ010000005.1, read on the forward strand.
GTGCTTGCGTCTATCGATGCGATTTCGATGGACACAATTAATGAATTAATTACTGATATTTTATTGCAGGAGCCAGCGATTGCAATTATTGGACCAGAAAAATAAATACGTCTGAAATCAAGTTTTCTTTCTTGATTTCAGACGTTTTTTTAATGATTGATAAAAGAATTTTTTACTAACGATAAAATTCTCTTTTAGGCGAACGTTCAAATTGTACGATGCATATAGTATGGTGAAGCACTGAAAAGGAGGGAGAATATGCTTTTATCAGAGCTTGCTGACAAAGAGTTAATTGAAATGCAAAATGGTGTTCGCTATGGCTTTTTAGCGGATACAGAATGCTTGTTTGAGCCGACGACAGGAAAGATTATCGGCTTTGAGCTAATGCCACAAACAAAGCTTATGTTTCAAAAAAGAAAAGCAGGGGCAGCGTTTATACCTTGGGAGGAGATCGCCTTGATTGGTGAGGATCGAATTTTGTTTAATAAAACGACAACAACATTTAGAAGCTATGAGCAATGACAGAGCGCTGGTTAGTTGTTGGGACAGATGAGCGAATGAAAGTGCTAGCCAAAAATTTAGCTAGTGAGGAACGAACTGTTTTTTACAAAAATAAAACGAGCTGGGATGCAGAGTTGAATGCAACAGCTTTAGAGTTTCATCCAGACGTTGTTGTATTACCTATTCAGCCATTACAAATCGATGTGCAAATGGTACTTGGTATTCAAAAAGCATTAGTGCATGCTGGAAAGCTATCACCAGAATGGGAAGTCATTTTAAAGAAGCATACAGTACATCGCTATTTGCAACAAGAGGCGTTTATTTGGCAAAATGCAGCATTAACAGCGGAAGCCTTTTTAGCATATTACTATGAGGGTAAGCGAGCAGTGCGTCATAAGCGCTTTATTATTACAGGCTTTGGACGGGTAGCTAAAATGACAGCACATATGCTTAAAAATATGCAGGCGGATGTGATTATTTTTGTGCGCTCTGTGCCGCAGCATTGTGAAGCATTAGCGCTTGGCTACGAATCGTATTTATTAGATGAGCTACCATCTATTGAGGCAGAGGCTTTAATTAATACAATTCCAGCAAAGTGGTTAACACCAACGATGCGTGAGCAATTAGCAATGCCAATTTATGATTTAGCATCTGCGCCAGGCTGTATAACAGAAAGTGTTACACAGTATGAGCTGTTAGCAGGATTACCTGGGAAATATTTTAGCACGGATGCTGCGCATTTATTGAAAATAGCAATACTGGATTGGAGGGCGGAGCAATGCTTGAAGGAAAGCGCATTGGATTAGGCATTACAGCATCGCATTGCACATACGCCGATGTCGTGCCGAAAATTGAAAGCTTGAAGCAGGCAGGAGCGCAAGTTGTGCCAATTATTACACCATCTGTTTTACATGCTGCAACACGTTTTGGCACGGGGGATGAATGGGTTGCGAAAATAGAAGCAGCAACAGGGGAAAAGGTTGTTTCTTCCATTGTAGAGGCGGAACCATTTGGGCCGAAAAACCCGCTAGATTGTATGCTCATTGCACCAATGACAGGCAATTCTATTAGTAAATTTGCTAATGCTGCAACGGATAGTGCGGTATTAATGGCTGCTAAAGCAACTTTACGCAATGGTTCCCCTGTTGTGATTGGCATTTCGACAAATGATGGGCTTGGTTTAAATGGGCAAAATGTGATGAAGTTATTAAATGCCAAAAATATATACTTTATTCCATTTGGGCAAGATGATCCGCTACAAAAGCCAACATCAATTGTTGCTGATTTTTCAAAAATGGTGGAAACGGTTCATGGTGCAATTCATAAAAAACAATTGCAGCCGATACTTATACAATTTTTTAAATAATCAAATTAATCCTACACAACGACAAGGTTTTATGTTACAATATCCAACATTATGTAACTAGTTTTGAGGAGAGATGAGATTATGACGAAGCAATTGACAGTAGCTGTCGTAGGTGCGACAGGAGCAGTAGGCACAGCAATGATGGAGCATTTAAAGAAACGTAATTTTCCTATTAAACAAATTAAATTTCTAGCATCTGCACGTTCAGCAGGGAAGGAAATTCAGTTTAATAATCAATCATATACAATTGAAGAGGCAACACCAGAAAGCTTTGCAGGAGTGGATGTTGCATTATTTTCCGCAGGTGGCTCAGTATCAGCAGCACTTGCACCTGAAGCCGCAAAGCGTGGCGCAATTGTTGTAGATAATACAAGTCATTTTCGCATGGATCCAGAAGTGCCGCTAGTTGTACCAGAAGTAAATCGTCATGCATTAAAAGATATTCCAAAGGGGATTATTGCCAATCCGAACTGTTCGACTATTCAAATGGTGGCAGCACTACAGCCAATCCGTGAAAAGTTCGGCTTAACAAAAGTAATCGTATCTACATATCAAGCTGTATCAGGCTCGGGTATTGCGGCGATTGATGAGTTAAAAGCGCAAAGTGCACAGTGGGAAGCCGGAAAAAATGTTGAGGCACATGTTTTACCTGTAAAAGCGGATGAAAAGCATTATCCAATTGCACGTAATGTCATTCCACAAATCGATAAATTTACAGACAATGGGTATACGTATGAAGAAATGAAAATGATTAACGAAACAAAAAAAATTATGGAAATGCCTAAGCTACATGTTGCCGCAACTTGTGTGCGTGTACCAGTCGTATCAGGGCATTCTGAATCTGTCTATATTGAGCTTGAGCAAGAGGCGTCAGTGCAAGAGCTTTTTGACGTATTAAAAAATGCACCAAGCATTGTATTGCAGGATGATATTGCAAATCAACAATATCCAATGCCGATTTTTGCAGAAGGAGAAGACCCAGTATTTGTAGGTCGAATTCGCCAAGATTTAGATAATAAAAAAGGTTTCCATTTATGGATTGTATCAGACAATCTATTAAAAGGAGCAGCGCTAAACTCTATTCAAATTGTCGAAGCAATGTTGGAAGATAACTTATTATAAGAGGGTGTATGAAGATGAATTTAGGCCGAATTGGCACAGCGATGATTACACCGTTCAAAGAGGACGGAACGATTAATTATCCTGAGCTTGAGCGAATTATTAATTATTTAATCGACAATGGGACAGATAGCATTATCGCATGTGGTACAACATCTGAAAACCCAACAATGTCGACAGAAGAGAAAATTGAAGTTGTGCGCTTTACGGTGGAAAAAGTCGCTGGGCGTGTGCCTGTAATTGCAGGTACAGGGGACAATGAAACGGCATATTCCATTATGATGACACATAAAGCTGAAGAAAATGGTGCGGATGGTATTATGCTTGTTGCTCCGTACTATAATAAACCAAATCAACGCGGTATTTATGCCCATTTTGAAACGATTGCACGCGAAACGAAGCTACCAGTTATGCTATATAACGTACCAGGACGCACAGCAGTCAATGTGACATACGATACATCTGTTGCCTTAAGTAAAATTCCAAATATTTTATGGATTAAAGAAGCGAGCGGTAACTTAGACCAAATGGGCGACATTATTGAGAATGTTGATAAAGCAGATAATTTCCTAGTATATAGTGGTGATGACGGCTTAACATTGCCTCTTTTAGCAATTGGCGGAACAGGTGTTATTTCAGTTGCAGCACATGTTGTTGGTAATGATATGCAATTAATGATGCGTGCATTTGAAGAAGGCAAGCACGAATTAGCAGCTAAAATTCATCGTGCTCTATTGCCATTAGTACGTGCATTATTCGCACAGCCGAATCCATCACCAGTGAAATATGCAATGACGAAATTAGGATTTGATACATTGGCAGTACGTTTACCAATGATGGAAATGACAGATGAAGAAAAAGCAGCTTTCGATAAAATTTGGGATACGTATCAAGCTAAAATCACAGCAATTCGAGAAACGTTAGAGACAGTTTAACTTAGTTCAATCACGTTTCATAGGATTGGTAAAGTGTTTCAAAAATAGCAGAGGCTATCTGGAAAGTGGCGCATTCGCTTACTTTCTAGCTAGTCTCTTTTTTTGATGAATTTTTAATTTGTGCTAAATGGCAACAACACGTATAATGAGTGATAAGTGGTTGCTGTTCGGGATATTTTTTAGGAGGAAATTAAGTGACAAAAGTAAAAAATGAAGTAATCCGTATCGTCCCTCTAGGTGGGGTAGGCGAAATCGGAAAATCCATGTATGTAATTGAAATTGATGAGGAGCTATTCGTTGTCGACAGTGGGCTGATGTTCCCAGAAGATGAAATGCTTGGTATTGATATCGTCATTCCAGATATTACGTATTTAGAAGAAAACAAAGAACGTGTGAAAGGTATTTTCTTAACGCACGGACATGAGGATGCAATTGGTTCAATTGCTTACGTATTAAACAAAATTAAAGCGCCTGTCTATGGTTCAAAGCTGACAGTTGCACTTGCTAAAGAACATTTAAAAGAGATGCCTGCACCGCATCCAGTGAAGTTTTTCGAAGTAACGAATAAAAGTCGAATGAATTTCAATTCAACGTATGTAACATTTTTCCACACAACACATAGTATCCCCGATTCGCTAGGAATTGTGTTCCATACATCTGAAGGTGCCATTGTTCATACAGGAGAATTTAAATTCGATCAAGCAGCACAAGGAAAATTCAAGCCAGATTTAGCGACGATGGCAAAGCTTGGTGAAGAAGGCGTATTTATTTTATTATCTGAGTCAACTGAGGCAGAACGCCCAGGCTATACGACAAGTGAAGCGGTGATTAGCGAGCAGCTAGCAAAAACATTCCATTCTGCACAAGGAAGAATTTTAGTAGCGGTATACGCTTCAAACTTTATTCGTGTGCAACAGGTGTTTACACAAGCGCAAAAATCGTTCCGTAAAGTAGCGATTGTAGGTAAATCGCTAGAAAAGGTTGTTGAGCTAGGGACATCTTTAGGCTATTTAGATGTTGATGAGGATACATTAATTCCAGTAAGTGATATTCATAAATATCAAGATGATGAAATTATTATAATTGCAACAGGTAACCAAGGCGAACCACTTGAAGCGCTTGATAAAATTGTGCGCAAGCATCATCGAGATATTAAAATTAAACAAACAGATACAGTATTAATTACATTTACACCATCTCCAGGGATGGAAGTACAAATGTATAAAACGATGAACCAGTTGGCGAAAGCAGGTGCTCACGTACTGTCTGCGGATAAAAAGGTTCATGTTTCAGGACATGGCAGTCAAGAAGATTTGAAGCTTATGTTAAATTTAATGAAGCCGAAATATTTTGTGCCAATTCAAGGGGAATATCGCATGTTAATTGCCCATTCCAAGTTAGCACAATCATTAGGCATGCAAAAATCGCAAATATTTATTGCAGATAAAGGCGATATCGTAGAATATAGAAATGGCAAAATGCGCATGAGCGGTCGTGTACAAGCTGGCAATGTCTTAATTGATGGAATCGGTGTTGGCGATGTTGGCAATATTGTATTGCGCGATCGTAAACTGTTATCGCAAGATGGTATTTTCATTGTTGTTGTAACATTGAATCGAGCGCAAAAGAAAATTGCCTCTGGACCAGAAATATTGTCGCGTGGCTTCGTTTATGTGCGTGAATCCGAGGGGCTAATGATTGAAGCTGCTGATATTGCACGCGGTGTTATTGAGAAATACGTAAATAAAGAAACGTTTGAATGGACGAATATTAAACAAGAAATTCGTGACACGCTTAATCAATATTTATTCCAAAAAACGAAGCGCCGCCCAATGATTATCCCAATTATTATGGAATATTAAGCGAGGAAAGGATTTTCTTGTGCCAACTATGGCATAAGGGAATCCTTTTTTCAACTAGATAAATGTCATAGTTATTTAACAGGCGAATATCTCTGTGCTAGGTACATGGCAGAGCAAACGCTCTTTACAGGACACAACATGTCTGATATCAATCATCTTTTTCAAGCTAGCAAGAAAGGAACAGGTGAAATGGCAAACAATAAAGGAAAGAAAAAACAATTAAAGGCTGCTAAAAAAGAATGGCACCCGCTTGCCTATGAAATCGTAGGAATTTTATGTATTGCTTATGCAATTATTATTTATTTTGAATATGGTATTGTTGGCCGTTTTACGCAATCAATCGCTTTATTTTTATTTGGCAATTTGCATTTCGTTATCCCGTTTTTACTCGTATTAGTTGCATCGATGCTTATGGTAAGACGCCGTGGTGTCACAATGAAAAATCGAGTTGTTATTGGTGTATCACTCATTATATGTAGCCTTACTGTGTTTAGTCATAGTCTCCTTTTTGAGGAATTGCACAAAGCAAATGCACTTCTCTCCAATTCGGTTTTACGCGAAACATGGCGTCTTTTAATTGAAATGGACGGTGTTGCCAATAGAGGACAGGCGCTTGGTGGTGGCATGATAGGTGCATTGCTATTTAGCATACTTCATGTTTTATTTGATTCAACTGGTGCAAAGGTCACTGCATGGGTATTGCTGTTTATAGGTATTATATTAGTGACAGGTAAAGCGCTCGTTCCCTTCATTATTGAAAAAACACCTGCGATGAAGAAAAAGCTAACACCACAAAAGAAAGAAAAAAAGCGTCGTTCATCCAAGGCGGTAACTTCTGAAACTGAGGTGCTTGCAACAGAGGAAACGATTGTGCATGAAGAGCCGATTATTTCAGCCTTTACACAGCCGCAAATTCGCGAAGAAGAGCCTATCATGGAAGAAGTGGAAGTAATGGAGGAGGTACTTGAGGTGCCTGTGCAAATGAAGGAATCTGAAAGTCCGTATACATTGCCCTCTACACAGCTATTACAATTGCCTCCAGCGCATGACCAAAGTGGGGAATATAGCATTATTCAAGCAAATGCAAAAAAGCTAGAGCAAACACTGTTAAGCTTTGGTGTGAAAGCAAAAGTTGTACAAGTGCATTTAGGTCCTGCTGTCACAAAATATGAAGTATTGCCAGATGTCGGTGTCAAAGTAAGCAAAATTGTTAGCTTACAGGATGATTTAGCATTAGCGTTAGCCGCAAAGGATATTCGTTTAGAAGCACCGATTCCCGGGAAATCGGCTATCGGTATTGAAGTGCCAAACAATGAGGTGGCTATCGTTACATTAAGGGAAGTAATTGAAGTGCCTGATAATAGAGCGGCGAGCAAGCTATTAATTAGCTTCGGTCGAGATGTAACGGGACAGGCTATGCTTGCTGAGCTGAACAAAATGCCGCATTTACTCGTTGCTGGTTCAACGGGAAGTGGGAAAAGTGTATGTATTAACGGCATTATTATTTCGATATTGATGCGAGCGGCTCCACATGAAGTGCGCATGATGATGATTGACCCGAAAATGGTGGAGCTAACGGTATATAATGGTATTCCACATTTGCTTGCACCTGTTGTGACGGATCCACGTAAGGCTGCACAGGCATTGCAAAAAATCGTTTCAGAAATGGAACGCCGCTATGACTTATTCTCGCATACAGGCACACGCAATATCGAGGGTTATAATGAGCATATCGAACAGCATAATGCGATAAATACAGAGCAACAGGCAAAGCTACCATATATCGTTGTGATTGTAGATGAGTTGGCGGATTTAATGATGGTTGCATCAAATGAGGTAGAGGATGCGATTACACGTTTGGCGCAAATGGCACGTGCAGCGGGTATTCATTTAATTATCGCCACACAGCGTCCATCTGTAGATGTTATTACAGGGATTATTAAAGCGAATATTCCTTCACGTATTGCCTTTGCTGTGTCCTCGGCAGTTGATTCACGCACTATTTTAGATATGGGCGGTGCAGAGCGTTTGCTTGGACGAGGAGATATGCTCTTTTTACCGGCTGGAGCATCAAAGCCAGTCCGTGTGCAAGGTGCCTTTGTATCGGACAAGGAAGTAGAGGCTGTCGTTGATTTTGTCATAGAACAGCAAAAAGCACAATATGAGGAGTCGATGATTCCGACCGAAGTGCCTCAAACAGATGTGATGGAGGAGACGGATGATTTATATGATGAGGCGGTGATGCTCGTTATGGAGCAGCAAAGTGCCTCAGTATCCATGCTACAACGACGTTTTCGTATCGGCTATGCTAGAGCTGCACGCATTGTGGATCAAATGGAAATGCGTGGGGTAGTTGGTCCGCCGGATGGTAGTAGACCACGCCAAGTATTGATGGCAAAACATAGCATTTCAGGGGAATAGAGATAGTGGATTTTTCTGAATACTTTATTTTTGTTCAAAATTTAATGTAAAATTTACGATTCCGTCACACTTTTTAAAAAATGTATTTGCAAGCGCTAGCAAAAATGTTATATTGAAAACGAATTAGTAGGAATGTTGTACATCAGATGTCTGATCTCTTTGTTGGTGGTGGTGAAAAAGTGACAATTAAAACAGATCACCGTCATTTATACTTACAAGTGATCGATCGCTTAAAATCAGATATTGAAAAAGGAATTTATCAAGAAAATGAAAAATTACCTTCTGAATTTGAGCTATCTAAATCACTTGGAGTAAGTCGTGCCACTCTACGCGAGGCGCTACGATTGTTGGAGGAAGAAAACGTTATCATCCGTCGGCATGGTGTAGGAACATTTGTCAATCCTAAGCCAGTGTTTACTTCGGGAATTGAACAATTGTCGAGTATTTCATCCATGATTGAGCAAGCAGGAATGACACCAGGCACGATTTTTATAAAAGCAACAGAAGAAAAATCGACTGAGGATGATGTAAAGCGTTTTCAAACCAACAGTGATGACAATGTGATCACGATTGAGCGTGTAAGAACAGCGGATGGAGAGCCGGTTGTTTATTGTATTGATAAAGTGCCAGCTACCTATTTACCGCAGCAATTTGTTAATAATCAGGATATATCTCTTTTTTCAGCACTTGAAAAATCGGGTGCTATCCATGTCAACTATGCGGTCACATACATCGATCCAATAGGCTTTCATGAAGAGGTTTCGCCAATATTGGACTGCGGTCCAGAAACAGCGTTACTTGTTCTGAAGCAGCTTCATTATGATGATAATGATCGAGTAGTTTTATATTCTAAAAATTATTTTAGAGCTGATAAGTTCAGCTTCCATGTAGTAAGAAAAAGGGTGTAGAACAGATTTTATTTCCTGCTAATGACTAAAAAACCTTTCTGGGAGGATTCACTAATGAAAAAGCGTAAATTTGGTTTATTAATCTCTTCTGTTGTTGCAACAGGTGCAATTTTAGGTGCATGTGGTGCAGACGATGAGAAAAAAGAAAATGAAGGTACAAATGGTTCAACTGACAAAGGTTCTGAAACTTCAACAGGCGATTTTTCAATCGCAATGGTAACAGATACAGGCGGTGTTGATGATAAATCATTTAACCAATCTGCTTGGGAAGGTATCCAACAATTCGGTAAAGATAACGGTTTAGAAAAAGGCGATGGCGGCTTTGACTACCTAGAATCAAAACAAGATTCAGAATATAACACAAACTTAAATGCATTAATCCGTCGTGACTTCGATTTAGTATTCGGTGTAGGCTTCTTATTTGAAGATGCAATGGGTAAAATCGCAAGCCAACAAAAAGACGCACAATTAGCAATCATTGACGGTGTTGTAGATGCGCCAAACGTAGCATCTGTACTATTCAATGAGCAGGAAGGTGCATTCCTTGCTGGTGTAGCAGCTGCTAAAATGTCTAAAACAGGCAAAATCGGCTTTATGGGCGGATTAAAAATTCCTGTAATTGAGCGCTTCCACGCTGGGTTTATCGCAGGTGCAAAAGCTGCAAACCCTGATATTATCATTGAAGAAGATTATGCAGAGTCTTTCGACAAAGCAGATATCGGTAAAATGATTGCAAACCGTATGTACTCTTCGGGCGTAGATATTATTTTCCACGCTGCTGGTGGTGCTGGTAACGGCGTATTCACAGAAGCGAAAGAGCGTAAAGAAAAAGATGCTAACGCTGATGTATGGGTAATTGGTGTAGATAAAGACCAATACGAAGAAGGACAAGTTGGTGACCAAAATGTAACATTAACTTCAATGGTTAAAGGCGTAGGTAACGCAGTTATTGATATTGCAAACCGTACAAAAGCAGGCGACTTCCCTGGCGGTCAAACAACTGTTTATGGATTAAAAGAAGGCGGCGTAGGTCTTGCTGATTCTCGCGGTGCAATTACTGAGGATGTATTAGCAGTAGTTGAAGAATTCAAAGAAAAAATCATCGCTGGCGAAATCAAAGTACCGACACATCCAGATGATGTAAAATAATGAATTCATAATGAATGAAGGGATGTCAAGAAAGGCAAAACCTTTCTCGGCATTCCTTATCTTGGTTCAAAGGAAGGCTCTTTATCTTACATAGAGAGAGGATAAATACCGATATTTGTCCAATTTAAGGAGTGTCAAGCCACTCATTCTAATGGTTTTCTAAAAATGTGCGTGCTTCTGCGGTAGTCGCATAATCATGCTATTATCCTCGGCGCGTGGAGCTGTCTAAAAAGTCATTTTGAGACAGCTCCATTTTCTAGCTGTAAATAACAGCTAGAATTTGTAGAAAGCTATTGAATTATATTGTAGTAAGTTTGAAAGTTAATAGGTGGGGATGCCGGATGAATTGTGCTTACGGCTAACTCCAGTCCATTTTTACTCGAAGATGTTACAAAGTGTGGCGATTATTTAACATGACAGAAAAGTGTTGTGGTCGTCCAAATAATATGCTAATCGAGGTAAATCTATTATTTTAGCTTTTCCGACAAACCCATGTGTTAATTTTTAGAAACACAAACAAGCTCACGGTCTAAGCTGAGCAATTGTCTTTATATATTTAATTTAAATTGTGCCTAAAGGAGTGAAACGATTGGAATACGTGATCGAAATGCTAGGCATCCGTAAAGAATTCGGAGGCTTTGTAGCGAACAATAATATCACCCTCCAACTACAAAAAGGCGAAATTCATGCATTATTAGGAGAAAATGGTGCAGGTAAATCGACTTTAATGAACGTATTATTCGGACTTTATCAGCCAGAAGCTGGTGAAATTAAAGTGCGTGGGGAAGCTGTGAAAATTGCAGATCCGAACGTAGCGAATGATTTAGGGATTGGAATGGTGCATCAGCACTTTATGCTTGTAGAAAACTTTACTGTTACAGAAAATATCGTCTTAGGAAATGAGCCGACAAAACGTGGAACAGTCAATATTAAAGAGGCTGCTAAAAACATTGCGGCACTTTCTGAAAAGTATGGTTTAGATGTTGACCCTTATGCGAAAATTGAAGATATTTCTGTTGGTATGCAACAGCGTGTAGAAATTTTAAAAACATTGTATCGTGGTGCTGAAATTTTAATTTTTGATGAGCCAACAGCATCATTAACACCACAAGAAATTAAAGAGCTTATCGATATTATGAAGCGCTTAATCTCAGAAGGAAAGTCCATTATTTTAATTACGCATAAACTAAATGAAATTATGGAAGTATCTGATCGCGTAACGATTATTCGTAAAGGTGAAGGAATTGGAACTGTTGTAACAGCTGAAACGAATCCGGACGAATTAGCAGAATTAATGGTTGGTCGTCAAGTTGAGTTTAAAACAGAAAAATCGCCATCAAATCCAAAAGATGAAGCATTAAACATTCAAGATTTAGTTGTGCTTGATTATCGTGGGGTTGAAAAAGTAAAAAGCTTAAATTTAACTGTGCGTAAAGGTGAAATAGTAGGGATTGCAGGGATTGATGGAAACGGACAATCTGAATTAATCGAGGCAATTACAGGCTTGCGCAAAATTAAAAGCGGTAAAGTCGTATTAAATGGACAAGATGTAACGAATAAAAAGCCGCGTCAAATTACAGAAACAGGTATTGGTCATATTCCACAAGACCGTCATAAGCATGGCTTAGTGCTTGATTTTACAATTGGTCATAATATCGCTTTACAAACATATTACAAAGAGCCTATTTCGAAATATGGCATTATTGACTATAAAAAGATATCACAAAAAGCAAAGCAAGTGATTGAAGAGTTCGATGTGCGAACAGGGCATGGTGAGTCAACACCAGCGCGTGCATTATCGGGCGGTAACCAGCAAAAAGCAATTATTGGACGCGAAGTAGACCGCGATCCAGATTTATTAATTGCAGCGCTACCAACACGAGGCTTAGATGTTGGAGCAATTGAATTTATTCACCGTCGTTTAATTGAGCAACGCGATAAAGGGAAGGCCGTGTTATTAATTTCCTTTGAGCTAGATGAAGTAATGAACGTCTCTGACCGCATTGCCGTTATTTATGATGGGCAAATTGTAGATACATTAAATGCTAATGAAACAACAGAGCAGGAGCTAGGTTTATTAATGGCTGGTCAAACAAAAACGAAGGCAGCAAGGAAAGGGGACGAATAAAGTGAGCAATCGCACAATTAATATTCTCGTTCCTATAATTTCAGTTATTTTAGGTCTAATTGTTGGTGCAATTGTAATGGTTGTGACTGGCTACGACCCAATTAAAGGATATACTGCATTATGGAATGGTATATTTGGAGATATTTATACGATTGGTGAAACAATTCGCCAAATCACACCATATATTTTAGCTGGTTTAGCCGTTGCTTTCGCATTCCGAACAGGTTTATTCAACATCGGGGTGGAAGGGCAGCTTATTATGGGCTGGGCAGCAGCAACTTATGTTGGTTTTGCTATCGAAGGCTTACCCAAAATGATTCATTTGCCGCTAGCATTAATTGCAGCAGCAGCAGCAGGGGCTTTTTGGGCATTTATTGCTGGTTACTTAAAAGCGCGTTTTAGCATTCATGAAGTAATCGTTACAATTATGCTGAACTATACGGCGCTCCATATCGCCAATGCGTTGATTAAATCTTGGTCAGGTAGAGAGCGTACAGATAATATTGCTCAAACTGCTTCATTAAGCTCACCATGGCTTGAGGAGCTTACGCAATATTCTCGTTTGCACTGGGGGATCATTATTGCCATTGTCATGGTATTTATTATGTGGTTCATATTAGAGCGTACAACGTTAGGCTTTGAATTAAAATCGGTAGGTTTTAATAAAAACGCAGCTGAATATGCTGGTATGAGCGTAAAGAAAAATATTATTTTAGCGATGACAATTTCAGGGGTATTCGCTGGTTTAGCTGGTGCAATGGAAGCATTAGGTACATTTGGCTATATGGCGATTCGAAGCGGCTTTACAGGCATTGGATTTGATGGTATCGCCGTTGCATTACTAGGGGCAAATACGCCGCTTGGAGTTGTATTTGGTGCCACGCTATTTGGTGCATTGAAATTCGGTGCAACAAACATGCCGAATGCTGCAAACATCCCATTAGAAATCGTATCGATTATTATCGCATTAATTATTTTCTTCGTAGCATCAGGCTATGTAATTCGTCTTGCTTTAGAAAAGTTTGGAAAGAAAAAGGAGGGCAAATAATATGAGCTTTTTAGATATCTTATATTTTATCGTCCCTTCTGCTATATTTTACGCAGCACCTCTTATTTTTGCCGCAATCGGTGGCGTGTTCTCTGAGCGCTCAGGCGTTGTGAATATCGGTATCGAAGGTATTATGGTAATCGGTGCCTTTGTAGGGATTATTTTTAACTTATTTACGTATGAAACACTTGGAGGCTTTACACCGTGGGTAGCACTTTTAGTGGCAATGGTAATCGGTGCCTTGTTCTCATTACTATTAGCAGTAGCCGCAATTGCTTTCCGTGCTGACCAAACGGTAACAGGGGTAGCATTAAACTTATTAGGTATTGCAATAGCTCTGTTTCTAGTAAAAATGATTTTCGAAGGTCGTGGACAAACAGACTTCATTTCTGAACGTTTCCCACGCTTTGATGTACCATTATTAGCAGATATTCCGTTCTTCGGGCCTTTGTTATTCCATAATATTTACGGTACATCGATATTGGCATTTGCTGTCGCAATTTTGGCATGGTTCGTTATTTTTAAAACACCATTTGGTTTGCGCTTACGTGCGGTTGGGGAGCACCCAATGGCAGCTGACACAATGGGAGTTAATGTAACGAAAATGCGCTATATTGCCGTGATGATTTCAGGTGCTCTTGCCGGAATTGGTGGTGCGGTTTATTCACAAACAATTACGAATGACTTTAGCCACGCAACAATTAATGGACAAGGGTTCATGGCGATTGCTGCAATGATTTTCGGAAAATGGCATCCAATCGGTGCAATGGGTGCAGCACTGTTCTTCGGTTTAGCGCAGGCATTATCAATTGCTGGAAGCACAATTCCGTATGTAAAAGATATTCCACCAGTATTTTTAACGATTTTACCTTATGTGTTAACGATTTTAGCGTTAGCAGGATTTATCGGTAAAGCCAATGCACCAAAAGCAAGTGGCCAGCCATATATTAAAGGTAAGCGATAAAAGAGAGGGCTGTCTGGAAAGTAGGCTAACGCGCCACTTTTCAGACAGCCATTGCTGTTTTTGCAAGGTTAAAAATATTGGACTTAGCGCCTTCTCGCTAAGATTTAAAACAAATAAGTAAAACTTGGTTTCGGGCTGTTTGGAAGTGATTTTGGACTTTTCCGACAGCCCTTGTTTTTGTTTAATGAAAGTTTTTCACTAGGTAGCTGAGGCATAATTGAATATTGGGGTAGTCTAATAATAAATAAAAATTGTAGCATATTTGTTTCCTAATTACGCCATACTAAATAATAATTTTGCGCTTGGGTAGTATAAGCGTGTTATAGTAGAAATAAACATGGTTTTTATAAGGCTTGCATACGATAACGACAACATGTAATGAAGCTTGTGACTTTAGTCTAGGGAGGTATTTTTTTGTTTTCAACGACACAATTGGCGAAAGGTGTTTCGCTACATATTCGACAAACAACGCAATTCAAGACAGTGAATTTTTCTATTAAATGGCGTGCTGCATTATCCGAAAAGGATGCAGCACATCGCACTGTATTAACAAATGTGCTACAGCACAGCAATGAAAAATTTACAACATCTGCTGCGTACCGCAGCTATTTAGATGATTTATTTGGTACAATGCTTTATTTCGATACGTCAAAGCGAGGAAATGAGCATACTGTACTGATGAATGTAGAAGCTGTAAATGACCAATATTTAGCACAAAGTAATGTATTAAACGAAGTGCTAGAATTATTGCACACAGCTATTTTCAAACCAAATCTACAAGATGGTGCTTTTGTCGCATCCATTGTAGAGCGTGAAAAAGATATGGTGATGCAACGTATCCATTCAGTTTTTGATGACAAGGCACGTTATGCACAGCAGCGATTAACACAAATTATGCGTCCGAATCATGCCGCTTCCATTTCGGCGAACGGTACGATTGAAACAGTTGCTGCAATTACACCTGAATCCTTGAAGGAGGCATATGAACATATGCTGGCACATGATATCATCGATATTTATGTAGTTGGCGATATTGATGAAGAGGCGATGATTGAAAAGCTACGTCAAGTACTGCCATTTGCTGATCGTGAACTGCACGAAAAAGAAATGCTTGTTGCGCTTAACCAGCCAGGTGATAGCTATACGAAAGAGCAGCAGGATATGAAGCAAGGTAAGTTACACATTGGCTATAGTACACCTGTTTTATTTGGTGATGCAGATTTCCCGAAAATGCAAATTTTTAATGGGATTTTCGGGGGCTATGCGCATTCAAAGCTTTTTATGAATGTGCGTGAACGCGAAAGCTTAGCTTATTATGCATCGAGCTCCTATGCATCGCATTATGGTCTTATCTTTGTTGTTTCAGGCATTGAGCCAAACAATGAGAAAAAGGCGATTGAAGTTATTGACGAGCAGCTTGTTGCGATACAAAATGGAGAAATTACAGATTTAGAATTAACACAGACGAAGGCAATGCTGATTAATCAATTAAAAGAAGCATTAGATTCTGCACGCGGGCAAATTGAAATTTATGACCAATATAAAAACTTAGCTACAGCATTTTCTGTAGACGAATGGGCAAAAAATTGGCGCGATGTAACGAAGGAAGATGTACAGAAAATGTCGTTAAAAGTAAAACGCGAAGCAATTTATTTCCTATGTGGCAAGGAGGAGCAGGAAAATGCAAGCAATTGAATTTAAACAGCTAGATGAAACGCTTTATTACAAAAAGCTAGAGAATGGCTTAGATGTTTATATTTTGCCGAAAAAAGGCTTTTCCAAGGCGTTTGTAACATTTACAACAAAGTATGGCTCGATTGATCGCTCGTTCGTGCCAATTGGTGAAACAGAGCCGATTACCGTGCCAGATGGCATTGCTCATTTTTTAGAGCATAAAATGTTCGAAAAGGAAGATGGCGATGTATTTCAAAAATTTAGCGAAGTAGGTGCTCAGGCAAATGCTTTCACTTCATTTACGCGCACATCCTATTTATTTTCGGCAACAGACCATATTTATAAAAGCACAGAAACATTGCTCGATTTTGTACAAGAGCCTTATTTCACAGAGGAAACGGTGAATAAGGAAAAGGGTATTATCGGTCAAGAAATTACGATGTATGATGATTTACCAGATTGGCGCTTATATTTTGGCACGATTGAAAACATGTATCATCAGCATCCAGTGAAAATTGATATCGCAGGTACAATTGAGTCAATTGACCATATTACAGCAGATCATTTATACACTTGCTATAATACTTTTTATCATCCATCTAATATGCTGTTATTTGTTATCGGTGCTGTCAATCCTGAGGAAATAATGGCGGTTATTGAAGAAAATCAAAAGCGCAAAACATTCCCACAGCCAACACCGTTAACACGTATTTTTGAGGAAGAGCCGACAGATGTTGCTGTAGCAGAACGTGTCCTGCATATGGATGTACAAAAACCGAAAGTTTATGTTGGCTTAAAAGCGAAGCAAACGGATTTGTTAGGAGAAGAGATGTTAAAGCATGAGCTTGCTGTCCAGATTGGTTTGGAATGCTTATTTGGTCGTGCCTCTGATTTTTATACGGAAATTTATGAGGATGGTTTAATTGATGAAACGTATTCCTATGATTTCATGTTAGAGCAAGGCTACGGCTTTGCACTAATCGGCTCCGATACACCGAAGCATGAAAAGCTTGTCGAAGCCATTAAAGCACAGCTTGCTGAAGCACAGCAAAAAGCATTATTTACAGCGATTGATGTGGAGCGTATTAAACGCAAAAAAATAGGATTTTTCCTACGTGCATTAAACTCTGTTGAATTTATTGCAAACCAATTCACACGCTATAAATTTAATGACATGAATTTATTTGATGTTGTGCCAGTGCTTGAAAAGATTACTGTGGAAGACGTTGCAGAGGCTTTCAAAACAATTCAAGATGAGGCACAGCAAACTGTCTTTAAAGTTTTACCCGTAAGCGAGCGCAAATAATGAAAAAATATGCATTAGTTTGCGGTGCTTCAGGTGAAATTGGCACAGCTATTTGCCAGCATTTAGCACAGCAAGGGTGGTCGCTTTATGTGCATTATGCGACACAGCCAACGACGGAATTAGTAGAGAAACTAACAATCGAATTTCCGCAGCAAGAGTTTTTCAGCGTGCAGGCAGATTTTACAGATGAGGATGCCGCAACACATTTAGCACAACAAATTTTTACGCTACAAGCGATTGTTTTTGCCAATGGTCATGCATTATATGGCTTGCTTGAAGATATTTCTGCTGTGAAGATGCAAGCATTATGGCAAGTACATGTGCAAACGCCAATGCTTATTTTACAGCAGCTTGCCGCTAAGCTACGTGTAAATAGCGTAAGCTATGTGCTATTTATCGGCTCCATTTGGGGAGCGGCAGGGGCAGCAGGAGAAGTTGTCTACTCTGCTGTCAAAGGAGCACAGCATAGCTTTGTCAAGGCATACGCACAGGAAGTAGCCTATAATGGTATTCGAGTAAATGCCATTGCACCAGGCTTTATCGATACTAAAATGAATGGTCATATTGATGCCGTAGAGCGTGAGCAGCTTGTAAGTGAAATTCCACTGCAACAGCTAGGCACAGCGGATGACGTAGCGCGGTTATGTGCCTTTTATATAAGTGGTCAGGCGGACTATGTGACAGGTCAAATCATTCATTTAAATGGTGGTTGGTATATATAGAGGCCCCTTTGCCAATACTAATTGTGCAAAGGAGGCGAAAATGGATGAGCATTTTAGAAAACTGGCAACAATGGACAACATTTTTAGGCGCTCAAGTAGAGGATGCTAAAGACAGCGGTATGCCAAACAAAGTCATTGAAAAAGCCGCTGTGCAAATTGGTAACTACTTAGCGGAACATGTTGACCCGAAAAACGAGCAGGAGCGTGTGCTATCAGATTTATGGTCAGTGGCAGAATCTGATGAGAAAAAGGCCTTGGCAAGCTGTCTCATCAAGCTTGTGCAAAATAATCGAGTACAATAAAGCAAACCGCAATAGGTTGTCTGAAAGCAGGTTAGCGCTGCTTTTCAGACAACCGTTTGCTATTTTGTGAACGCTGTAAACATGAGTTTTGTATGTTTTATAGAGGCTCTTATAATGCTCATATAAGGATAAAACATCCTGCTAATGGCTATAAATTTTATTTTCTTTTAATAAAGGTATTTGGATTGTGTTAAATTTTACATATTTTATTCGTGAAAGTATTAATTTTAAATAAAATTGGCTCCTTTTAATTAGAGCATATAGAATAAAAAATTTAAAATATAGTGGGAAAAGCGTTGTTTCTAACTTTTCATACGTTGTAAAATCAGCTATGATGGAACTTATAAAGTGATTTTACGTTTCTATAATGAAAGGGACGGATTTTGATGAGCGAATGGTATTTTGAATACGAAATTCAAGTGAATCGCCCTGGTTTATTAGGTGATATTTCATCTTTACTAGGTATGCTGCGTGTAAATATTGTGTCGATTAATGGTGTTGCACAGCAAAGGCGAGGTATGTTGCTGGAGTCGGAGAATGATGAGGCGATTCAGCGCTTTCAATCGATTGTGACGACGATGGATAATATCAATGTCACAAGATTTCGCGTGCCAAAATTGCGCGATCGTTTAGCAATGCGACATGGTCAATATATTCCAAGAGATGCTGATGAAAAAAATACTTTCCGATTTGTGCGGGATGAATTGGGGATTTTAGTTGATTTTATGGCAGAGCTGTTTAAGCAAGATGGTCATAAATTAATCGGTATTCGTGGGATGCCGCGAGTTGGAAAAACAGAGTCTGTTGTTGCTGCAAGCGTTTGTGCCAATAAAAAATGGATTTTTATTTCATCGACAATGATTAAGCAAACAATTCGTAACTCGCTTATGGGGGATGAATTTAGTAGCAATAATATATTTATTTTAGATGGTGTTGTCACACGAAAATCGACGGATGAAAGGCATCAGCAGCTTGTGCGTGAGATGATGAGCATGCCGACAATAAAAGTGATTGAGCATCCAGATATTTTTGTGCAGCATTCGCAATATACGATTGAAGATTTCGATTATATCATTGAAATTCGGACACACCCTGATGAAGAAATCACATACGAAATTATCGAAAAAAACGATATGATGTCAAGCTCTGATTTTGGAGGATTTAATTTTTAGCAAAGTAGGTGTTATTGTTGACAGATTTAGGAGCTCGCTTGAAAGAAGCGAGATTAGCTAAAGGGCTTAGCTTAGATGATTTACAGGAAGTAACAAAAATTCAAAAGCGCTATTTAGTAGGAATTGAAGAAGGTAACTATTCGATTATGCCTGGCTCATTTTATGTACGAGCATTTATTAAACAATATGCAGAGGCGGTTGGACTAGACCCGGAAGAGGTATTAGCGAACTATCAAAAGGATGTGCCTGGTGCTCAGCAGGAAGAGGTTGCACAGGCCTATACGCAAAATACGAGACGACGTCGAATTACACCAAGGTCCTCCAATAAAATATTAGAAATGATGCCGATGATTATCGCTGCATTATTTATTGTTGTGATTATTGTTTTTTCATGGTACTTATACCAGCAAAAGGCGGCAAATAAATTGCCACCAGAAGAAGGTGAAACGCAAACACCGGTGCAAATGGACAATAATAAAGGGATAGCTGACAATAAAGACAAAGACAGCGAAGAGGAAGCGGAGAAGCCAGAGGAGCAAGAAAAGGAAGAAGAGCCTGTTGAAGAAGTAACAACACAGGTAGTTACACAAACGGCTATTAATGGCGAGGATGTTATGTTCGAAGTAACGGGTACGACAGAATTAAAAATTCGTACAGAAGTTGCTGAAAACAGCAGCTGGATTGCCTTCCGTAATGCACAGGGAACGGACAATTTAGGAAAAGAATATTTCCAAGGTGAAATAGCTGAGTACGATGCAACAGCGGATGGCTATGTAAGAATTCGTTTAGGACGCAATGCCTTTGTGAAAGTGTATGTGAATGATGAGCTGGTGACTTCGACATCTGACTCAGTAATACAAAACTATATTATTCAATTAGCTCAACAATAATCAACAAAGTAGCCATGTCGATGTATATGGCTTCTTTGTTTTAAAATGAAAGGTGCTTAGTCATGAATATTCCAAATAAAATTACAGTTTCGCGCATTTGTTTAATCCCCCTTTTTATGATTGTTATAATGTTTGATTTTGGATGGGGAAATATGACCTTTTTTGGCGCTGAAATGCCCGTTCACCATTTTGTTGGCGCAATGATTTTTATCGTTGCTTCTGTTACAGACTGGATAGATGGCTATTATGCGAGAAAGTATAACTTAGTCACAAATTTTGGGAAGTTTTTAGATCCGTTAGCAGATAAACTATTAGTATCTGCTGCACTTATTTTGCTTGTAGAGCTTCAACTAGCTCCAGCATGGATTGTCATCATTATTATTAGCAGGGAGTTTGCTGTGACAGGCTTGCGTTTAATTTTAGCTGGTGAGGGTGAAGTTGTTGCGGCAAATCAATTAGGGAAAATTAAAACATGGGCACAAATTATTGCAATCTCAGCATTGCTACTACATAATACGATTTTTACGATGATGGGCATTCCATTTGATAAAATTGCACTTTATGTAGCACTATTTTTCACAATATGGTCTGGCTGGGATTATTTCTACTTAAACCGTCGTGTGCTGCTAGATTCTAAATAAAGAGAGGTTATCCTTTATGAATGCAGAAATTATCGCAGTTGGCTCAGAGCTTTTGCTTGGACAAATTGCCAATACGAATGCCAAATTTATTTCGAGTCAGCTATCAGAGTTAGGCATCAATGTTTATTACCATACAGTAGTTGGTGACAATGCGGCGCGACTTGAGGAAGTAATAGCAGCTGCTGAGAAGCGTGCGGATATCATTATTTTTTCAGGCGGCTTAGGACCAACAAAGGATGATTTGACAAAGGAAACGATTGCACGTCATTTAGGTGTAGAGCTGGCATTTGATGAAATAGCATTGACGTATATTGAAGCGTTTTTCGAACGTCTAGGTCGACCAATGACAGAAAATAATCGCAAGCAGGCATTAGTATTAGCAGGGTGTGATGTGTTAGCAAACCATCATGGTATGGCACCAGGGATGCTTTTTGAGCAAAATGGTAAAACCTATATTTTATTACCTGGACCACCGAAGGAGCTAGAGCCGATGTTTCAATTTGAAGCAAAGCCGAAGCTAGCAGCTCGCTTGACAGATGGCGCGGTGATTGTATCCCATGTTATGCGCTTTTACGGTATTGGAGAGGCGGAACTAGAAGTTGCTGTGCAGCATATTTTAGACAGCCAAACAAATCCAACGGTTGCGCCACTAGCATCGGATGGAGAGGTCACATTGCGCGTTACAGCGAAGGCTGCCAATGAGCAGGAGGCGATTGCTTTAATTGATGCTAAAGTAGCAGAAATTCAAGCGATTGTTGGACAATTTCAATATGGCATTAATGATGATTCACTTGCCTCGAAAACTGTGGAAATATTATTAGCCAAAAATTTAACGATTGCAGCAGCTGAAAGCTTAACAGCAGGTTTATTCCAATCTGAATTAGCGGAGGTACCTGGGGTAAGTGGCACTTTAGTTGGTGGTGTTGTCACATATAATGAGCAAGCAAAAATAGAGCAGCTTAGCATTGCCTCTGAATTATTTGCTCAATACGGCGTTGTAAGCAGTGAATGTGCAGCTGCAATGGCACAAAGCGTACGTGCAAAATTTGGCACAAATGTTGGGATTGGCTTAACGGGTGCTGCGGGACCAGATATGCATGGTGGGCAGCCTGCAGGCACTGTATGGATCGGCATTAGCATTGAGGGACAAGAGGTACAAACATATAAATTACAGCTTTCAGGTATGCGCAATACAAATCGTTTACGAGCTGTGAAATTTACATGTAGTTATTTATTGCGATTGCTTAATGAAAAATAAAATTTGGGCGTATTTTTACGTCCAAATTTTTATTTTCAAACAAAAACGAAAATACGTTCGCTTTTTTGTTGCTATTTTCTCAAAGAACAAGTATAGTAGTGTTATAAACAAATCTAACCTTTTTTAGAGGAGGAACAACTATAGTGAGTGATCGTAAAGCAGCCTTAGAACAGGCGTTAAAACAAATTGAAAAACAATTCGGTAAAGGTTCTATTATGAAGCTTGGCGAAACGACAGATCGTGAAATTGCAACATCTTCAAGCGGCTCGTTAGCGCTGGATGCAGCATTAGGAGTAGGTGGCTATCCACGTGGACGTATCATTGAAATTTATGGACCTGAGTCTTCTGGTAAAACAACTGTTGCCCTACATGCGATTGCAGAAGTACAAGCAGCAGGTGGACAAGCCGCATTTATCGATGCGGAGCATGCGCTTGATCCAATTTATGCACAAAAATTAGGTGTAAATATAGATGAGCTATTACTATCACAGCCTGATACAGGGGAGCAAGCTTTAGAAATTGCGGAAGCATTAGTACGAAGTGGTGCAATCGATATTTTAGTTATTGACTCCGTAGCAGCACTTGTGCCGAAAGCGGAAATTGAAGGTGAGATGGGTGACTCTCACGTAGGTTTACAAGCGCGTTTAATGTCACAGGCATTACGTAAGCTATCTGGTGCGATTAACAAATCAAAAACATTAGCAATTTTCATCAATCAAATTCGTGAAAAAATTGGTGTTATGTTTGGTAATCCTGAAACTACACCAGGTGGCCGTGCATTAAAATTCTACTCTTCTGTTCGTTTAGAGGTACGTCGTGCAGAAACAATTAAGCAAGGCAATGATATGGTTGGTAACAAAACGAAAATTAAAATCGTAAAAAATAAAGTAGCACCACCATTCCGTACAGCAGAAGTAGATATTATGTATGGTGAAGGTATTTCGAAGGAAGGCGAAATTGTCGACTTAGGCGTAGAGCTAGATATCGTACAAAAAAGCGGTTCTTGGTATGCATATGGTGATGAGCGTTTAGGGCAAGGTCGTGAAAATGCGAAGCAATTTTTAAAGGAAAATCCTTCTGTACGTGAAGAAATTGCCGATAGAATCCGTCAGTCTTATGGTATTGCAGCTTCAAACTACACAATTGGTGGTCATGAGGAAGATGAAGAAATGGATGAAGAATTAGCATTATTATTAGATGAAGAAAAATAAAAGTAACTAAAGCTATTTGAAGGGGACAACCCTTCAAATAGCTTTTTTGAATGATGAACAATTCAAAAAAGTAACAGGTACCTCTGTCCATCAAGCACAATACTAGGTGCAAAGCTTTATGAAAAAAGTAGTGTAACGTATCATTTTTCCATCAACTTTTTTTAGCAATGATTGTAAAGAATATGTCATACATATGGCGGCAATCCTTGACAGCGCAATGACAGAACTATACAATTAAAATTGTATAATTTCTAAAAATTGAAATGAAAAATGATTAATTGTTTACAACAGTTAATCAATAAAAACAACATGAAATTGGCACTTGGAGGTGTTTAGTATGATGGAAGTAATTATAAGCATCTCCGCTTTGCTTGTTGGACTCATCGTTGGTGCCGCTGTTAGCTATTTCTACATGAAAAAAGTGAATGACTCAAAAATCACGGGTGCTACGCATACTGCAAAGTCTATCGTTGAAGAAGCGAAACGTGAAGCAGATGCATTGAAAAAAGAAGCACTACTTGAAGCGAAAGATGAAACTCACAAATTTCGAAATGAAGCAGAGAATGACATTCGTGAACGTCGTTTAGAACTTCAAAAACAAGAGAACCGTTTATTGCAAAGAGAAGAAAATCTTGACCGCAAGGATGAAACTCTCAATAAAAGAGAAGCCGGTTTAGAGCGTAAGGAAGAAGCTCTAACGGACAGACAACAGCATATTGAACAGATGGAAGGCAAAGTGGGAGAACTCGTTACAGCCCAAAAACTAGAGCTAGAACGTATTTCTGCATTAACGCGAGAAGAAGCGAAAGCGATTATTTTGAGCGAAGTAGAAAATGAATTAGCGACAGATATTGCTGTAATGACGAAGGAATCAGAAACACGTGCGAAAGAAGAATCTGATAAAAAAGCGCGCGAAATTTTATCGTTAGCACTACAACGCTTTGCAGCTGATCATGTGGCAGAAACAACAGTATCTGTTGTAAACTTGCCAAATGATGAAATGAAGGGACGTATTATTGGGCGAGAAGGGCGTAATATTCGTACGCTTGAAACGTTAACAGGTATCGATTTAATTATTGATGATACACCAGAAGCAGTTATTTTATCTGGATTTGATCCAATTCGCCGTGAGACAGCTCGGATGGCACTTGAAAAACTTGTGCAAGATGGACGTATTCACCCAGCAAGAATTGAAGAGATGGTTGAAAAATCTCGTCGTGAAGTGGATGAGCAAATTCGCGAAACAGGTGAGCAAACAACATTTGAAGTTGGTGTTCACAACCTACATCCAGACTTAATGAAAATTTTAGGTCGTATGAAGTACCGTACAAGCTACGGACAAAATGTTTTAAAGCATTCTATAGAAGTTGCCCATCTTGCTGGTTTACTGGCAGCAGAGCTTGGAGAAGATGTAACTTTAGCAAAACGCGCAGGTCTTTTACATGATATCGGTAAGGCGATTGATCATGAGGTGGAAGGAAGCCATGTTGAAATTGGTGTAGAGCTTGCAACAAAATATAAAGAGCATCCAGTTGTTATTAACAGTATTGCTTCGCATCATGGGGATACAGAAGCAACTTCTGTTATTGCAGTACTTGTTGCAGCAGCCGATGCTTTATCAGCAGCACGTCCGGGTGCACGTAGCGAAACGCTTGAAAATTATATTCGTCGCTTAGAGAAGCTAGAAGAAATTTCAGAAAGCTATGATGGTGTTGAAAAATCTTATGCGATTCAAGCTGGCCGTGAAGTGCGCATTATTGTTCAGCCTGATAAAATCGATGATATTACCTCACACCGCTTAGCGCGAGATATTCGTAAGCGTATTGAGGAAGAACTTGATTATCCAGGGCATATTAAAGTAACAGTAATTCGTGAAACACGTGCAGTAGAGTACGCAAAATAGCAATAGAGAGGGGGCTGTAGGGAAAGCAGATATTTATCTGCTCACCAACAGCCCTCTATATATTTTAGAAATGGGTGGATGAACAAATGAAAATTTTATTTATTGGAGATATTGTTGGCTCAATCGGTCGCGATGCGGTAGCTAAATATTTACCACGCTTGAAAAGTAAATATAAAGTAGATGTTGTGATTGCTAATGGAGAAAATGCGGCAGCAGGTCGTGGCATTACGCGTAATATCTACAATGACTTATTGCAAATGGGCATTGATGTGATTACGATGGGAAATCATACGTGGGACAATAAAGATATTTTTGATTTTATTGATGATGTAGACTATTTAATTCGTCCAGCTAATTTTTCGAAGGATGCTCCTGGTAGAGGTGTAGCACAAATTACGAAAAATGATGTGACATTATCAGTTATTAATTTGCATGGACGTGTATTTTTGCCACCTCATGAAGATCCGTTTGCAATGGCAGATGAATTAGTAGCAGAGGCACGCAAAATATCACCACTTGTTTTTGTCGATTTCCACGCAGAAGCAACAAGTGAAAAAATTGCCTTAGGCTGGCATTTAGACGGAAAGGCATCGGTAGTCGTTGGCACACATACACATGTGCAAACAGCAGATGCACGCATTTATCCAAATGGAACAGCTTACATTACAGATGTCGGCATGACAGGACCATACGATGAAATTTTAGGAATGACGAAGGATAGTGTTATTTATAAATTCCAAACAAATATGCCTGCCCGCTTCGAAGTGCCGAAAAAAGGACGTGAAGTGCTAAGTGCCTTTTTCGTTGAGGTTGATGATAAAACAGGTAAAGCATTGCGCCAAGAGCGTATTTATATTAATGAGGATTATCCATTCACTCCATAACAAAGGGACTAGGCTTTTTTACTTAAAGCTTAGTCCTTTTTCTTCTAATGCAGCACGCATTGTCGGCATTGATGCTGGACCGATGCCATGCAGCTTTAAAATTTCCTTTTCTGTATGCTGTGCAAGTTGCTCCAATGTTGTAATCCCCTCATGAATTAATGCATTACGGGCTGGTGAGGAAAGTCTCGCTAAAAAGCCTTCCACAGGTTTGTTTTCTTGCTCGCATTTTGGACATGTATTACAATCAGTGCTTTTATAATAGCGATGCCCTTTTTCACAAATGCGTAATGTTTTTTCTCTCATGCCAATTCCCCCTCTTTATAAAAATATACAGTAATTCTAATCTATTTGTCATGTTCCATTCTCTTCAAGCATACAATGACCTACAGACAATAAATAAAAAGTTGTCTCGATCATGCAAAATGGGGAGGAATAGTTGTGGATTCATTAAAAGTATCATCTCGCTCAAATCCAAATTCTGTTGCAGGTGCATTGGTTGCCGTCATTCGAGAGCAAGGCTTCGTGGAAATGCAAGCAGTGGGAGCGGGAGCACTCAACCAGGCCGTGAAAGCAGTCGCGATTGCAAGAGGCTTTGTAGCACCAAGCGGCACTGATTTAATTTGCGCACCAGCATTTGCAGATATTACGATTGCAGGGGAAGATCGAACAGCACTTAAGTTGGTTGTAGAAAAAAGAAACCGATAACGTACAAAGTCGTCAATTTAGTGAGAGCTAAGTTGGCGGCTTTTTTACTTTAATGAATATTTTCTTAATTGTATTAAATAAATATATTATTTGTAAACATAAAATATTTTTAATATTTACAAAAGTAGAAATATATTTTATTGTTTTATAAATGGTATTTTTAAAAATAAAAGGAAGATAGGAAGTGGAATAATGAAGAGTATACTAACTAAAACAAGGAAATATTTTTTAGTTCCAACATTTGGTCTTATTTTAGTATTTGCTTTATTTAATCAACAAGCATTTGCAGATAGTGAAACTGATGAAACGATAGAATTTAACAATGATATGAATCAAATATCATCAATCAATCAGAATTTGAACAATGATTCTAGTGAAGAAGATATTTTAAGTGAAAATAATAAGAATGAAGAAGATATTATCACACTTTTTAATGTAGAAATAGGAGGAGATGGGGGAGGAACAACGTATTATCCTAATAAGACAATTCCTATGAATGTTGGGGATCTTTTGATTTCAACAAATTATTCTCTTGATACAGCATTAGTTGGGCATGTAGGGATAGTCGGTCCAGATTTGTATGTTTATGAAGTTACAAAATTTGGATTAGGTGCTCGTACTTCAATTACCAGTTATATTGGTAAACATAATACCGCAAATTTAGGAGTGTATCGTGTGAATGGAGCATCAATTTTTGAACGTTATAATGCAGGCAAATTCGCAAAAAATAATTATATGAATGTCAAATCGTATGCGGCTTTAGATGGTAACCCATACAATATTACAACAAGTTATTGTTCAGAGTTTGTGTGGCATGCATACTACAAGGCAAATTATACAATTCCTGGTCTTACAAGTTTAAGTTTGTGGACAGAGGCATATGGTATTACTCCTAGACAATTAGCTGACAATACATCTTATATTGGAAGTCTAAAATAATATATTTTATGACAGGAAGTACTCATTGTTGGTGTTTTAATTATATCGAAATTATTAGTCTAAGTAGAATTTCTCAGAACTTCAAAACACCAAAGAAAGGAAGTTGCTAATGAATACACCATTTTTTATTGTGGTTAATCCTATACTGGCAATGATTATTAGTATACTTTTTTATTTTATAATTGGAAACCTATATGATTTACCCATTCAAGAAGCAGTAGTGATACCTACTGGAGTCATATTATTTTTAATTTTAGTTATTCCTTGTTATTTATTAACAATTACATTTTGGCACTTCAAGAAAAAAAAGCTAGCTATTTGCTTTTTTATCATCAATATTTTGATGGGTTTTGGTATGACCTATTACTTAATTAGTATACATTTTTTAAGAGTACATTTTCCAATTGAAATAGTAAAACATCTAGTGGTGAGCTTTGTACTTGTTGGTTTAATTAGTTTGTATTGTGTACTAGGACTACACTATAAACTAATAGGCCGATCAAAAAGAGTAATTTCATAGACTTGTTTTTATTAACCTTTTCAATCCATATGAAAATGAATTGAAAGGGTTTTTATAATTTTATCTAAACATATTATAATTAAATATTTATCAATTATGCCTCAGCATAAATATTTTTGAGAAAAAAAGTCTGCAAAACTTGGATGCAGACTTTTTTTATTAAATCTAAAAAATGCTATCATCATACCAGTATTTACTAATAAAATTGTAAAAAATGTAATTATATTGTATTATATATTTTGAAATAAAACCTATCTAAAAACTAGACTTTTTTTCAGCCAAAGGACTGAAATTTTGCAGAATTACATATTTACAATAGTACAGACACCATCTTCGTGTTAAACTAATGTAGGAAATTCATATATAAAAACGGAATTTAAGGAGATGTTTATATGTTACATCAGCTTTCATGGAAAGTCGGTGGGCAACAAGGGGAAGGTATTGAAAGTACAGGCGAAATTTTCGCAACTGCGATGAACCGTTTAGGCTATCACTTATACGGTTACCGTCATTTCTCTTCTCGTATCAAAGGTGGCCATACGAATAATAAAATTACAGTACGTCCGACAGAGGTTCGTTCGATTGCGGACGATTTAGATATTTTAGTGGCATTTGACCAAGAGACAATTGATGTTAATTATAAAGAATTAACAGCAACAAGCATTATTTTGGCAGATGCTCGCTTTGAGCCAGTAGCACCTGAGGACTGTGTAGCACCATTATTTGCAGTGCCTTTTACTGAAATTGCATCAGAATTAGGTACATCATTAATGAAAAACATGGTGGCAATCGGTGCAACAACTGCCTTGTTAAATTTAGATGAAACGGTATTCCAAAGCGTTGTAGAAGAAATTTTCGGACGCAAAGGTGAGGAAGTTGTTGCGAAAAACATTGAGGCGATTCAAAAAGGGCGTGAAGCCATCGCTGAACAAATTGGTGACCGTGTTGGGGAATGGGCGCTAGCACCAGCTGATGGGCAGCGTCGTCTATTTATGATTGGCAACGATGCGATTGCACTTGGCGCAATGGCAGCTGGCTCTCGCTTTATGGCAGCATATCCAATTACACCAGCATCTGAAATTATGGAATATATGATTAAAAAACTACCATTAGTTGGTGGTGCAGTCATTCAAACTGAGGATGAAATTGCGGCAGCAACGATGGCAATTGGCGCAAACTATGGCGGTGTACGCTCATTTACAGCATCTGCAGGTCCAGGACTTTCTTTAATGGTTGAGGCAATTGGCTTATCTGGTATGACAGAGCAGCCGCTTGTTATTATTGATACGCAGCGTGGTGGCCCATCAACAGGCTTACCAACAAAGCAAGAGCAATCAGATTTAATGGCGATGCTATACGGCACGCACGGTGAAATTCCGAAAGTGGTCATTGCCCCTTCTACAATGGAAGAAGCATTTTTTGATACAATTCAAGCATTCAATATCGCGGAGCAATTACAATTACCTGTTATTATCATGACAGATTTACAGCTATCGTTAGGGAAGCAAACTGTTGCTCCATTTGACTATAGCAAAATTGAAATTAAACGTGGTAAAATCGTCGAGGCAGTAGAGGACGAGGAAACAAAAGATTACTTCAAGCGCTATGAAAATACAGAGGACGGCGTGTCGCCACGTATTTTACCAGGGACAAAGGGCGGTATTCACCACGTAACAGGTGTAGAGCATGATGAAACAGGAAAGCCATCTGAAGCGACAGGCAACCGTCGCACACAAATGGATAAACGTATGCGTAAGCTAAACTATTTGCAGTTTGATACACCAATTTATGCTAATGCACCACATGAGGAAGCAGATATTTTACTTGTTGGCTTTAACTCAACGCGTGGTGCAATTGAGGAAGTACAGGAAACATTAAACGCAGAAGGCATTAAAACAAACCATGCACATGTTCGCTTACTATTCCCATTCCCAGCAGAAGAAATGGCACAGCTAGCAGACAAGGCGAAGAAAATTATCGTTGTTGAAAATAATGCAACAGGCCAATTAGCAAATATTTTAAAAATGAATATTGGTGCACATGCCAAAACATCAACAATTTTAAAATATGATGGTACACCATTTTTACCACGTGAGCTAACAAACTTAGTGAAGGAGAAGATTTAATCATGGCAACATTTAAAGATTTCCGCAATGCAGTGAAGCCAAACTGGTGTCCAGGCTGTGGTGACTTCTCGGTACAAGCGGCGATTCAACGCGCTGCGGCAAACGTAGGTTATGAGCCACATGAATTAGCAGTTATTTCAGGTATCGGCTGTTCTGGGCGTATTTCAGGCTATATTAATTCATATGGCTTCCATGGTATTCATGGTCGTGCGTTACCAATTGCACAAGGCTTGAAAATGGCTAATAAAGATTTAAAGGTCATCGCATCAGGCGGTGACGGTGATGGTTTTGCGATTGGAATGGGCCATACAATCCATGCAATTCGCCGTAATATCGATATTACGTATATCGTCATGGATAACCAAATTTATGGCTTAACAAAAGGGCAAACATCGCCGCGTTCAGCAGCAGGCTTTATTACAAAATCAACACCAGGTGGAGCAATTGAGCCATCTTTGAAACCACTAGAAGTAGCGTTAACAAGTGGTGCAACATTCGTTGCACAAGGCTTCTCAACGGATATTAAAGAGCTGACAGCATTAATCGAAGCAGGCTTAAACCATAAAGGCTTTTCATTTATTAACGTCTTCTCACCATGTGTAACGTATAATAAAGTGAACACATATGATTGGTTTAAAGAAAATTTAACCAAGTTATCTGAAATCGAGGGCTATGACCATACAGACCGTTCATTAGCGATGCAAACAGTAATGGAAAAAGAAGGACTTGTAACAGGTGTTATTTACCATGATCAAGAAACAACTTCTTACCAAGAAAAAATTACAGGCTATTCAGAGCTACCATTAACGGATATTGATATTAGCTTATCAGAGGATCAGTTTGATCAACTGTTAAAAGAATTTATGTAAAACAAAAACCTGTGGGAATTTAATTTTCCTACAGGTTTTTGTTTTAAGAGACAATAGTACTATAACAAAACTTTAACATTCCCTTTACATCATATTTATACAGTTCATATATGCTTGTTCCATATAGTAAAAAAGGAGCATATATAATGAAATATGTTAAAGTAAAGGACAAGCTCATGTTATTAATGCTTGTTTGTGTTATTTCCAATATCGTCATTTCTATTTTTTGTATGGACTATTTAAGAAAAATGGAATGGCATGCACAGCAAATATATGAGCAAAAATTACAAAGCATGTACGTGTTAAAATCAGCAGAAGCGCTAACGCTAGCAGGAAAAACAGAGGAAGCGCAAGGATTAATAAATGAAGCACCTTATTTAGCATTCGATTCGAAAATGGATTTTTATTTGAAGCAGCTAAAGACAGAAATAAATGAAGCCAACATACGAGAGGTAGTTGATTATGTACTTACTCGCACAGAGCAACAAATTATAAATTATGAAAAGGATATACATAGAGGCTATTTCATCATTATATTTATTTCGTTGATGATGGTGGTGCTTGTAGTCATTTTAAGTTTTACTGCCTCAAGCTCTGTGCGTAAGCCAACTAAGCAATTGAAAAGCTTATTAAAGCGTGCCGAGCAAGGTGATTTTACACAAAAAGCAATTTATACATCGCGAGATGAGCTTGGGGAGCTGCTGCTTTGCTACAATCACATGGTAGAGGAAGTAAAAGGCTTATTAGAAGTTGTGAATCGTAGTGCAAGCGTTGTAGGGGAAGCCAATGGAAACATTCGCACGAGCTCTGAAACGATGACTCTCTCTGCACAGCAAACATCTAAAAATACGGATGAAATTGCTCAAAGTATTATGGAATCGACAGCCCATTTAACATCGAATACAGCGATGATTCAAGAGGTCGCAAGCAATATTACAGTTGTGACAAATCGCGTGCAAATGATGAAGGAAAATATTGCTGAAACAGTGCAGCAAGCTAAAGATGGCGAGCAAGAAATTGCATCGAATATGTCACAAATGCACCTAATTGAGCAAGCAATGCTAGAGGCAGATGCGAAAATGCGTAAACTAGAGCTACAATCACAGGAGATTTCAAAGGCTGTTGATATTATTCAGGAAATTGCCAATAATACGAGTCTGCTTGCGCTGAATGCAGCGATTGAGGCAGCGCACGCTGGAGAAGAGGGCAAAGGCTTTGCTGTTGTAGCAAATGAAGTGAAAAAGCTAGCACAACAATCATTAGATTCGACGAAAACAATTACGACAATCGTGAAAACGATACAGCAAGATACAAAAACGGCTGTTAATATGATGGAAGTCGCAAGCGAGGCAGTTCATTCTGGCATTGAAGTAACGACGAACACTGCGACGCATTTCCGAGCGATTGCTACTCGCATTGAACATATTGAACCGCATATTGCGGACATATCAAGTACAGTCGAAAAAATGTCGCAATATGCACAAAATGTGGCGGATCAATCAAGGAAGTTAAGCGAGCTATCAGAGGAGAATGGTAGCCAAGTTGAACAAATTGTGCAACAAACAGCAAAGCAACTTGATATTACGACAAATATGCACGAGCAAATTCAGTACATTTCAAAAAATACGCGTGCTTTAACACATGCACTCAAGAAATTCGTTGTATAATTACTAGAGAGAGCAATGAATTGAGGTGCAATTTAATTGACGAACATCATAGATTTTATTGCAAGGCATGAGCAAAAGGAATTAACGAAATTACAGCGCACAGTGGAATGCAGTTATGATCAGGTAGACGAGTTGAAGCGATTCGTCGAGGCACAGCAGCTACAAATTAAGGACCATACACTATTTTTAGCTTTTTTACTTTATTTACAAGAGCATCATATTGATGCATTAACGATTTTTAAAGATGTTTTCTCGATACCGCGATATAAATTTGAACATCTATACAATATGAAATGGTGGTCTGTCGTGCAGCTAGGCTTTACTTTTTTAGCTATTTTAAAAGACAATGAACCAGCGGAATATGAGCGGTTTTTTAATAAAATGAAAAGCCTGAACTAATTTTTAGTATCTTCCTTCAAGCATGGCGTAAGGAGCAATTAAATTCATTAGATGATATTTTAGCTCGCTGGCTACTCTTATTAGGAATGGTCGATGCACGTAAACAGAAAGTATATGATGATATTTATAATGAATTGGAGGTATTAGCTTTGAAAGATGAACGTTTACAACAAGCCTTTGATACATGGCAAGAGCTTAGTCAAAACCCAGATACAATCATCGCCTACCACTCTCGTTTAAAAACAATCATTGATGCGGAAGCCAAACTAGATTATGCGCGACATCAAGGAATTGAGGAAGGAATCCAAAAAGGAATACAGGAAGGCTTAGTCCAACAAAATAAGCAAATTGCGCAAAAAATGATAGCAAAAGGAAAAAGCGATGAAGAAATTCAAGATCTAACGGAGCTACCTTTAGAGGAAATTCAGCGTCTACGATTAGGAAATTAGCGTCGTTTTTACTGTTTTCAAGATAGATAATCATTCACCTTTGTTCTTACTTTATTTTAATAAAATGCACACAATTTCATCAATTTAACTAAAAAATTCACACAAACTCCTCAACAATTCAAGCGTGAATAGTGTTCTTTCTTAGGAAATTCGTTATAATAGTTTAATGGATATTCGTATGCACGAAATCAATTGAAAGGAGTTTATGAGCTCAATGAATGAGGAACAACGTTTAGCAAGCAAGCAAGTGAATCAGCCAAAGCCTGCTGCTGAAAAGGATTACAGTAAATATTTTGAAAAAGTATTCACAGCTCCTTCTTTAAAAGACGCAAAAAAGCGCGGGAAAGAGGAGATTAAATATCATAAGGATTTCACGATTGACGAGCAGTTTTTAAATATGGGGAACGGGCGTAATTTTTACATCCGCACATACGGCTGTCAAATGAACGAGCATGACACTGAAGTAATGGCAGGTATTTTCATGCAGCTTGGCTATGAGCCAACAGAGGAAATCGAGCAGGCGGATGTCGTGCTGCTTAATACTTGTGCGATTCGTGAAAATGCGGAAAATAAAGTGTTTGGTGAGCTTGGCTTCCTTATGAAATATAAGCGCAAAAATCCAGAAATGTTAATTGGCGTCTGTGGTTGTATGTCGCAGGAAGAGTCGGTTGTCAATAAAATTTTAAAAACGTACCAGCATGTAGATATGGTATTTGGTACGCACAATATCCACCGTTTACCACATATTTTAAAAGAAGCCTATATGTCGAAGGAAATGGTCATTGAAGTGTGGTCAAAGGAAGGCGATGTTATTGAAAATCTTCCGAAGCAACGACTTGGTTCGATTAAAGCATGGGTAAACATTATGTATGGCTGTGATAAATTCTGTACGTATTGTATCGTGCCATATACGCGCGGTAAGGAGCGTTCACGTCGACCAGAGGAAATTATCGCAGAAGTGCGTGAGCTAGCAGCACAAGGCTATCAGGAAATTATGCTGTTAGGGCAAAATGTTAATGCGTACGGCAAGGATTTTGATGATATTACCTATCGTTTAGGTGATTTAATGGACGAGCTGCGCAAAATCGATATTCCACGTATTCGCTTTACAACGAGCCATCCGCGGGATTTCGATGATCATTTAATCGAGATTTTAGCGAAAGGCGGCAACTTAGTCGAGCATATTCATTTACCTGTACAGTCAGGCTCAAATGAGATTTTGAAAATTATGGCACGTAAATATACGAGAGAGCATTTCCTTGATTTAGTGCGCAAAATAAAAGAAGCAATGCCCGATATTGCATTATCAACAGATATTATCGTTGGCTATCCAAACGAAACAGAGGAGCAGTTCCAAGAAACTTTGGATTTATATCGTGAAGTAGGCTTCGAAATGGCTTACACATACATTTATTCACCACGTGAAGGCACACCTGCTGCGAAAATGGTCGATAATGTACCGATGGAAGTGAAAAAGGAGCGTCTGCAACGCTTAAATGCAGTTGTAGAGGAGCTATCGAAGGCAGCGTTACAAAAGCTTGAAGGTGAAATGGTAGAAGTGCTTGTAGAAGGTAGTAGTAAAAAGCGTGATGATGTGTTAGCTGGCTATACACGCAAAAATAAATTAGTAAACTTTGAAGGTCCAATGGAGTTAGTTGGACAGCGAGTAAATGTAAAAATTTTAGAGGCGAAAAATTACTCGTTACGCGGTGAGTTTGTGGAGATTGTAAAACGACATGAGGTGCATAGTTAATGACAACATATTATACAAAAGATGAAATCGTTGCAAAGGCAAAAGAAATTGCGCATATGATTGCAAATACAGAGGAAGTAGAGTTTTTCAAAAAAGCAGAAGCACAAATTAATGAAAACCAATTTGTGCGTGAAAAAATTGCTTCGCTAAAAACGTTGCAAAAGCAAGCAGTAAACTTCCAACATTTAGGGAAAGAAAAAGCATTAAACATGATTGAAGGTAAAATTGATGGCATCGAACAGGAAATTGATGAAATTCCTGTTGTCCAACAATTTAAACAATCACAAATGGATGTAAATGATTTATTGCAATTAGTATCAAATGCAATTGCAAATGAGGTAACAAATGAAATTATTGAATCAACTGGCGGCGACTTATTGCGCGGTGAAACAGGTTCAAAAGTAGAAAACAGCACACCTGGTAGCTGTTCATAAAGACTAAAGAAGTACGGAAAAGCACACGGTTTTATTGCTTTTCCGTACTTCTTTCTTTATTATGATTCAGCAGCTCTTTTACGTACTGAAAGCGAAGCGCACTCGATAAAATAAAGAATAATTAACTACCTGAAAATACATAAATCTATTCAAAATAATTTGTCGAATAGTATGGAAAATGGTATAAATAAGTAAAATGAACTAATGGAATATATAGCATTCTTATACATTTGATTGATAGAGTATTGACTTAATAAAAATAGCAGGCGTGTTTTGCAAGAGAAAATGCATTCTTCTATAGCCTTTACTTGTTCATTGGAGCCTGTGGAAAGCGCCTCTCGCAACGGAAATGAACAAATTTTTTAGTAGTCTCTGTAAAATAAAGGCTAATTAACACGGCTGTAAAAATATATTGAAATGGAATCGGCTAAATGATATGAGTGAGCCAATGTATAACCATAATATTGTTGATAGGGGACAATTGTATTTTAGCTTGTGTTAAGTAGCAAAACAATTTGAATCAGTATTAGTTATTTTAGATGCACAAAATCAACACAGTATTATATATGCAAATAATATTTTCACACGCATGGTTGAATATCATCATGATGAACTAATCGGCTCTACATTATCGTTATTAACAGGGCCTTTAACTGACGTAAATAGTGAAGCGCTTATTTTAGAAAGCCTCCAACAAGGGCTATCATTGAAATTATCAATATTTCATTATCGAAAAGATCAAACTGCCTTTTGGAATGAACTATCGATTCTACCAATAAGAGATCATGAAAGCATCGTGCAGTTTTATATTGTTGCTGCGCGAGATATTACCGATTCGATTAATGTTGAAGCGCTGATTGCGGTAGAGCGTGAGGCCTATTCGGAATTAGAGCAAGGAGCAGATATTGCCGATGTTTTAGCACATCTTTGCCGACATATCGCTACAACGTTTCAGAAAAAAAGCTATACTTGTATATTTTTAATTGAAGAAAATCGTTTGAAATTAGTTGCTTCTAACACTTTGCCGAAAAAAATAAGAAATATATTTGCATCTGTTGATAATTTGCATTTAGATTATAACAACTTTTTCCAACATATTATAAAAGATCGCTATATTATTCACCATTTAGAGCAGCAGCAAGAAGAGTGGGCAAGTATATTACAGCAAAAGGATATAGAAGCAGTTTGGCATCAAGCGATTAAAACACCTGAAGGAGAGCTTGTTGGTATTTTTTCTTTATTTTTTGAGGAGTCTATTAAATTTCCACGTCAAAATGAAATCAAATTTTTAGATCGAGTTGCGCCAATTATTACACTAGCTTTAAAATATTTTAATCAAAAAAAGGAAATTTTACAGTTAGCTTATTATGATGAAAAAACGGGATTGCCTAATTTTGCATTGTTTCAAAATGAATTAAACCAGCTTTATCAAGAGGATTGTAGTGGCGTTATTTGTATTATTGAGCCTGGGGAATATCAAAAAGTGGTCGATTTATATGGACGGCAAGGGGGCGATGCATTATTGCTACAATTGGCACAGCGAGCGATGTTGATTCCTGCATTTGAAAATGCCTTGATTGCGCGCTACACCAATTCCTCTGTTATTTTAGCCAGCAAGTATACGATTGATGAGGAGCTAGAGGGGCTATTACATGAAATTATCGTTGAGCCTTTTTCAATTGAAGGAAAAAGCGTATATATTACGTTAAAAATTGGCACTTCAAACTATGACCAATCTATTTTAATTACAGAGGCGGTCAAGCGTGCCGATACAGCATTGTCTGTTTCTTTAAAAAGCACTGGCACGACGTTGAAAGTGTACGATGAATCACAAATGCAAACGCTACAGCTTGAAATGGAAGTTTTATCATCGTTTTCATATGCATTGAAAAATATGGAATTCACACCTGTCCTGCAACCAAAAGTAAATATTCAAACAGGTGAAATTGAAGGCTTTGAAGCATTGGCACGTTGGTTTTCAGAAAGCTTAGGCTTTGTATCGCCTGCTATTTTTATTCCTGTTGCAGAGAATACAGGGAATATTCATAAAGTAGACCGTGTTATTTTTAGAAAAATTTTAGCGTGGCAAAAGATGCGCCAAGATGCTGGGAAAAAAATGTACCAAATTGCTGTTAACATATCACCTACTCATTTTTATGACCCCAGTTTTGTAGAAAGTATGAAGCTGCTTATTACTGAATATGGTGTTGAACCACGCTATATTAAATTTGAAATTACAGAAAGCGTTGAGCTGGAAAATATGATACGAGCAAAGGGGATTATTAATGAAATGAAGGAATTTGGCATTGCGATGTCTATTGATGATTTTGGTGTTGGTTACTCCTCTCTCGGTTATTTGAAGGAATTGCCCTTTGATGAAATAAAAATTGATAAAAGCTTTATTGATTATTTATCAGATGAGCGGATGAATGCAGTTGTTCGTACATTGATTCAATTATCAGCAGATTTAAATATGAAATCTGTTGCAGAAGGTATAGAAACAGAGGCGCAGCATTTAGAGCTGCAAAAAATTGGCTGCCAAGTAGGACAAGGCTACTATTATTATAAGCCAATGACTTTAACAGAGGTTGAACAACTATTAGATTATTAATAAATAGCTGTCGAAAAGCGTTCCTTTCGGCAGCTATTTTTTATGAAGAATGTCACCGCTTACAAAAAAATTATAAATAAAAATGAAATACTGTTTACAAGCTCATGAAAATTGGCTACTATCATGTTGAATAGATATCAATATTCGATTAAATAGATATCGAAATTAGATAAAGGGGATACTTTATGGAACAGCAAATGCGTATAGAGAAAGATTTTTTAGGAGAGCGTCAATTACCGCTAGAGGCGTATTATGGTATTCAAACATTACGTGCAACTGAAAACTTTCCAATTACTGGTTTATCACTACATACATCATTAATTCGAGCAATGGGGATTGTCAAAAAAGCGGCAGCTCTAGGAAATATGGAAGTAGAATTATTGCCAAAGGAAATCGGTGTAGCGATTATTGTTGCGGCAGATGAAATAATCGCAGGAAAATGGGATCAGCAATTTATCGTTGACCCTATTCAAGGCGGAGCTGGAACTTCCATTAATATGAATGCCAATGAAGTCATTGCAAACCGCGCATTGGAGATTTTAGGGAAAGAAAAAGGCGATTATGCCACAATTAGTCCAAATAGTCATGTCAACATGTCACAATCTACAAATGATGCATTCCCAACAGCGATGCATATTGCGATTTTAACATTGATTGAAGAGCTACTTGCAACGATGCAGCATATGCAAGATACATTTGATAAAAAGGCGGCACAATTTGCCCATGTTATTAAAATGGGGCGTACACATTTACAGGATGCTGTACCAATTCGACTTGGACAAGAGTTTGAAGCATATAGCCGCGTAATCGGTCGTGATATTAAGCGTATTGCTAGAACACGCGAACATCTATATGAAGTTAATATGGGAGCTACAGCTGTAGGAACAGGTTTAAATGCTGTACCAAACTATATTTTAGCGGTAGATTGTCATTTAGCAGAGCTTTCTGGTTTCCCATTGACAGGTGCAACACATTTAGTGGATGCAACACAAAATACCGATGCCTATACAGAAGTATCAAGCGCATTAAAAATTTGTATGGTCAATATGTCGAAAATTTCCAATGATTTGCGTTTAATGGCTTCAGGGC
The DNA here is from genome assembly GCF_025291715.1 of Metasolibacillus sp. Classification (GTDB taxonomy): domain Bacteria; phylum Bacillota; class Bacilli; order Bacillales_A; family Planococcaceae; genus Metasolibacillus; species Metasolibacillus louembei. The sequence continues at coordinate 135,884 of NZ_JAMBIZ010000005.1, forward strand.
CACGTGCAGGGTTTAACGAAATTTTCTTGCCAGCACGTCAGCCAGGCTCTTCTATTATGCCAGGTAAAGTAAACCCAGTTATGCCAGAAGTATTAAATCAAGTAGCGTTCCAAGTTATCGGAAATGACCATACAATTTCGATGGCCTCAGAGGCAGGACAGCTAGAGTTAAACGTAATGGAGCCAGTACTCGTATTTAATCTAATTCAATCGCTAAGCATTATGAACAATGTATTCGAAGCATTTACAGAGCATTGCTTAAAAGACATCCAAGCAAATGAGGAGCGTATGAAGGAATATGTAGAAAAAAGCGTTGGTATTTTAACTGCGGTGAACCCGCATATCGGCTATGAAACAGCAGCTCGTTTAGCAAGTGAAGCAATTCGCACAGGGCAATCAATTCGTGAGCTATGTATTGAAGCTGGTGTATTGACAGCTGAACAGCTGGACCTTATTTTAGATCCATATGAAATGACACATCCAGGTATTGCTGGTTCAAGCATGTTAAAGCATTTATAAAATGAACATTCCCTCTTCCTAGCACCATTTAGGCGCGTGCCGCATAAACTATGGCGAGCCACATAGGAAGGGGGATTTTTCGTTGAAACGATTACGTCAAATCGTGACAAAGGCAGTTGTAGCGAAGGGGAAAAAACGTGTTGAGAGTGTCGAAACGCTATGTCCGCCAAATGTTCCAACGAGTATTTTAGGATGCTGGGTGATTAATCACCATTACCAAGCGAAAAAAATTGGGAATTTTGTTGAAGTGTCAGGGAAATTTGATATTAATGTATGGTATGCTTACAACCAACATTCGAAGACGGCGGTTTACACAGAAACGATCACATATCGCGATCGCATTAAATTGCATTACCGCGATGAAAAAGTGAAGGACACAAACGAGGTTCATACACATGTTGAACAACAGCCAAACTGTGTTGAGGCAATAATTATCAATGGTGATAAGTTCCAGGTAACAATTGAGCGAGAATTTTTAGTCGAACTCATTGGAGAAACGACAGTTTGCATTCATGTGCATCCATTGGATTATGAAGATGAATGGGAGTTTGCAGAATCATCCTCATCATCGAGCTCGTCATCGTCTTCAAGCTCTTCAGCAGCGTTAGGCGGCTCCAGTTCATCAACTATCCGGCATATAAAAGAATCTTCATCGTTTCAATAAGTGAAGCAAGCTGCTAGAGAAATCTGGCAGCTCTTTTTTGCATTCGCAAATATCTTGAAGAAATTCGCAGATAAATCAGCAAAAAGCGCAGATATTACTGGAAAATTCGCAGATAAGTCATTAAAAAACGCAGATATTTTATACATAGCCTAGACAATTTTTATTCTCTTAAGAGGCTGACATGCATAATGTTTAGTTTTTTTATATAATAGAAGTATAGAATTTAATTAAAAGAGGTTTTTACATGACGACATACACGCCGATGATGCAACAATATTTAATGATAAAAGAAGATTATAAGGATGCTTTTTTATTTTTCCGTTTAGGGGATTTTTATGAGCTGTTTTTTGAAGATGCGGAGAGAGCTTCACAGCTTTTAGAAATTACGTTAACAAGCCGTGATGGGGGAAGTAAAGGGCGCATTCCAATGTGTGGTGTGCCACATCATTCCGCAAAAAATTATATTGAAACACTCGTTTCCAAAGGCTATAAAGTAGCAATTTGTGAACAAACGGAAGACCCAAAGATAGCCAAAGGTGTTGTAAGACGCGAAGTTGTGCAACTGATTACACCTGGGACGATTACAGAGGGTAAAACAATTGATGGCAAGACGAATCATTTTATCGGTGCGGCACAATATGTTGCAGAGCAGCAAATTGCTTTTGTCACACTTGATATTTCCACAGGCGAGGCAACAGCAACGATTATTGAAGGGGATATTAAAACATTATTCCAGCAGCTACAATCCTATGCCATTCGTGAGCTGATCGTTGGTGAGGCAATGCATCTAGAGGCAGCAGAAATGGCACAGGCATTAAATATTGTACTCTCTATCGAACATGATGAAATGCAGCAAACACAGCAATTTACGAGTGACTTGCCTCCAAATGTTCAGCCGATAGCAAGCAAGCTTTTACGTTATATTGAACGTACGCAAATGCGTTCACTTTCACATATTCAGCCATTCCGCTTTACTGAAATGAATCACTATTTATCGATAGACGCAAATTCAAAGCGCAATTTAGAGCTGATGCAGTCCATTCGAGGTGGTGACCAAAAGGGTACACTTTTATGGCTGCTTGATGAAACAGTGACAGCAATGGGTGGACGTAAATTAAAGCAGTGGCTACATCAGCCGCTTGTGCAACGGACTAAAATTGAGCAACGTTTAACAATTGTGGAGCATTTATTAGAGGACTTTTTTGTGCGTGAAGAGCTGCGTGAGCGTTTAAAGCAAGTGTATGATCTAGAGCGTTTAGCTGGTCGTGTCGCATTTGGTAATGTCGGTGGTCGAGATTTAGCACAGCTGCGTGAATCATTGCAACAAGTGCCTGCAATTCGCGAGCAGCTACTGGCAAGTAAAAGCGAGCCGCTGCGTCAATTGGGCGAGGTGCTCGATATATGTGAGGAAGTGGAGCAGCTGCTTGCTGTAGCGATTACAGATCACCCACCGATTACCATTAAAGAGGGTGACGTTATTCGTGATGGTTACCATGACAAGCTTGATGAGCTACGTTATGCGGCACGTAACGGCAAAGATTGGATTGCCCAGCTTGAGCAAAAGGAGCGCGAGCTAACAGGCATTAAAAATTTAAAAATTGGCTATAATCGCATATTTGGCTATTATATCGAAATTACAAAATCTAATTTTGGCAATGTAGATTTAACGCGTTATGAGCGTAAGCAAACATTAGCAAATGCAGAGCGCTATATTACGCAGGAGCTTAAGGAAAAAGAAGCATTAATTTTAAATGCAGAAGAGCAAAGCCTAGCGCTTGAATATGATTTATTCGTCGCATTACGCGAGGAGCTAAAAGCTTATATCCCACGTGTACAAGCACTTGCATCTGAAATAAGTGAGCTTGATGTATTTATTAGCTTTGCAAGCATTTCAGAGAAATATCATTTTACACGTCCAATATTCCATGATGGACGCGATTTAACGATTAAAGAAGGGCGTCATCCAGTCGTTGAAAAAATGCTAAATAAACAACTATATGTGCCAAATGATTGCATTTTGCCGAGCGACCGCAATATGATGCTTATTACAGGGCCGAATATGTCTGGTAAAAGTACATATATGCGTCAAGTAGCCATTACGGTAATTTTGGCACAAATGGGCTGCTATGTACCTGCTAAAGAGGCAAGCTTACCAATTACCGATCAAATTTTCACACGTATTGGAGCAGCCGATGATTTAGCGGCAGGACAATCCACATTTATGGTGGAAATGCTTGAATCGCAATATGCGATTACACATGCGACGAAAAATAGCTTGTTACTATTTGATGAAATTGGGCGTGGTACATCTACATATGATGGTATGAGCTTAGCGCAGGCGATGATGGAATATATTCATCAGGAAATCGGTGCAAATACACTGTTTTCGACGCATTACCATGAGTTAACAGAGCTTGAGCATGACTTGGCACGTTTACAAAATGTCCATGTTAGCGCAACGGAGCGTGATGGCAAAGTTGTCTTTTTACACAAAGTGAAAACAGGGGCAGCCGATAAAAGCTATGGTGTGCATGTAGCTGAGCTGGCAGAAATGCCAGAGCCAATTATTGAGCGTGCAAGAGTGCTGCTCACACAATTTGAGGAACAGGAAGCGGTAAAGCCTGTGCAAGAGAAGCCAAGCATTGTAGCAGAGCAACTAACTTTATTCACAGACCAGCCTTCCTTATCAAAGGAGGAACAGGAAGTGTTAGAGGTGTTACAGAAGGCAAATATTATGGGAACAACGCCGCTACAGGCGATGACGCTATTGCATGAATTACAGCAAAAATTATTAAGCAAATAGAGGTGAGCGCGAATGGGGAAAATCCACATTATGGATGAATGGCTATCCAATAAAATTGCAGCGGGTGAGGTAGTAGAACGTCCTGCATCTGTTGTCAAAGAGCTTGTGGAAAATGCCATTGATGCTGGTGCGACAACGATTGAAGTGTTTTTAGAGGAAGCGGGATTAGCGTTTATCCAAGTTGTTGATAATGGGAGTGGTATGAGCGAGGAGGATGCATTGAAATCCTTTGCAAGACATGCCACTTCTAAAATTGAAAAAGAGCAGGATTTATTCCGCATTCGCACGCTCGGCTTCCGTGGTGAGGCATTAGCCTCCATTTCATCCGTCTGCAAAATGACGATGAAAACATCTGATGGTCAAGACGGTGCAGAGCTCTATATTGAAGGTGGACATATTAAAAGTCAGAAGCCAGCTGCACTGCGACAAGGAACAGATATTACAGTAGCGCAATTATTTTATAACACACCTGCGCGTTTAAAATATTTAAAAACAGTACAGACAGAGTTAGGTCATTCAATTGATTTAATGAATCGTTTAGCATTAGGCAATCCACATATTGCCTTCAAGCTTGTGCACAATGGACAGGTTCAGCTGCAAACAAATGGCCGAGGGCATGTGCAGCAAGTGCTCGCAGCGATTTATGGCGCACATAATGCGAAAAAAATGTTTGCATTTAACGGTGAAACAAATGATTATAAAATACATGGCTTTGCAACATTCCCTGAGCTCACACGCGCTTCAAAAAATTACATTTCGATATTTGTGAATGGGCGTTGGGTGAAGCATTATTTAGTACAAAAGGCGGTCGTTGATGCATTTCATACGTATTTGCCGATTGAGCGCTATCCAATTACCGCATTGTTTATTGAAGGCGACCCGCAGTTAACAGATGTCAATGTTCACCCTGCCAAGCATCAAATTCGTTTAAGTAAAGAGCCTGAGCTACTGCAATTAGTAGAGCAAACAATTCGCAAAGCTGTAAGTGACGTTGTCCGCGTTCCCCTAGCAGCAAAGCCGAAAAAGCCTGAGAAGCTACCAACAGAGCAGCTCAATATATGGAAACCAGCGCCAACTTTTAATGAGGAGAAAATGGCTTCGATTGTTCAACATTTAAAGGAAAGTCGACTAGAGCCAGCCCCTTTAAGAGGAGAGCCTGTGCAAGTAAAGGAAAGCCAGCCACCATTAACTGTGGAAAGCTTCGAAGAGCCTATAATAGAGCAACCACCAGTAGTGGAGGAAAAAAAAGCACCATTTCCACAGCTTGAAGTTATTGGGCAAATTCATGGAACTTATATTGTTGCTCAAATGGAGGATGGCTTTTATTTAATTGACCAGCATGCTGCGCAGGAGCGTATAAAATATGAATATTATCGCGAAAAAGTAGGCGATGTGAATGCCAACGAACGACAGGCACTGCTCCTGCCACTGACATTCCATTATTCAGCAGATGAAGCGTTACGTTTAATGGAGCATCAGCAAAGCTTGCAGGAGGTTGGTATTTATTTAGAGCCATTTGGTCAAAACTCCTTCGTTGTACGTGAGCACCCAACTTGGTTCCCCAAAGGCTTTGAACAAGAAGTAATTGAGGAGCTAATTGAGCAAGTGTTGACAACACGCAAGGCTGATGTGAAAAAGCTACGCGAGGAAGCAGCGATTATGATGAGCTGTAAAAAATCCATTAAAGCGAATTACTATTTAACAAAGGAGCAAATGGATCAACTGCTAAATGATTTAAGAGAGGCAGAAAATCCGTTTACATGTCCACATGGACGTCCTGTATTAATTCATTTTTCAACATATGAGCTAGAAAAAATGTTTAAGCGTGTCATGTAAAGTGAAGGGGGATTTTTAATGAAACAGCAACAGCTATTTTTAACGATGCGAGACGGGCAACAAGTTTTTGTGCGCATATTTGAGCCAGAGCACCCAATTGGACATATGCATATTTTGCATGGAATGGGCGAACATTCAGGACGCTATGAGGAGTTTGCCAAGCTTTTGTGTGCGCAGGGCTATTATGTATCACTACACGATCATAGAGGGCATGGCTATACGGCTAGGGGCAATTACGGGCATTTTGCGGATGAGCGCGGCTTCCATCATGTCGTATTAGATGTACTTGAAGTGCTTCTATATCTTCGTAAAACAGTGACAGTTCCCTTGACGCTATTTGGTCATAGCATGGGCTCATTTATCGCACGCCGTTTTATTCAGCTTTATAGCGATCAAATTTCAGCCTGTATTATTTGTGGTACAGGCGTTACATCCGCAACACATTTAGCAGGTAATCAGCTTGCGAATACATTAGCGAAGGCACAAGGCAAGCAAACAGCGAGTCCTTTCATGAATCGCTTAAGCTTTGGTAGCTTTAATAAAGCATTTGCAGATACAACAACAGAATTTGATTGGCTATCGCGTGACGCGGATGAAGTGCAAAAATATATCGATGATGAAATGTGTGGCTTTATTCCATCGCATCAATTTTACGCCGATTTGACAGAGGGCTTACTACTTGTCCATCGCAAAGAGGAGATGGCACGCACACGAACAGATTTACCAGTGCTATTTATTAGCGGTAGCCATGACCCTGTTGGCGATTTTGGTAAAGGGGTATTCAAAGTAGCCAAAAGAATGACTGATGTAGGAATGGAAAATGTCACAGTGCATTTATTTGAAGAAATGCGCCATGAAATTTTAAACGAAACAAATAAACAGCATGTGCATGATGCTGTATTACGGTGGTTAAAACATGTCGAAAACGAACTATGATGTTGTTGCAATTATCGGTCCAACAGCATCTGGCAAAACAGCATTAAGCATCCAACTTGCAAAGCTTATCGATGGTGAAATCATTAACGGTGATTCCATGCAAGTATATAAAGGGCTCGATATTGGAACTGCGAAAATTACAGCTGCTGAAATGGATAGTATCCCGCATCATCTGCTTGATATAAAGGAGCCGACAGAAAGTTTTTCAGTAGCGGAATATCAGCAGCTTGTACGTGCTAAAATTGATGAGATTAGTGCACGTGGGAAAGTACCGATTATCGTTGGCGGCACAGGCTTATATGTGCAATCTGTGCTCTATGATTTCCAATTTACAAAAGAACAAGTGAACGAAGAGGCACGCTCTCTTTACTATAAGGAGCTAGAAAAAGTTGGACCTGAGGCAATGCATGCAAAGCTAGCGGCACTAGATCCAGAAACGGCGAGCAATATTCACCCAAACAATACTAGACGAATCATTCGTGCATTAGAAATGGTTGAATTAAGTGGCACATCAAAGGCGGCAGATGAGCATAATAGGGGTGATATCCCACTCTACAACCATTTAATTATTGGCTTAGATATGGAACGTGAAAAATTGTATGAGCGCATTAATTTACGTGTTGATATTATGCTAGAACAAGGGCTTATACAGGAAGTGCGCGAGTTATATGATGCGGGTATTCGAGATGTACAAGCAATGAAAGCAATCGGCTATAAGGAGCTATGCACTTATTTTGCTGGGCTAGTTTCCTATGAGGATGCGGTTGACCAAATTAAGCAAAATTCACGCCGTTATGCTAAGCGTCAACTCACATATTTCCGCAATAAAATGGATGTACAATGGATAGGTACAAATTGGGAACAAGTAAAGTCGCTTTTCGCCGAATGAATTTATAAAAATAGAAGGAAATTTATATTATATAACGAATATATATTAATGGTCATAAAATAGCTTGGTATTTGCTGTGGCAAAGTCAGTCCATGTTTAGTCAAAAGTAAATATCATAATCAATAACAAAGGCGGGTGCTTACGTGAAACCAGTTAATTTGCAAGATGCATTTTTAAACCAATTACGTAAAAACAATACATTTGTAACAGTCTTTTTATTAAACGGCTTTCAACTAAAAGGTTTAATAAAATCTTACGATAATTTTACTGTACTGTTAGAGGTAGAAGGAAAGCAGCACTTGATTTATAAACATGCGATTTCGACATTTGTGCCAGCAAGTACGATAGATATTAATAAAGAAGATGCATAATTCGAATCGGAGGCTTATCGAAATGAAAACAATGACAACAGATGAACTAATTAATTTGCTTGATGCAAACGAGGATTTACACGTAATTGATGTGCGTGAAGACTTTGAAGTAGCAGACGGTGTAATTCCGGGTGCAGTGCATATTCCATTAGGTGAAATTCCAAACAGCTTAGAGCAATTAGATAAATCGCTTCCTTACATCATTGTATGTAAAGGCGGCGTACGCAGCGCAAATGCTTGCGAATACTTAGCAGAGCAAGGCTATGATGTAACAAATCTTGAAGGTGGTATGCTTGCATATGATGGTGAGCTAGAATTTAAGTAAAAAATGAAAAGAGGTGTTAGAAAAGTCACGCGTGAGCCTGATTTTCTGCCACCTCTTTGATTTTCTATCAATCTATTTCACTAACAGTTTTTTTCGTGGCAAATGCCAGCCACGCATATAAGAGAAAATACGTAAAGCTGTCACTGCAATAAACACCATATATAAAAACAAATCGCCAGTTAAAACTTGGAGTCCTATCATTAAACCTGCACCAGCTGCCCACATTGCATAAATTTCATCGCGTAACACAGTTGGTTTACGGCGTGCAAGTAAGTCTCTTACAATACCACCCCCTGAGCCAGTTAAAACAGCTGCCACAACAACAGCACTAATAGGAAGCTCTAATTTCACTGCATACATGGCCCCTTGTACAGCAAATGCTGCAAGCCCAATTGCATCAAATAAATTTCCCCAACGATTCCAATGCTTAATAAAGCGCTGTGGTACTAAAAAGAATAGCGTAACTGCAGCGAGCGCGATTTGGAACATCATTTCTTGACTCCATAAAGTAGTGACTGGTAAGCCAATTAATAAATTACGAATGGCCCCACCACCGAATGCGGTAACAACACCAAGCAAATAAACGCCGAATAAATCATATTCCTCCTCCATCGCAACGATAGCGCCAGACAAGGCAAAAGCGATTGTTCCAATAATACTAAAAACTTCCCAAGCCATTTTCAAACTCCTTCTTATCGTAAATATCTAAGTTAGCAAACATGAGCATAACAATTATATAAAAATTAGTAAAGAGTAAATAGTTGACGTGATGAAAATAGTTGATAAGATGGGATAGGATTAAAAACTATTAAGCAAAATAAGGAGACATCTATGTTCACGTCAAACTTAACAGAACAAACAATGGAGCTTGCTGCTCGTATTGAAAATAAAATTGCTACATTTCATAAAAAAGTAGATGAAAACGCCTTTTTTAATCAGCAAAAAGTATTAACAGCATTTCGTGAAAATCAAGTTTCTGATTATCATTTACATCCTTCAAGTGGCTATGGCTATGATGATGAAGGACGCGATAATTTAGAGCGTGTCTATGCACAAGTATTTGGGACAGAGGCAGCCATCGTTCGTCCGCAAATTATCTCAGGCACGCATGCCATTACGCTTAGCTTATTCGGTGTTTTACGTCCTGGTGACGAGCTCGTTTATATTACAGGCAAACCATATGATACGCTGCAATCAATTGTTGATGGTGGAGATAAAGATACTGGGTCATTAAAGGATTTCGGCATTAAATATAGCCATGTTGATTTAATTGATAATGAGCAAATCGACTGGCAAGGCGTGCGTGAAGCAGTAAATGTAAAAACGAAAATGATCGCTATTCAGCGTTCAAAAGGCTATGCGACACGACCTTCATTTACTGTTGCAGAAATTAGTGAAATGGTGCAGCAAATTCGCTTGATTGCCCCAAGTGCTGTGATTTTTGTAGATAATTGCTATGGTGAATTTGTGGAGCTACTTGAGCCAACAGAGGTTGGCGTTGATTTAATGGCAGGCTCATTAATTAAAAACCCAGGTGCTGGTCTTGCGAAAATTGGCGGCTATATCGCAGGACGTGCAGATTTAGTAGAAAAATGTGCTTATCGCATGACCTCACCAGGCATTGGTGCGGAGGCAGGTGCCACATTAAATACATTAGCTGACTTTTACCAAGGCTTTTTCTTAGCACCACATACGGTTGCACAAGCGTTAAAAGGGGCAATTTTTACTTCGGCGATGCTAGAGGAAATTGGAATGGCAACAGCGCCGCACTACAGCGCACCTCGCACAGACTTAATACAATCCGTATCGTTCCAAACAGCTGAGCAAATGATTGCTTTTTGCCGTGAAATTCAAGCAGCCTCACCCATCAATGCACATTTCGCACCAGAGCCAGCTTATATGCCAGGCTATGAGGACGATGTGATTATGGCAGCAGGTACGTTTGTGCAAGGCTCCAGCATTGAATTAACAGCAGATGGCCCGATTCGCCCACCATATACCGCCTTTGTACAAGGTGGTTTAACCTATGAGCATGTAAAATACGCAATTTGCAGTGCTGTTCAAAAGCTAAGTAATAAAGGCTGAGGTTATGTTAAAAAATTTTAAATTGTTGCAGCATTAAAATTTGGAGTGACAGAATAAAAAAATAATTTTTTGCAAGAAATGGTATGCTCATGCATTGATTTTCGCTCAGTGAAACCTTATATTTTGCAAAAATGCAAACAATAAAACTACCTTAAAAGTGCTGTATAAAGCCATTTTTAAGGTAGTTTTTAATTGCTATTTCGAAGGTTATGATAAGAGAAGATTTCATGTTAGGTTTTATCACATGAAAATTGACGTATAAAAAAACACTGATGTATGATAATAGCGGAGGTGAATTAAATGGGTAGTGAAATTCGTCGATCTATGCCAGTGTTACCAATAAGTATTGTGATGCAGCTAACGGATTTAACAGCGCGTCAAATACGATATTATGAAGAACACAATTTAGTTCAACCTCATCGTACAGAAGGAAATAGACGAATGTTTTCGTTAAATGATGTTGATGTATTGCTAGAAATAAAGGAAATGCTTGAGCGAGGCACGAATATGGCAGGAATTAAAAAAGTATTTGCGATGAAGAAGCATGCGAATACAGAAGGCAAAAAAGAAATTTCTGATCGGGAATTGCGCCGCATTATGCGGGAAGAAATGCTACAAGCACGAAGCATGCAAAAAACATCCATTCGTCAAGGAAACCTTTCACGTTTTTATTAAAAGTGCAAATTACTTAAGAGGAGAGTGTTACATTTGGGTAAGTATACAAAAGAGGACATTAAAAAGCTGGTTCAAGAGCAAGAAGTAAAGTTTATTCGTTTACAATTCACTGATATTTTAGGAACAATTAAAAATGTTGAAATTCCAGTTAGTCAGCTAGATAAAGCATTAGATAATAAAATGATGTTTGATGGCTCTTCAATTGAAGGCTTTGTTCGTATCGAAGAATCAGATATGTATTTATTACCTGATTATGATACATTCATGATTTTCCCATGGACAGCTGAAAAAGGCAAAGTAGCGCGTTTCATTTGTGATATTGCAAACCCAGATGGCACACCGTTCGCTGGTGACCCACGTTCAAACTTAAAGCGTATGTTAAAGGAAATGGAGAAATTAGGCTTTACAAGCTTTAACTTAGGACCAGAGCCAGAATTCTTCCTCTTTAAATTAGATGAAAAAGGTGAACCAACACTTGAGTTAAATGATGATGGTGGTTATTTTGACTTAGCACCAACTGACTTAGGTGAAAACTGTCGTCGTGACATCGTGCTTGAGTTGGAGGAAATGGGCTTTGAAATCGAAGCATCCCACCATGAGGTAGCACCAGGTCAGCACGAAATCGACTTTAAATACGCAGATGCTATTACAGCATGTGATAATATTCAAACATTTAAATTAGTAGTAAAAACAATTGCTCGTAAGCACGGCTTACATGCAACATTTATGCCAAAACCGTTATTCGGTGTAAATGGTTCAGGAATGCACTTTAATGTTTCTTTGTTTAAAGGGAAAGAAAATGCCTTTTATGACGAGCAAACAGAGCTTGGCTTATCAGAAACAGCAATGCAATTTATGGCAGGTGTATTAGAGCATGTACAAGGTTTTACGGCGGTAACAAACCCAACAGTAAACTCTTATAAGCGTTTAGTACCAGGCTATGAGGCCCCATGTTATGTGGCATGGTCAGCACGTAACCGTTCACCATTAATTCGTATTCCATCATCTCGTGGTGTTTCTACACGTATCGAAGTACGTTCTGTTGACCCATCGGCAAATCCATATTTAGCGATGGCTGTTATTTTACAAGCAGGCTTGGAAGGTATTCGTAAGCAATTAACGCCACCACCAGCAGTGAATCGCAATATCTATGTAATGACAGAGGAAGAGCGTGAAGCGAATGGTATTTTAAACTTACCAGCGGCATTAGATGATGCATTGACATTATTAGCGAAAGATACAGTTATTCAAGAAGCATTAGGTGAGCATATTTATGCGAACTTTAAAGAAGCAAAAGATATCGAATTTGATATGTATCGCTCTACTGTTCATCAATGGGAGCGCGAACAATATTTAAAAATGTACTAAAAGAAAAGCGTTGGAGCTATTAGGTTCCAACGCTTTCTTTTGTTATTGCCCTAACTTATCCATGTACTGTTCGTAACTATTCATTGTTTGTTCTGCATTATTAAGAAAAGGAAAGACTCATATGACAAACAAGGAAAAATTAGTGATTTTAAATAGCATGGAGGTTATAGAAACGGATGGCAATAAAACACGCATTGAAATTTCAACCGTAGCATTATTAATTAAAGATTAAGTTTGTGTAACTAATTCTACGGCTTCCACTACTAATGGAGTTCCTGCTGTGATTGTACCTGTAACACCGTTAAATGTTAATTCTGTTGCAGAAATTGTATACGAATCACCTTCTTGTAATACGCCATTAATATAGAAATTATAGTAGCCATTTGCTACTACAGGAAATGCGGTAGCGGCAGTTCCACTATCGTCTAGAAAGGCAGTTGCAGCAACTGTAGTACCGTCTGTGACAGGTAAATTTGCTGCTAAAACATTAAAGAATCTAGTCGAAGTGCCAGTAACATTTACATGAATATTGATAATTGAAAGTGCCATTTTTTTCACCCCCTTTCAAGGGATAAAGGAATTCTATATTATCTTTGTTGGAAACCTAATGATTCTATAATGATTGGAGTTCCAGCAAAGATAGTTGCATTAAATGGGTTTAGAGTTAATGAATTAGGGGTTACCTGGTATGTGCCCCCTCTTGCATGACGGCATTAATATAAAGATTAACGTAGCCATTAGGATTAAAAAGTGTAAATTCGGTTACTGGATTGCCATTATCATCTGAAAATAAATGAGTTGGAAGTGTTACTCCGTTTGTTAAATCAATATTTTCTGTAACGATATAAAAATATCTATTTATTATGGGAATAATAGTTCCTTCAGGGATAATGACTGGAGGCGGTTGAATAGAACATATGTCAATAGCTTTCATAGGAGGCCAAAAAAATCGATTAATTGCACAATAACTGTTGTCAATCAAATTTTGCGAGCCTAATTTTTTAATCATTTTTTCTCACCTCCCTTTTTATCTTATGAATTAAGATTGGAGGGGGATTGGTAGTTTGTCTATTAAAGAAAATTAAATCACTATTTTAGGATAGGTGAGGCTACTAAAATGAAGATAAAATTTTGAAGAAATCAGGAGGCTAGACAACAATACGAGGCGTTTGAAGCGTGCAAGTTGGACACTGGCAAGTATGATTGAGAGAGAATAGGGCACATCAAAGGCTATCAACCAATAGAAGGACTAGATTGTTAATAGATGCAGCACTAGATAAAGTAGCCTTTAAGCATTTAACAACACCTTTAACGAAATTTTAAAGAGGAGATGGTAGGACAGTTATCAAAAAAATCTGGGCAATAGCCCGTGATCTTGGTATGGATTGGCAGGATGTATATAATGCGTGAATGTACACTTAAAGGATTAAAGAGAATTTTGCTATCAATGCAAGGTCATAAATATGCGCATCCCAATAAGGCTACTAAAATGCATTTATGGAAACTAGAACAGCAATTAGGCTAGGATGATCCACAGCGTTTATAGGGTTTTATCAAGATAAAACCTGTAGAGAAACAAAAAGCGCCCTACAGCATTTTATGTTAGTTAAAATAATCAATAAGAAGATAAATACCTGTGAAGCTTAAAAGAATATATGTAAGAATTTTAAATGCATTTTGATTTAACCATTTAAAAATAATTTGTCCTACATACAAGCCAAATAATACGATCGGAATTGCGTAAATGCTTGATTGCCATATGAATAGGCTAATACCAGTAAAGCATATTTGTGCAATAAGACTAATTAAATAGATAAATAGATAGAAAGCAAGTGTAGTTGCACGCAGCTTCGCTTTTTCTGTATTTGTCCCTGTAAAGTATAGCAATAAAGGTGGTCCAGGCATCCCGATGCTTGTTGTTAAAAGTCCAGATAATCCGCCAACGATAAAGTCACGAACAGGGGTTGGCTTAACTCTAAAATTCAGTATTAATAATAATGTTAGCAATAACAGCAGTATCGCAATGCCTAATTTAAACATTTCGATATCAATCGAAATAAAAAGCATAATACCAAAAGGTACGCCAGCTATACTGCCAATGGTTAGCCTTTTTAAAATCGTAAAATCAATTGTTGCTCTTATTTTCCATATTAATGAAAGTGAAATAAATAAAGATAAAATAATATTTATTTGAATCGCCTCTTGTGGGAGCAGCAACATCAGCAGAAAAGGCGTTGCCATAATGGAAAAGCCAAAGCCTGTACTTGTTTGCAGCACAGAGGCGACAAATAAAATGCATGCAAAAAATAAAATAGTTTCCAAGGTAGCCTCCTTTTCAAAATCTGTAATCTCTATTGAATTATAAAAAATTAATCTCTTTATATTATAACGGATTAATAGGATAGAGGATATTTCTTCACTGACCTGTAATGAAAATGATAAACTAAGGTCAAAGTAATAATGACAAAAGGAGCAAAATGAATGGACTTTCAAACCGTCATGCAGGAGCTAGAAGCATTAGGAAAAGAGCGTATGAAAAAGACTTATTGTTCAAATGGGGCGAAGGAGCCTGTTTTTGGCGTAGCAACAGGTGCGATGAAGCCGATGAGAAAAATGATTAAAACGAATCAAGCGCTTGCAGAGCAGCTATATGCAACAGGCAATTATGATGCGATGTATTTTGCAGGGGTTATTGCAGAGCCAAATACAATGACAGAGGCAGATTATGATCGTTGGATTGAGCAAGCATATTTTTATATGCTATCAGACTATGTTGTAGCGGTAACGCTAGCAGAGGCAAATATTGCAGAGCAAGTAGCTGATAAATGGATTGCTAGTGGTGAAGAATTGAAAATGTCAGCAGGCTATAGCTGTTATTGCTGGCTGCTTGGCAATCGCAAGGATGAGACATTTTCACAAAGCAAGCTTGCTAATATGCTGGATGTTGTAAAAGAGACAATTCATACTGCGCCAGAGCGAGCAAAATCAGCGATGAACAATTTTGTAACAACGGTAGGGGTGTCGTATAAGCCATTACACGAACAGGCATTGACTACTGCGAAGGAAATCGGTGTTGTTGAAATGAAGAAGGCTGGTAAAAAAAGCAGCTTCTTAAATGCGTTAGAAAGCATTGAAAAAGAAGTGGAAAAGGGACGAATTGGCTTTAAACGCAAACATGTAAGGTGTTAAATTTGTAAAATTTGTTAAGTTAATTACGCATGCTTGTTTCTCGTTTACAAGTTGATTACACTTAGAAAAGGAATGAAAGAGGAGGCTATATAATGAGAAAAAGTATTGCAATTGATATGGACCAAGTATTAGCTAATTTTTATAAAAAGCTTTGTACAACATGCAATGAACGATTTGGGACAAGTTATACAGATGAAGAATTTATAGGTGGGACTCGACGTAACTTGCCAGATGAACAGATGAAAAAATTGTATGGCTTTATGAATGAGGCAGATTTTTTTGGAGACTTAGAATTATTGGACCAAGATGCGATTGAAGTGGTGAAAAATTTGCAGGAGCATTATGATATTTTTATTGCAACAGCTGCAATGGAAGTTCCAGGCTCATTCAATGCGAAATACGATTGGTTAGAGCGTTATTTCCCATTTATTAATAAACAAAACATCGTATTTTGTGGCACGAAATCAGTTATTCACACAGACTATTTAATTGACGATAGCCCATATCAGCTAGAAGCATTTAAAGGTACTGGTATTTTATATTCCATGCCATATAATCAAACAACAGAAGGCTTCATACGAATGAACAATTGGAAGGAAATCGAAGCCTACTTCCAAGAACAGCTTATAAAATAAAACAGTCATTGATTGTCAAAAAGTAGGTTAGTCTGCTTTTTTGGCAATCTTTTTTGTACCGTATACATTTTCCTACAGCTTACACTTAATCCCCTACTTTATTCTTAATTTTCACGCGATTCGACAGAAAGTTCGTCATAGCTTCTATAAGCATGTGATAAAATGTATAAAAGGTAGGTGGGATGAATGGAAAGAGAATGGCAGGAAAGAGTCAAACGGCTAGAGCAAGAGGTTGCACAGCTACAGGCAGAGGTAGCAAAGCTTAAGCATGGTCACGAAAAACAGTATGTAGCACCTAAAACAGAAGAAAAACCTGTTATCATTACAAAGACAAAAGCTGTCATAAAGCAGCCTGTCGAAAAAGCTATAAATGAAACGAAGGCACCTGAGATAGTAGCGAAGCCGACAAAATCCTTTGAGGAGCGTATAACAACTATTTTACCGAAGCTGTTTATGGTTATTTTAGTGCTAGGTATTTTATGGGGGCTAAAGCTAGCAAGCGAATTCGGCTTCTTATCAGATACAGTGAAAGTTATGATGGCTTACATCGTATCAATCGCTATCGGCATTTATGCATGGCGCCTTGAGAAGAAAAAAGAAGAAGTGACAGCAATGGTCATCTCTTTATACGGTGGTTCCTTTATTATTGGTATATTGGCGACTGCAGCAGGGGCAATTTTATATGAAATATTCGCATTAACGGTGGCACTTGCTATTGCACTACTATATATCGCATATGGGGTTGCCATTAGCTATTTAAAAGGGAGTCAGGCATTAACAACCTTTGTTGTATTTACATCTTTACTATTACCTTATTTGCTAGAATATATGGATTTTGAAAAAGTATTTATTTTAATTTATATTATACTGATTTTTGGAGCCATTCAGCTCGTTATTTTACAGCATCAGCAACAAATTGCCCTTTATATTGCTATGATTTTTTCACTATTGGCAATACAAATTATTTGGTTTACACAATACAATCAAACACTGTACTTTGCATGTAGTATCATCATTCTGTTAGCGCTATTTTTGAATAGCTGGTGGCAGCTATTTATACGTAGCGAAAGATGGAAGGTTATACAAGAAGGTGCATTGTTTAGCGTTAGCAGTTTTGTGCTATTGCTTTTTAATATTTTTATTTTAAATGAGCCATATCAAATAGGTTATTTATTTATTATATTTGTACTTTATGTAATCATGGCCTTTATCGCACATAAAAAGAGCGAGCGTCATGTTTTCGATATTGCGGCGACAATTGCATTACTATTAACATTTAATATGGTGATGACGTTTGATTTTGCACAAGACTATGATCGACTCGCCTATGTTTTATCAGCTCTTGCAGGTATGATGTTAGCAATACGCTTGCGAGCATCGCTAATGAAAATTACGTATTCAACTATTTTATTTATGATGGCATTTGCTTTATATGCAACGACAGATGTACGACCATTTTGGTATGTAGAAAATATAGCGATAATTGTCCTTATTGTAGGTCTAGCCCTTGCTTATATTTATGCGAAAAGACCAAAAGAAGAGCTGATGCGCTTTGAACGGGGGTTAGCTAAGTACTATGCAATGGATGTCATTGCAGCAAGTATTATTTTCTTCGTTATTCTGTATATGGCAAAGCTTGATTTTGCTTATATTTCAACAACATCCCATATTCCGTATATTGTCTTTAGCTTAACCGCTATTGCTCTGCTTGTTGTTTTAATTATGGATAACCGTTGGCTCGGCATTTTTGCACCAGCATTACTCATTGTTTGCTACTTTACGCAAAGCTTGGCATTACTTACATCAGGCACAATGGATAATACGCATAGCGTATTGCAGCTTGTAACGCGTAGCATTTTCATTTTAACGCTCATTGCCCTGCTTGCTGACATATATAAAGAAGGACGTATTTATCAAAAGTGGAAAAGGTTCATTGAAAAATATATTGAAATCTATATAAATGTAGGTATTCTTCTAACACTATTGCATTTCATTAATCTTGCATCCTATTTATACGCGATTGACCTATTGACATGGGGCATTGCGATTATGATGAAAACATTGATTCTCTTTGCAGCAGCAAGCCTAACAATATTGTTAGGAAGAAGGCGACAATGGAAAAAGGTTACAGCAACAGGCTTTATTTTATTATTAATCGCAATATTTAAGCTTATTTTCTTTGATTTAGCCACATTAAACCTGTTAATTCGGGCAATTCTCTTTATGATCATCGGTGCAGCAGGAATGTTGTTGTCGGGGAGATTAGGGAGGAAGTAAGAAGCTGTAGGGAATGTAGAATTTCTATATTTCCCTACAGCTTTTATTCCTTTATATGGTATGATAAAAAAGTAAAACGACTATTTTAATTATGTAGGTGAGTACAAAATGACAATTATGTATCTGTTTTTCTTTTTGTTATTAGGACTGATACTCGGTTCTTTTTATAATGTTGTTGGTTTACGTATCCCCAAAAACAAATCTATTATTTTCCCCCGTTCTTCCTGCTCAAACTGCCAGCATACTTTAACAATCATTGAGCTAGTCCCAATATTTTCGTATATTTTATTGCGTGGGAAATGTCGCATATGCAAAATTCGTATTTCCCCAATTTATATGATAATTGAGTTCTTCACAGGCATCCTCTTCGCATTTTCTTATTACCAACTAGGTTTTTCAACAGAGCTATTTGTTGCCTTGCTCTTCATTTCACTTTTAATGATTATTACAGTTTCCGATATTGCCTATATGTTAATACCAAATAAAATTTTGTTATTCTTTTTACCTTTACTTATTTTAGGACGTATATTATCGCCCCTTACTTTATGGTGGGATAGCTTGCTTGGCGCAGTGATGGGCTTTGGTCTATTATTGCTTATTGCAGCTGTATCGAAGGGTGGTATAGGAGGAGGCGATATTAAGCTATTTTTCTTAATTGGTCTTGTGCTTGGGACAGTGAGTACATTACTTACACTTTTTTTAGCAGCGATGATTGGGATGCTATTAGCTATTATCCAGTTAAATTTATATAAAAAAGATCGCAAAACACCAATTCCATTTGGCCCATCTATTGCATTGGCAAGCATTATCATTTATTTTTATGGCAAGCAAATAATGGCATGGTATATGCAATTGCTTTAAAAAAGGAATTTTGAATTATCTAAAAATTACGTTGCTCACTGCAAATAACTAGCATATGATAATAGTAATAACTTACAAGTGAGGAGAATGTAATAATGAAGCCAATAATCGGGGTAACGATGCATACAGGTGATAAAAAACTAGAAATAAATGAAACATACATACAGTCTGTAGAGCTAGCTGGAGGAATTCCTTTATGCATTCCACATCTCGATGCATATGATGTGGAGCAAGTATTAAATAAAGTAGACGGTCTACTATTAATTGGGGGACATGATGTCAACCCGCAATTATATGGGCAAGAGCCGCATCAAAAGCTAGGTATGTTTCATACAAAACGAGATAACAGTGATTTAGCCATTGTACAAAATGCCTTTCAGCGCAATATGCCGATATTGGCAATATGTCGCGGTCATCAAGTATTGAATGTCGCATTTGGCGGTACGTTAATTCAAGATATTCCATCACAATCGGAGCAATCAATTGCACATGTGCAAGCTTCTTTAAGAGATGAGGCAACACATACAGTTAAAATTAATGGAGAAAAGCTTCATGCTATTTTTGATGTGGAGCAAGTCCGCACAAATTCCTTCCATCATCAAGCAATTGATCAGCTAGGAGAAGGATTAGTCGTTGCAGGTGTTGCAGCAGATGGCATCAACGAAGCGGTTGAACATGAAGGACATCCATTTTGTATTGGGGTACAATGGCATCCAGAGGCAATGGCACCATCTGGTGATGAGCATTCTATTAAACTTTTTAAAGCATTTATTGAAGCATGTAAATAATAAAAAGGTATATGGGTGTCTGAAAAGAGGTATATTAAACCTCCTTTTCGGACACTTTTGCTGTTTTGTTAAAATATTTGCTGAAGTACAGCATCCATTAATAGAAGAAAAATTTCATAGGAAATCGCCAATTTTATTTAAAAATCCACAAAAATCATGCTATTAATTATTGAAATGGGCTATTTTTGAGAAATTATCAATCATTGTTGAACATGCACATTTTTTATTTGTTATATAAAATAGCATTAATTCCTCACTAGCAAGCTTTTTAGTGATTTTTCTTCATATTCATTTCACCTCAAATATTCTTCTTTATTTCCACAATGTAATTATTCGAAAGCTATGCTAGCTAAAAAGCGGAGCTGCCCAAAGATGGGTAGCTCCGCTTTTCATTTATTGGATTTTACGATATAGTCCAACAACATGACCTAAAATCGTTACTTGATTCACTAAAATTGGGTCCATTGAAGAGTTTTCAGGCTGTAAACGGAAATGCGTTTTTTCTTTATAAAAGCGTTTAACCGTTGCTTCATTATCTTCTGTCATTGCTACTACGATATCACCATTATTGGCTGTCGATTTTTGTTTTACGATCACATAATCTCCATCTAGTATACCTGCTTCAATCATTGATTCACCCATAATTTCAAGCATAAACAGTTGATCTTCAGCAGAGCCATAGGAGTTAGGTAACGGGAAATATTCCTCAATATTTTCAATGGCAGAAATAGGAAGTCCAGCTGTTACTTTACCGATTAACGGGACATGGATAACGCCTTGTTGTTCAATATCATTATCGCTAGTATCCAAAATTTCAATTGCGCGTGGCTTTGTTGGATCACGTCGAATAAGTCCCTTGCTTTCTAAGCGAGCTAAATGTCCATGCACAGTAGAACTCGATGCTAAACCGACTGCTTCTCCGATTTCACGAACTGACGGTGGATAACCTTTTGACTTAACCTCTTCTTTAATAAAAGCTAAAATTGCTTCTTGGCGTTTTGATACTTTTGTCAACTCACTCACCTCTTTTAATTTTTAGTAAAATATCCTGCCTCTCTAAATATAAAGAGAGGGAACTATAGTTAGTCTTGCTCAGCATATGTAGAAAGCCTACTGAACTAAAATAAAGCCTTAAATAACACATAATTGGTAGAACAAATTTTCTTGTTTTTAGTATAACAAAAGAGAAAACAGAAAGCAAACGTTAGTTCGAAAAAAATATTGACAAGAAACGTTTGTTCGTTTTATTATAAGAACATATATTCCGAACGGATATTCTATTTATTTAGGAGGAGTTAAATATGAATTGGTTGAAAAAAAATAATTATATTGCAATTTTTGTTGCATTTACGCTGTTTGTCATTTCAATACTAGTAATTACAGATGAAGAAATTGAACAATATGAGGAAATTGTTATTGCTCATGGAGATACGCTATGGTCTTTGGCTGAACAATATCGAGGCAAAATGTCAACAGAGCAATGGATTGGCTTTGTGAAAAAAACAAATTATCTTACGGATGAAAAAATAGTAAGTGGACAGCAGTTACTAGTTCCAATAGAAAAGCGTTCGATCATTGCAAATGCAAATCAATTAAGTGAGGATAGCCATTCGCGTGAAGTGGCGAATAAAAACTAATGGTTAGACAAGCGGCAGTTATATATGCAAGAGTAAGCACTGAGAAATCGACACAGCATACATCTCTTGCAAGACAAAAAGAAGAGTTAAAAACATATGCCAACAAATTAAATTACAATATAGTAGCAATATTTGAGGATCAGCAGAGTGGCTTTGATGTGGAGCGTGAAGGATTATTAGACATGTTAGATTACATGAAAGTAAACAATATTAAAGCATTGTTTATACAAGATGAAACACGATTAGGGCGTGGCAATGCTCGTGTAGCTGTATTGCATCTTTTACAAAAGCAGGGTGTGTCTGTTCTAACCTTAAATGATGCTGGGCCTATCTCATTAAATGAAATGGATACAATGCTGCTAGAAATTTTAGCAATAGTAGAGGAATATCAACGTAAGCTACATAATGCTAAAATTCGACGTGGCATGCGCCGTGCAGTCAATAACGGCTATCGTCCAGAAAATAATTTAAAGAATAGAGGCAATATCGAAGGACGCGCACGAATTGATATACCGATTGAGGAAGTTATAAAGCTGCGTACAAAAGGCTTCACGTTCGAAGAAATTGCTACAACATTGAGAGGGTTAGGCTTCGATGTGAGTAAAGCAACAGTTCATCGTCGCTTTAAGGAATATCAAGAAGAACATGAGATGTGAGTAGTTTGTTCAAAACGTAAAGCGCAAGGTAAATCACTTGCGCTTTACGTTTTTTTCTCATACCTTTGTAGTATGGAGTTTTAGAAAGGTGAGAAAAATATGTTATCAAAACAAAAATTAACTCGAATTAATACACTCGCAAAAAAAGCGAAGGAAGGTACGTTGACAGAGGCAGAAGCCAAGGAGCGTACAGCACTTCGTAAAGAATATTTAGATACATTCCGTGCAACGATGCGTGATACGATTGAGCATGTAAAAATTGTTGATCCAGAAGGCAATGATGTTACACCAGATAAAATAAAAAATATTAAAAAGCAGAGGGATTTTCCAAACTAATGTTATCATGATTCAGTACAAAATCCGAAATTTACAAAATAGTACATTTAGTATGATGAATTTCAAAGAAAACAGCTACTAACCATTGTTTTCTTTAACGTTCTTGACTACACTATAAAAGTAGACTATTTAGCACGAGAAAGGATGTCAAAAATGACTCAAACTCCGGATCAACTTGCAATTAATGCAATCCGCACATTATCAATTGATGCAATTGAAAAAGCAAATTCTGGCCACCCTGGTTTACCGATGGGGGCAGCTCCAATGGCTTATACACTATGGACACAGCATTTACGCCATAATCCACAAAATCCAAATTGGTATAACCGTGACCGTTTTGTATTATCTGCTGGTCATGGCTCTATGTTACTTTATAGCTTATTACATTTAGGTGGCTATGACTTACCGATGGAAGAAATTAAAAACTTCCGTCAATGGGGCTCATTAACACCTGGTCACCCAGAGTATGGTCATACTGCTGGTGTTGAAGCAACAACTGGACCACTTGGACAAGGGATTGCAATGACTGTGGGTATGGCAATGGCTGAAGCACACCTTGCGGCTAAATACAATAAAGATGAGCATAAAATCGTAGATCATTACACATATGCTTTATGTGGTGATGGGGATTTAATGGAAGGTGTAGCTGCTGAGGCGATTTCATTAGCAGGTCACTTACAATTAGAAAAATTAATCGTACTTTATGATAGCAATGATATTTCATTAGATGGCGAATTAGGCATGTCGTTTTCAGAGAATGTCCAAAAGCGCTTTGAATCATACGGATGGAACTATTTGCGTGTAGACGATGGAAATGATATTTCAGAGCTAAACGCTAAAATTGAAGAAGCTAAGCAATTAAAGGGCAAGCCAACTTTAATTGAAGTAAAAACAGTAATTGGCTATGGTTCACCAAATAAATCCGGTAAATCAGATTCACACGGTGCACCACTTGGCGCAGATGAAGCAACTTTAACAAAAGCACATTATGGTTGGGATCATGAGCCATTTAACGTGCCACAAGAAGTGTATGAAACATTTAAAGCGGCGGCAGAGCGTCAAGGTGTTGCAGCAGAACAAGCTTGGAATGAACAATTTGAAGCTTACCGAGCTAAATATCCAGAGCTAGCAGCTGAATTTGAAAATGCAATGGCAGGTGACTTACCAGCAGATTTCGCAGCTGAAGTACCTGTGTATGAAGCAGGAAAATCAGTAGCTACCCGCTCATCTTCTGGTGATGTCATTAATGCTTTAGCGAAAAAACTACCATCATTATTCGGCGGTAGTGCAGACTTAGCAAGCTCAAATAAAACAACAATCAAAGGTGCAGGCGATTTTTCAGTAGAAAACTATGCAGGTCGCAATATTTGGTTCGGTGTGCGTGAGTTTGCGATGGGAGCAGCGTTAAATGGTATGGCATTACATGGCGGCTTAAACGTATTTGGTGCAACATTCTTCGTGTTCTCTGACTATGTTCGTCCAGCAGTACGCTTATCAGCATTAATGGGCTTACCAGTAACATATGTATTTACACATGACTCAATTGCTGTTGGGGAAGATGGCCCAACACATGAACCAGTGGAGCACTTAGCTTCATTACGTGCAATGCCAAACTTAAATGTAATTCGTCCAGCAGATGCAAATGAATCAGCAGAAGCTTGGAAGCAAGCGATTTTATCGCCAAACACACCAACGGCTTTAGTATTGTCACGTCAAAACTTACCTGTGTTAGACACAACAGCACAATTAGCTGCTGAAGGTGTAGCACGTGGTGGCTATGTTGTATCACCTGCAACAAAGGCAACACCTGATGCAATTTTAATTGCTGCAGGTTCGGAAGTTTCTCTAGCAGTAGATGCACAAAAAGCATTACTTGCTGAAGGTGTCGACGTATCAGTCGTGTCAATGCCATCAACATTTGCATTTGACCAACAAGATGCAGACTATAAAGAATCTGTATTACCAAAAACTGTTACGAAGCGTTTAGCAATCGAAATGGGTGCAACACAAAGCTGGTATAAATATGTTGGCTTAGAAGGTGATGTACTAGGTATCGACACATTTGGCGCATCAGCACCTGGCGATTTAGTTATCGAAAAATTCGGCTTCACTGTTGAAAACGTAGTAAATAAAGTAAAAGCGCTATAAACTATTCATAAAATATAGAAAGACTATTACGCAAAGTTTTTCTGATAGCTACTTGTATTTTTATTGCAGTGTTTTTAAGCTTTTAAAATAAGCTAACTTAATTTTAGGCTGTTTAGAAATGATTGATTCTTTCTAGACAGCCTTTTTTCTAAACTAATCTAAATTTAAGGGGGGATTGTATGTGGATGACCAATGAAAAACGGGCATTTTTTAGATTACAGCCTATTCAAGATTTTTGGGATATGGTGCAATTGTCACCAGAGTGTACAATTTATTTCGAGGGTGACATTATAGTAAAACGCATTGACCAAACTGAAAACGCCTATTTGGAAAAGGATATCTCGATTGCTACACGAGATAGACAATATATTTTACCGAAAACGGCTCGGGGGAAAGAAAAAAAGCTAACATATCCTAGTTTGTATAGTCGTTATGATGGGATGTTGCTATTTAAATATAGTGTATACAATAATAAAGGTTATATCGATTTGGAGCATGTTGAAACGAAAAGATCATTACCAATTCCTCGTTTTGATGCAGAAAATTTAGCACAAGTTGAAGAGCGATTAACGCAATTTATTACATCTCCACCATCTACCTCTAAGGAAAAGCTAGAACAGCTCTTTACAAAGCTAAAGCGCCATAAAATAAAAGTAGGGGATGTTTTTAAAGTCGAGCGTTCAATGACGACACATGGTTATATCGTTGTAATTGGGGATGTAACGAAAATGAGAAAAGATGGGATGTTTTCGAAGGAAAGTATTTGGCATGACTTGATGACAGTTCCTCTTTTTGTAAGAGTTTATCATATTGAAACAGAGAAAGATTTATCACTAGAAGAAATAGCGAAATTGCCGTTTTATGAAGGCTGCCAAATTGTGATGGATGACCAATTTATGCGAGGGCAATACCCATTTATCGGTAACAAGCAATTAACGGAAGCGGATATCGAGCTGCCATTTGGATTTGGTCCATCACTTTATTTTGAAGACCATTCTTCACGAATTAGTTGGGGGTTAGCGACGATTGCAAAGGAAGGTATCCCATTGGACTACTACAATCTTCAGCATGGAGTTAGCAATGGGGTAAGGTTTGGACATAGCCCTTTTGATCAGAAAAATTATGAGATGGCATTTGAATTCTTTAATATGGAACAGCTTGATTTTGATACATTTAATATGCATTATGGTGGTCTAACAAAAGCGCAGTATTTGGACTATGTACAACCTAGCAAATAAGAGAAGCGTTGACATAAAGCTGTTTACTTGCAATAAAGTTATTAAAAAATAAGATGATAGGCCCCTTAAACTTCAAACCAACGAGGTTTTAAGGTGAAAGCTACTATTAACTATTTATAAGAGAGGCAATAACTAATTTTATATATTCTATAGTTTATTAGGGGTTTATCAATAGACATATGCAAAGGTAGCGAAACACTACTTTTTCATCCTTAATTTATATTACATGAAGCAAAGGTTTGGTTGAATAACAGTTGCAGAAATTATGCTGAGGCGTAATTGCGTCGGAGGGTTTGGGGCAACATGATGTTGGTCACTCAATCGTTGCGCGCGTGACGTGGCGCTCGTAGACTGAGTTCCTCTTTCTAAGTGGGTAGTTTGGACACCCACTGAATGAAGGGTAATCTAAATATTCATCGCACCACCTATAGAAGTAGGTGTTTTCTATAAATGTCCGCATCGAGATGTACATTTTTGCTTGTCTAAGCATGTACACTTTCGCTCAAAATGTACTTCTCTATTCATGTGTATGAATAATTACAACTTGACTTGGAGACCTCTACTCGCATGAATCGGCAGCCAAAACCCAGCTAATACAAGGGCTGGCTAGCCGAAAAAGGCTATCATGCTCGCCACTCCAAGTAAAGTTGTAATATACATTGGTGAGCAAAAATGTACATGGTTATACGAGCGTTTTTGTACGTACTTATAAGCGCATTTATAGTTTTCTACTGAATCATGATAAACGATATGAATTATGTAGGACTAATTGTGAATGAGCAGGTAAATGAAATACCAATAGGAATGGAATATATTGAAGTAAATAAAAGCTACATAACGACAAGGGGGCATATATCTAGTTTAGGAGAACTTCATTTAAATTTATTGAAGTGGTCACAACAACAAGGCTATCAAAGGGATCTCGATTCTTATATTATCGAGACATATCATCCAAGAAAGGACGGGGATGAAGAAGTACAGATTTATTTACCTATTAAAGCTTAAAGTATAAACCACAATTCTTTAGTTTCAGAATATAAAAAGTGTTTCGCTTTACAGGAGCGAGTTTTTTGAAGGTATGAAAGGAGACAAAAAATGGGCGAAAAGTTATTAAGGATAGGAACAACATATATACCAGTTACGAATGTAGACCTCTCTTCTGATTGGTATGTAAAAAAATTAAACGCAGAGTTAAGCTATAAGGATCAAGACAAAGCTATTTTAAATTTTGCTAATCAAAGCATTTTTCTTGTGAAGTCTGATAAAAATCAAAGTGCTAATTTCTTTGATATTTATGGAAATGAACGTTTTTCATTAACATTTGAAGTGAATGGATTAAATGCTTTAGAAGCAATACACAAAGATTTTAAGCAAAATGAAATTAGAGTTGAAGAGATTGAAGATAGGGGACACGCTGGAAGAAATTTTGTTTTTTATGATTTAGATGATAATAAATTTGATGTATGGAGTGAGCTTAGTCCAATCTTTAAAGAAAAATTTCTTACGTCTTAATTAATAAGATATGAACTTTTAACTAATATTTAATAGCCTTATTACAATATCAATTGTAGTAAGGCTATTAGTAACAGCTATATTATTTTGCAAGCCCATTTTGAAATGCATAGACGACCGCCTGTGTGCGGTCTTGCACATCTAATTTACTTAAAATGTTGCTGACATGGGTTTTCACGGTTTTCAAAGCGATAAATAATTCGTCTGCAATTTCTTGATTAGCCTTTCCTTTTGCCATTAAAAGCAGCACTTCCATTTCACGCTCTGTTAAGCTTTCATGCAGTGGGGCAGTCGTGCCACCACGCATGCGAGAAATCATTTTTGTCGTCACCTCAGGCTCTAATACCGTTTCGCCATCCATCGTTTTACGGATAGCATCCGCGATTTGCTTGGCATTCGATGTTTTTAAAATATAGCTTACTGCGCCTGCTTCTAAAGCTGGATATACTTTGTCATCATCTAAAAAGCTTGTTACCATCATTACCTTAGCAGTCGGCCATTCCTTTAAAATTTTTTCAGTTGCTTCTGCACCTGTCATAACAGGCATCACATTATCCATTAAAATTAAATCAGGACGTAAAGCTAATGCTTTTTCAATTGCCTCTAAGCCATTTTCTGCTTCGCCAATAACCTCTATATCAGGCTGTGCAGATAGGTAGGCTGCTACACCGATACGCACCATTTCATGGTCATCTACAAGTAATACTTTAATCAAGCTGCTCACCTTTCTTTCTAGGAACTTTCACTTCAACAATTGTCCCTTCATTAGGAACGGAGACAATTTTATAAAGACAGCCAATCTCAACAGCACGCTCTGCAATATTTTTCAAGCCATATGAGGTGCTTTTATCGGATTGATTGTCAAAGCCCTTACCATTATCTTGAATACGTAAAATGGCATAGTCATCACGCGCGACAAATAGTAGCTCAACAACGGTTGCCTTTGCATGACGCAGCGTATTAGAAAGCGCCTCTTGGGCAATACGGAAAAGATGGTCTTCCTCTGCTTTTGTTAGCTCGATCTCCTCTAGTTTATATTCAATATGGAAATAGACCTTTTGCTGTAGCTCCTGAATTAAATCATTTAAGCCTTCTGCTAATGTTTTATTGCGTAGTGCAACAGGACGTAAATGTAAAAGCAGTGCACGCATTTCTAGCTGTGTTTGCTGGACAATTTTTTCCACCTGCTCTAGCTGGCGCTTTGATTGTGCATTTTCCTCCTGCTCTGTTAAAGCAGAGAGCAGCATAGAGGCAGCAAACAACTGCTGCGACACAGAATCATGTAATTCACGTGCTAATCGCTGGCGCTCCTCAATTAATCTTTCTTGTACAATTTTATCATTTGTTTCTGCTTTTTCATTGGATAAACGCTGTAAAGCAGCTCTTTGTGATTCGATTAAGGCACCGGCCTCATTAATCGCTTTTTTCATAGAACGAGAGATGCCGCGTTTTTGTAGCGGCATAAATTCAGGGTCTCTCAATTTATTAATTGTACGAATTGTCGAGATTTCACGTGTTTTAGTTAATGCAGACATCCACATACTAATAATAACAGCAATCGTTAAAATGATGCTGACAATCGTGAAAACAATTGGTACTTCACCAAGCTTTTCATCAACAAAGAAGCGCCACGTCGGTTCGGTTGGTTCACCTAAAATAAAGATAAAAAAGCCAAATGACATGGAGGCTAAAAGGGCGAAGATGACAAAAATGCGAAAAATAAATCCAATCATGCGCGTGTCACCTCCACGTCACCAAGCCATGTTGAAACATTAATAACTAATAGGCGTTTATGATCGATTTGCCCATCTTCAAATTTTAAATTTTCATTAAAGAGACGCTTTGGCGGCTCATGCAGGCAGCTTGCTTCTCCATACACTGTTGTATAGTGCAAACGAATCGACACCTCATATGGCACAATAATATGCACCTTACCGATTGCTTGTTGAATTGTAATGACCGATTTGCCCTCAGGTAAAATCGTTTGTGTTGTATCAACTACAACGTCACCGATGAAACGCTTTAAAAGTACATCTTCCCATTTATAAGGCTCTGTCGATGTAGCCATCGTTTCGATTAATTTATTTTTCGTTGTGGAGGAAGTCCATCCTTGATTTGTTACTTCAATTGTTACTTCATCTTTTGTTAATTGCTTATAAATTAAATAGCCAATGAGGACGATAAAATATAGTCTTAAGCTCCATAATGTGAAGAGGGCAA
Organism: Metasolibacillus sp.; assembly: GCF_025291715.1. Classification (GTDB taxonomy): domain Bacteria; phylum Bacillota; class Bacilli; order Bacillales_A; family Planococcaceae; genus Metasolibacillus; species Metasolibacillus louembei. The sequence continues at coordinate 165,851 of NZ_JAMBIZ010000005.1, forward strand.
TAAGAATAAATAAGGCACCTGTCCATAGCAAAAATTTACGGCGTTTGTTAATGCCAAAATAAACAGAAATAATACCGAAAAATAATAAAAAAACAGTGCCATTATGAAATAGTGAAAGCTCTATTAACATAACGAGCAATAGGCCTAATAGAAAAAAAGTAAATTGATCTGTAGTGAGTCGTTTCATAAAGGCGGCCTCCTTTCAAAGTTTTTATCTTGCGTCAGCTGATGTACAGACATCAGCTGACGCAAGATAAAAGGGAGAGGATGTATAGTGTACCCTCTCCAATTATGGCTATTCTACTATAGCATGATTTTGTGGTTCTTCGTTAGTTGTAATTAACTTTTGTTCTTTTTCAAGTTTAGCTAATCGCGATTCAAATGTAGTCACTTCATATTTATGGTCAATTTTTGTCGCAATATTGTCAAAGTAGCTTGAAAGCTCTTCAAAATTGCTTGTATCTTGATTGTGCAAGACTTTATCCATTTGGTGGTGTGCACGTACTACATTTTCCTTGCCCATTAACTGTAGCTGACGTACTTTCATATCTTTAATTTTGTGCTTCATTGTTTCAAATTTGCGCTCTAATTCAAAGTATTCAGCTGTGCATACATCGATGCTTGAAAGTAAGCCCATTTTACGTGCAGTATAGGCTTCTACCTCCGCTTGTGCGAAAATAATTAAATCTTCCTCGCCGCTAATTGTTGCAAGCTGCAATTGTTGCTCGCGCTTTGCTAGCATTGTTTCTGTTTCTTTTAATTGTGCCTCAAGCTCTTTTTTTAGCTGCCCTTGACGTGCAAGTAGCTTGCCTGTTTGCTCCGTTTGCTGCTCGGCCTGACGGATGTATTGATTTAACAAGGCAATAGGGTTTTTGCTTTCCTTTTTATCAAAGAAATCATGTAAATCTGCCTGTAATTGATATTTAAAGCGTGTGAATAAGTTTGTCATAATTGTTCTCTCCTCTTATTTAGATAATTTTGCCCATTCTTTTTCAAAGTTATTAAATGGATCGTCGCTTGCTTCCACAACGTTTGAATCTTTTTTCCAGTTTTTTGCGATGTAGTATAATGCAACAATCGCGATTAAGCCGATAAATGCTGGAATGTTAGATGCAGCTGTTAGGAAGCCTATCAATGCTAATGTGCCACTCATAATTTTGCCAAACACCGATGTTGATTTTGTGTAGTAATGTAAACCTGCTGCAACAAGCAAGCCTGACAGTAGCAAGCCAATCATCGGCCCTAGTAATGATAGTGCAACGATAAAGGCGATAGCGCCTCCGATAAAGTAAAAGAATTTTTTCATTTTGTTGTCCTCCTTTTGTTGATACCTTTATGTTAAAGCAAGTTCGCATTTTAGATAACGACCTGTAAATGTATCTTTTGCTAGGTCTTGAGGCTGAGGGGGAGTAAGACTATAAAATTTAGCTAGCATTGCAAAGATGCTTCTATATGAATTAAGATAAATAACAATAGAAAGCATAAATAAAGTAGTGTATAATGCTTTGTGGAGAGTTTTCTCAGGAGATAGGTAATGGAGGAGGTTGGTTTAACGATGTGGGCATGGATTCTTGGAATAGTTGTTGCTTTAATTGCTGGGGTGGCATTAGGCTTCTTCCTTGCACGTCAATATATGATGAAGTACTTGAAAGAAAATCCACCGATAAATGAACAAATGATTCGTGTTATGATGGCTCAAATGGGACGTACACCGTCTGAAAAGCAAGTCCGTCAAATGATGGCTCAAATGAATAAAGTTCAAGGTAAATAATAAGGAGAGATGTCTGAATGAAGATTCGGGCGTCTTTTTTTATTGGTGAAATATAGGTATAATTTATTATGATTCAGTAGAAAACACCCACTTTTATAGGTGGTGCAATGAATACTTAGATTACCCTTCATTCAGTGGGTGTCCAAACACTCACTGAATCCTAATAAAGCCTCTGGCGGATGTCAGGGATTTTGAAAGGAGTCCATTGTGCTTGCACAATGCAAAATCCCGACGCAATTACGCCAAGGCGTAATTGATTAAAAAGGAGGAATAACATGATTGTTTTGCCACGTAAAAAGTCTATGAAAGTAACTCTACTTGAAGCAGCAGTGCGTCGCGGTTTTACAGAGTTTAAAGAAGAATTAAACCGCGTGCAGTATGGCATAGCTGGAGAACACTATGTTGACCGTAGCTGGCACGATATGCAATTGAACGAACCCCATTTTTTACTCCATGATTTTCAAACAACCTCCCATCAAATCGATACGATTTTTCTTTGCGATAAATTTTTGTTGGTTATTGAAATAAAAAATATTGCAGGACGAATTGATTTTGATGAGACACGCCATCAATTTACACGCACATTAGAAGACGGAAGTATCCAAGGTTTTCGAAATCCACTTGATCAAGTGCGACGTCATCAACGCATGCTTCAGCAGCAATTTCCGACATTTCCTATTATATATGCGGTAGTCCTCGCACATCCGAAAACTATTATTGGGCGAATGCCTCCACACGAGCCAGTTCTACATAGCAGTGGCTTAGAATTTCATGTAAGAAAGCTTCTATCAAGTTATACTCCACAAGTAACCTCAAAAGAGCTTCACGCTATGCTCCATCAATTAAGACAAATGCAAGCTATTGTAAAGCCACAAGTAAATATTGATAAATCTAAAATACGCACAGGTGTGCTTTGTGAGCAATGTGATGTGCAGATGCAATTCGAACGCGGTTATTTTATCTGCCTATCTTGTGCTATAAAGGATGATGGGACTTTATTACAGCAAGCATTGCACGATTATGGCTTGTTGGTGAATGAATGGATTACAAATGAGGAATTTAGGCGATTTGTTCATATAGATTCATTGTATGCAGCGAGGCGATTGTTAAAAAAATTCGATTTTTCTTTTGAGGGGGAAAATAGAGGAAGGAAATATTTGATTTCTTTTAAGGAATGAAGCTGTTTCGCAGATAACTTAGGAAAATTCGCAGATAAGTGCTGTGAAAACGCAGATAACTGACGCAAATTCGCAGATAACTCAAAGAAAAGCGCAGATATCCCCCTTCCGCTATAAATCCTAACCTAAATTTGATAAAATAATATGAAATGCAAATATGGTAGGTGAATAACATGGCGAAAAAGAAAACAGGTCAAAAGCAAGCGGCACAGCAAAAACCTGTACAAGAAAAAGCACCAACATTGCAGGACCAACTTGGTGGCGATGTGCTAGCAAAATTAAAGGCAACAAAACAGGCGTTAGTTGATAAAGAACAGGCTGCTGAAGAGGAGCGTCAAGCACGGCTGGTCTTTGAACGCAAGCAACGCGAGAAAAATATGAGCTTTGAGGAATTGCTAGAGCAATACGGTGATAAAGGCTCGAAATTTTAATATAGAAAAAAGAGAGCTATCTTTTCAGGTAGCTCTCTTTTTTCTTGTCATCATCGCTGTCACCATAATAAAAACAACCGCTCCAAAGCTATCAAGCAGCACATCTGAAAAAACGCCTGTGCGCCCTGGTAAAAAGGATTGTCTTAGCTCGTCAAGTGAGGCGATGACAAAAATGGTGGCAATCGCAAGCAGTGAAGGAAAGTGCCATGCGAGCTTGCGATAAAATAAATAAAGAATGGTACCGACAATGCCGAAGCCAATGAAATGGGTTGCCTTGCGCACGAGAAATTCCACAAAGTAAAAATAGCCTCTTGATTCTACAGAAATAATCGTACCCCAATAAGGAATTTTTAAAAGGCTAAGCGTTTCTTCAAAAGGCTTATCAGCTAATAACACGCGTAGCTCTGGTACAATCGTTTGCTGCTTATAGCTCATATTAGAAGCAAATGCAACAATGCATAGTGCTACAATAACGAGAAAAATATATTTTTTCATCGATGCTCTGTATAGAGGTCCTTCTTTAGCAGCTCCTCAACAGTATCAAGAGCGGGTAAATTTTTTATTGCATCGTATGCAGCAATATTTTCAAGCAACTGTTGCTTTGAGCTTGCGCCGATAACAGTGGAGGCGATTGCTTGATGCTGCAAGTTGAAGGCGATTGCTAAGCTATGTAATGAGCCGTATTGCTCCTCAAGGCTAGATAATAGCGTTTCTAGCTCTTGCTGTGAATAGCTCATATAGGTTTGCAAGCGTGTGCGCCATTCCTTTGTTAGTAGCCCTTTCGCGATGGAGCCACGTGTGACAACAGAAACACCATTTGCTGAAAGTGCTGGGAACCATTCTTCCGCGCGGCGGTCAAGCATGCTGTATTGCATCATATTGCTGACAGCCTGTCCCTTTTCAGCAAATGGTAGAAAGACATTTGGACGAATTGAGGAAATGCCATAAGCACGGATAAGTCCCTCTTTTTTTAATTCCTCAAATGTAGCGATAACTTCATCTAAATTATCTTCAATTGTGCCGCCATGTAGCTGATAAACATCGATATAGTCTGTTTGCAGGCGCTGTAGGCTATCCTTCACCGCATTTTTTATATAGCTTGCTGAGGCATCCCATGACCAGCCTTCCTGTCCTTTTTCAAAACGATTACCAACCTTTGTTGCCAGAATAAGCTGCTGACGATGTGGCTTTAAAATCTCACCAATGATGCGTTCATTGTCGCCTTGATTATATAAATCTGCTGTATCAAAATAGTTAATACCTGCATCAATAGCAGTGTCTACAATGGGCTTTGCTTCATTTATATTCAGGGGCAATGACATACAACCAAGGCTCAGCTCAGAAATTTCAATCTCGCTTTTTCCTAGCGTTCTTTTTTTCATAGCATACACACCTTTCTTGTTCTAATGTTACAATGAATTTATCTTATGCGACAAGTGAGGCGAATAGCTTTGAAAAAATTTCAAGAGAAAACAATTACATCACAGCCTATTTTTCAAGGGCGAGTTATTTCATTAAAGGTCGATGATGTACAGCTACCTAATGGTGCAACAGCAAAGCGAGAAATTGTTAATCATCCTGGGGCAGTGGCGGTTATCGCATTTACTGAAGAAGGAAAATTAGTTGTTGTCGAGCAATACCGCAAGGCGCTAGAGCGCTCAATTGTTGAAATTCCAGCAGGGAAATTAGAACCAGGAGAACAGCCCGCAGCAACGGCACGTAGAGAGCTGGAGGAGGAGACAGGCTATGCTTGTGAGGAGCTTACATATTTACAAACATTTGCGACTTCACCAGGCTTTGCTGATGAAGTAATCCATTTATTCATTGCACGCGGACTAACACCAGTGCAGGAAAAAGCAGCACTTGACGATGATGAATTTGTTGAATTAATGGAAATCACCTTGCAGGAAGCGGAAGCAATGATGGCAAGCGGCGCCATTTATGATGCGAAAACAGCATACGCTGTGATGTGGTGGAAAAATCAAAAATAATTCGCATATCAGCCTTGGACTAGCATAAGTTGGTTGTAAAAGGAGGCTGAAATTTGCGGACAAGCATTATAATACAATTAACAAGTATGATTGTCATCGGATTTCTAAGCGGCGTTGCTTGCTTCTATTTATTTGACTTAGAGCAGGCAATTGCACTTATTCAATTGATGGACGGACGTATTTTACAGCAACAAGAGCCGAGTATCATTCAAACAATTTTACCCGTTGCTTTTGCAATAGCGATTGTTTTATTATTTGCGACACATCCGTTTTGTGCATTTGTAGCAAAATGGTTAATTGCACTGCGAGCAACGTTTTTAGGGTTTAGCTCGATGTATTTGTTAACACAGCAGCAATCCTTGCTTGCATATGGCATATGGTGGTTTCCTTTTCAATTTGTTTATTGTGTACTATTACTAATGATTTGTTTAAGTATTTCAACGAAAAGACCGATGCGATTTGCAAAGAAGGGTAATGCGACATATAGACGAATGGGGGCAATTATACTATTATTTGGTGTAATTGCATTGCTGGAAATACTCGTTATATCCTATGTTTTTAAATAGATTTAGTAGAGAAAGCAATATGTAGTATAATTGTGTCGGGATTTTTTCAAATATGCTTGAAAAAGTCTCTTTAAAAATCATTAACTTGTCAGCTCTTTCGCTCATTTGGTATAATGAAAAGAGTTTAGGAGGGCGTCACATGGAGAGCCGTATTGATCGTATAAAAAAACAACTGCATAGTGCTAGCTATAAGTTGACGCCACAGCGTGAAGCGACAGTGGCCGTTCTGCTTGAACATGAGGAAGATCATTTAAGCGCAGAAGATGTTTTTTTGCTAGTAAAGGATAAAGCGCCTGAAATAGGCTTAGCAACTGTATACCGTACGTTAGAATTATTAACGGAGCTGAAAATTGTCGATAAAATTAATTTCGGTGACGGTGTATCTCGTTATGACCTTAGACAAGAAGGTGCTGCTCATTTCCACCATCATTTAGTTTGCATAGAATGTGGTGCAGTTGATGAAATTCAAGAAGATTTATTAGAAGATGTAGAAGCAGTAGTAGAAAAACGTTGGAATTTTATCATTAAAGACCATCGACTAACGTTCCATGGAATTTGTTGGCGATGTCATGGCGATGAGGATTCAAAAGAGTAAAGCGGGTAGCATATAAGCTACTCGTTTTTCATTTCTGCTAGAAAGGAGAACTTTTCAGTATGAATGTATTGCAGGATGCCATTTCAGATTATATTCATTTTATTCGTGTCGAGCGCCAGCTTTCTGATAATACGCTCGTTTCCTATGAGCGCGATTTAGCGAGCTACGCAGCATTTGTAGAGGCACAGCAGCTACCATCCTTTAATGAGGTAACACGTGCAACGATTTTATTACATTTAGAGGCGTTGCGTGCAGCAGGAAAAACACCGCGTACAATCGCGCGCCATATTTCCTCGATTCGTTCGTTTCATCAGTTTTTATTACGGGAAAAGATAACGACAACCGATCCAACTGTGCATTTAGAAATGCCACAATTAGAGCAAAAGCTGCCGAAGGTTTTATCGATTCAAGAAATCGATGCACTAATCGCAGCACCAGACTGCTCAAAGCCTCAAGGCATTCGCGATGTGGCGATGTTAGAGCTGCTATATGCAACAGGGATGCGCATTAGTGAGCTAATTGAGCTTGATATTAATGATATTCATTTAACGATGGGCTTTGTGCGCGTTTTTGGTAAGGGTGGCAAGGAAAGAATTATTCCACTTGGTCGTGGTGCAATTGAGGCGTGTGAAAACTATTTAGGAAGGGCACGCTATGATTTACAAGGGAAATATCCAAAAACCGATGCATTGTTTATTAATCGCCGAGGAAAAAGGCTGACGAGGCAAGGCTGCTGGAAGCTGTTAAAGGAGCATGCACAGACAGCTAAGATTCAGCATGAATTAACACCACACGTTTTGCGCCATTCATTTGCCACACATTTAATCGAAAATGGAGCAGATTTGCGCGCGGTACAGGAAATGCTAGGACATTCTGATATTTCAACAACACAAATTTACACGCATGTTAGCAAGACAAGATTGTCTGAAGTATATAAGCAATTTCATCCACGTGCATAAGTTCAGATGTCTGACCTTTATTTTTTTTATATTTTTGGTAAACTATATATAGAATGAAAAGGAGGTTGTGTAAAATGGAAGCGTTTAAAAAAATACATGTAATTGTAATGGATTCAGTAGGAATTGGTGAAGCACCAGATGCGCATAAATTTGGTGATGTTGGCTCACATACATTAGGTCATATCGCTGAAAAAATGAATGGCTTAACGATGCCAACGATGGAGGGCTTAGGCTTATCTAATATTCGTGAGCTACAAGGTATTGCAAAGGCTGCTGAGCCAAAAGCTTATTATGGCATGATGCAAGAAGCCTCTGTAGGAAAAGATACGATGACAGGGCATTGGGAGATTATGGGCTTGAACATTGATAAGCCTTTTAAAGTATATCCAGACGGTTTCCCACAAGAATTAATTACACAACTTGAGGAACGCACAGGCCGTAAAGTATTATGCAACAAGCCTGCTAGTGGTACAGCGGTACTTGATGATTTTGGACCGGAGCATATGGAAACAGGTGCAATTATTGTTTATACATCTGCTGACCCAGTTTTGCAAATTGCAGCACATGAAGAAATTATCCCATTAGATGAGCTTTATAAAATTTGTGAGATTGCACGTGAATTAACATTGCAGCCTGAATATTTAGTAGGTCGCGTTATTGCACGTCCATTCATTGGTGAACCAGGTAATTTTACGCGTACATCAAATCGTCATGACTATGCATTAACACCATTTGGTCGCACAACGATGGCTGAAATGAAGGATGCAGGCTTAGATGTGATTGCGATTGGCAAAATTTCAGATATTTTCAATGGTGATGGCGTTACAGAATCTGTGCGTACGAAAAATAATACGGATGGCATGGATAAAATGGTTGAGGTTGTACAGCGTGATTTCCATGGCATGAGCTTTTTAAATTTAGTGGACTTTGATGCTAACTTCGGTCACCGCCGTGATCCAATCGGCTATGGTGAAGCGCTAGAGGAGTTCGATCGTCGTCTGCCAGAGGTGTTAGCACAATTAGGCGAAGACGATTTATTAATTATTACAGCTGATCATGGTAACGATCCAACGTTCCCAGGTACAGACCATACGCGCGAATATGTGCCATTAATCGTTTATTCACCACGCTTTAATGGCGGAGCTGAGCTGCCATTACGCGAAACATTTGCAGATATCGCAGCAACGATTGCCGATAATTTCAACATCGCAGCACCTAAGTTTGGGAAAAGCTTTTTACAAGAGCTGAAATAACAATGTCAGGAGAGAAAATAGATGAACACTGTAGCAATCATCGAAAAGAAAAAGTTTAATGAAGCATTAACAAAAGATGAGATTAATTATATCATCGAAGGTTACACGAATGGTGATATACCTGATTATCAAATTTCCGCTTTATTAATGGCAATTCGCTTAAATGGCATGTCAGATGAAGAAACTTTTTATTTAACTGAAGCAATGGTTAATTCTGGTGATATCATTGATTTATCAAGCATTGAAGGCTTTAAGGTTGATAAGCATTCTACTGGAGGCGTAGGGGATAAAGTCACGTTAATGGTTGCACCAATTTTAGCAGCACTTGAAATACCTGTAGCTAAATTTAGTGGGCGTGGTCTAGGTATTACAGGCGGAACTGTCGATAAGCTAGAATCGATTAAAGGATTTAATGTGGAGCTATCTGAAGAAGAATTTATTAACAATGTGAACAAATACGGCGTTGCAGTATCTGGTCAATCGAAGGATTTATGTCCTGCTGATAAAAAGCTATATGCTTTAAGAGATGTGACAGGCACAGTTGATTCTATTCCATTAATTGCGAGCTCTATTATGAGTAAAAAAATTGCAAGTGGCTCTGATGGCATTGTTTTAGACGTGAAATATGGCAATGGTGCCTTCATGAAAACGAAGGAAGAAGCGAAGGTTTTAGCAGAGCAAATGGCGAAAATCGGCAGCTCCTTTGGACGAGATGTTCAATACGAGCTAAGCGATATGAACAACCCTCTAGGCTATGCAATTGGCAATAAAATAGAGGTATTTGAAGTGCAAGAGCTATTAAGCCATACAATGAATAACAATAAAGACCTATATGAAAAATCTTTAGAAATAGCAGCTAAAATGTACAGCATGGCAACAAAGGAATCGCTTGAAAGCTCACTTCAAAAAGTAAAAGAAGTATGCGATAACAAAAAAGCATTAACGAAGTTTTCTGAGTGGATCGCTTCTCAAGGTGGAGCTGTGGACGATATCGCATTTCCACAAGTAAAGCATGTGTACAAGCAAAACAGTAATAAAGCAGGCGTAATCAAATCAGTAAACGCTAAAACAATCGGTGAAATATCTGTTGAGCTTGGTGCAGGTAGAAAAACGAAGGAATCTCCATTAGATTATGATGCATATATCATCTTGCATAAAAAACAAGGAGATATGATAGCAGAAGGAGACTTGTTAGTTGAATTAGGCTTTAATAACGATATTGATTATAAAATCCTATTAGATAGAGCCTTAACTGCATTTGAAATCGAATAGTACGAAAAATAGTCACGAATCATCATGATTGGTGACTATTTTTATGATATATTAACGAATAAATTTATCATAAAAGCGTTTAAGAATGCTACCTAACTGTTCACGATTAGCAAATTTCTCAGGATTCTGCCCATTCAGTAAGCCTTCTTGTTCTGCCCATTTCCATGCCTCTGCATGTGAGCTTGACGCTTGACGTGGCTGAATTTTATTTTCCTTGCTGTGTAGCTCAGAGGCTAGCTGATTAATTTTGGCATCCTGCGCAGCAATTAATTGCTTGAGCTCGTTATATTGTGACATTGTTAAACCTCCATTTCCATCGTTTAAATGAATATATTTCATCGCATCTACTGCATTCGGCTGCCCGATTTTCCATTCACCATTATGTATTTCAAAATGTAGATGTACACCATAGGAGCGACCTGTATTGCCCATAATGCCAATTTGCTCGCCTTGTTTCACCCTTTGACCAACTTTTACACAAGAAGAATCAAGATGTGCATAATTCGTATCCATTCTTTTTCCATGAATCCTATGGCGAATCATCACAACATTACCATAAGTGCTTAACGGCTGTGCTTTAATGACGACACCATCAGCACTCGCATAAATAGGAACCTTGCCAGTAGAGGCTAAATCCACCCCTTGATGCCACTCTCGCTTTCCAGCAATCATTCGCCAGCCAAAAGGAGAGGTCAGCCTGACATTGCCCTTTACAGGACAAATAAAATCAGCCATTTAATCCATCTCCCTGTCATTCAAATAAGTGCCATAAACGTAAAACATGACATCCTCATTATTTTCTAGGAGCTTTGTTACCGTTATTAATGCTTCAGCCACTATTGAAAATACTCTTTTAAATAGGCATTTACTCGTTCGACAGCCGAGCGTTCTTTATAGAGTTGCTTCCATAAATCAGAGCCTCTTGCTGGATACGTATATTTACGGATGTCAGTTTCACATTTGATTTTAAAGACTTTTTGGCACAGTGAATCGTCACGTAATGGACAAGTTGCACATTCCTTTGGGCGTGTGAATTTTAAGCTTTGATATTTCTTGTCGAAGCTATCGTAACAGTAGCTATGTTCGCGCACGCACGTTGGACGGAAATGTTCGTCAAAGCCTAGTAACTCCGGTTCGTTCCGTTTTACGTAAGGAATGACGGGATTCATTCCTTGATTCAAAATGTGTCGGTAAATGGGCTCATAGTCGTACCCTTTGTCTAAAATGGCTGTGGTGAACTGATTCGGTAAAATATCCGCTACCTTTTTGAGTAAAGGAATCGCTGCCTTACTATCGCTTAAATTACCCGAAGACATGATGCCTGCGATAATGTACTGTCTTTTCGTTGAGACCGCTAAGTGTGCTTTATAGCCAAACCAAAATGTATTTTTACCGTCACTATTTTTCTTTACGCCCCACCGTGGTTCAATCGGCATGTCTTGTAAAAGTGTCGCAGTGGGCACGGTGAGTTGCGTTTCCATTTTCTTTTCATACGTGGATTGATTCGCTTCGATTTCTGCTTGTTCTAACAGCCAGGCTTCGCGCTCTTCTTTTGATTTACGTCCGTGTTTCTTCGGTGTTTTTTCCTTTTTCACGGTCGGCTTCGCTGCGTCACGTGCTTGGAAATGTGTCGCATCTTCTGTGATATGCGCATCATTTAAAAAGCCTTCTGTGAAAGCGGCTTAAATTACCTAATCATTCATTTGTAGAAAGCATCCGAATCACTAATCACGTTGACCATACGTGAATAAGAGGCTTCAGAAGGAATAAAGTCAGAGAGCAGAAAACCGCAATCTAAACGAAATAGAATGTCATATTTCAACCGTTTGACCAAATCTTTCACAGTTGGAATACGCTCGACAATCCGAATGACAAGTGACTGCACCATCGCACCGTAGTTTAATTCTCGTGGTGCGCCATACATCGTCTTTTTACGAAATAGCTGAAAGATCGGTTGTAAGTCGAATGTGGCTAAAATCGCATCGAAACGACGAGAACTTTCCATTTCCATTAATTCATGGATGTCAAATAGACGCATTTGCTTTACAATAGTCATAGGGCATTCACCTCTTGGATAATTTTCGTTTTTCCACTTAAATTATACCATTTTGGGGAGGTGCCCGTTTTTTATTGTCTTGAAACCCTTGGCAGACAAGGGATTGAAATTATGAAATTAACTCAATTGTAGTTTCTTTAGTATGGTGGGGATGGTTTATCATCAATTTAAAAGCGGCTCATGTAACGCAAGTATCTCCTCCTCTGCAAATAATCAATAAGCATGAACAATACATAAATGTTAAAAATCAAGTGAAAGAAATACATAGACAAAGAATGATGGAACAAAGTAAAAGGGAAGAATATGAATTAGCTAAAATGAGTGCAATTGAGCATACAAAAAGAAGAAAGTTACAAGAGATAGCAAGTAAAGAAGCAGAAAGATTAAAACAAGAGCAACAAAAAAGTAAATGGATGACATTTAATGCTAGTTATTACGGCCCAGATTGTGATGGCTGTAGCGGTGTTTCAGCAGCTGGGGTCGATGTGAGAAAATCCATTTATTATGATGAATATCGAATTATTGCAGCTGATACAAATATCGTTCCTTTATGGACAATTGTAGAAATTCAACCGCCTAATGAAACATTTCAAGCTATCGTTTTAGACACCGGCGGGGCAATAAAAGGGTATAAATTAGATATTTTAGTTTCCTCAGAGGCAGAATCTTATCGGATAGGTAGGCATGATGTGAAATTAAGGATGATTGGCAAATATGAATAGTTCAAGGCACCTATAAAATCGGAATTTCCTTCGGTTTTATAGGTGTTTTTTAGTGTGAACGTAGAATAATTCTAAAAAAACGTAGAATAAAATCCCGAAAACGTAGAAAAAACTTTCAAAAACGTAGAATAACCAGCAATCGATGTTTAAAATCCTACGCATTTTCCCATACTTTGGCGTATAGGCACTAGTTTTAGCGAAGTGTCACTAGTTTTGTCAGGTGTGAAGGAAAAGCTTATTCGTCGTGGAATTAGCGTTAGACGAGGAGGCGAAGCATTATGAATTATGAAATTTCGATGTACCCAGAGCAAATTGCGATTATTCGATTGTATGGGGAGCTTGGGCATCATGAGACTGAAAAAATTCGTGCGCAAATTTCGAAGACCATTATGCAGGGACAGGTGACGACATTAATTTGGAATTTAGCGGGCTTACAATTTATGGATAGCTCAGGTATTGGCTTAATTTTAGGGAGGATGCGCGAGCTCAGCATCGTAGGTGGTCAAATACTCATTTTGAATCCTTCAGCGACAATGCAGAAAATATTTCAATTTTCAGGGCTTGCATCTTATATGATGCAGGCAGATGAACCGACAGCTATTTCACATATAAGGGGGATTGTTCATGGATAACGAAATGACATTATCATTTATTGCAAAGAGTGACAATGAAAGCTTAGCAAGAATGGCGATTATGAGCTTTATTTCACAGTTAGATCCGACAGTGGACGAGCTATCAGAGCTGAAAACGATTATTTCAGAGGCGGTATCCAATGCGATTATTCATGGCTATGAGGAGGATGGCAAAAGCGTTGTGACAGTACGTGCGACATTGATTGGCGACACGGTACAAGTAAGTATTCAAGACTATGGAAAAGGTATTGGTGATGTTGCGCAGGCAATGGAGCCTTTATTTACAACGAAGGCTGCTTTAGAACGCTCTGGCATGGGCTTCACGATTATGGAAAGCTTTGCGGACGAGCTTGTTGTGCAATCAGTTGAAGGTGAAGGAACGAGTGTGACATTTACGAAAAAAATATCATCGGCACATGCGTCAGTCATGTAAAGGGGTGAGGACAATCGAGAAGTCTTCAGAAGTGTTGTTGACGCAGGCAGAGATGCGAGTATTGATTGAGCATTCGCAGCAAGGGGATATCGATGCAAGGAAACGAATGATTGAGGGCAATACAAGATTGGTATGGTCGATTGTCCAGCGCTTTTCATCGCGCGGCGTGGAGCTTGAAGATTTATTTCAAATCGGCTGTATTGGCTTGATGAAATCGATTGATAAATTTGACTTGTCGTATGAAGTGAAATTTTCAACATATGCGGTACCGATGATTATCGGCGAAATTCAGCGCTTTTTACGAGATGATGGCATGGTGAAGGTCAGTCGCTCCATTCGCGAATTGAATTATAAAATTCGCCATGCGACAGAGGAGTATATGAAAACAAATGAAAAGCCACCATCTATTTCAGAATTAGCGGAGCGTTTAGGGGTAACGCAGGATGACATACTTGTAGCAACAGATGCGATGCGTGATCCTGCCTCCTTACATGAGCAGTTATTTGAAAATGATGGTGATTCGATTACATTGATGGATCAAATGTATGATGAAAAATCACAGCTGCCATTTGAATATATTCCGCTGAAGGAAATGCTGACAAAGCTTGATAAGCGGGAGCAATCCATTATTTATTTGCGCTATTTTGCGGATTTAACGCAGACGGAAATCGCAGAGCGTCTCGGTATTTCCCAAGTGCAAGTATCGCGCTTAGAGAAAAAAATATTAGCACAGTTGAAGCAGTGGATGGATGTGACAACGACGAAAAAGGCAGTGAAAAAATGACGAACCAGCTTTTTACAACTTTAGAGCAGGCAGAACAGTATTTACGACAGGCTTTAGGTGAGGGGAAATCGTTTGATGTTTGCATCAAGCCGATTTTTGTGCGCAATATGGAAGTGCTATCTGTTTATATTTCAGGACTGGTAGATAGTGAAACGTTGACAAATATGCTTGCTGAATTGCAGTTTGAGGAACGAGAGCATATTGAGGATGAGCCCGCCTATTTTGATGCGCATTTTAATTATCATGGCAAAGAGCCTGTCGAAACGATTGAAGATTTTCTATTAGGGGTGCTGAGCGGTAGAATCGGCTTTGTGACAGAGCATGGTCATTGCTATTGCGCAGAGTTTCGCAAGTATCCAGGGCGCAATCCTGAAGAGCCTGATAATGAAAAGGTGATTCGTGGCTCACGTGATGGCTTTGCGGAAAATATTATACAAAATACAGGACTGATTCGTCGGCGAATTCGCAGTGCAGATTTACGCTTTGAGTTGATGCAAGTGTCCAAGCTTGGCAAAACAGATGTGGCGATTTGCTATATGCAAGATTTAGTGAATGACGAGCATCTGCACTGGTTGCAGGAGCGCTTTCAATTAATTGACCATGATGGCTTGACGATGGCGGATAAATCATTGGAAGAATGGTTATTTAAGCAAAAATTCCATCCACTTCCATTTGTTCGCTATTCGGAACGCCCTGATATTGTAGCGGCGCATTTACTGGAGGGGCATATTGCGATTATTGTGGATACATCGCCATCTGTCATGCTAATGCCTGTGACGCTATTCCATTTTTTACAGCACGCTGAGGAATATCGCCAAGCGCCACTTATTGGTTCAATGATGCGCCTTTTACGTTATCTGGCAGCGCTTTTGAGCTTAGTGCTGCTGCCATTATGGTATTTATTTGCGAAGGAAAGTCATCTATTACCGGATTCACTTTCTTTTTTAGGTGTAGCAGAATCCTCAGAAGTGCCGCTATTTCTGCAAATTTTAATTGCCGATTTAGGAATTGAGTATTTGCGGATTGCCGCTATTCATACGCCCACCCCGCTTTCGACCGCAATGGGCTTAATTGCGGGGATTGTCATTGGGCAAATTGCGATTGATGTTGGGCTTTTTTCAAGCGAGGTTGTCTTATATACAGCGATTGTTGCTATTTTCACCTTTGCTATTCCAAACTACGAGCTGAGCATTTCGATTAAAGTTTTCCGTATCTTTTTATTAATTATGACAGCGTTATTTGAAGCAAACGGCTTCTTTATCGCACTGTTTATTATTTTCTCATACTTATGTGCATTGCGCCCAATGAAAGTTCCATATATGTGGCCGCTTATTCCGTTTTTCCCGAAGGCATTTATGCGCGTCTTTATTCGTTTCCCGATGTCTGATGATGCACTTAGGCCATATATTGTAGGGGCGAAGCAGCGAAAACGAGCATAAAGTACATTGCACTCAGTTCTCTCCTATGATAAAGTTCTCATATACAAATTTTGAACGATAACGGAGGAGAACATATGCATTTATACGGAACACAGAACATTTCAAGCAATGGACATTTGACAATTGGTGAAGTAGATACAGTTGAGTTAGTAAAGAACTATGGTACACCGTTATTCGTTTATGACACAGCGTTAATTCGTGAGCGCGCACGTGGTTTTATCGACACATTCAAGCAGCTAGGCGTTAAAGCAGAAGTAGCGTATGCTTCAAAGGCATTTGCTTGTGTTGCTGCCTATCAATTAGCTGAGCAAGAAAATTTATCGCTAGATGTTGTTTCTGGTGGTGAATTATATACAGCGATTAAGGCGGGGTTCCCAGCAGAGCGTATTCATTTTCATGGCAACAATAAATCCTATGCAGAGCTAGAGCTTGCCTTCGATACGAAAATTGGCTGTATCGTTGTTGATAACTTTTATGAAATCAGCTTGCTAAAAGAAATTTCTGAGGCAAAGCAGCAGCCAATGCGCATTTTACTACGTGTAACACCTGGTGTTGAAGCGCATACGCATGATTTTATTACAACAGGTCAAGCCGATTCAAAATTCGGCTTCGATTTAAATAATGGGCAAGCAGATCAAGCATTTGATGCGGTGATTGGTCATGAATTTTTACAGCTTTTAGGCTTGCACTGCCATATTGGCTCACAAATTTTTGAAACAGATGGCTTTAGCTTAGCAGCTGGCAAGCTGATGAAAAAAATTGGTGAGTGGAAGGAACAGCATGGCTTTGAATGCACGGTTTTAAATTTAGGTGGTGGCTTCGGTATTCGCTATACAGAAGAGGATAAGCCACTTGCACCACATGTCTATGTAGCAGAAATGATTAAAACTGTACAGGCAGAGGCAGCTGCCCTAAAATTAACGATGCCAGAAATTTGGATTGAGCCAGGTCGCTCACTTGTTGGGGATGCAGGCACATCGCTTTATACGATTGGCTCACATAAAACAGTGCCAAATGTTCGTGAATATATTGCGGTAGATGGTGGGATGAGCGACAATATTCGCCCAGCACTTTACGATGCAAAATATGAGGCGGTTATTGCAAATAAAGCAAATGCGCCAAAGGACAGCACATACACAGTCGCTGGTAAGCTTTGTGAATCTGGTGATAAGCTAATCGTGGATGCCGCATTACAGCAGGCAGAATCTGGTGATATTTTAGCTATGTTTTGTACGGGGGCTTACGGTTATTCAATGGCTTCAAACTATAACCGTGTACCGCGCCCAGCCGTTGTATTTGTAGAAGCAGGTGAACACCAGCTAGCAATTCAACGTGAAAGCTATGAGGATATTGTACAAAACGATCGCCCATTAGTACTAAAAAAGGGTGAGTAATCGTTGAAAATATCGAGATGGAAACTGTTAATTGGGTTAGTGGCATTTATACTATTATGGGGTGTGATGTATATTTATGTAATCATTCCATACTTTTTAGTGGATTAGCGGAAAATGAGGAATTGTAAAGATGTTAGTAAAGTATAAAAAAGCATTTGAAAAAATTGCGATGGGCTTAATTTCATTAATGCCAAACTGCAAAGATTCAAAGCAATTGATGGATATTGTGCAGCATTATGAGCAGACGCCGAATTGGCAGCTCTATTTATGGAAAATGGATGATGAATTTGTTGGAGCAATTGGTGTAGTAGTAACAGATGAAGTAGCTACAATCCAGCATATTTCCATTATTCCTACCTACCATGGTGAAGGAATTACAGCTGCAATGCTAGAGGAGCTGCGTGCTTTAGGGCAGTATGTCAGCTTGCACTATAATGATGAAACAGCACCATATTTGCAGCATTATTTATCAAACGAAGAATAAAAGCTAGCGGAAAAAGGCGAATATGCTGTTTTTCCGCTAGCTGTTTTTATTTATGGATCGGCTAGTCTCAATGCTGCAACAAGAAGGTATACAAATGATATATTACAAATGCGATAAGAATATGGAGATAAGGTGAGGATTTGGACAGATGGTGAAGCTCAAGCCTTTTCTCAATTGAAAAGAAAGCGTCTAAAATAATAATCAGACGCTTTCTTTTTTCGTTTCCAATTTCGCCAGTCTCTCTGCCACAATCTCCGAACGGTCACGCAGCTTATGCTTATCCCGCAAAAAAGTAGGCTCTACAGGCTCTAGTTCTGCAATTTGTGCATTGACAAGCTGTGCGAATGACTCGTTGATGATAGCAAGTGGAAAAGCCGCAAAATCCTCTCCTGTCTCAATTGCAAAAATTGTCTTTTGCAGCTTATACAATAAATCCGCTTTGTCTAGCATGTCGAAAAATGGCGATTCCTTTTGTAAGCAAAGATATGCTTTTTGCAATGTGCGCAGTGCTCCATTCATATTGCCACGACGCCAATGGTATAAGCCCGTTGCAAGCTGTACAAAGCCTACGAGGATATGCTCTCTGTCCCCTGGTGCAATTTCCTTCCAATATTCCTCTAACACCTCATGGCATTCAAAATAGTCTTCATTGCCATTAAAATAAGCACAATATTGCACGAATAATGGATGCATAATCATCACCTTTCCTCTTTACGAAGTACGTATTAAAATAGTATCATATCAATTATGTCTTGGCGAAGCACAGTAGCTAAGGTGATATCTCGACAAGAAACGACAGGTGGTAATCAAATGTCTTATGAAGTAAAGCTGGAAGCATTTTCAGGCCCTCTCGATTTATTATTGCATTTAATTAATCGTTTGGAAATTGATATATACGATATTCCGATGGCAGAATTAACTGCACAATATATTGACCATATCCATGCAATGCAAGTGCTAGAATTGAATGAGGCGAGCGAATATTTGGTGATGGCGGCAACGCTTTTAGCCATCAAAAGTAGAATGCTTTTACCAATTCATGAAGGTGAAATGGATGATGCGGAATTTGAGCTAGACAGCGTCGATCCACGTGACGAGCTTGTGGCACGCTTAATTGAATATAAAAAATATAAGGAAGCGGCGACACAGCTACAAGTGCTGGAAACGGAGCGTGCGCAAGTGTATACACGCCCACCAGCGGATTTGTCTGCATTTATGCCAGATGAGCAGCTTGCCTTATTCGATGCCAATATTAATGTATACGATATGCTTGCGGCATTTCAAAAGCTACTGCGTCGCAAGCAATTAAAAAAGCCTTTGCAAACAAGGGTAGCAAGGCAGGAAATTTCAATACGAGAAAAAATGCGCTCAGTTGTTGCTTCATTAAAGAAAACTGGTGGACGTGCATTGTTTTCAGAGCTGTTTCCATATGAGGATAAAGCAACGTTAATCGTGACATTTTTATCGCTATTAGAATTAATGAAGCGTCAAGTTGTCCTTGTAGAGCAACAGCACAATTTTCAGGATTTGACGGTGCTTTTACAGAAGGAGGAGTTAGATGATGAATTCGAAGATATTACTGAGTAAAATAGAAGCGCTCCTCTTCGTCGTTGGTGATGAAGGTATGACTGTAAGGCAGTTAGCGAATTATTTAGAAGTAGAAGATATGGACGTTGAAGCAGGACTAAGTGAGCTTGCAACGCAATATAATGAATCAGAGACATCTGGTATTGCATTGAAACAATTAGCAGGTACTTATCAATTAACGACGAAACCAGAAATGGCAGAAACGATTAAAAGACTTGTAGATAATCCAACAAGCCAACTGTTAACAGCAGCCTCTATTGAGGTGCTAGCAATTATTGCGTACAAGCAGCCAATTACGAGAATTGAAGTAGAGGATCTGCGCGGGGTGAAAAGTGAAAAGCCAATTCAAACACTGGTTTCAAGAGGGCTTATCCAAGATGTCGGACGCGTTGAAGGGACAGGACGTGCCATTTTATATGGTACAACGAAGGAATTTTTAAATTATTTCGGTTTGAAGGACATTGCAGAGCTACCACCTTTACCAGAAGGACAGGATGGAGAGGAAGAGCAGGAAGCCGATTTATTTTTAACAAAATTCCAAGAAGCATTTAATGACTAAAGGAGTGAATATTTGAGAAAGTTGCTATGTGTCGTATTGCTTTTCGTTTTATTGCAGCCTTCAGCACAGGCGGCAGGTCATGCGTATGCCGTAGTTGATGCACAGACAGGCAGGCTATTAATGGGGACTAATGAGCATGCAAAATTACCAATCGCTAGCTTAACGAAAATTTGGACGGCATTAGTTGTCCTTGAAAATAGCGAATTACATGACAAAGTAACGATTTCTGAGCGTGCAGCATTAAGTGAAGGCTCCTCTATTTATGTAGAAAAAGGGCAGACGTATTCTGTTGAAACATTGTTATACGGCTTGATGCTGCGCTCTGGCAATGATGCAGCATATGCATTAGCGGAGCATGTTGGTGGCTCTGTGGAGGGCTTTGTTTATTTAATGAATGAACGTGCACAGCTAGCTGGTTTATCGGATACAACCTTCAGCAATCCGTCAGGCTTACATGATGAGGCACATCTTTCTTCTGCCTACGACACAGCGCGCATGTTACAAATAGCGATGCGCAATGAGCAATTTAAAAAAATCGCCACAACCGTCGTGTTTAATGGGGAACAAAGCTGGAAAAATAAGCATCGTCTCTTATCGGAAAATAAGGGCGCTATTGCAGGCAAGACAGGCTATACAAAAGTAGCGGGTCGCACGCTTGCCACGTATTTTCAAAAGGAGCAAAAGCAATTTATCGTCGTGACATTAAATGAATCCAACGACTGGCGTGTACACAATGCGCTTGCAGATCATATTGCGACAAATTATTCTGAGCGCACATTGGCAAAGAAAGGAACGTACTCAGTAGCTGGTGAAAAAATCATCGTCAAAGAGCCAATTAAAATGCTTGTGACAAAGGATGAAGTGCGCGATTTTCAGCATATTGTTTATTTACCAACGAATGCGCAGAAAAAAAATGCAGTCTGGTATGTTTATGCGAAAGGTCGCCCTGTACATGTGGTGGCGGTAGAGCGAGAATAAATTGTTCACAGATAATTCAGGGAAATCAGCCTATCTTTAATGAAAAGAGGGCTGATTTTTTAGCGTGTGACAAATTTGTCACGCTTCCACGCAAAATAAAGCTATTTTTCTTTAATAATGCAACAAAGTGTGACATAATTTTCAACAGGTTCAAGCACGAAAAGTAGAAAAATCAATCAATGAGGTGATCTTATGGAACGATTACAAAAAGTGATTGCTTATGCGGGTGTAGCATCTCGCCGCAAAGCAGAGCAGCTAATTGTAGAAGGTAAAGTAAAGGTAAATGGTAAGGTGGTAAAGGAGCTTGGGACGAAGGTGTCGAACTCCGATACAATTGAGGTAGAGGGCGTCAAGCTGGAGAAAGAAGATAAAGTGTATTTTCTTTTATATAAGCCAAAGGGCTATATTTCTGCAGTAACAGATGATAAAGGACGCAAAACGGTAACGGATATTTTTAAAAAGCACGTGCATCAGCGTATTTTCCCAGTAGGGCGCTTAGATTATGATACGACAGGCTTGCTGTTATTAACAAATGATGGGGAGTTTTCTTATTCATTAACACATCCTAAATTTAAAATTGATAAAACATATGTGGCACGTGTGAAAGGTGTGCCGACAATTGATGGCTTGAAAAAGCTACAGCGCGGTATCAAGTTGGAAGATGGCAAGACAGCACCAGCAAAAGTTAGCATGATGTCATTTGATGAGCAGGCGGGCAAAGCGATTTGTGAAATTACGATTCATGAAGGAAGAAATCGTCAAGTGCGTAGAATGTTTGAGGCGATTGGCACACCTGTTGTCAAGCTGAAGCGAGAGCGCTTTGCATTTTTAGATTTAACAGGCTTAAGCCCAGGAGAATACCGTGAATTAACAAAGCATGAAGTGAAATTATTACGCGTATTAGCAGAAACAGGTAAAATTGATTAACAAAGATTCATAATTCCTTCAAAACTGTGGGCGAAATAAAAAAATATTCTTTGTTATAATAAGATTTGTGCGAGGAGGGTTTTACACAAATGGAGAAGAAGAAAAAGCGATCAATTGTGCGCGGTATTATTTTAAGTGTACTACTCGTTGCAATTGTTTATACAGTTTATACAACAGCAACAAAGGACAAAGTGCAAATTTTGAAAGAAGGGTCGACAGCCCCTGACTTTGAGCTTGTTGGTTTAAACGGTGAGACGTACCGTTTATCAGATTTTAAAGGAAAAGGTGTATTTTTAAATTTCTGGGGTACTTGGTGTGAGCCTTGTGAGCGAGAAATGCCTGCAATGGATCGTCAATATAAGGAATTTAAAGACCAAGGTGTCGAGCTATTAGCAATTAATCTGAAACAATCTGATTTTGAAGTGCAAAGTTTCATTTCCAACCTAGGTGTGAATTTCCCAGTTGCTATTGATAAAACAAGAAGCGTGCAAAGAGCGTATAACGTAGGTGTTGCACTGCCAGCAACAGTATTAATTACACCAGAGGGGAAAGTGAAAAAAATTATTACCGGTGAAATGAAGGAGACAGCAATCGCTTCATATATGGAATCCATTAAACCGGAATAGGAGTTTGTCAAATGGAAAAAATCATTTGTACTTGTAAACATGAAAATCCAGTCGGTACAACGCTTTGTGAAAGATGTGGGCGACCTTTAACGACAGAGGAGCAAGACAAAGCGGTATTAGATATGCGCTATGATGGAGTTGCCATTCGCTCTAAAACGCATAATAAATCGATTATCGATAAAATCTGGAATTTCTTCTCTAGCGTTAAAGTTGGCGTTACACTAATTATTATTACGTTAATTGCAGCATCAATCGGAACCATTTTTCCACAAGAGTTTGCAGTAAATGTTGCAACAGAGGCTGAAAGAGCAAAATATTATACAGATATGTATGGTGCGATTGGAACGCTTTATTACAACTTAGGGCTAGCTGATTTATATTCATCATGGTGGTTTCAAACAATCGTTGGTATGCTAGCCGTTTCGATTATTGTTGCGAGTATTGACCGTGGCATTCCATTACATCGCTCATTAACAAATCAACGAGTGAAGCGCCATATCGGCTTTATGAAGCGTCAGCGCATTGTCGCGGAAGGACAACCCTCTGAGCAGGCGGATAAAACGCTTGATTTAATTGAGGAAGAGATGAAGAAGCTAAAATATAAAGTGCGCCGTGAAAACAATGCATTATTTGCAGAAAAAGGACGTTTTTCACGCTACGGCCCTTATGTAAATCACGTTGGATTAATTGTATTTTTAGGTGCGGTTATGCTGCGTCTAGTACCAGGCTTTTACGTTGATACATCGATATGGTTACGTGAAGGTGAAATGGTTGCAGTAGATGGTATGGAAGGTTATTTCCTCTACAATGATAAATTTATTTTAGAAACATATGATAACGACCCAAGAGGTGAGCAATTGCGTCAAGGTGTCAATGTTGTCGCAAAAAATTACCAAACAAATGTCAAGCTATATAAGCAAAAAGAAGGTGCCGTACCAGGGCAAACTTCTGATTTAGAGGAATTACAATCATATGAGATTCGTGTAAATCACCCATTAAAACAGGATGGTTATTCGATTTTCCAAATGGACTATCGCTTAAATGAATTAAAGACGATGCATTTCGAGCTACAAAACAAGGCAACGGAGGAATTTTTAGGTCAAGTGAGCATCGATTTAACAGCACCACAAAAGGAATATGTGATTGATGATCAAACAAAGGTGCAAATTGTTACTTATTTACCAGATTTCTCAGGCTTTAAGGATGGTGTGCCACAAACAGCTTCACCATATCCGGAAAACCCAGCATTTATTTTCCGCATGTTTACACCCGAAACACCAGAAGGGGAAACAAGCTTTGTAGCGATTCGTGAAACATTAGAGCCGCTAGGAGAGAATCAATATAAAATGAAGTTTTCAAATGTAGATACTCGTAATGTATCTGGCTTAACAATTCGTAAAGATACAACGATTCCAATTCTATTTATTGGTGGTATTATCTTTATGATAGGTGTTGTGATGGGCTCATATTGGAATCATCGTCGCCTATGGGTGGAGCAGCTAGAAGATGGCTCTATTCGGCTTGCTGCGCATGCAAATAAAAACTGGTTCAGCATGAAAAAGGATTTAGATGCTGTGACAGCCTATGCGCATTTGCCACAATATGTAGATCAAGTAGAGAAAGAACAGGAAAAGGAAGGTGACAACACCTTATGAGTTTACTTCAATTAAGTGGTTACTTATTATTTACAGCGTTTATTTGTTATTTAATTGCCCTTGTATTATTTGGGGGTGCGATTAAGCCAACAAAGGTAGCAAATGCACCTGCATCTGCTGAAAAATGGGGTAAGCTAGCCATTACGGTAACGATTATTGGGTTTATCGCTAATCTAGGCTATTTTATTTTACGCTGGATTTATACAGGACATGCACCTGTAAGTAATATGTTTGAGTTTACAACAGCGTTTGGGATGTTTGTTATTGCTGCGTTTATCGTTAGCTATTTCATGTATCGTGTAGCAGCGCTTGGGGTTGTTGCATTACCAATTGCGATTTTAATTATTGGCTATGCTGCTATGTTCCCACGAGAAGTGAGCCCATTAGTGCCTTCACTACAAAGCCATTGGTTAACGATTCATGTGATAACAGCTGCAATGAGTCAGGCGGTATTAGCACTTAGTGCTGTAGCAGGCTTAGTTTATTTATTAAAGCATGTTGATGTGAAAAAAGCTTCAAAGGAACGTTTTTTCTTAGAGGCTGTTATGTTTTCTTTAGTTCTTGTAATAGGTTTTATTGTGTCTTCTATTACATTTAGCGCAATGGGCTATAGTGCAACATATCAATATATAGATAAAGAAGGTAGAACAGGCGTTGTAGAATACCATAATCCAGCTCTTTTTGGGATGAATGAGTATATAGAAGTGAAAGCAGTAGATCCAGATGCAAAGCAAAAAGTATATGAGCCTGTTGTAGAGGCTGAGCAATCATTCCAACCATTAGTGGAGATGCCAGCAATTATTAATGCAAAAAAATTAACAACGGTTGTTTATTCTGTTTTATTCGGTACAGTGATTTATTTACTTATTCGTTTAATTAGTCGCCGTTCTATTTCTGAGATGGTACAGCCACTTGTGCAAAAAGTAAATTCATCATTAGCGGATGAAATTGGTTATCGCGCAGTATTAATTGGCTTCCCGCTCTTTACACTTGGTGCCCTGATTTTTGCTATGATTTGGGCGCATGAGGCATGGAGTCGCTTCTGGGGCTGGGATCCGAAGGAAGTATGGGCTTTGATTACATGGCTATTCTATGCGGCATTTTTACATTTACGCCTATCAAAAGGCTGGGAAGGTAAAAAATCAGCATGGCTTGCTTTAATTGGCTTTGGAATTATTATGTTCAACTTAGTTGTTGTGAATCTAATTCTTGCTGGTTTACATTCATATGCTTAATTGAGCGTGGCTGTTAGAAAAGGATCATTTTCTAACAGCTTTTTTGTTTGCATCCTATTTGATATATGATGGAAGTTGCAAGAATATGCAAGTTCACTTTTCAATTTGGCACTGAAACGGTACAATAGAAGATGTAGAAAGTAGGAAAGGGGATACACTAGTGTCTGAAAATATTTCTGTATTAGTAGTAGATGATGAAGATCGTATTCGCCGTCTATTAAAAATGTACTTAGAGCGTGAAGGATATATTGTAGATGAGGCTGAAAATGGAGAAGAGGCAGTTGAGAAAGCGTTTGAAAACGACTACCACTGTATTCTTTTAGATATTATGATGCCAGAAAAAGATGGTCTGCAAGTTTGTGAAGAAATTCGCGAAAAGAAAACAACGCCAATTATTTTACTGACAGCAAAGGGCGAGGAAGCGAATCGTGTACAAGGCTTTGAGCTAGGGGCAGATGATTATATCGTCAAGCCATTTAGTCCACGTGAAGTGGTGCTGCGCTTAAAGGCTATTTTACGACGCTCTGCTGCATTTGCACCTGTTTCAAATAGTTCTACATCAAAGGATTTAGTCGTGTTCCCACATTTAACAATTGACCATGATGCACACCGTGTGACAGCGGACGGCGTAGAGGTAAATTTAACACCAAAGGAATATGAGCTGCTTTATTTTCTAGCGAAATCACCTGATAAAGTATTTGACCGTGAACAATTGCTCAAGGAAGTGTGGCACTATGACTTCTTCGGTGATTTACGTACCGTCGATACACATGTCAAGCGCCTACGTGAAAAATTGAACCGCGTTTCTGAAAGTGCAGCGAAAATGATTGTCACTGTTTGGGGCGTAGGCTACAAATTTGAGGTAGTGAATGAATAGAATATGGAATAGTATTGTCGGGAAGCTATGGGGAACCATATTGCTTCTCGTTTCCTTTGTATTATTTATTTTCACGGTATTTATGCTAGAGTTTTTAGAGAGCTATCATAGTACAAGAGCGGAAGAAACATTGCGTCAAACAGCATCAACAATTGCTAATATTGTGGAAAACGACCTAATTGATGATTCCCCATACGAAATTATTCGTAGTGTCTTGCATGAAGGTACAAATGCATTAATTGCCGAAAATCCTGATGGCACAGTTTATGCGATTCAGGAAGGGATGAACAAGGAAAGTATACAACAGCAAATTTTAAAAAATAAAGCATTCGAAAATATTTATGCAAGCAATAAACCCATTTTGCAGGATATGAGGCTACCATCGCAGAAGGATGAAAATAAAACAGAGACGTATGTCGTGCTAGCTTTTCCGCTAAAGGGTGATGCTGCTCGACATGGTGCGGTATTTATTTATCAAAATCCAGATGCGATGCACGAGACGAGCAGAGAAACAACGAAAATTGTCTTTATTTCCGCGTTTATAGCCTTTGTTTTAACAACATTTTTTGCCTTTTTCTTATCGAGTCGTATTACATATCCTTTAAGAAAAATGCGAGAATATGCCTTCGAAATTGCAAAAGGTCGCTTTGACTCACAAGTGCCAACAACGCAAAATGATGAAATCGGACAGCTTGCAGTTGCCTTCAACCAAATGGGGCGCCAGTTAAAGCACCATTTAGAAGTGATTAACCAAGAGAAGGAGCAGCTATCAAGCATCTTAACCTCGATGACGGATGCAGTAATTACCTTTAATCGTGATCGTACAATTTTAGTAAGCAATCCACCAGCCGAGCGCCTTTTACAAAAATGGTTTGTGGCGAAGGGGGAGCAAAGCACGAAGCCAATTCCTCCTGAAATTTATCATATGCTAGATCATGTGCTTGATTTTGAAGATAAAATTGAAGAGGAAATTGAAATGGAGGGCTCCTATTACAGCATTACCATTAGCCCTCTTTATAGCGGTGAGCTTGTGCGCGGTGCGGTGGCAGTTATTCGCGATCAAACAGAGCAGCATCGCTTAGAAAAACTACGCTCCGATTTTATTGCCAATGTCTCGCATGAATTGCGCACGCCAATTGCCATGCTACAAGGCTACTCTGAAGCGATTTTAGATGGTGTAGTGATAGATGAAGATGAGCGCAATGAAATGATTAAAATTATTTATGATGAGTCGCAGCGTATGGGACGACTTGTCACAGATTTACTTGATTTAGCACGCATGGAGTCAGGTCATATGCGACTGTATAAAAACCTTGTACCACTTGTGCCAGTTTTGGAGCGTATGACGCAAAAATTTGCACAAGTTGCAAAGGAGAAGCATGTTGATTTGCGTTTCATATCAGACATCGAGGAAGATGTTATGGTGAACATTGATGAGGACCGCATCGAGCAAGTGTTGACGAATTTAGTGGACAATGCACTGCGTCACACACCTATTGATGGTGCTGTTACGGTATCGGCATCATATGCTAAATCGTATGCCAAAATTGAAGTACGAGACACTGGGATTGGCATTCCAAAGAATGACCTACCATATGTGTTTGAGCGCTTTTATAAGGCGGACAAGGCGCGTACACGCTCAAAGGGTGGTACAGGTCTTGGCTTAGCTATTGCCCGAAATATCGTGGAAGCGCATAATGGAAATATTGCTGTTACAAGCGTTGAAAAAGAAGGAACTGCATTTACTTTTTATTTGCCGTTGTAATAGAATAAGAGGGTGTGGGAAGTCGAATTTTCCCACACCCTTTATTTGAATTTAGCCTAGATTTGGACAGAGCAACTCGGCTTCATAACGTTGCGTCCTATAGTAACGAGTAAAGGGATTTTAATTGTATATATGAAATATTTACCAACGGATAAAATGAAACTTTTTTACTGCATGTACGACTAATTTTATGAGGATGGAGGTGGAATGGATGAAAGAATCCATTTTCCATCGATTGTATGATGAATATCACCAAGATGTATTCCAATTCTTAATTTATTTAGTGAAAAACAGATCTGTAGCGGAGGATCTTTCACAGGAAGTGTATATTCGAGTGCTAAGAGCTTACGACAAATTCGAAGGAAAAAGCTCTGAAAAAACATGGCTTTTTTCCATTGCAAAAAACGTCGCCATTGATTACTTTCGTAAAAACAATGTGCGTGAAAGGCATACGTTTGATGCATTTGAATGGGAGAGTGAGCAGCTCGTTTCACCTGTTCAAACACCAGAGCAGTTTGTAGAGATGAATGAAGATATGCGCCAGCTATTAGAGGCGCTTGAATTTTGTACAGGTGATCAAAAGATGGTCATCGTGATGCGCTATTTTCAAGATTTATCGATTGGTGAGACAGCTGACATTTTAAATTGGACAGAAAGCAAAGTGAAGACGACGCAGCATCGTGCAATTAAAGCATTGCGGGGTATTTTAGAGCAGCATGGAAAGGAGGTAAATTCGTAATGAATACGAAATGGGATGAAGAAAATATTGAGAAGCTTTTAAAGCAGGCACCAAAAATCCAAGACCACCGTTCCAAAGAAGAGGTTTTTGCAAAACTCCAACAAGCAGGTGCTTTTGAAGAGCAAACGCCAACGATGCCAAGCAAGCGTCGTTCATATAAATGGATTTCTAGCATTGCTGTAGCAGCTATTGTCACATGTGGAGTTGGCATCTCAATGCTTGTGATGTCACCAGAGGAAAAGCAAGAAAAGGCAAACGATGTGGCAATGCAAAACGATAATAAGCAAGAAAG
This sequence comes from Metasolibacillus sp., assembly GCF_025291715.1. GTDB lineage: Bacteria > Bacillota > Bacilli > Bacillales_A > Planococcaceae > Metasolibacillus > Metasolibacillus louembei. The sequence goes on from NZ_JAMBIZ010000005.1 coordinate 195,051, forward strand.
CTATAATGATGAAACTGCGGAAGCAGATGCAACTACATTTGCAGCAGATAGTGCGACGACTACTCGTATGACCATACCAGATGAAACGTCACCTGTTTATGAAGATGCTGTAGGGGAAGGAGAGGTATTTACTGTCAGCTTAGCAGGAGCTGATGAGGTAAATGTCCCATCAGCCATCGTTATTCCGAAAGAAAAGCTTGTCGAGGATTTGGGCAAAGAAAAGCCTACACAAGTAGAGATGTATAAATACTATGCGCCAAAGCTTGATGAAGAAGGCTATGGCTTTGAAGAACAGCATCCAATAGAAGGTGAAATCATAGAAAATGAGCAAGAGCTTGTTGTGGCATTAGATAAGCCGACAAAGAAAAATATCGAGGCATTAAAGGAAACTTTCCCACAATACGAGGACATTATTTTAGATCAAAATGAAAGTACAAAAATAGAGCTATCAGCATTAGCAGCTACGCAAAATTACAGCTATTATTTATTTACACAGCATGATAAAAAATATTTTGTGCCACAAAGGGAAGTAGCATATGCGCATGTAGAAGAGGCCATTTTAGGCATGACAGGCCATGCAACGGAACAATATACATCGGCTATTGTAGAAGGTGTTACATTTTCAGTGACTACCGCTGACCATGTTCATGTGAAATTTGACCAACCGCTTGATTTAGAGACAGTGGATTATACGCAGGCGAAGCAAATGCTAGAAGGCATTATGCTAACAGCTGCTGCGTTTAATCAGCAAGTTATTTTTGAAAATATTGTACAAACGACATGGGATCGCTTTGATTTCACACAGCCACAGCCGATACCTGTGGCGCCAAATGAATTACCACTTGATATCATACAGCCTTAGTGATAAGGCTGTATTTTTATATGTGCGCCCAGCATGCGCATGAACTATAGGGTGCAAGTCCCGAACCCCGAAGACAGAAGTAGAGGTTAGCCAAGA
>NZ_JAMBIZ010000060.1 GCF_025291715.1 Metasolibacillus sp.
GCATCATCGCCCCATATAATGCCGTTCATCCCATCCTTTATGCCCTTGACTAGATTGTCTGCATCGGGCTTAGTCACAGGTCGCAACTCACCACAATTAATAAGTGCTTGTTTCGGCTTAGTGTGGTACTTTTTCGGTGGCATGACATAAATATCAACCTCCAACCTTAATGCTCCTTGTAACGGCTCCTGCGGCTTATTTTGCATAGCTATGATCCTTACCCACTCTTTGTAGTTTCGGGACTTGGGGGCGTCGTGAGTTCTGACGCCCTTGCCGTGTCTGCTGAATCGTGGTCGTTCCTGCGCTTGTACTTTGCCAGGTATTGTAAAGCTAATCATGCCGTAGCCTCCTCAATAACCTCATCCAAATTCATTTGATTACGCTCAAATTCGGCATCTGCCAGCTCCTTCTCGTGCTTCTTTTTGCAAACTGGCCCCATGCCATTCTCCATTGATTTTTGCGATTTCAAAGGTCTACTACACCTTTCACAGAGTTTCATAGATTTCCCTCCACTCGAATCCCGTTTTTATTTGCCTGTACTTGCTTGTAACCCTCATATCTCAAATATCTAATTTCCTCGGCTGTAAACATACCCACGGCTAGTAACTTGTCCTTGTCCACACGTTTGTACAGCTCTGTATATGTCAATAACCATTCAACTGCCTTTCGTGGTTGGTTTTGTTTTTTGTTAAATAAGCACCTTCTACTTGCTCCCATGTGAAGCCTAACATCTCACCTAAACTCAAAATCTCATAAAGCGCTTGCTCATAGTGAATGTAGTTTTCTAGCATGCACGACGTAATATAGTTGATTGCGATAAATTGACGTGTAATACCATTCTTCTCATCGTCACTTACCTGTGCGAAATATTCATTCATCTCTTCTTCATCAAACTCTTTGTAGCCGATTTCCAATCCGATGCTCAAAATGAAGTGCAAGCAGTCAATGTATTCCTCTAAAAGAGGATTCTTCGAATAAGAACCTTCTCCCCCGCACTGCCAACAATCAATTCCTGCATAGCTCGGTATCCCAATAGGCGTTCCAGTTCCAGCACAATTAGGGCACCCCACTTTAACACTTGTTCTTGATTCCTGGTTATTACTCCATCTTTTGAAGCCACGCCATTCGTTAGCACACTCACCTAACTCAACTTGTAGTGCTAGTAGCTTCCAGTCAAGGTTGTTTTGCCCTCGTAATTCTGGGTGTTGTTGTATGATGCGCTCGTCTAGCTCCGCTTGCATCTCAAATAATTTTTGTAAGTTCATTGGTTTGCTCCTTTTAGCAGCACTCTCTATAGTTTGCTAATAATTAACACGTTAGAGAGTGCGCGATTTATTATTTATCCCCGAATATGCCGCTTGGTCTATTGTCAATGGCTCCTGCGACACTTTGGTCGATTATCAGTAAAGCCAATGTGTTTTTATTGATTTTTAATTCTTCGCAAATTTTGCTATGCGCTGCTCCGTCCTTCCACAGCTTGCGAAATAACTCTATTTGCTTTTGTGTAAAGTCAAATTTGATAGATTCATGTTTAGCGCCAGTGAATAAAATGTAATTCATAATATCACCTCGTTAAACCTATCTAGGAAGCTCGTACAGCCGTTTTAATTTCTAGGGCATTATTGTACTCGACAAGTCGTTCAGCGTGTTCTATCGTTTCGCTGTGCGTTTTATAGCCCCAATTCTTACGTAGTGCCTCGATGTGTTGGATAAAACCGATTTCATTTTCCTTGTAGCCATATTTATCAAATAAATTCGCATGAAGTATCATCTGGTCGATGTGGTATTGTTCATTCATTCGATTCACCTACCAATCCCAATGCTTCGCGCGCAATTTCCCCGCCGTCTTTCAAAACGACAATCTCATCCCCTTGCTTTCGGCGATACCAGTCAGCGTCTGCGTAAAATTCAAGCGCTTCACATAATCGTCTATTTTCAGCTTTTTCGGTCTCCAACTCCTTAAAATGAACACCTTGTAACGTTTCGATAAACCTGTGTAATCGCTCAATTTCTATCCGAGCCTTTACTTCTGCTAGCTCTGTAGTATCTAGTCGCTCTTGTTGTATGCGAATACGTTCTTTCAAACCGCATGCTTCACACCAATAACCTCCTTCGACATCCCAAAAGCAAGGCTCATCACCAATGGAGTTTTCGCAAAGGATACATTCCACTTCTAATTCATTTGCTTTTAAATCAATCATGTTGCACCTCCGAAAGCTCTGGATTTTCTTTTATTCGATTTTTCACTGTACTCCAGTCGCAATTGTATTTTTTAGCGATATAATTAATCGATTTACCACTATTTAGATACATCTTCAATTCATCTAGTGGTATCTGTATTCTTTTCTTGTATTTAACCTTTCTTTTCGAATTTGCTAGAGCAATTTTATTCCTATGATCACTAGAGAAAATTTTCCCTTTATTATGCATACTCTGATGTCTTGATACTTCCACTATTTCAAGATTATTTTTAACAGCATTTAATTTGTTTTCATCTTTATGGTGAACATATTCCCAACGCGCTAGTTTTCGTCCTTCCCAAAACATCATTAGTAACCTGTGTACATGAACCTTGTTTTTATAAATTGCTACTCCAGGGTATTTACCATGCATGAAAATTTTCTTTTTACTAGCAACAGGTTTATCTGAAAACCATAGAATAGCTTTTTCTAATTCGTTGTAATCAACTAAGCATCCACAATTATTTATAAACTCGATAGGTTTTTGTTCATTCAGGATCATTCAGCAGTTCACCATCCTCCCATACATTGCCGATTACTTCACAACTCTTAAATCTCATTGACAATCTATGCATACCTATAGCCCATTCTCCGTAGTTTGTATATTCAACCTCATAACGTTCGATAATGCCTCTAATTGATTTGAACTGAACAATATCCCCCTCATAAATCTCAACGCCATACTTGTCCTTTAAGCCTGTGTATTGCATTAATTTATAAGTACCAGTTCCATCTGGCAAACTACCGCATCCATTTTGTAGATTGTAATAACATATTTGATTCGTTTCATGGTCAAAAACAAAAGAATCATGAGGACTATCACCACAAATGCGCATTCTTTTTACATCTTTATCCCATACACGAAACTTAATTTCTCTACAATTCCCTGTCATTAATCACTCGCCCCTTTCGTTTTTTGAGCACTCTGTAAGCCTCGCCATAGAGCTTTTCAATCTCACTACGTTCCATGTCATGTACCATCCGACAGTG
>NZ_JAMBIZ010000061.1 GCF_025291715.1 Metasolibacillus sp.
AATAGAGTAGGAGGGAGCGATTAACTCCCGTCCTCTCACACCACCGTACGTACGGATCCGTATACGGCGGTTCAATTAAGATGAGTAACGCAAAGTTTCATAACGAACTTGCAGACTTTTCAGCCCTTGGCTTTCCCAAAAGGAATTGCCGAGGGTTCTGTGTAATATAGGGCTTTTTGAAATGCGCCAGTACCCTTTTCGGGTATTCCCCCATTCGTATGCTTTCCCATAAGGCACTTTTAGACGAATGAGATTTCTGACTCTTGTTCGAGGTTTCTTCCAATTCTTCCATAGACACATACGTAATCTTCGTTTAATCCATCCATCTAGTACTTTAAATATTGAATGTGTATCCGCTAAAGCGAAGTATCCACACCAGCCTATCAGGTATTGATTTAACTTTTCGACTCTGTATTCGATGGGATAAGGCATCTTTCTTGAGGTAATTTCTCTTATTTTCTTCTTCATTCGAACGAGGCTTGATTTTGCCATGCGAACTTTCGGTTCTTTATGAATCGTAAAACTAAAGCCTAGGAATTTTCGCTTCCATGGACGGTCTACCGCTGATTTCTTTTCATTTACTTTTAAACGAAGTTTACCTTCGATGAATCGCTGTACACTTGCCATAACTCGTAATCCAGCTCGTTCCGTTTTCACATAAATATTGCAGTCATCCGCGTATCGAACAAATTGATGTCCACGTTTCTCTAACTCTTTATCGAGTTCGTCTAAGACGATATTAGAAAGTAGAGGACTTACAGGACCACCTTGTGGTGTCCCTTCTTCTGTATTTGAGATTACTCCATTCATCATGACACCCGCTTGGAGATATTTACGGATTAGTTTTAACAGTGATTTATCTGAAATTCGTTTCGCTAATGTTGCCATTAGTCGGTCATGATTGACCTTATCGAAGAATTTCTCTAAATCCATATCAATCACCCATCGATATCCCTCTTTTAAATAGCCTTTCGCTTTTCTGACCGCATCATGTGCACTCCGATTTGGACGGAAGCCATAACTGTGTTCAGAAAATGTGCTGTCATATTCTTTTGATAAAATCTGCGAGATGGCTTGTTGAATCAAACGGTCTGTTACGGTTGGTATTCCTAAGAGACGCACACCACCATCTGGTTTCGGGATTTCGACACGACGGACTGGTTGCGGTTCATAGGTACCATTCAAAATCTGCGATTTTATGGTTTCCCAATTTTCGAGGATGTGCTGTCGTAAGGTTTGTACGGGCATCATGTCTACTCCGTGGCTTCCTTTATTCGCTTCCACTCGCTTTAATGCTTGTATCATGTTTTGCCGTTCCAAGATTTGATTCAACATCACCATTTCGTTCCTTTCCGTGAATAGCTGTTCTTCTTTTGCCCAACTGGACTGCACCCTCCGCAAATACCCTCGTGGGATTCACCACTACTTTCTAAGCGTGAGGTTTCTCTGTTTTCTGTGTTCATTCGTCCAAGTCGGAAAGCCAAGGGCTATTCTCTCTTAATTGTTCAGTCCTTCCAAGTAATTCTAGACTTACTTGTACTATGACCTCTGCTGACTTCTGACAGTTCAGCTACTTGTCACCAAGTAGGTTATGAAGGGTACTTCACGTTTCTGTCAGACCTCCCCAGGTAAGCGCATGCACTTTCACACCATCTATCCGCCTCATTTACTTGATATGACCTTCGACAGAAGGGACTTTATCTTGTTATGCAGATTCATCCAATCATATCTAGCCTTGTATGAGATTCGTGTTCCTCGGACCGGTGTTTTGCCTCCAGCTTCCTTCAGATTCCGCGTCGCCACGGACACCCTTGCTCTTGGCTAACCTCTACTTCTGTCTTCGGGGTTCGGGACTTGCACCCTATAGTTCATGCGCATGCTGGGCGCACA
>NZ_JAMBIZ010000062.1 GCF_025291715.1 Metasolibacillus sp.
CATTTCGGACACGTCCTCTCATATAAGTTATTTTACTAACTTAGTAGAGTTATGTCCACGACTCTATATTACATCCATCTCCCGAACCACTAGACATAGTTATATAATCACCATTCTTTAAAAACCACTTAGTTCTTATAAAATATGAAAAATTCACACGCTTTTTAGATGGCATGTTTACTTTAAAAACCACTTAGTTCTTATAAAATTAAACGCATTTTCTGAACGCTAGGATTATCGTACTCCTTTAAAAACCACTTAGTTCTTATAAAATGCTTTTAAGTTATGCTTAAATTCGTTTTGCCCTTTCTTTAAAAACCACTTAGTTCTTATAAAATCATACGTAGCTCAACTGGTAGAGCAATAGAAAATAACTTTAAAAACCACTTAGTTCTTATAAAATATTGTTGCCAATGCAGAATCTTCTCGTGGACTACGTCTTTAAAAACCACTTAGTTCTTATAAAATCCTTTGCTACTTCCTCAACTTCTTCCTTGTCCTCTACCTTTAAAAACCACTTAGTTCTTATAAAATGTGGTAACGCTATGGATTCGATTGGTGGTTATACCTTTAAAAACCACTTAGTTCTTATAAAATGTAAAAATTTCAACGTTTATATAAAAAATAAAAATTCACTTTAAAAACCACTTAGTTCTTATAAAATTTTTCAAATGGTTAGGGCAGCTGTTATCGAGACTTTTTCCTTTAAAAACCACTTAGTTCTTATAAAATAATCATCGTAAATGGAGATGCGAGTTTTAACAAAACTTTAAAAACCACTTAGTTCTTATAAAATGCAATGCAGCCAATGCCCAAAATTTCATGTCTAAATTCTTTAAAAACCACTTAGTTCTTATAAAATACGGAGCTTACTTTTTGTCAAAAATCTATGAATTTGCTTTAAAAACCACTTAGTTCTTATAAAATTAGATATAGATTCTTTTTATTTGAAAGCATGGAGCGACTTTAAAAACCACTTAGTTCTTATAAAATTTTTCCCAGGTGTAGGAACTGCTATTGGTGGATTGATCTTTAAAAACCACTTAGTTCTTATAAAATTATTACGTAGCGAGTGAGGCAAAGCGTCGTATACGAGCTTTAAAAACCACTTAGTTCTTATAAAATAAGTTTCACTGTTGTTTACACTACTTTGATTCGCCTTTAAAAACCACTTAGTTCTTATAAAATGAGCAGCAAGCCCCAGCCATAATTGAGCGAAAGTTAACTTTAAAAACCACTTAGTTCTTATAAAATACCTGATACAAACCCTGTCAAATCAAGGTTTACATCATTCATTTTGCAGTAAACCCTTAATGTTGTAAACTATATTTTTTAACTTACTGCCATAACTCTTGATATAATAGCTTTTATAAGCAATTAGCTTTTCTTTTCCATAATGCACCAATGCGAAATATATTTAATTATATCTCATTAAAAAAATAAATCCATGCTTCCTTTGTCTGTTCCATATGAAGATTTTTTCATATGTTTGGGATTCTCCACAACATAATAGTAAATACTATCTTCGTCGGGATCAATAATTGTTTCAATAGCTTGTTTGCATTTTAAAAATTGTGTTTTCGTAATTTCTCCTTCAAATACAGAATTTTGTGTCCATGTTAAATATTCCTTTAGCTTTTTGCATAATTTATTCACTCGTTTAGTATTGACATCATAGGTAATAATCACAAACATACAATCACCACCATGCTTGTAATGGTTTGTATTCTGTATCT
>NZ_JAMBIZ010000063.1 GCF_025291715.1 Metasolibacillus sp.
TATCACTAGCGTCGCATAAATTTTAACTGAATTTTCTGTTTTCTTGTTTTTTCGTCGGAAACGAAAAACGAAGACACTCAAGCAGAGGTAGTAAACATCCATTTTTTTACTATAACCTTTGGCGTGGGCGACAGAAACGGTAAAACCCTTATGGGATGGCTTTTCCTTCGATTTTTCGAATCCAAATGTGTGCTGATTTCCAAGGTGCAGCTTTTAACAATCGACTAATTTTTAGATAGGTTTTTGAGCTATTCGTGTTGAGCTGAGCCAGTACATGTAAGCAATAGACGATCATCGCGATGTATACCTGATTATGCACAGCTTGTTCGCTTTGTCCGTAGAACTTTTTTATGTTCAAGTGCTGTTTTAACCACTTGAAAAACAGTTCGATGGCCCAACGAGACTTGTACAGCTCAGCGATTTCATCAGCGCTTAAATCAAAACGATTCGTAATCAAATGTAGCTCTTTGCCTTTAGAATCCAGTACTTTGATGAGACGAAATGCATTTTCTGCACGATTTTGCGTCGTGCCAATCAGAATCATTTCATCGGATAGCACAGTGGAATCTTTAGGGCGTTCAAACGGCTCTAACACACGTATCACAGCGTTTTTTCGCAAACGTGAGACAAAGAAATAGCCATAATAGGTCATCAAGTCAAATCGTTTATAGTCCAAGTAACCTCGGTAAAACACGTACATGCATTCTTTGTCGTCTACTAGGACTTCTAATTGACCACGATCATGCTCTTTTGCATTCGTGAGGACCGCTTGATCTGGATACGAGCAGCCTTTTTCTAAGAAAACGAGACGTAAATGAAGCTTAATACCAGATTTTGTTTTACGGAATTCAGCCCATTTATGATTGTTTAAGTTCAGTGGCAACGTGCTAGAATCAATGATTTTCAGCGGTGTCGTTGTTTTTCTACGTTGTTCAAAGTTCGTTTTCTTATGAATTTGCGTAACTAAGTCTAGAAACACTTGTTGGAAAACATCCGTTGGCACTTGGTTTAACCGGCGTCCTAACTGTGAAAAGCTAATTGATTCTAAATCGGTCGTTTTTTGTAGATCATCCGAAAATAGTGTATCGCTAACAGCTCGTAGACTTTCGGTTTCATTGAGCTGTGCGAATACGAATAATTTTAAGAATGAATCGATGTATAACTTCTTTGTATAGGTATTTAATTGATAGGATTCCACCAATTCGTCGAGTTTTGTGGAGGAAATCGGTGAGAACCATTGTTCAAAAGATGTTTTTCGTGTAAACTTATCCATGCGTATGTCCTTTATTTTGGATTTGGATGGTTTACTACCGCCCAACCATTATAAAGGATTTTTTTATTCGAAGAATAGATTACAGAAAATTCAGTATTATTTACCGTGTTAAATTATTTTAATGCGACGCTTGTG
>NZ_JAMBIZ010000064.1 GCF_025291715.1 Metasolibacillus sp.
CACTAGTGTCGCATTAAAATAATTCAACGCTTTATAAAAATCTAAATTTTCAGTAATTTTATCTTTGCATAAAAAAAGCCTTTATAATGGTTGGGCGGTAATAAACCATCCAAATCCAAAATAAAGGACCATAGCATGGATAAGTTTACACGAAAAACATCATTTGAACAATGGTTTTCACCGATTTTCTCCACAAATCTCGAGGAATTGGTTGAAAGCTATCAATTAAATACCTATACAAAGAAGCTACACATTGCGTCATTCTTGAAATTGTTCGTATTCGCTCAGCTCAATGAAACCGAGAGTCTGCGTGCAGTCAGTGAGACATTATTTTCTGACGACCTTCAACAAGCGACGCATTTAGAAGCGATTAGCTTTTCGCAGCTCGGACGCCGATTAAATCAAGTGCCGACTGAAGTGTTCCAACAGGTATTTTGGGATTTAGTTGCCCAAATTTACGAGAAATCACATTATGAGCAGCGCCGAGAAACGACAACACCACTGAAAATTATCGACTCGAGTACGTTGCCATTGAACTTGAAAAACCATAAGTGGGCTGAATTCCGTAAAACAAAGTCGGGCATCAAGCTTCATTTACGTCTTGTTTACGCAGAAAAAGGCTGTTCCTATCCAGATGAAGCGGTGCTGACAAACGCGAAAGAACATGATCGTGGTCAGCTGGAAGTACTCGTTGACGACAAAGAATGCATGTACGTCTTTGACCGGGGTTACTTGGATTATGAACGATTTGACCGCATGACAGACGATGGGTATTTCTTTGTGTCACGCTTACGAAAAAACGCTGTCATTCGTGTAATCGAGCCATTTAAACTGCCTGAAGACTCGCTTGTGTTTTCAGATGAAATGGTTTTGATTGGTACACCACAAAACCGTGCAGAAAACGCTTTTCGCCTCATCAAAGTGCTCGATTCAAAAGGAAACGAACTGCATCTGATCACGAATCGATTTGATTTAAGCGCTGACGAAATCGCTGAGTTATATAAGTCACGCTGGGCAATCGAGCTATTTTTTAAATGGCTGAAGCAGCACTTGAATATTAAAAAGTTCTACGCACAAAGCGAACAAGGCGTGCATAATCAGGTGTACATCGCGATGATTGTCTATTGCCTGCATGTACTGGCACAACTGAACACGAATAGTTCGAGAACGTACTTACAAATTAGTCGTTTACTGAAGGCAGCTCCATGGAAATCCTCTCACTTATGGCTACGAAAAATCACAGGAAAAGCGGTCCCATAAAGGGTTTCCCGCCTCTGTCACACTCGTCAACAGTTATAGTAAAAAAATGGATGTTTACTACCTCTGTTCAAGAGTATTCGTTTTTCTTTATAAAAGGAAAAACAAGAAAACAGAAAATTCAGTTAAAATTTATGCGACGCTAGTG
>NZ_JAMBIZ010000065.1 GCF_025291715.1 Metasolibacillus sp.
ACAAGAATTTAATGTTGATCTCCAAACCATCCGCTTATGGATTGAAAACTATAAGGCACAAGGTGAAGATGGCCTGAATGTTAAAACTAAAAAAACCTACTACTCTTCCGAATTTAAAATCAAGGCTGTACAAATGCTTCTTGATAAGATACCGGTAAGAGAAGTTAGAAGACGGTTAAATCTGAGCGGGACGTCAATTTTAAGAAGGTGGCTCGCTCAGTATCATAAAGAAGGGATTGCCGGGTTTAATACTACGAGGATTTATACCAATATGGTTAAACAAGATAAAACCAAAATAACTAAGCCTATAAAAGAAGACAAAGATAAATCTCAACAGGAACTCATTGATGAAGTGACCGCTTTACGAGCGGAGGTTGCCTTTTTAAAAAAGCTAAAAGCCTTAAAACTGAAGCAACGTACTTAAATACACTTTGTACTGCAGACACTGTTCAGGTTATTTCAGAATTAAGGCAAATTTATCCATTAAAACTCTTACTCAGTATTGCAAAGATTGCTCGTAGTACTTATTTCTATCACATGAAAGCTGTACGCTCTAATGACAAATATACTGAGTTAAAACAGCAGATTAAGTCCATATATCACAAGCATAAGGGATGCTATGGCTATCGTAGAATTACTCTTGCCCTGAAAAGTACAGGAATAATAATCAACCATAAATGTGTATATCGCCTTATGAAAACCATGGGAATTAAATCACGTATCAGAGCATTGAAATATCGCTCATATAAAAGTGGTTGTGTCGGGACGGTGGCTGATAACATTATGCAACGGCAATTTAAAGCGAACCATCCCAACCAGAAATGGGCAACTGATGTGACGGAATTTAATGTTAACGGTGAAAAACTTTATTTATCACCAATTATAGATTTGTTTAATGGGGAAATTATTACCTTCCGAATCCAACGTAAACTCAATTATGAGTTAGTGAAAGATATGCTCATTCATGCTTTAGCTAAACTTAAGCGACATGAGAAACCAATTCTCCATTCAGATCAAGGATGGCAATATCAAATGGCTCATTACCAACAGCAATTAAAGCAACATGGTTTAATTCAAAGTATGTCTCGTAAAGGAAATTGCTTAGATAATGCTGTAATAGAAAGCTTCTTTGGAATATTAAAATCGGAATGCTTTCATGGAGAAAAATTTCAATCAATTGATGAATTAGAGAAAACGATACGAGAATACATTCATTATTATAATCATGAGAGAATCAAGGTGAAGCTACAAGGTTTATCCCCTGTACAATATAGAAACCAGTTTATAAAAACTG
>NZ_JAMBIZ010000066.1 GCF_025291715.1 Metasolibacillus sp.
TACTTTATCAAATGCAGCTTGGTCATTAACAGGACCCATGTTTGTACCTAATACAGCTGGGTTAGCAACTGTTAATTCTTTCGTTAATTCAACAGCACGATTTAATACGTGATCGTATACATCTTCATGGATTACTGCACGAGAACATGCAGAACATTTTTGTCCTGAGAATCCGAATGCTGATGCAACGATAGACTTAGCTGCTAATTCAAGATCTGCTTCTTTATCAACAACGATTGTATCTTTACCGCCCATTTCAGCGATAACGCGTTTTAACCAAATTTGGCCTGGGTTTACTTTCGCTGCGCGCTCATAAATACGGATACCTACATCACGAGATCCAGTGAAGCTCACGAAACGTGTACGAGGGTGATCTACTAAGTAGTCACCAACTTCAGAACCATTACCTGGAACGAAGTTTACTACGCCAGCTGGTAAGCCAGCTTCTTCTAATACTTCCATGAATTTCTCTGCTACTACAGGAGTAATACTGTGTTACCAGAAACTAAAGCAGCTGTTGTCATACCTGCCATAATTGCGAATGGGAAGTTCCAAGGAGAAATGATAACACCTACTCCTAATGGAATGTAAGAGAAACGATTATATTCAATTGGACGGCTTTCTACTGGAATACCGTCTTTTAATTTTAACATTTGACGACCATAATATTCCATAAAGTCGATTGCTTCTGCTGTATCAGCATCTGCCTCATTCCATGGCTTACCTGCTTCTTTTACAAGAATAGCAGAGAATTCATGTTTTCTGCGACGAACGATTGCTGCAGCACGGAATAAAATGTCTGCACGCATTTCTGGCTTTGATTTTCTCCAAGTTTGGAATGTTTCATCCGCTACTTGCATTGCTTTTTCAGCTAACTCACGGCTTGCTTTTGAAACGCGACCAACAAGTTCCTCTTTATTTGCAGGGTTTACAGAAACAATTTTGTCTTCTGTAGTGATTTTTTCTCCCCCAATAATTAATGGATAGTCTTGTCCAAGATAAGATTCTACTTTCTTTAAACCTTCTTCAAACGCTAATTTGTTAGCCTCCACTGAAAAATCTGTAAATGGCTCATGTTTGTATGCTACTACCATTCTTTTTAGCCTCCCCTTAGAAAAACGTTTACATTTTACAACATTATTCTACACGATAATTTAGATTTA
>NZ_JAMBIZ010000067.1 GCF_025291715.1 Metasolibacillus sp.
AAGCCGTATCATTCGTAAAGAACGTCCAGATGCAATCTTACCAACATTAGGTGGTCAAACAGGCCTGAATATGGCTGTTGAACTTGCGAAATCAGGCATACTTGAAGAGTGCGGAGTTGAAATTTTAGGAACAAAATTATCAGCAATCGAGCAAGCGGAGGATCGTGATCTATTCCGTACCTTAATGCAGGAATTAAATGAACCAATTCCATCTAGTACTATTATTCATACGCTAGAAGAAGCACATGAATTTGTAAAAGAAATTGGATATCCAGTTATTGTTCGCCCGGCATTTACGATGGGGGGAACAGGTGGCGGAATCTGTAGTAATGAAGAAGAACTAATTGAAATCGTATCAGGTGGATTAAAACATAGTCCGGTAACACAATGTTTATTAGAAAAGAGCATTGCTGGTTGTAAGGAAATTGAATATGAAGTAATGCGTGATTCAAATGATAACGCGATTGTAGTATGTAATATGGAAAATATCGATCCAGTTGGGGTTCATACAGGTGATTCTATCGTTGTAGCACCGAGCCAAACATTAAGTGACCGTGAATATCAAATGTTACGAAACACTTCATTACGAATTATTCGTGCATTAGGAATTGAAGGTGGATGTAACGTTCAGCTTGCACTTGATCCACATAGCTTCCAATACTATGTAATCGAAGTAAACCCGCGTGTAAGTCGTTCATCTGCACTAGCATCTAAAGCGACTGGATATCCAATTGCAAAATTAGCAGCGAAAATTGCAGTCGGCTTAACATTAGATGAAATTATAAATCCAGTAACACAAAAAACATACGCTTGTTTCGAACCAGCATTAGACTATGTTGTTTCAAAAATTCCGCGCTGGCCATTTGATAAGTTTGAATCAGCAAACAGAACACTTGGTACACAAATGAAGGCAACTGGTGAAGTTATGTCAATCGGACGTAACTTAGAGCAATCATTATTAAAAGCGGTTCGTTCTTTAGAGCTTGGCATTTATCACTTAGAATTAGACCACTTAAAAGAACTTGATAAA
>NZ_JAMBIZ010000068.1:0-513 GCF_025291715.1 Metasolibacillus sp.
TTTCTCGTCAGGTAGGTGTACCTTACATCATCGTATTCTTAAACAAATGCGAACATGATGATGACGAAGAATTACTTGAATTATTAGAAATTGACGTACGTGAACTTCTTTCTACTTATGACTTCCCAGGTGATGACACTCCAGTAATCCGTGGTTCAGCTCTTGCAGCGCTTAACGGTGAAGCTGGTCCTTACGGTGAAGAATCAGTTCTTGCTCTTGTAGCAGCACTTGACTCTTACATCCCAGAGCCAGAGCGTGCAATCGACAAAGCATTCTTGATGCCAATCGAAGACGTATTCTCAATTTCTGGTCGTGGTACAGTAGTAACAGGCCGTGTTGAAGCTGGTATCATCAAAGTTGGTGAAGAAGTAGAGATCGTTGGTATTAAAGATACAGTTAAAACAACTGTAACTGGCGTAGAAATGTTCCGTAAACTTCTTGACGAAGGCCTTGCAGGTGAGAACTGTGGTATCTTACTTCGTGGTACTAAGCGTGAAGAACTACAACGTCGTC
>NZ_JAMBIZ010000068.1:523-806 GCF_025291715.1 Metasolibacillus sp.
AGTACTTGCTAAACCAGGTACAATCAAGCCGCACACTAAATTCGACGCAGAAGTATACGTACTTTCTAAAGAAGAAGGTGGTCGTCACACTCCATTCTTAAATGGTTACCGTCCACAGTTCTACTTCCGTACAACTGACGTAACTGGTGCGATCCAGTTGAAAGAAGGCGTTGAAATGGTAATGCCAGGTGACAACGTTGAAATGTCAGTAGAATTAATCCACCCAATCGCAATGGACCCAGGTCTACGTTTTGCGATCCGTGAAGGTGGTCGTACTGTAGGT
>NZ_JAMBIZ010000069.1 GCF_025291715.1 Metasolibacillus sp.
AATAGAAGCTCGCACGTGCTGTAGAAGAAGCTTTCAGCCACTTCATAAGCGGTTGTGCACAGTGGTGTCCTGCGCGAACCGCAATGCCTTCTACATCTAATACAGTTGCTACATCATGAGGATGTACGTCTTCAATATTAAATGTAACAAGACCAGCGCGATGCTTTGGACCATAAATTGTAACGCCATCTACTTCTGATAGTCTTTCTAAAGCATATTGCGCTAATTCATGTTCATGCTTTTCAATATTATGAAGACCGATTTCTTCTAGGAAATCAATTGCCGCACCAAGTCCGATTGCATTACCGATAATCGGTGTACCTGCTTCAAACTTCCACGGAAGCTCTTTCCAAGTAGATTCTTGTAAATCTACGAAATCAATCATTTCACCGCCAAATTCAATTGGCTCCATATTGTTCAGCAATTCTTTTTTACCATATAATACGCCGATACCTGTAGGTCCGCACATCTTATGAGCAGATAATGCGTAGAAATCACAGTTTAAATCTTGTACATCCACTTTCATATGAGGTGCACTTTGTGCTCCATCAACGATCATGATTGCACCGTTTTCATGTGCGATTGCTCCGATTTCTTTTACAGGGTTAATCGTTCCAAGTACGTTTGATACTTGCATAATAGAAACGATTTTTGTATTCGGTGTAACTGTTTGACGAACATCTTCTAAAGAAATTGTACCGTCTGGTTGAAGCGGAAGGTATTTTAAAGTTGCACCAGTTTTCTTCGCAACTTGTTGCCACGGAATGATGTTAC
>NZ_JAMBIZ010000006.1 GCF_025291715.1 Metasolibacillus sp.
AAAATCGAACAGAAAGTGCCTTCTTTTTATTTTGAAAACCAATACGATATAAAAAACGTAAGTTTTTCAGTGCCCTCGTTGCAAATCGGAGCTTTTTTTGTTATTTTCTGTGAAGCAGAGGGAGGAACGATATGGCACATATATTATACATAGAAGATGAAATAGAAATTGGTGAATGGGTAGCGAAGGAGCTGACAGAGCGCGGCTATGAGGTGACGTGGTTGACATCTGGTGAAGGTGCCGAGCAATATGTGGAGCGAGTAGATGTTGTTGTATTAGATGTGATGCTGCCGGGCTTGGATGGCTTTTCAGTAGGCAAGCGCTTGAAAAATCGAAATGGCGAGCTGCCAATTTTAATGCTTTCTGCACGTACGGCAGTTGAGGACAAGTTAGAAGGATTGAGCTTTGCGGACGATTATTTAACAAAGCCCTTTCATCCAGATGAATTAATTGCACGTGTCGAGGTACTGTTAAGGCGTTTCCAAAAAAATGAGGCACAATTAACGATTGGACATTTAACTGTCTACACAAAGGATATGCGTATCATCGATCAGCACACACAGGAGGAAATTCAGCTAACAGGTAAGCAATACTATTTATTTCAATATTTTATTCGTCATTTAAATCAAATTTTAACGAAGGAACAGCTTTATGAAAATGTGTGGGGCGAGGCGTATATAGAAGGAGATAAAACATTGATGGTTCACATCCGCTATTTACGTGAAAAAATCGAAATGCAACCTGCACAGCCAACTATTATCGAGACGATTCGTGGCATTGGCTATCGGGTGAAAGAATGAAAAAACTGTTTAATTCACTACAGGCGAAATATATGTTGATTATCTTTACGGCAATTGGTTTGCTTTGGGGAATTCAAATCACCTATTCTGCCGTTGGAATCTATTGGATGAATAAAAATTATGACGATGAAACAGTTGATTACACCGAAGTTGAAAAGGAATGGCATGAAGGAGCAAATGTATTAGGGCAAGCCTCTCGAGAGCAAATTCAGCAATATTTTGCACAATGGCAAGCCTACCTTCCACAAGCAACGATGTTTTGGGTGGATGCGAATGGACAATTAGTGGAGCAAATGAATGTTATAGAGCAGATCCCTGCCAAATGGGATGCTGTAACAACGGCACAATATATAAAGTCGCATTATGGGGAGGACCCATTTACAGTGCTCGCCTTTCTAGGGCAGGATGCAGAAAATGGCTTCGTCGTCATTGAGATACCGAGAGAGGTATTCAAAGTGCCTATGCAAAAATTACACGATCGTTATGGAACTTTACTAATGGTTAGTGTACTGGTAGGACTATTACTGTTTATTGTTGTATCATTTTTATTTTTTAAGGGTATTCGTAAGCGTTTAATGCAGCTACAGGAAGGGATGGCATTGCGCGATATGGACGGGCTGCCGTTACAAATTGAAGTGAAAAAGAAGGATGAAATTGGACAGCTTGAGCAAAGCTTTAATCAAATGGTAGTAGAGCTAAAGGAGAGCAAACAGCGTGAGCAGCAGGAGGAGCAGCTTCGCCGAGAATTAATTTCGAATTTATCCCATGATTTGCGCACACCTTTAACGAAAGTGCGAGCACAGGCCTATTCAATCAGTAAGGAGAATTTATCGGAGGAGGGCAAACAGGCAGTAAAAGCGTTGGAAAACTCCTTTGTTCATATTGACCATTTAATGGAAAATTTAATGTCCTACACATTGTTAATGGCAAGCCGTTTTAATTATCAGCCACAGGAAATCGATGTTGTGCGATTTACACGCGAGCATTTAGCTACATGGTATCCTGCCTTTGAAAAGGAAGGTTTTACGATTGATATTGAGTTAAGGGCTTTCACTGAGAGTAAATGGTTAGTGGACAAAATATGGTTGGGACGAATACTTGATAATTTACTACAAAATGTGCTACGTCATGCAAAGGATGGTCGCTATATTCAAGTGAAAACAGTGGAAACGGAGCAATATCAAGCGATCGTTTTAACAGACCGAGGCAAAGGAATGCAGCATCTATCTGATGAAAAGGGCGCAGGTATTGGTTTATCTATTGTTGATATGATGGTTAAAGGTATGAGCTTGGAATGGACAATTGATACAAATGAAAATGGGACGATGATTCAAATTAAAGCATTGAAAGGGTATAAATAGTCCTTTCAATGCTTTTTTAAACAAAATTTAAACTTAGCCCTCCCTTGTTTTTAACCTTCACGCTTTATGATAAATAAAGAGGTGATGGAAATGGAATATATCGTAGAAACGCAAAAATTAACAAAGAAATTTAGCAAGGATACAGCAGTCAGTGATTTGGAGTTGCGTATTCCAAAAGGTGAGATTTACGGCTTCTTAGGACCGAATGGAGCAGGCAAAACGACAACGATTCGTATGCTGCTAGGGTTAATGAAGCCAAGTGCAGGGAATATCCGCATTTTCCAAAAGGATTTAACGAAGGAGCGTATTCAAATTTTAAAGAAGGTTGGCTCATTAGTTGAAAATCCATCGTATTATCCGCACTTAACAGCGTATGAAAATTTAGAGGCAGTGCGGAAAATTTTACAAGTGCCAAAATCCCGTATTGATGAGGTGCTAGAAATTGTTCGCTTATCGGATGTTGCGAATAAAAAAGTAAAAGGCTTTTCGCTAGGCATGAAGCAACGTCTAGGAATTGCTACAGCACTTCTTAGCAATCCAGAATTATTAATTTTGGATGAACCGACGAACGGATTAGACCCTTCAGGCATTATTGAAATTCGCAATTTAATTAAGCGTTTGCCGAGCGAATATGGCATGACAGTGTTAATTTCAAGTCATTTGCTATCGGAAATTGATCAAATTGCAACGAAAGTTGGCATCGTTGCAAAAGGTAAATTAATTTTTCAAGATTCGATTGAAGCAATGCGTAAACATGCACAACAAAAAATATCGATAAAGGTAAACGATACAGAGCAAGCATGGCGCACATTGCTAGGAAAAGGGATACAAGCAGATTATAAAAATGGCTTACTAGCTCTTGCGAATACGGACGATACTTATGTGGCAGAAGCGATCCGTCTGCTTGTACAAGAGGGCTTTTCAATTTACCGCGTTGAAGAGGAAAAGCAATCGCTTGAGGATATTTTCTTGCAAATGACGGGAGGTAATGAAAGCATATGATCAATTATTTGATTCGTTCCGATTTGTTGAAAATCAAGCGTAAAGGCTTTTGGTTATTAACATTTTTAGGTCCTTTCGGTGTCGTTGTAATGCAAATGGTCAATTATGGTGTACGCAAAGATTATTTGTTGCAGCAAAGTGATGATGACTGGTTATATTATCTAATGAATGTCCATGCATTTACACCTTTGGCACTTGTATTAGGTATTGCAATTCTTACTTCCTTTATGGCGAGTATCGAAAATGAAACGAATGCGTGGAAGCAGCTGATTGCCTTACCAGTTTCAAAAATGACGATTTATTTATCAAAGTTCACGGTGATGGCTTTATTACTAGGAGTGTCATCAATACTGTTAATGCTGTTTAGCACAGCATATGGAGTTTTTTTAAATTTAGGCGATGCTATTCCTTATGAACAGCTACTGCAATATAGCTTCTATCCGTATTTTGCAGCATTGCCTGTACTAGCATTGCAGCTATGGGTTGCAACGGTTAGCCAAAATCAAGGTGTGCCAATTACAACAGGGATTGTAGGTGTCATTTTGACTTATATGGCGTATTCATTGCCGGACTGGGTCATTTGGAAATGGCCATCGCTTATGAATGCATGGGATGAGCCGTTAATGAACGTTGGGCTAGGTATCGGGGTAGGCGCTTTATTATATATTGCAGGTATGCTGGATTTTTTCAGAAGGGACGTGAAGTAAATGCTAGCAATTTTACAATCCGAATGGTTTAAGCTACGCAAATCAAAAATTACAGCACTTTTGCTAGTTGGTCCACTAGTTGCATTGCTAGTCGGGGTGAGCCTTAATTTACAAATGGAGGATGGTGTAAATGAGTGGTTCTTAGCGATGATGTTTATGAATTTCACCTATGCTCTATTGTTCTTACCATTGATTACTGGTGTATTAGCAGGCACTATTTGTCGCTATGAGCATCAAGCAGGGGGCTGGAAGCAGCTACTAGCATTGCCTGTTTCAAGAGGGCGAGTATTTAGTGCAAAATATGTATTGTTAATACTATTAGTGCTTGTGATTCAATTGTTATATCTTGCAGCAATTTATGCAGTAGGTACAGTGAGAGGCTTCACAGCGCCTTTCCCAATTGAAATTGTTTGGAAAAGCATTGTAGGTGGCTGGGTTGCAACACTTCCGTTAGTAGCATTGCAACTATGGTTATCGGCAGCATTTAAAAGCTTTGCAGCGCCATTTGCGATTAATGTCATTTTTACATTGCCTACGATATTCGCCATCAATTCTGAGAAAATTGCTCCATATTATCCTTGGGCACAGCCATTTTCGATGATGTATATTGGCGGCGATACGGAGGATATTTTCTTTATTCCGTGGGAGCAATTACTGACAGTTGTAGGTGGCAGCTTTTTATTATTTTTCCTTTGCGGCTATATTTATTTTCAACGAAAGACTGTTTAAATAATAGGAAAAGCCCCCTTAATCTACTTTGGTGGAGTATAATAATGGAAAAGTAGAGGTGGGATGCTTTATGAAAAAAATCGTTATTCGTGAATTCGGTGAGCCTAACGTATTACAGTATGTCGAAACAGATAAGCCTACTATTGATGATTCGGAAGTTTTAATTCAAGTGAAAAATTTTAGCATTAATTATGCAGATATTAAAAATCGTAAAGGTGGTAAAGCGACGGCAAATTTCCCAATGAGCTTGGGCTTAGATTTAGCTGGTGTTGTTGTAGCGGTTGGGAAATCTGTGACGCATCTTGAAATTGGTGATCGAGTAGCCGCCTTTGCGAAAGATGGGGCATATGCTGAATATGCGGTAGCAAATGAAAAATTAGCATTTAAGCTGCCAGAGGAAGTGTCATTTGAGCAAGGGGCAGCAGGGCTTACTGTAACATTTCTAAGCTATATTTTAACAAATGAACTAGTAAACATTTCAAAGGATGCCTCTGTTATTGTACATGCGGCAAGCGGTGGTGTTGGCACGACATTATTGCAATTGCTCAAGCTAAAAGAAGTCGAAAATATTATTGCTGTGACATCCTCGACAAGTAAGTTTGAACTTTTAAAAAGCTATGGAGCAAAGTATACATTTACCTATAGTGATTTTTCGCAAGGGGCGTTAGCTGTAACGAACCATGAAGGTGTAGATATCGTCTTTGATTCAGTCGCAGGAGATGTGACGAAACAAAGTCTTGTTTGTTTAAGGGAGTATGGTACATTGTTGCAATTTGGCAATGCCAGTGGCCAAATAGCCACCTTTACAAATTTAGATGTACATGCGAGCTGTCGCAACATAATGGGCTTCAGCTTAGGCACTACTCGTCAACTGCGACCTAAATATATTCAAGAGCTGTCAAATAAGGTGCTCGAATTGATTCGCCATCAACAGGTTAAGACGCATATTGAACGTATATTTAACTTTGATTCTATTATAGAAGCTCATAAATTAATGGAGAGCACAGCACATAGTGGAAAGATTTTAGTAGCTGTGGAATAGAGGAGGAAGTTTATTATGTCACAATATCGCATATTAGTATCAGATTGTCCGCTACCAGAGGCGAACTATGGAGGAACGCTAAAATTAACAGTAAAAGAGCTAAAAGCAATGTATCCAGCATCTCGTTCATGGGATGAATTAGATGACAGCGTGCAAGTTTTATACGCTGAAGATGAAGCAGCTTTTCAAAAGCTGAATATTTTTGAGTGGGGAGGTTATCCCTATGATTTGGATTTCTATGCTGAAAAAAGCTATGTTTATGGAATTGAAGGTAGATGGAATCAAGAGCTTGTAGAGCAGCTTACAGAATACATAAAATCCAATGTGCGCCCAGAATATTGTGCAGACATTATTACTTTTTGGGCTGGTGATGGGGAGCAACGCATGGATGAAACAAGTGTCCAAATTAACGAAATAACACCAGACGACTTAGCGATTTTGGAACGTGCACATTGTCATTGTGTACGATTAATCTAGCTGTTAAAGGAGTGCTTACATGACAACCGCAATTATTTTTGATATGGATGGTACATTGTTTCAAACGAACTTGATTTTAGAACCTGCGCTGGAAGCTACCTTTGACATCCTTCGTGCCAATGATGAATGGTCAGGCAACACGCCAATTGAAAAATACCGTGAAATTATGGGAGTGCCGCTGCCTGTCGTATGGGAAACTTTATGCCCAAAGCATAGTACAACACAGCATTTGCAAAGTAATAAGCTATTTCAACAAGCATTAATTGCACAAATACAGAAAGGTCAAGGTGCTTTATACAAAGGGGTGGAGGAAACATTAGCTGCCTTATCAACGCACTATCCTTTGTACATTGCAAGCAATGGACAAACAGCTTATTTACAGGCAATTGTCGCACAGTACCAGCTAGATCGTTTTATTTCTAGTACATATAGTATTGATTTAATAGCTTCAGGAAATAAATCGGAGTTGGTTCAGCTTGTCAAAGAGCAGCATCATATTGAGACAGGCTATGTTGTAGGAGATCGTTCATCAGATATCCTTGCAGCTCAGCATAATCAATTAAAATCGATAGGCGTTCGCTTTGATTTTGCGCAGGACAGTGAGCTAGCACAAGCGGATTATATTGTTGAGGATTTTATCGATATTTTAAAAATTGACAGAATAATGGATTAATTGTGTTATAATAATTATGTTTACTAAGGTTGACTTAATTAAGGAGTGTTATAAATGACAGTTTTACAACAAGACCAACTAACGGATTTATTAAAGCAATATGAGGAGGAAATGATTCAACTTCGACGTCATTTCCATGAAAACCCTGAGCTTTCATTTGAAGAAGTAGAAACACCAAAAACAATTGCAGCATTTCATCGTGCGCTGGGACATGAGGTGCGTGAAGGTGTTGGCGGCAATGGCGTTGTGGCGAAGCTAGTAGGTGGTAAGCCAGGGAAGACAGTAGCATTACGAGCGGATTTTGATGCATTGGCGATAACTGAGGAAACGGGTTTACCATTCCAATCAAAGGTGAAAGGGCGTATGCATGCTTGTGGGCATGATGGACATACAGCCTCATTATTAATTTTAGCGAAGGCGTTTAATCAGATGAAGGATGAATTAGCAGGAACGATTGTCTTTATTCATCAGCATGCAGAGGAGCTTGCACCAGGTGGGGCGATTGCTATGATTCAAGACGGTTGCCTGGAAGGTGTAGACGTTATTTTTGGTACGCATTTATGGGCACCAACCGAGCTTGGCAAAATTCAAACAGCAAAAGGCCCGTTAATGGCTGCAGCAGATGCAATTTATATTACGATTAAAGGGAAGGGCGGGCACGGTTCAAATCCGAGTGATACGAAGGATTCCATTGTTCTTGCAGCACAGTTTATTACGAATTTACAACAGCTTGTTGCACGTCGTGTGAACCCGCTTCGCCCAGCTGTTGTCTCGATTGGTCATATTGAGGCGCTAAATCCGTTCAATGTAATCGCTGACCAAGTATATATGAAGGGCACTGTACGTACTTTCCATGAGGAGGAGCGCGGCTTATTAGAGCATGAAATCGAGGAAATGTTAAAGGCAACATGCTATTTAACGAAGGCCGATTATCAATATGAATATGTACGAGGCTACCCACCAGTAGTGAACCATGAGGCAGAAACAGAGCATGTAATGGCATCCGCAGAAAAAGTAGCTGGTGTAGAGGCTGTTGAGCTTGTTGATCCAAATATGGGAGGAGAGGATTTTGCTTACTTTTTAGAGGAAATTCCAGGGTCATTCTTCTTTACTGGAGCAAAAAATCCTGCGTGGGAGGAAGGGTATCCACATCACCATCCAAAATTCGATATCGATGAGCGTTCATTGCGTATTGCGGCAAATGTGTTAGGGCAAGCGACGTTAGATTATTTAGAAAAAAATAATTAACAATATTGATTCGCTCGATTAACTTAAAAAATAAAGGCATGTTTGAAAAGATATTACCTTTTCAAACATGCCCTTTTTTCGTTTGGTAGCCAATCATTATATATTTTTAAAATAAGGCGTTTTTTTCAGTACGGCACAAAGTGGGATAGCAATAGCAAGCCCAATTGCATTTTGTAGCAAGTCACCCGGTATAGATGCTAAAGGCTGTATCCAGTTGCCATATAAAATAACTTCACCAATATAGTAAACTGCAAGCATAACAGGCACAGAAACAACTGTAGCAACAATATTGATAATCATGCTCGTTCCTTTTTTACCGTTCATAAAGGCAATCTTACCAACGATAAATCCTTGTAAAAAGCGTGCGACAATCGTAATAGGAGCCCAAATTGCCCAGCCACCCATAATGTCGAACAATCCCATACCAGCAGCCCCAGCAATTGCCCCTTTTTTAGGTCCGAATAAAATGGCAACTGTGAAGAGCATTGCTGTTCCTAAATGAACAAGCCCTCCTTTTGCTGCGATAGGCAGCTTAATATTAATAAATGTTGCAATAACAACAAGTGCAATCAAAATAGCTGTCAGCACTAAATCAAATGTTTTATTTTGTGATTTTTGGGCACTTTGAATTTGTTGCATCTTAATCCTCCTTAAGTTGATATGAATTATTCATAACTTTAGCAGATAGCTGATTGCTGTGAAAGTATCAATTTTGTTAAAAATATAGTGGTCAGTTTCGTTGTGAAAACAATTGTCTCCCATGTTAAGATGAACATATTAGAATTTGATTGGTGGATGATAAAGATGAAAAAAGTAGCTGTAATCCAAGATATGTCCTCCTTTGGGAAGTGCTCGTTAACAGCGGCATTGCCTGTTTTGTCAGTGATGGGGGTACAAGCATGCCCATTGCCAACTGCTATTTTGACAGCACAAACAGAATTTCCAAGCTTTTTTTGTGAGGATTTGACATCAAAAATGGGACATTTTACAGAGGAATGGCACAAAATGAATGCAAGTTTTGATGGCATTTTGACAGGCTTTGTAATGGGGGAGGAGCAAATTCAGCATATTTTTGATTTTTTGGATGTGTTTCAAAGGGAACAAACGACTTTGCTTGTTGACCCTGTCATGGGCGATCAAGGTGAGGGCTATCCATTGTTTACAGGTCGCTTGCTCGAGCAAATGAAGGAGCTAGTAAAGCGTGCGGATATTATTACACCGAATTTAACGGAATGCTGTATGCTGACAGGGCTATCATATGAAAAATTGCACGGCTATACAGATGCAGGCGATTATTTACAGGCATTGGAGGAAGCGGCACAGATACTAGCAGAAGAAACAAAAGCGAAAGTGATTTTAACAGGTATTGTGCCACCAACAGCAGAGCCAACGATTGGCAATTTACTCGTAGCAGACGGAACAACCATTTTCAGTCAACAGCCTTTCAATGGTGCAGGCTATTCAGGAACGGGCGATTTATTTGCTGCAACGATAATGGGGGGCGCTTTACGTGGACAGAGCGTTGCAGAAGCAATTCAGTTAGCAGCGCAATTTTTAACAGCTGCTATCAAGGAAACGTATGCACAGCAAATTCCACGCAATATGGGTGTGCATTTTGAGAAGTATTTGAAAATGTTGATTTAAAGGGGAAAACGAAGAATGAAAAACATTTATGCGTTTGAAAGTATTGAGGAGCTACAGGCTTATTCAAAAGATATCGAGCAGCTAAATAAAAAGCTAACTGCTTATCAGGCACTTTTAGAAAAGGAGTTTGGCTTAGACGATTTACCAAAGGCCATTGTGTGGACATCAAAGGAGAATGCAACAACGATTTTTTCTAATACACCTGTTCCAGCATATACGAATGACGTAAGAATTTGCATGTCGCCAATTGTGCAGGATTGGCGCGAATTTCATCTTGCACAGCTAGAAGGACAACGTAATGAACGCATTGAGAAATATTATAGCGAAATTACATTAGATCATGTGTTTTGCATACTAGCACATGAATTAACGCATCACCTTCAGTTATTTATTGATGATTTTGACGATGGGCGTGAAAATAGCATTTGGTTTGAGGAAGGTATGTGTGAATATTTGTCGCAAAAGCTTACATTATCAACTGAACAATATGAGAAGCTTGTAGCAGTTGAGGGGGAATTGATTGAGTTATTTACAGAAAAATATGGGCAACATTCCTTGGACGAGTTTGGTAAAGGGAGTTATGAGGCAACGAGTTTGACAGCTATAATGATTTATTATTGGCGTAGCTCTAAGGCAATTAAATATATTGTTGAAGACTGTTATGGCGGAGATGTTCATAAAGTTTTTGCACTATACTATGAGTGGGATAAAGCAGGAAGAACAGTGCCGTTGACGGAGTATTTTGGTGTAACGGCATTATAGGGGGATAGGGATGAGAAATGATGAGGTTGTACTTGTAACGTATGATAAAGCATGGACAAACGAGTTTGAACAAGCAAAGGAAGCATTATTGTGTGTTACTAACTTGCTAAGCGAACAAATTGAGCATATCGGTAGCACATCAATTCAAGGAATGCGGGCAAAGCCAATTATTGATTTGCTAATTGGAGTTGAGGATTTAACTTGTCTTGAAAAAGCCTTTTTCAAGAATTTATCAAAGGTAGGCTTTCATAGACTGCGAGTTGAGCGACCTGATGAAATTGTATGTGCAAAATTTACGGATGATACATTTCAAACAAAGACGCATTTTATTCATCTTGTGCAATATAAAGGGCAGAAGTGGCAGGAATTATTGTTTTTTAGAGATTTTTTAAGGGCAAATGCTGAAGCAAAAAAACAGTATGAGCAGCTAAAGCTATCGTTTTTTGAAACAGGCTTGCAAGGTATTGCGGCATATACAGATTATAAAGAAGGCTTTGTAAAGTCGATTTTAGCAAAGCGAAGGGTGGATACATAATGGAAATTGTAGAATTAGCAATTGAATTTGAGTTTAATGGACAGCAAAATTGTATATATCCTAGCTTAATTGTGCTAAACCATGAACTAACTTTAATGAATGCATTTAAAAGCGATTGTATATAGGCAGGAGGAGAATTAAGTGGAAGTAGTTTTATTTAATGGGGAAATCGATGATTTAGTGCGCTTGTTAACTGAAAATGAATGGCCTTATCATGCTGATATGAGCGTTGAGGAGAATACTGTGAGAAAAGCCGTGGAAAAGGGCTATTATGCAGATGGTCGCGAAACATTTTGGATTATTGAGGATGAAGAAAAAGTTGGACTACTCATTATCAATGATATCGATGATACGATTCCGCTGTTTGATCTTCGTCTAGCTGCAACAACACGTGGAAAAGGGCTTGGTGTGAAAGCATTGAAATGGATGCAAAATTACTTATTCGGAGAGAAAAATAAAATTCGGATTGAAGGCTACACGCGTGCTGATAATATTGCAATGCGCAAATGCTTTATGAAAGCAGGCTTTGTCAAGGAAGGTTATTTGCGTAATGCCTGGGAAAATAGCGATGGCACTGTTTCGGATACGGTACTGTATGGTGCGATTTATGAGGATTGGAAAAATGCAACCGTGACACCAAATAGAATGAATGAAGTGCCATACTGATATGTTATAATGATTGACAATAAAAGCAAAGGAGTTGATTCGAATGAAAAACGTACATAAGGTGATTGGCGAGTAAAATCTACTTACTCTTTTCAATCACAGAGGCTTACTATTATTGAAAAGAGGTCTATTATGTATCAAGATAATGAATTAATCATCCGAGCTGTGGAGGAGAAGGATTTAACGCGTCTATGGGAGCTTATCTATACGGATGAACAACCAGAATGGAAAAAATGGGATGCACCTTACTATCCACATCAATCTAAAACATTAGAGGAGTTTTTACCAATCGGGCAAGGGTGGATTGGTGATGATGATTTTTGGGTGATTGAAGTAGCTGGTGTGGTACGTGGTATTGTGTCGTATTATTGGGAGCATGAGCCTTCACAGTGGTTGGAAGTAGGTATCGTTTTCCACGAAGGTGGCTCGTGGGGCAAAGGCTTAGGCACACGTGCATTAAAGCTATGGATTGATCATTTATTTAATACAATGCCATTAGTGCGTGTTGGTTTCACAACATGGTCAGGCAATAAACGCATGATTCGAGTTGGTGAAAAGCTCAACATGCAAATGGAAGCGAGAATTCGCAAAGTGCGCTATTACGAAGGGCATTATTATGACTCTATTCGCATGGGCATTTTGCGTGAAGAATGGGAATAAACAAGAAAGGTGGCGCAGAGAAGCGCCGCCTTTTTAAAATCGCCGATATATTTGAAATTTCGCCGATAAATTGGTGAAAGTCGCTGATATATCCTCAAAAGTCGCTGATATATAGTTGGCTTGCATGACGTATGATAAATCGCTCTTTGGTACATTGTAGTGTAGCCTGTGTTGCTAAAAGCTGCCAGTAAAGCGGTGCTTGCGCTATAAAATAATAAAATAGCTTCCCATCGCTCCCCGCTGCGCTCACCATTATCCCATAAGTTGAAGGACATCCTTTAAAAAAGTCATTTCCTGTGAATCAAGTGAAAAAGCAATCATTAATGTGCAAGTATACAAACTGAAGGAACTTTCACAAAAGCTGTAACGAAACTCATTTAAAATCTATATATAAGTATGGCGAAGGGAGGGAAATGAGTGGAGGACTTAGATGAAATATATAGGGCGCATGCGGATGGGGTGAAGGCATTTTTGATTTCACTGACAGCCAATGTTGATTTAGCAGAGGAGTTGACACAGGAAACCTTTTATCAGGTGACAAAATCGATTCATCGCTACAATGGTCAATGTAAAATCTCGGTATGGCTATGTCAAATTGCAAAGCATGTATATTATGACTTTTTAAAAAAGGAAAAGCGAAGGAAATATGTCACAATTGACCCTATGCAGGAAATAGAGAGTGGCAATACACCACATAGCGAAATCATGAATCGCTCAATGCTAATTTCGATACATAAAGAAATTCATTTATTGCAGGAGCCATATAAGGAAGTATTTTTGCTAAGAACATCCATTGATTTAAGCTTCAAGGAAATTGGAGAGATATTTAACAAAAGCGAAAATTGGGCGAGGGTTACCTATTATCGTGCGAAATTAAAATTAGCAGAAAGGTTAGAGGGGGAGCGAGATGAACTGTAATATTATAAAAGATTTGCTACCGTCATATGCTGATGGTGTTTGTAGTGACGAGACGCGTAAAGCAGTGGAGGAGCACATTCAAGAGTGTGCAAAATGCCGATCACTTTTAACGATGCTGCAACAAGAAATAACATATGTGCAGCCATTGCCTGAGGAAGTTAAAAAGGCAATTTCTCCATTTAAGAAAATTAACCGAAGACGTTATTTTAATATTATAGCAGCAGTAGCTATTACCTTTATGGTAATGGTTATTGGGATGTCAATCTACCAAAATGTCGGCGTTGTACACGACTTCTTTTCACCAAGTCAGTGGGGGAATGTTGTTATTGCTTCAGAGGAAGATGAATGGCAGCAAGTAGATTTTTCTATCTTTGTAGATGAGCCACAGGATTATGTGATGTTCGATAGCGTTTTTTGGAAAAAAGCGGTTGTTAATGTAGCAGGGAGTGATGGCGATATTCGACTAAGAATAAAAGATGACCGCGGTCAAATCATTATAGATGATGTAACAATAAAAGAGGGGGCACGCTTGGAATTAAAAGAGTTAAAAAGAAATAAAAAATACTATTTTGAAATACAGGCACCACCAGGAAGATATTCAATCAATGCGATATAAGTAAGAAAGGGAGCGCCCGAAAAGTCATTTTGGGACGCTCCCTTTGCGACGAGGATGGTGACAATTGATTGTGACCACCGCAGGAGCACTGTAAAAAAGCGGAGCTGTTCAGAAAGTTCACTTTCTGGACGGCTTCTTTTTAAATCAGCTCTTTAATAATTGCTTCAAAGCGTGTACGATATGGCTCTGAAATACGCATAAAGGCTGAGCTTGTGAAATCATTCAAGTGGATAATGCCAAAGCATGTGTAGAAAAGTGCTGCTACAATATAATCCTTCAGTTCTTCAATAGATGCATTTTGCTCAGAGGAAATCAAAGGACAAAGCTCGATAAATGGCATTGTCATAAATTTTTCAAGCCATTGCAGGTTTTCCTCAGTATTCATTGCTTGCTCAAAGAAAGAATCATATGGAACTTCTTGTACAGCTATTACTGTGCAGACAAAGACAGGCAATGTTTCAGGTGTTAGCCCGAATTTTTCAACATATGCCTTGGCAAAATATTCAGGCATCGGTGAATGGTCACCATCACATTCATACATATAATCGATAACGAGCTTGCTATAGCTTTTATCGTATAAGCCAAGACCAAAAACGGCGAATGTACTTGGCATAGCAGCCTGTTCATCATCAACATCGTGATAAAAATGGTATTCAGCCATCGCTTTATAGCTATATTCGACAAGGCTAGGATGCAAGCTCGGGAAGCTTAATACTTTGGCAAAAAAATGGTGTGATGATGTAATTGGTAAAGATTCCACAGGTAATAGTAAGCTGCTTTCACCTTCATAGAAAATGCTGTAACTTTTTGGGAAGTCTGTCTCTAATACTGTATTTAAATAGGTCATAGCCTCGCGATAGGCTTCCTCTGTTTCTTGTTTCATATGAATGGTAATCGTTGCAAGTACATCATTTGCTGTTCCTGTAAAAAGCGCTGATTCAGTTGTTGGTAAAGTGCCAGAGCCCACTGTAGTTAATCGGTTATATGTGTCGATATCTAGATTTTTAATTGTTGTAAGCAATTCTTCAACAGTTAAATATTCAAAGCTGGCACCATATTTTCGTAAATTGATGACATAGTAGCTTAATAAAGGTAAGTACTGAGCAGATTGTTGCTCGCTAGTGAATCGAGAAAGGCAATAGCGTTGCTCCTCAAAGCCAAGCTCTTGGCGAAATGTATTTAATAATGCAAGCTGTTGATAGTAACAAAGCACCTCATACATTGTGAACAAATCAAGTGAAAACGAAGGAGTAATAATTTTAGCAGGGTAGTCATTTGTTTCAACTTGATATTTTTTAGAAAGAAGCTCTTGCTCTAGCTGTAGCCATAATGAGTTATCATTGGTAAATTGTTCTGTTTTCATTGTATTGCCTCCTATGTGCCAATGATATCACAATCAGGCGAGGTAATTGGAGTGATGGGAGCCGATTTAGTTGCGACAGCGATTTATATGAACATGGCGCAGCAAAAGAGAAATTTATACCTTATTATAGCAGGTGCTGTACTAATTAGTATTATCATTGTTTATGCTTTAAGTCGCTATTTTGTATCACCTTTACGAAGCCTTGCACATCAGGTACATAAGGTTGGAGAAGGGGATTTATCAGCAAACTTTTCAACGAAGCGCACAGATGAGGTTGGGACGGTAGCGAATGCTTTTCAAAAGATGACAGATAGCTTAAAGCCCGTGATTTCAGGTATTTCTCAGCATTCTACAACACTCGTTCAAATGTCCAAGGAGCAATTGAGCAATGCAGAGGAAATTAAGCAGGGTAATGAGACGGTTGCTCAAACGATGGTTAATTTGGCAGCTGGTGCGGAAGGACAGGCAGCGGCTACAGTAAAAATTGTTGAAACGGTGGAGGATTTCGCTAAACAAATCGATTACACAAGTGATAAGGGAGACGCTTTAAATAAAGAGGCTGAGAGTGTTCTTGCTTTAACTGATGAAGGATTTAAGCAAATTACTGAAACAGAGCAGTACGTATCTATTTTGTATAAAGGTGTAGAGAAATCGGTTGAACAGGTCAAGGCATTAGATGATGATGCCAAAAACATTTCGAGCTTAGTACAGGTTATAGAAGGTATTGCAGAGCAAACAAACTTGCTAGCTTTAAATGCAGCGATTGAAGCAGCGCGTGCTGGAGAGCATGGCAAGGGCTTTGCGGTTGTGGCAGATGAGGTTCGTAAGTTGGCTGAAGAGGTGAAGAAGTCAGTCGGTGATATTGTCAGTATCGTTGGAGGAATTCAAGAGCAGTCAAGTGAGGTAGCTAAAGTATTAGAGTCAGGCTACGAGCAAGCGAGTAAAGGCACCGTCACATTGAAGGAGACCGGTTTTGTTTTTACTAATATTCATTCTGCAGTTAAGCAAATGCAGCAGCAAATTCAAGGGATTGCACAGGATTTACAGCATATTTCCGAACGAGGTAATAGTATTCATAGCTCCATCGGTAATGTTGCTACAGCGACAGAGGATGCACAGGCTGGTATTGAAGGTACATCAAGCCTTGTACAAAAATCAACGGTTTCGATGGCAGAGATTGTGCATAATTCAGAGGAGCTAACGAAAATTGCCTCTGAATTAAATCAGTTAATAGAAAGGTTTAAGGTTGAACAATGATCGAGATTAGAAAAGCAACTACGCAAGATGCAGCACAAATAGTGCAAGTAATGGCAGATGCTGAACAATCAGGCTTTATGCTATTTTCACCTGGTGAACGTCAAATAACGGCAGAGGGGCTTGCGAAAATGATTGCCAACCTTAATAATGAGGCAAAATCTGGACTATTTATACCACAAGAAGGAGAAGTGATTTTAGGCTATATGATTGTTCGCAATGACAATCCAGAGCGTATTGCACATAGAGCTTACTTAGTCATCGGCGTGCACAGTAATAGTCGAGGAAAAGGTGTTGGCAAGTCTTTGTTTAGTTTTGTCCTCAATTGGGCAAAGGAAGAAGGTCTACATCGGCTTGAATTAACGGTATTAGTGAAAAATGAGGCAGCTGTTCATTTGTATAAAAGGATGGGCTTTGAAATCGAAGGGATTAAAAAGCATTCTTTATATATTAATGGACAATATGAGGATGAATATTATATGGTAAAATTGCTTTAAAATATATTGGCTAGCCTGTTAAAAGGAGAGAGAAGCAATGGAAGCTTTTGCAGAGTATTTAGAGAAGATAGACAATGAGCAGCAACGCGAACGAGTGGAAGAGGTGCTAACATGGATAGCAACAACATTTCCGAACTTAGGCACGAAAATTGCTTGGAATCAGCCGATGTTCACAGATCATGATACATTTATTATCGGCTTTAGTATTGCTAAGCAGCATATGGCAATAAGCCCAGAAAAAGAGGGAATTGTTCAATTTGCAGAGGCGATTAAAGAAGCTGGCTACACACATACGGATAACTTATGGCGCATTAAGTGGGAGCAGCCTGTAGATTATGCGCTGTTAGAGAAAATTATTGATTACAATATTGCTGATAAGGCTGATTGCGCTACGTTTTGGCGTAAATAGTTAGGAAAGAGGGATGGCTGAGGTACGGCCATTCTTTTTTTGTACGGAGGATAAATAATGTATAAAGTGAGAAAAATTCAAGAGTTTATGGATGATACTATCCACCCAGAGCTTTTAGTACAATTAACTGAAGTGAAATGGCGACTAGATAGCAAAAAATACAAGGAATTATTTATTGCAACAAAAGATGCAGTAGTAACAGGAATAGCAATGAGCTGGTTCAATGATTTTCACCCAATGGCAAAATATATACAATTTTTTGCGTTAGAGCCAATGCCAGCACTACTTGAATCACTATTGCAGTCGCAAAAGAACGTGATGTTTTCATGCTGGGAAGATGAACAGAGCAAAATCAAAATGGCGGAGCAAGCTGGCTTTCAGCTTTTTCGTCAAACATATATGGCAACGTTTTCGATTGCTGCGCTACTTGCGAAGCTAGAAAATATACAGGCTATACCTCAAATAACTGCATTAGCACAAATTTTACAGCATCAACGAGAACCTTTTTTCTCAGCATTAAAAAGAAATTATGAGGAAACACATATACATAATCCAGCACAAAATTTCTCATGGCAGGAATGGGAGGAATTTTTGTTTGATGATGAGGTCGATACAGAGTTAAGTGGCGTGTTGGTAGAGGATGAGCAAATAACAGGATATATTATGCTACATCCTGTAACAGAGACGCATTATGAAATAGGCTGGGTCGGTCAAAGTGGAGAAGTACATATACAAGCACTACTTAAGCGACAGTTACTTGAACTGCAAAAGAAGGGAATTAAAACTGTAGAAATTGAAGTGGACACGACCGATTGGCATGCGAGGGCGTTGTTTCGTTTTATTGATTTACAGCATATTAGAAGCTGGAATTCTTATCTGTTTGAAGGTATTTAGAAAAAGATGTCCTCGAAATTTCTGAGGGCATCTTTTTTATTTTGATTGAATAGGCTTTTCAAGCATAGATAAAGGGATTTCTTTAGCTAGTAATTTTAAATCATACTCAGTTAAAAATAGCAGTAAATTATCTCCAAAATCTTGGGAGCTATACATTTCATTTCCGAAATGATCAACAATATTGATATGGAAAAAAGGCGTGATTTTCTCAGACATATCATCTGTATTTTCCAATACTTTTCTTTGAATACTTGGGGTAATAGAGGTAGTTAAAATCATCAAGCCATCTGAATCCATACTTAATGCTTCATAGGATTGAAGAAACAAATTTACCCCGTGACTAGAATAACCTTTATCGCTATGTCGATTATCTGCCGCCCAATATTTAAGAGAAATTTTATGTCCTTTTTTAAAAAGAAATTCTGTTAAAGTATACCAAGCCTTCTTGATTTCCTGTTGTCGCTGGATGTACTGATCTTGTTCGATTTGCCTATTACTAGTATCTAAGCGAAAGTTGTACATTATTGTTTACCGCCATTAAAAAAGAAAGTACTTCATTCATCTGAATAAAGTATAACAAAATGGAGACGCTAGTAGTGGAGGTGAGCCATATGGAAAAGAAGCCAAATCCACAAAATGAGGAGTTTGCGCAAGATTTGAGTCCAGATGATTTAGATACGCGCAACGATAAAGAAATGACAGAAGAGCAAAAAAATAATACCCCTCAAAATCCGCCTCGCTAAAAATATAAGTAGCTATCTGAACGCCTTCAGATAGCTACTTTGAATTGATTAAGATTTCGATAACTCAATAAAGCCTTCTCCAAATACATCACGCACATCATGAATTGCGATAAAGGCACTTGGGTCAACTTTTTTGACGATATTTTTGAGTTTAATAACCTCTTGTCGGCTAATAATAATATAAAGAACTTCCTTTTGTTCCTTCGTATAATAACCATGACCTGCCAGAACAGTTACACCGCGATTCATTTTAGTGCTCACTTGGTCTGCAATTTCATTTGGCTTTTTCGAAATGATTGTGACAGCCTTTTGTGTATTAATCCCTTCAATAACAAACTCCATTACTTTCGTTCCGATATAGAGCATCATAATTGTTAGCATCAATGCTTCTGCACCAATAATGAAGTAGGAAGAAAAGACAACGATTAAATCAAAAAATAGTAGACCATAGCTCATGTTCCAGCCAAGGAATTTGTTTGTCATACGTGCTAAAATCGTTGTACCTGCTGTTGTACCGCCAACTCGGATAATCAAACCGATACCAATACCTACAAAAACGCCACCAAAAATAGCATTAATAATGATTTCATCTGACTGCACAGACCAAGTTTCTGTTAAATGTAAGAACAAGGAGATGAATATCGTTGCAATGATTGTGTAAATAGTCGTTCGTTTACTCAGGAAACGGTACCCTAAAATAATGAGTATCCCGTTAATAATAAAGCTAACAATACTAGGTGACCAGCCTAATGTATAGTAAAGAATAATTGTGACCCCTGTGACTCCACCTTCACCCAAATCGTTTGGGATAACGAATAAGTTAATTGCGAGTGCAAAAAGGAATGCACCAAATAACATAATTAAAATATCTCTTGCAAATTTCATCAATTTTATCACACCACCATTTATCATAAGATTTTCTAGTAAATACTATAACAAGTTTGTGCTCTTTTTAATACCCTTGCCATGATAGTTGATGAATTTGAAGTATTGCGACATTTTATCTTGGTTCATTGGATGTCCAAACATCACTGAACCAAGATAAAATCTGGACGCAATTACGTTTAGGTGTAATTGATTATTTTAATATTAATGGCAAAAAGGCATAGTCTCCATCTCGAATAATATCGCCTTGTTGAATGTCAATGGGATGTTTAAAAATAGGTCCATCAATGACTGTTGTATGGAACTCACCGCTCTCTCCGCAAGGGTCGATTCCACGTTCTTTTAATTCTTGTACATAGTCATATGTTAAAACTTTCCCTAAATCACTCTCTAACATACCAAATTTTAAGTTAACTGTTGTAATAAGTGTTTTAAAGCCTAGGCTAATAAAGCGGTCAACCACTTCTGAATGATCCACTTCCCATAAAGGCATACCGAGCTTTAATTCAGCGATATTTGCGACTTTCTCATGCCAGCAGCCATGCTCAGGCATATCAAGATCACCCGTTACAAGAGCCTGTGCACCAAGCTCCTTCATTTTCTTTAATGTGTTAATAAACGTTGCTTCATAATCCTCCCAGCTTGTTGCAGTTGGATAAAGCGGTAATCCAATTGCATCGGCTTGTGCTTTCACCAAGTCGATTGTCATTCCATGAGAGCGAGAGCGTGCGCCATCTTCTTCAAGCACGCTAATTAAACCAATCGCTTCTCCAGTTTTCATTGCCTCATATAAGGCGAGTGTGCTGTCTTTACCTCCGCTGTATGAGGCAACGAATTTTTGACCTTCTGCGCCAGTTTTCCATTGTTTTGCGGTTGTCATATTTATTGCTCCTTTAATTTCATCATGAGGCTATTTTAGCATGGTGACAACTTTCTTTAAATATAATTTGACAAATTGTATACATATGTATACAATTTAAAATATTATAACGTATACAAATGTATACAAAAGGAGCGATAAATATGAGACATGAACATTTTCATAGAGGAGAATTTCAACGAGGTGGTAGAGGAGGCATGCATCGAGGGGAGCATCGACGTGGTGCAAGAGAGGAGATGTCACGTGGTCCTAAAACATTTCGACGAGGGCGAGCTGTGACATTTTTAGAGCAGCTGACAATTAAACGCACGACGATCGCACAGCAATTAGAGCAACCAGAATTTCAATCGATTCAGCAAATATTAATTGGCGAGCTAAAAGCACTTGATATGGTCATTAACGAATTTACACAGCTATTTGAAATACATGCTGATGAAATTCAGGGGGATGAAGCTAAGGAGCAGCAAAATGATAAAGCAAATTAATCAATACATTGATGCCACCTTTTCAACAGAGGACGCACTTTTAGCAGACGTTGCAGCAGCTATCGAAGAAAACGGCATGCCTGCTATTTCGGTATCACCATCATCAGGTAAATTGCTAACATTGCTTGTTTCAATAACTGGTGCAAAAAGGGTACTTGAAATTGGAGCGCTTGGTGGCTATAGCGGTATTTGTATTGCGAGGGGCTTCAAGGAGAGCGGAACATTAACCTCCTTAGAACTAGAGGAGCATTATGCCGAGCTAGCTCATAAACATTTGATAAAGGCAGGCTTCGAGAAGCAAGTGACCTATCATACAGGTGCAGCATTACAAAGTCTTGAAAAGCTTGCGCTAAATAATGAGAAGTTCGATTTTTTCTTTATTGATGCTGATAAAGAAAATTATGAGCATTACTTACAATATTGCATTCAATTAGCAGAGCCAGGTGCGTTAATTGTTACGGATAATGTGCTAGCTGGGGGGAGTGTAGCGAGTGCTGAGGCAAAGCAAAAGCGCTACACAGAAGTAATGAAAAGGTTTAATAAAAAAGTAGCGCAGCATCCACGACTAGAATCGGTGCTCGTTCCACTCGGTGATGGAATGACATTATCAAGAGTAAAATAAGATAGTAAAAGGCTTTCGGAAGACATGTTTCCGAAAGCCTAAATTATTTTTGGTGATATTTTCGATATGAGTGCTTTGAGGATGTTGTGAGCACATTTGTATTTGAAAATAAAGCCTACAATTACTTCAGCATTGCTTGCAATGTGCGTTTTTGCCAGCCTAATTTAAAGTAAGCATATTGCATAATGAAGTGAACACAGAAGGTTACCGGATATGCCATCCACACGCCATTTAGCTTAAAGGTAGTGTAATTAGATAAAATGAAGGCGGTTGGTACTTGCACAAGCCAAATTGTTAACACAAGGAAAACTGTTGGCCAAAGTACGACACCTGTTGCACGCATTGTTGCTGAAACGGTTTGTGTATGTCCGAATATTAAATAGCTCCAAAACGTAATCATTAAATAATTTCTTGCGATATCAACTGTATCGGTTGAAGTAATAAAGAGCGATAAAATTGGCTCTGCAAATATATATGTGACTAAAATGACAGCTCCACCTAATAAATAGTTTACTTTCACACCCATACTACGGATTTTTTTAATCATTTCCGTTGAGTTTGCGCCTAATGCTTGCGCAACGAATACAGATGTCGCAATGGAAATACTCATTGCAGGTACTTGTGCATAGCTTGCTACTTGGTTTACAACACCGTAAGCTGCTGTTGCACTTGAGCCATAAACATTAACGAAGCCAATAACGGCAATTTCAGCGACAGATATTGCCACCATGCTAATACTTGCTGGGATAGCTAGCTTGAATAAGGAAATTAAAATATCCTTTTTCAGTTTAAAATGCTGTAAAACAGATTTGTCTAAACGTAAAATATGGTTTGTTTTGTGCAAATAGGCAAGTAGTAAAATCATCGTGACTAAATTCGATAATACTGCAGCATACGCGGCACCGTTTAAGCCAAATGCAGGTAGCCCAAACCAGCCAAAAATAAGCGGTGGTAAAAAGGCGATATTTAATGCAACGCTTGTTACTAAAAAGATAAAGGGCGTTTTTGAATCGCCAACACCACGAATAAATGTCGTATATGTCATGTACCAAAACATAATTGGTAGTGTGAAAAATAAAATCTTCGCATAGCTGACACTCATATCTAAAATATTAGCAGGTGTTTTCATAAAACGTAATATCCATTCGATTCCGAAGGCGCCAAATATAGCTACTGCAAGTGATAAAATTGTAGTAAAGGCTAAAGTAACACCAACGACTTCCTTCATTTTCTCATGATTGCCAGCACCGTATGTTTGCCCAACTAAAATCGAGCTACCAGAACCAATACCGATGGCAAATGCCATTAAAAAGAAGAAAAATGGAAAGAATGCTGCAATGGCTGCGAGTGCATCATCGCCTAAATTGCGCCCAACAATAAGCATTGCTGCTACTTGCCCTAATGATTGCAGCACATTTGCTAGCATGACAGGAATTAAAAATTTAAAAAATGCTTTTCTTAGCTGTTGATCATCTTGTAGTAAATGTCCGTTCATATTGTTTCCTCACAGAGTTTTAATAACCCATTTCTTTTAAAATACGTGATAATGTGCGTAGGCGCTCACCAATTAGCTCGCCATCCTCGCTTAATGCTTGATTAAAAAGCTGAATATCTTCATTGATTTGCTCATTTTCCGTACATACTTCCACCGTCATCGCATCACCTTGTAGTCCAACGCGTTTAATAACGGGATTCGCTTCATCGTATAAATTTTCGTAACGATAAGCATCTTTAAAATGTAGCTGTGCCTCACATACTAAAATAGCTAAATCAAGTACGCGGTGTAGAGGCAATTCCTCAGATTGGCGTGACCATTTGCCCCCTGTATGACGCCATACTTTTGCAGAAATATCGACTTTGCCACGATCGTTCCATTGTGCTAAGCCAAGTGATAGCCCCTGTGCATCTGTTTTATAGGCAGTGCGACCATCGATATTTGCATAGTTTTCCGCAACAATAACTGGTTTATGCTTTAAATGTGTAGGTATTTTCATTGTTAATCATCCTTTCAATTTTAGTAATTTACTAAATTACTATGTTAGTAAATTTATCATTATCCTCTAAAGAAGTCAAACATAAATTGTGTGAGAATTGTATGTGTGCCTGGCACCCAAACAATTTGTTACAATTATTTTAAATATATGTGCATAGGAGAAGGAGGACTTTATGAAAAAGGCGTTGCAATACTTCGTTGATAACGAATACGATAAGGCATTTGCAAGGGTTAAACAATTAGTTGCAAATGAGCGAACGATTGAGAATTTACATAATTTAGCTTGGTTTTATATGCATGAGGAGGAGAAGCCTATATGTGCAAAGCCTTTAGCGGAGGAAGTAGTTGTACAGCAGCCAAATCATGTTTTTCCATATGCATTATATGGTCAAATATTGGCGCATTTAGGTGAGTATAAGCTGGCTGAGCAAATGTTAGAAAAGGCATTACAAATGGAGCGATTGCCTGTTATTTTGCATAATTTAGCATATGTTTATGCGGAAAATCGAAAATGGCAGCAGGCAGCACAATGCCTTGTAGAAATTGCAGAGCCATCGAGCTATGAAAAGCTATATGAGCTATACTATCGATTACAAGCTGGTGAAGATATTTTACCGTATATTCGGCAATGGTCAGATGAAGATGACCATTTTATTGGCTGGAGTGAGCTAGCAGAATTATTGATTGAGATGAGTGAGTTTACAATGGCGGTGGACTATTTTGAAAGGGAATGGGGAGAAGTCATTTTTTCATCCTATGCAATTGAACGATATAGCTATAGCTTGTGGAAGCTAGGGAAGGTAGAGCGAATGGACGCTATCCTAGCTACGGCATTGCGGCATATAAGAGAAATGATAGTAGAGGTTGAAAATGAATCTGTGGAACCTAATTGGACAGCTGAGGATAAGGCAGAGCGTCTGCAAGAATTACAGGCAGAATTGCAGCAAATTCAGTGCTTACCAAGGGGTCTACAGCAAGGCTATATCCCACCGCTAGAAATGAACTTTTATGTGCATGGGGGTTGTCTGCTATTTGGTTGTCCGCAGCACCAACATCCATATTATTAAATAAATCAATTACGCCTCGGCGTAATTGATTTATTGTTAAAACATTGAAGAAATGGTGATAGTCAAAGTTCTATAGCTCATATTTCTCTACAATACTGCTCAATGTTTGGCTTAAGTCTGTTAATTGCTCCGCTGATACGGCTACTTGAGCGATTGCGCCAATTTGTTCATCAATAGAGGCGGTTATTTGCTCAACCGCTGCCGCTGTTTGATTAGAAATACCCGATGCATTTTGAATAGCGTCAGTAATTGCTTGGTTTTGTAGTGTGATTGCTGATAACTCCTGATTTAGTACTGTAATTGCCTGTGTTGTCGCAGTAATAGCTGTGACAATTTGGCTAAACTCCTGCTCAGTCTCATTAACAGCCATATCGAGCTGTTGTGAGCGGTCAATTGTTTCAGCAACAGCCTGTACCGTTTTTTCAGTTTCGATTTCAATCGTTGAAATCATGCTTTGAATTTGCTTCGTTGCTTCATTGGACTGCTCAGCTAGTTTGCGTACTTCTTCGGCAACTACAGCAAAGCCTTTTCCGTGCTCGCCCGCACGTGCCGCCTCAATACTTGCGTTTAATGCTAGTAAGTTTGTTTCAGATGAGATGCTTTCGATTGCTGTTGTAATTCTTGAAATTTCGCTAATTTTACTATGTAAGCTTGCAATATTTTCGCTTACCTCATTCGATGAAATCAAGGATTGCTCATTGGATTGTTTAAGGTGCTGAACCTTTTCTTGCCCTTGATATGCCGCCGTTTCAGACTGTGCCATCATTTCTTGAATCGTATCGTTTTGTTGATTCATTGCCGCGATGGATGTATTAAGTCGCTCGATTTGCTGTGTTGTTTGCTCTAAATCCGTTGACTGGCTTGCAGTCCCACTTGCGATATCATTCATAGCACGTCCCACTTCCTCGCTGCTTGAGGCCGTTTCCTCAGAAATAGCGGATAAGGAGAGAGAGGTTTCTGCTGCTTGGCTACTCGTTTCCTGCAATCGACCAATCAGATCACGTAGCTGCATTAACATATGGTTAAAGGATTGTCCTAGATGTCCAATTTCATCTTTTGACTCAGGTAATGATTTTGCATGGATTTTGCGGTTGGCAATATCTAAAAAGGCATTCGAAATAGCTTCTAATAGCTTGAATTTTTTGCGTGAAGCCATATAAAACAGTGTAATGCCAATTAATGTAATGATGATAGTCATTGTAATAATATACCATTTTATTTTATTGAGCTCGCCATAAAAAGTGGCATCAAATACGCTCATCCCTACATACCAGCCCCATGGCTCGAATTGTTCCATATATGCTGTCTTTGTTACCTGCTTACCTGCATCATCAATATCGTTAAAATGATGAAAATGGCTGTGAGCATCTGTTGCCTTTGCAGCAAGTACCATGTTTTCACGATTTGTCGTATCCTCAGGTATATGACCGATTGGATTTGATGGATGGAGAACTGCTGCATAATTGTCATCATAAGCAACTAAATAGCCATCCTTTTTATAAAGGAACGAAGAATTTTTAAAATCGTAGCCTTCTGCGAGCTGAGGTCCACTAAGCAGCACGCGAGCCTGTGCTTGTGCCTCCTCCAATGTCATATTGCCAGCCTTTACTTGGTCATCTAAGACACTCAATGTCACGATGGCTGTGTTGACAAGGTGTTTAATATCGTTTTCTCCTGCCTGAACAAGCTCTTTTTTCGTTAAGTAGTAGCTTGACCCACCGATTACTCCAGCTGTTAATGTAATAACGGCAATAATTAGCAAAGTCAATTTCGTAAAAATACTGTTAACAAAAGAAATTTTAGATTGTTCCTTCATATGCTCACATCCTATTTATAATTTGAACTAAATACCTATCGTTATTGTATAGTTTATATGTTGAAAATGGTATCCAATTTTAAATTATAAATCTTTATACCTATATATTAAGAAAATATTAAGTAGAAGCCTTTGTCATAACTTTACTGACGACAGATGCTAAAACTTGCTGGAACAGCATACCGAATACAACAGGCATAGCAACCTTGGCTGGGAAATATGTTGTTGCGATGACAACACCTAATGCGATATTGCGCATACCTCCTGTAAAGATGAAAGCTGTGATATGGCTGTCATCAGATAATAAATAACGTCCAATTAGCATTGTGAAAACATAGCCACATATGGCGATAACAAGTATTAAGCTGATAACAGTAACTAACTCCATATTGATATTTTTTAAATAAGGTGCAATTGTGCTGCTATTAATCATAATGACGGCAAACAAAGCAAGCTTTGAAAAGGGTGCAAGTTTACTCGAAATTTTTTGTGGAATTTGCCCCTTTGATAATTCATTGACGGCAATACCTAGCAATGTCGGTAGTACAATCATAAAGGTTAAACTAATCATTAATGAAGATAGCTGAAGCTCAATTCTTTCCCCAGAAACGAGGAGTAAAAGAAAAGGCATAATGATTGGAGCAAGTAATGTATCAATTAATATAATAGATAAACCTAAAGGTATATTTCCTTTACAAATCGTAATCCAAATCATGCTCGTTACACCAGTAGGTACAGCAACAGATAACACAAAGCCAACAATTAATAAATGGTCATCAAATATGATAGTGGATAGCAAGTACGCCCATAAAGGCATAACAATATGTAAAAAGGCAATCGATATTAAAATTACGATAGGATGCTTAATAAAAATGGTTAAGTCTTTGAATTTCATGCGTAAACTGCCAGCAAATGTCATGAAGGCAAATATCCATGCAACAAGAAAAAGCAAGTGATGTAAAATATTTTCAAACAAAACACCAATAATAAGACTAAGTGGTGTTAAAATCGCAATATAGCGTTGAAGAAAGATGTTTAATTTTTCGAGCATAGGCAAGACCTTCTTTAAATTTGTTAATTACAATTGTGTTCAGATTTTTTCAAGCTTGTTCAAGGAACCCCCCTCTCTGATTGAGGCACTTTTATCCCGTCAGTATTGGACTTTTGCTGTGAAAAGTTAAGCTTATTTTAGCATAGGAGGTGAAATAATATGCAAATTGAGATTGTGAAAGGTGTGCCGCATCAATATATGGCACAGCTACAAGCACTTCATGCACATGTTTTTGATGGGGCAGAGCTGAGATTGGAGAAGCTTGAAAATAAAGAGGGGTTGCTTTGTTTATTTGCTATAGAGGATGGGCAGTTGATTGGCTTTAAGCTAGGCTACATACACCCTGACC
The DNA here is from genome assembly GCF_025291715.1 of Metasolibacillus sp. Classification (GTDB taxonomy): domain Bacteria; phylum Bacillota; class Bacilli; order Bacillales_A; family Planococcaceae; genus Metasolibacillus; species Metasolibacillus louembei. Next base: position 28,149 of record NZ_JAMBIZ010000006.1, read on the forward strand.
AAGTATTTTACAGCTGGCTAGGTGGTGTGCATGAAAGCCAGCGTGGACGGGGAATTGCTAGCAATCTAATAGTGCAACAGCATAAAGAAGTACAAAAGCTAGGCTTCCAACAAATCCGTACATATGGACGCAATCAGCGTAAGGCAATGCTCATCACAAATTTGAAGCATGGCTTTGATATTATTTCAACATTTATTGATGAAAAAGGCAGACATAAAATTATTTTTGAGAAATCATTGGATTAGGAGAGAAACAAGATGAAGGCGTATTTAGCAAATGAATTATTTTCTTAATGCATTTTTGAAAATAGTGTTGACATTTTGTAATTTCATGTTAAATTATTTCTATAAGATTAGTTGGTTTTAATAAAGTATGATTATATTGTAGTAGCTCACTAGAAAAACTAGAGGCCACTCTTTTAGAAAAGAAGCGATTCTTTTCTATGGAGTGGTCTTTTTTGTTCATAGCTGTCACAGGTTTTGAAAAGGAGGGCTGCTTGGAAAAGTTCGAAAAAATCCGAACGCAATTACGCCTCGGCATAATTGATAAAAGAATGCAGCTTTAAAACATACTTTGCGAATAAGAATAATTATATAAGGGGGATTTTATGAAAAAGATAGGCGTAATTTTATTTGCTGTGTTTTTATTAGCAGGTTGTGCTAATAGCAATGCATCTGGAGGGAAAGTGCAAATTTTAAATTCCTCATACGATCCGACACGTGAATTATATGACGAATTTAATAAGGAATTTGCGGCATATTGGCAAGCTGAGAAAGGGCAGGAGGTTGTTATTAAACAGTCACATGGTGGCTCAGGTAGTCAGGCACGCTCAGTTATTGATGGTTTAGATGCTGATGTTGTGACATTAGCTTTAGCGTACGACATTGATGCTATTGCAGACCAAAAATTAATTGATGAAAACTGGATGAGCCGTTTGGACAATAATTCGGCTCCTTATACATCAACAATCGTCTTTTTAGTCCGTAAAGGCAATCCAAAGGGCATTAAAGATTGGGATGATTTAGCCGAGGGAGATATTTCCGTTATCACACCAAATCCAAAGGCATCTGGAGGAGCTCGTTGGAATTATTTAGCGGCGTGGGGCTTTGCATTGGAGCAATATGGAAATGATCAAGAGAAGGCTAGAGAATTTGTTGCAAGTATTTATAAAAATGTAGAGGTGCTAGATTCAGGTGCGCGTGGCTCGACAACAACATTTGTTGAAAAAGGGATTGGCGATGTTTTAATTACTTGGGAAAATGAAGCGCTATTAGCTTTGAAGGAAATGAAAAACAATGAATTTGAAATTGTTGCACCGTCCATCAGTATTTTAGCGGAGCCATCAGTAGCAGTAGTAGATAAAAATGTGGATCGCAAAGGCACGAGAGAAGTGGCAGAAGCCTATTTACAGTTTTTGTATTCTGATATTGGGCAAGAAATAGCCGCTAAAAATTATTATCGTCCACGTAATGAAGCGATTGCTGAGAAGTATCGTAGCGAATTCCCTGAAATTAAATTGTTTACGATTGATGAGAAATTTGGTAGCTGGAGAGAGGCACAACAAACACATTTTAGTGATGATGGTGTGTTTGATTCGATTTACCAGTAATAGATGGTGGTGTAAATGATGAAAAAAAAGAAAAATGTATTGCCAGGCTTTGGCTTGTCAATGGGGATTACAATGCTGTATTTAAGCTTATTTATTTTAATTCCGCTATCCATGATATTTATTGAGTCCTCTAAATTAGGCTGGGTGGATTTTTGGAAGGCTGTGACGAATGAACGCGTCATGCATGCTTATAAAATATCGTTTGCTACAGCATTTGCAGCAGCTCTTTTTAATGGCATTTTTGGTCTATTAATTGCATGGGTGCTCGTTCGCTATAGCTTCCCAGGCAAAAGATTAATCGATGGGCTAATTGACTTACCTTTTGCCTTACCGACAGCAGTAGCAGGTATTGCATTGACAACTTTGTACACGAAGGATGGCTGGCTTGGTCAATGGTTTAGCTTGCTAGGTATTAAAGTTTCGTTTACACCACTCGGTATTACTCTTGCCCTGATGTTTATAGGTTTACCGTTCGTTGTACGTATGGTGCAACCTGTGCTAGAAGGGTTGGAGCGTGAGGTTGAGGAGGCTGCATCAAGCTTAGGGGCGACGCGCGGGCAAATTTTTCGGAAAATCATTTTCCCTGAGGTATTACCAGCTTTATTAGCAGGGTTTTCTCTCGCATTTGCGAGAGGGCTTGGTGAATATGGCTCCGTTGTCTTTATCGCAGGCAATATGCCGATGAAAACGGAAATAGCCCCGTTAATGATTATGACAAAGCTAGAGCAGTTTGACTATGCTGGAGCAACAGCTATTGCAGTTGTGATGCTCGTTGTTTCATTTATTTGTTTAATTTTTATTAATTTCCTACAAAAATGGAGCCAAAAGCATGTATTGCAAGAGGATTAGGAGGGGGAACGATGAAACGAGTTTTAATTACATGTATGCTCCTATATTTAGCATTGTTTTTAGTTGTACCGTTAGTTTTTATTTTTGTGAAGGCGTTTGAGCAAGGAGCAGCTGTTTATTTTGCAGCGATTACAGAGAGTGATGCTTTATCTGCGATTAAATTAACGCTACTTGTTGTTGTCATCACAGTACCACTGAATACGATATTTGGTATAGCGGCAGCATGGTGTATTACGAAATTCCACTTTAGAGGAAAGCAATTATTGCTATCTTTAATCGAATTGCCATTCGCTATTTCTCCTGTCATTGCAGGGTTAATCTTTATTTTACTGTTTAGCCCAAGAAGTGCTGTAGGCTCGCTTTTAATGGATTGGGGAATCAAAATTATTTTTTCAACACCAGGTATTATTATTGTCACGATGTTTGTGACGTTGCCATTTATTGCACGCGAGCTTATTCCGGTGATGCAAACACAGGGGAAGGCAGAGGAGGAAGCTGCCATTTCACTTGGGGCGAGTGGCTGGCAAATGTTTATTCGTGTGACATTGCCAACGATTAAATGGGGTTTACTATACGGCATGATTTTATGTAGTGCGCGTGCAATCGGTGAGTTTGGTGCTGTATCAGTAGTATCTGGCAGAATTCGAGGCATGACAAATACAATGCCTTTACATGTAGAAATTTTATATAACGAATATCAGTTTTCGGCAGCCTTTGCGGTAGCATCACTGATGTCGTTACTGGCACTCGCTACATTGATTATTAAATCATTTATTGAATATAAGACAGAAAAACAAGTAGGTGAATAGCATGTCGATTGAAATACGTGAGGTAACAAAGCATTATGGCTCGTTTCAAGCATTGAAAAATATTAATTTAACGATTGGTAAAGGGGAGCTAGTGGCACTGCTAGGTCCATCTGGCTCAGGGAAAACAACACTTTTGCGCATGATTGCAGGGCTAGAATCAATCGAGGAAGGCAGCATTGCATTTGATGGCAAAGATTTAAGTACAGTGCATGTCAATCAACGGGATGTTGGCTTCGTTTTTCAACACTATGCGCTATTCAAGCATATGACGGTGTTTGATAATGTAGCATTCGGTTTAAATGTACGCAAAAAAAGCTTGCGACCATCGAAAAAGGATATCGAGCAAAAGGTGCATGAGCTTTTAGAGCTAGTAAAGCTAAGTGGCTTTGCACATCGCTATCCGTCACAGCTATCAGGTGGGCAACGTCAACGTGTTGCACTAGCACGAGCATTAGCAGTGGAACCAAAAATGCTGCTATTAGATGAGCCATTTGGGGCGCTTGATGCAAAGGTTCGAAAGGAATTACGCCGCTGGCTACGCAAATTGCATAATGAAATGCATATAACGAGTGTCTTTGTCACACATGATCAAGAGGAAGCGCTCGATGTAGCAGACCGCATCGTTATTATGAATAAAGGGAAAATTGAGCAAATTGGAACACCTTCAGAAGTTTATGATAAACCTGTTAGCCCCTTTGTTTATGACTTCTTAGGCAATGTGAATTTATTCCACGGTCGATTGCAGCAAGGAAAGTTAAATTTAGGTAGCGCCCAGTTGGATGCACCTGATTGCCTTGATAAAGATGGGGCGGATGCAGTGGGCTACGTACGACCACATCATTTAAAGGTTGAGCGCATACGACAAAATAAGGATGAAATTGCAGCGAAAATTACCTTTATGCATTCGGTCGGACCTACTTGGCATATTGAAATGCGACGCGAGGATATTGAGGCATATGTTGAAGTGGAGCTTAGCAAAGAGGAGTTTGGACAATTAGATTTAAAAGTTGGAGAAACCGTTTATGTTAGTCCAAAAGAAATGAAAGTGTTTATCCCAGAGGATTTTATCATATAGGGGGGAGTAGCTTGTTAACGTATAATACGTGGGAAAATCCCGAAATATCATTTGAAATTGATGAACAATATAAAGGGGCTTTAGAGGTTATTAAATGGAGCTATGAGCAATATGGCAAAGATATCGTTTATGCATGCAGCTTTGGTATTGAAGGCATTGTGCTCATTGATTTAATTGCTAAAGTGCAGCCAGATGCACAAATTGTCTTTTTAGATACGGATGTACATTTTAAAGAAACGTATGAAACGATTGAGCGTGTACGTGAAAAATATCCGACGTTGAATATCGTGTTAAAAAAGCCTGCATTAACACTAGAGCAGCAGGCACAGCAATTTGGCGATAAATTATGGGAAACAAATCCGAATCAATGCTGTAATATTCGCAAATTAGAGCCGTTAAATGAAGTGCTATCAGGAGCAAAAGCATGGATTTCTGGTTTGCGCCGTGAGCAATCGGAAACACGCCAAAATGTAGAGTTTATCAATAAGGATAATCGATTTAAATCAATTAAAATTTGCCCACTCATTCATTGGACATGGAAAGATGTATGGCGCTATGTATCAAAGCATGAGCTTACGTATAATGTGCTGCACGACCAAGGCTATCCAAGCATCGGCTGCTCACATTGCACAAAGCCTGCTTTTACATTAGAGGATTTGCGTGCGGGTAGATGGCAGGGGCAAGGAAAAACGGAATGTGGACTTCATACAGAGTAATGAAAAGGAGAATCGCAAATGACTGAACTTACACATCTTGATCAGCTTGAGGCAGAAGCAATTTATATAATTAGGGAAGTAGCAGCAGAGTGTGAAAACCCTGTTATGCTCTATTCGATTGGTAAGGATAGCTCTGTAATGCTGCATCTAGCACTAAAAGCATTCTATCCTGAAAAGCCGCCATTTCCGTTTATGCATATCGATACGACATGGAAATTTAAAGAGATGATAGAGTTTCGCGACCGTCGTGCGAAGGAGCTAGGTATTGACATGATTGTGCATGCAAATGAAGAAGGGCTTGCACAAAATATAAATCCATTTGACCACGGCTCAGCTTATACGGACATCATGAAAACACAGGCATTGAAGGATGGTTTAAATAAATATGGTTTTACAGCAGCCTTTGGTGGTGGCAGACGTGATGAGGAGAAGTCTCGTGCAAAGGAGCGTATTTTCTCATTCCGCAATAAAAATCACGCATGGGACCCAAAAAGCCAGCGACCTGAAATGTGGAAGCATTTTAATACGAAAATTCATAAAGGTGAAAGTATACGTGTTTTCCCGATTTCTAATTGGACAGAAAAGGATATTTGGCAATATATTCGCCGAGAAAATATCGATATTGTACCGCTTTATTTTGCAAAGGAAAGACCTGTCGTTTATCGTGAGGGCAATTATGTTATGGTCGATGATGAGCGCATGCGTCTACAGCCAGATGAGGAAGTGTTATTGAAAAAGGTTCGCTTCCGTACATTAGGCTGTTATCCATTAACAGGTGGTGTCGAGTCAAATGCGGTGACATTGGATGAGATTATTGAAGAAACATTGGGCGCAGTGACATCCGAGCGTACAACGCGCGTAATCGACCAAGAGGCTGTTGGCAGCATGGAAAGACGTAAGCGAGAGGGGTATTTCTAAAATGAAAAGTTTATTGAAGTTCATTACATGCGGCAGTGTCGATGATGGTAAATCAACATTAATTGGCCATATGCTGTATGATGCAAAGCTATTATTTGCTGACCAAGAAAAAGCTTTGGAGCTAGATAGCAAGCTAGGAAGCCGCGGTGGGGAAATTGATTATTCACTGCTTTTAGATGGCTTGCTGGCAGAGCGTGAGCAAGGAATAACAATTGATGTTGCTTATCGTTATTTTACAACAGACCATCGTTCATTTATTGTGGCGGATACTCCAGGGCATGAGGAATATACACGTAATATGGCTGTGGGGGCTTCCTTTGCAGACCTTGCGATTATTTTAGTAGATGCAACAAAGGGCGTTATTACACAAACGAAGCGTCATGCACGTATTTGTGCGCTAATGGGTGTAAAAAATCTTGTGCTTGCTATCAATAAGATGGATTTAGTGAATTTTAATGAAGTACGCTTTACGAAAATTAAAAATGACTTCTTGCAGTTGATTGAGGAGTTTCGTTTAGAGAGTGTGCAAGTAATTCCAGTTTCTGCGACGAACGGAGACAATATTACGAAAAAATCTGCAAATACGCCATGGTACGATGGTTTAGCGTTGCTGCCTTATTTAGAGTCAGTGGACATTCATCAAGAGCAAGAGCAAGATTTTTTCTTAATGCCTGTTCAACGTGTGAGTAGACCGAACCATACATTCCGAGGCTTCCAAGGACAAATTGAGGCAGGGAAAATCGCAGTCGGTGATGAAATTACGACATTGCCAAGCAATGAAAAGGCGAAGGTAAAAAGCATTTTCGTCACAGATCGTGAAGTGCAAGTGGCTAGTGCGGGGCAGCCTGTGACAATCCAATTACACAGAGAGGTAGATGTTTCGCGCGGCTGTGTATTAACGACAGACAGGGAAATTGCAGTAGCGGATTTGTTGACGGCTCAAATTTTATGGATGGATGATACAGAGCTTGAGGTTGGAAAAAATTATTTCATTAAAGTAGGAACGAAAACGATTCCTAGCACAATTGTTGCAATTCATCATAAGGTGGACATTAATACAGGCCAGCATTTAAAGGCGGATAAAATTACTAAAAATGAGTTGGCGACATGTGATATTGCATTATCTGAAAAGGTTGTTTTTGATGCCTTTGAACGAAATGAGGCATTAGGCAATTTTATTTTAATTGATCGCATTACGAATATGACTGCGGCATGCGGTGTCGTGCAAGAGGCTGTTGAAGATAATAAAAATATTTTTTGGCAGCAAACAGATGTGACGCGCGAGGTGCGTGCTGAGCAAAAAGGACAAAAGCCATTAACATTATGGTTCACAGGGCTTTCTGGCTCAGGGAAATCGACACTAGCAAACGAAGTAGAAAAGCGCCTTGTATCATTGGGCTACCATACGATGCTGCTTGATGGTGATAATGTGCGATTAGGATTAAATAAAGATTTGGGCTTTGAAGAAGCTGGACGTATCGAAAATATTCGCCGCATCGCAGAGGTGGCGAAGCTGATGAACGATGCGGGATTAATTACATTAACATCGTTTATCTCACCTTTTGAGCAGGATCGCCGCAAAGCACAGCAAATCGTCGGAGATGCTTATATTGAAATATATGTGAGCACACCGCTTGAAGTATGTGAAAAACGTGATGTTAAAGGGCTTTACCAAAAAGCTCGTGCTCAGGAAATAGCTGATTTCACAGGGATTTCGAGCCCATATGAGGAGCCGGAAAAACCGCATATTACAATTGACACAAGCGATATTTCCTTAGAGGATGCGGCGGATTATATTGTCAAAGAAGTATTGAAGATAGGTGGAAAATAGTAATTCGCACGCAAGCAATTTGTTAGTCAGAGAAATTAAAAAGTGTAAGAATTCATTGTGAAAAATGGCTTTCTTACACTTTAGATAATAGGATTTTCTATGCTCCTGTCACAATATGGAATGGATTTTTTAATTGCGCTTTATTATAGAGCAAAGGCTGATTTGTTGTCGTATCAAGTACTTGGCCGCCACTATATTTTACGATGGCTTCACCAGCAGCGGTATCCCATTCCATTGAGTAGCTGAAGCGGGGGTAGACATCAACCTTACCTTCTGCGACGAGGCACATTTTAATGGAGCTACCAGATGTTACAAGCTCGATTTGTTGATGCTGCTCCCGCATTTTTTGAATATATGCCTCTGTCTCGTTGGAAAAATGTGAGCGACTTACAGCGATAGCAAAGGATTCTCTAGCTGTTTCGATAGGCAACTTTTGAGCAATTGTTAACAATGCACCTTCGCTATCAATTTTTTCGAGACGTTGAGTGCAATTGATTAATTGATATGAGCCGAGTTCGCTAGAGGCAAAATACATTGTATCAAGTACAGGACAATAAATAACGCCAAGCACAGGTGTGCCATCTTCAACAAGGGCGATATTGACGGTGAATTCCCCGTTGCGTTTAATAAATTCCTTTGTGCCATCTAGCGGGTCAACTAGCCATAAAGCATGCCATTTGCTGCGCTCTGTATAATCTGCAAGCTCGCCCTCCTCACTAATGACAGGAATATGTGGATAGCTGCTGATAAGCTGTGAATAAATAATTTGATGTGCCCTTTTGTCTGCAATTGTGACAGGAGATTCATCATTTTTTAATTCGATGTTCATCTCGTTTGTATGATAAACAGTTAAAATTTCTTGGCCGGCTTTAAAGGCGATACGAATCGGCTCTAAAATTTGTATAAGGTTTTTCATTTACATAAGCTCCATTTCTTAAAATAGTTGACGCAATGCTTCAATGAATATGTTGACATTCCTTTTTTCTTTCATTGAAGGTGCGTAAATGTACGATAGTGTCCGTAAAAGAGGAGGGGCATCGAGCTGTATTACATGCATTTCACCCGTCTTTAAATCTCGTTCGATAACACTTTTTGATAGCATGGAAAGACCTAAATTATTCATAACAGTTTCCTTTATTCCTTGGATGCTGCTAATGGACATTAATGTTTTTACTTTCAGCTCATTTGCTTGTAAAAACTGCTTTAAATATTCGCCTGTTCCTGAGCCAATTTCACGCGTAATCCAATCTTCATTTTGCAAATCAGCAATTGACACATTTTTTTTAGCTGCTAACGGATGGCAGGCGGCGGAAACAATTACTAGCTCATCATCTTTAAACGGCTCTACGATAATCTCTTTTTCGTTTGTTTTGCCTTCAACTAAGCCGATATCAACTTGAAAAAGCTTAGCACATTGAACAATTTCCTCAGTATTACCAATAATAATTTGAAAGGAAAGCTCGGGGTATTGTTCTTTTAATTTAACAAGTAATGGAGGAAGGATGTATTCACCAATTGTAAAGCTTGCACCGATTTTTAGATGACCTTGCACTGTATGGTGATAATCTAATAGCTCCTGACTTGTTTGTTCATAGAGCTGTACCATTTGTCTCGCTCGCTCTAGCAATATTTCCCCAGTAGGTGTAATGCAAAGTAGCTTAGGGGAACGTTGGAAAAGCTGTGTTTGAAATTCCCTTTCTAAGTTTTTAATATGTAAGCTTACTGTTGGCTGTGACATGCATAGTGCATCAGCGGTTTTTGTGAAATTTTTTATTTCGCATAACTTAATAAACGTATGAAGCTCCTCAATATTCATCTAGCAATCCCCTTTCTTCCACACGATTATATTTGCTGATAGCCTCGATTATTAATTGTTATTTTACCAATCAATGAGCATATAGTAAAGTAAACTTATTGGAATTATTAGTTTTTAAAACATAGTTTACCTATAAGTATTGGAGGGGTAGTTCATGGGTAAAGTTTATATTGTTGGTGCTGGGCCTGGAGATGTAGAGCTTATCACGGTAAAAGGACTTCGTTGTATTAAAGAAGCGGATGTTATTTTATATGATCGTTTAATTAATCATGAGTTATTAAGCTATGCAAAGCCAAATGCACAATTGATTTTTTGTGGAAAGCTGCCAAATCGCCATGCGATGATTCAAGAGCATATTAACCATTCACTTGTACAGTATGCAAAGCAAGGTAAGGTGGTAACGCGTTTAAAGGGTGGAGACCCATTTGTCTTTGGACGTGGTGCCGAGGAGGCAGAAGTATTAGCAAGCCACCATATTCCATATGAAATTGTTCCAGGAATTACATCTGGTATTGCAGCGCCAGCCTATGCAGGCATCCCTGTGACGCATCGTGATCTTGGCTCAAGCTTTGCTATTGTGACAGGGCATATGAGAGAAGGGAAGGATGATTCAATTAAATGGGAAAGCCTTGCTAATGGCGTCGATACATTAGCGATTTATATGGGTGTTGGCAATTTACCTTATATTTGTAATCAACTATTAAAATATGGGCGTACTGCGACAACGCCTGTTGCCCTTGTTCATATGGGGACATTTGAAGAACAGCAAACCGTTACAGGGACGCTTGAGACAATTGTTGACATTGCATTGGAGAGCAATGTGAAAAATCCTAGCATTATTATTGTTGGAGAAGTGGTTTCATTGCGAGAAAAAATTCAATGGTTTGAGGCGCAAAATCAATTAAGTGAAAGTGTTGTGTAGAAATGCAGGCTATTTTATATATCGGTCATGGCACAAGACTAAAGCAAGGAGTGGAGGAGGCCCTTCAATTTATTGAAGCGGTTAAACAGCAAATTCCTATTGAAATTCAGGAGATTGCGTTTTTAGAGCTAGTAGAGCCAGATATAGTGCAGGGTGTTGGGCGTTGTGTAGCACAAGGAGCAACAACAATAGCGATTGTGCCATTGCTGCTATTAACAGCGCAGCATGCCAAGGAGGATATTCCGTTAGAAATAGAAAAAGCGCAGCAGCTTTATCCACATGTGCAATTTACACTTGGGCGACCATTTGGAATTCACGACAAATTAATTGCTACCATTTATAAGCGCATTCAGGAGCAACAAATTGAAATTTCACACGAAGCAGAGGTGCTATTAATAGGGCGAGGCAGCAGCGATACAGCTGTTGTGCGAGATATGCAGGAAATTAGTGAGCATGTGCGCAGCAAATTTGGCTTTTCATCTGTTAAGGCATGCTTTTTATATGGAGCAGGTCCAGCCTTTCAAGATGCGCTAGAAGCGATTAAAGAACGCAATGTGAAGCAATTATTTATCGTGCCATATTTATTATTTTCTGGGCTGTTAAGCAAAGGGATTGAAAAAGATATAAGAGCATCGGAATTTGACTGTTCGCGCGTCATTTTATGCTCCAGTTTAGGTTATGACGACAATGTTCAGCAAGTATTAATAGAGCGAGTGCAAGAGGCTTTGCAAATAAGGGGGGACATGAATGACAAAGCAAAAGAGCAATAGTGAGCTTACACTTGAAAGCATTAAAGAAATGTTAGGGTCGATTAAATTTGGAACGATTACACTCGTTATACAAGATGGGCATGTCGTTCAAATTGAAAAGAACGAAAAAATTCGTTTGAAATAATTAGCTAATGATTCGAGAGGTGGAAAACTTGACTTTACAAGTATTGAACAGCCCTTTTAGTGAGGAGCAAGTAAAACAATTAAACACGCTATTACCTACATTAAATGACTATCAAAAAATTTGGTTAACAGGTTATTTAAGCGTTGTACCAGCGACAGCAGTAGTGCCGGTTATTGACACAGCAGAAGAGGTAAAGGTGATTGCTACAGAGCCGCAATCAGCAACGATTTTATATGGCTCGCAAACAGGTAATGCTCAAAGCTTAGCGGAAAAGCTTGGGAAAGAACTGAAGGACGCTGGTGTAGAGGCAACCGTCTTAGCAATGTCAGCATTTAAAACAAATCAGCTAAAGAAGTTAACAAATTTATTTATTATTACGAGTACACATGGCGAGGGGACACCGCCAGATAATGCGATTCAATTCCATGAATTTTTATATAGCAAACGGGCGCCGAAGCTAGAGAGTATACAGTATTCTGTGTTAGCGCTTGGCGATAGCTCTTACGAGTTTTTCTGCAAAACAGGTGCTGACTTTGATGAGCAATTAGCAAAGCTTGGTGCACAGCGCATCGTGCCACGTGTTGACTGTGATTTAGATTATGATGACTTAGCAGCAGGTTGGTTTGAAAACGTGAAAAATGCATTAGTCACAGTGGCTCCAGCTACTGTCTCGCAAACAAGTGTGGTAACGAAAGATCCTAGTAGTACACAATATTCGAAAAAGAATCCATTTTATGCAGAGGTGCTTGAAAAAATTAATTTAAATGGACGCGGCTCTAATAAAGCGACATACCATGTTGAACTTTCATTAGAGGAATCAGGATTAACATACGCGCCAGGTGATAGCATTGGCATTTTACCTGAAAACGATGAACAGCTAGTTCGCTTATTAATTGAAGCATTAGGCTTCCAGCAAGAGGAAATCGTTCAAGTGGATGAGCAAGCTGTACCATTAGGTGAAGTGCTACAAAGAAAGCTTGAAATTACGGTATTATCAAAGCCGTTGCTACAAAAAATTCAAAACTTTACAGTCAATTCGGATTTAGCGGAGCTTTTACAAGATGATCAGAAGTGGAAGGACTATGTATACGGTCGAGATTTATTAGATGTGGTACGAAGCTTTGGTCCATTTTCGTGGAATGCGCAGCAATTTGTTGAGCTATTGCGCAAAATTCCAGCACGCTTATACTCGATTGCCTCAAGTCAGGAAGCAAACGAGGAAGAGGCGCATTTAACAATCGGCAAAGTGAGCTACGAGACAGATGGGCGCGATCGGCTTGGTGTTTGCTCAGGTCAAATTGCAGAGCGCATTGAGATTGGGCAAAAGCTGCCTATTTATATTCATGCGAATCCGAATTTTAAATTACCACAGGATGACAATATACCAATTATTATGATTGGTGCTGGTACAGGGATTGCACCATTCCGCTCATTCGTGGAGGAGCGTGCAGCACGCGGAGCGGAAGGCAAGTCATGGCTATTTTTTGGTGACCAGCATTTCGTGACTGACTTCCTCTATCAAACAGATTGGCAGGGCTGGGTAAAGGATGGCTCATTAACAAATTTGACAACAGCATTTTCACGTGATGGTGAGGAGAAAGTATACGTCCAGCATCGCTTACAGGAGCATGCAAAGGAGCTATATGAGTGGATTGAGCAAGGTGCTGTCATTTATGTATGTGGCGATGAGAAGACAATGGCGGCTGATGTTGATAAAACGCTTCATGCCATTATTGCAGAGCAAGGGGCAAAAGCAGCTGAGCAGGCAGCAGAATATATCAACAATTTAAAGCAGCAGCAACGTTATCAAAGAGATGTTTATTAGATGGAAAATGAAATGAGGCGAATAGAATGACGGAGAAAGTTGTATTACCACCACAGCCTGGTAAGCCAAGTGATGTGGAACGAATAAAAAGTGAAAGCAATTACTTGCGTGGTACGCTTGAAGAAACGATGAACAACCCATTAAGCTCAGGCATTCCTGATGATGATAATCGCTTAATGAAGTTTCATGGCAGCTATTTGCAGGATGATCGTGATTTGCGCAATGAACGCCAAAAGCAAAAGCTTGAACCAGCTTATCAATTTATGGCACGTGTGCGTACACCAGGTGGGGCAGCGACACCAGCACAATGGCTTGTAATGGATGAGATGGGTAGAAAGTATGGCAATGGCTCGCTTAAGCTAACGACACGTCAAGCATTCCAAGTACATGGAATTTTAAAATGGAATATGAAAAAGTATATGCAGGAAATTCATGAGGCACTGTTAGACTGTATCGCAGCGTGTGGAGATGTCAATCGTAACGTTATGTGTAATGTCAATCCGAATCAGTCGAAGCTGCATGAAGAAGTGTATACATGGTCTGCAAAGCTGAGCGAGCATTTACTGCCAAAAACGCAGGCTTATCATGAGCTATGGTTGGATGGAGAAAAGGTTTACGATGGGCAGGAAAAAGAGGTTGAGCCAATGTATGGTGCCTTGTATTTGCCACGTAAATTTAAAATCGGCATCGCTATTCCACCAAGTAACGATATTGATGTTTTTTCACAGGATATCGGTTTGATTGCAATTGAAGAGAACAATCAGCTTATTGGCTTTAACGTTGCTGTTGGTGGCGGTATGGGGATGACACATGGCGATACGGCTACTTATCCGCAGCTTGGTCGTTTAGTCGGCTATATTCCAAAGGAACGTTTACTTGAGACGGCAGAGAAAATTTTAACGATTCAGCGTGATTATGGCAACCGTTCTGTACGTAAAAATGCGCGTTTTAAATATACGATTGATGCACGTGGTCTTGATTGGTTTAAAGAGGAGCTTCACCAACGTTTAGGCTGGCAGCTTGAAGAGGCTCGTCCATATTCCTTTAAACGTACAGGTGATGAGTTTGGCTGGATTAAAGGTGAAGATGGCAAATGGCATTTCACGCTCTTTATTCAAAATGGTCGTGTGCGTGATTTTGAGGACTATCAGCTAATGACGGGACTTCGTGAAATTGCAAAGGTGCATACAGGCTTATTCCGTCTAACGCCAAACCAAAACTTGCTAATTGCAGATGTGACACCACAGAAAAAGCGTACAATTGATGCGCTGTTGAAAAAATATAAAATTACAGATGGTGCACATTATTCTGCATTACGTCGCAATTCAATTGCTTGCGTATCACTGCCAACATGCGGCTTAGCAATGGCTGAAGCAGAGCGTTATTTGCCATCATTAATTACGAAAATTGATAGCATACTTGAGGAGTTTGGGCTACTCGAAACGGAAATCGGCATAAGAATGTCAGGCTGTCCAAATGGCTGTTCAAGAGCAGCGATGGGGGAGATTGGCTTTATTGGCAAAGGGCCAGGTAAATACAATCTATACTTAGGTGGAGACTTTAAAGGACAACGCTTGAATAAAATTTACCGTGAAAATATTGGCGAGGAAGAAATTTTATCAACATTGCGCCCAATACTTGAGCATTACGCAAAAGAGCGTGAGGAGCAGGAGCATTTCGGTGATTTTGTTATCCGTCAAGGCTATGTTGAGGCAGTAACAGACGGGCGTCAATTCCATTTATCATAATAAATCGCATAAAGGTTGTATGGAAAGTAGGTGCTTGCCTCCTTCCATACAACCTTTTTTAGCCAATATATCGAATTGTAGGGGAACATCAAGAATATTATTTGTTTCTTCAATTTTTTACATATTACTGAAGAACAAGAAGGCAATTAAAGCTCCAAGTGACAGTATAAAAATTAAAATAATAACAGCTGGAATAATTAGCGTGAAAAATGCTTTCCAATTAGAGAATTGGTGCGCTTCTGCTACAACAGCAACAGACACAACAAATGACCAAATACCGAGTGCAAATGAGAGTAGCATAACAACTAAAAAAATAGCAATACCTGTTCCTGAGAAGGCTAACTCTGTATTTAAAAGAGTGTCAGGTGATACGACGAACCAAATTAAATAAATTGGTCCCATCGCTGCAGCTGGAATTGATGCTAAGCTCATCACTTTATACATATCTGTATACGTAGATGTACCTTTAAAAAGTTTTCCGATTGCCCATGGAAAGAATGCTGTAATAAACAACCCTAATATTGCTAAAAAGGGAGATAAAAGAACTACTCCAATAAGGAATGGCCAAGTCAAGATTTCTCCAGTGTCTAAAAAGTTCACAGGTAAACTGATAATCGTACAAATTGTAATAATCATCATAGCGAAACCAAGTGTTTTGTGGTCAATCAAATAGCGAGCTGCTTGCTTTGGGTGTAGCCACACAGCAAGAAAAGGATTTAACGTTTTGTTATCCATCATATACCTCCAAAATAAAATATGTATTTCATTACCTATTATACCGAAAAAACAGATGAAAAGTTTCAAAAATTTACTATAATACTAAAATTGAGGTTTGGTGTCTATCCTTAGTGACAACCGTATTTTACAATCTGACAGTAACGCATTAAACTAAAATGAAAGAGGAGGGATTCTTTTGCATAAAACAGAAGATATTTTAGCAGCTAAACAATTTATTATGGAGCGAATTACAGAGCAGCCAACAATCGGTATGATTTTAGGTTCTGGTTTAGGTCCGCTTGCAGATGA
Source organism: Metasolibacillus sp. (assembly GCF_025291715.1). Taxonomy (GTDB): domain Bacteria; phylum Bacillota; class Bacilli; order Bacillales_A; family Planococcaceae; genus Metasolibacillus; species Metasolibacillus louembei. The sequence goes on from NZ_JAMBIZ010000006.1 coordinate 44,187, forward strand.
AATTGAAAATGCAGTAACGATTCCATATAATGAAATTCCACATTTCGCTAAATCGAGTGCGATTGGGCATGCTAATGAGCTAGTCATTGGACAACTAAAAGGGAAAACAGTCGTTGCCATGAAGGGACGCTTCCACTATTATGAAGGCTTCACATTAGATGAGGTGACATTCCCTGTACGTGTAATGAAAGCATTAGGGGTCGAAAGCTTATTAATTACGAATGCTTGTGGTGCTGTAAATACAAGCTTCAAGCCTGGTGATTTAATGTTAATTACAGACCATATTAATTTAGTTGGCACAAATCCATTAATTGGACCAAATAACGATGAGCTAGGGACGCGCTTCCCAGATGTATCGCAAGTGTACAACCGTGAGTTACGCAGTATTGCACAGGAAGTAGCGGCAGCGCAAGGCTTAACATTACAGCAAGGCGTTTATGCTTGGTGGAGCGGTCCTGCTTATGAAACACCAGCAGAAATTCGCATGATTCGTACATTAGGTGCTGATGCTGTCGGCATGTCTACAGTGCCTGAGGCGATAGTTGCAGTACATGGTAATATGAAAGTATTAGGTATTTCATGCTTAACAAATATGGCTTGTGGTATTTTAGATCAGCCTCTAGGGCATGATGAAGTAATCGAAGTAGCAGCCCAAGTGAAAGAGAAGTTCATCCAATTAGTAAAAGAAACAGTAGGGAAAATATAAGATTTTAGCTGTGTAGAAAGTAACATACGCTTTCTTCACAGCTTTTTTATACAATAAAATTTAGAAAATTCCAAAACTTTATATTGCTAATAAATTTTTGTGAAACTATAATAGGGTATATTCAAGTACTATTTTCGGGTCCTTTTTCATGGTTTTAGGACTTAAGTAGTTATACATATTGCAAAAGAATCAGAATAGCATATAAAAATAAATAGGGGGACTATGCTATGAAGCGGGTTAGTCTTAGAAAAAAACTTATTTTTTCATTTTTATTAATTCTTTTAATTCCATCAATTGTGATTGGTTATGTATCTTATCAAAGTGCCAAGCAGCAAATTTTGAATGAGCAGCAAGCGAGTGCAATGGAAAGTGTTCGTGAGCTAAATACAAATATTACGAGTATGATTGCACCTAAAATACATGATATTGAATATTTCGCGAACAAGTTGAATGCAGCTTCCTTACAGTTAGAGCAGCGTGATGAGCTGAAGGAATCATTTAAAGAGTATGTTAGTTTGCACCCTGAAGTTGAGTTGCTTTATATTGGTGTAGCTGATGGACAAATGATTGATGAGCCTGTGAGTGACTATGCGAGTGATTATGACCCTCGTAAACGTCCATGGTATCAACAAGCGATGGAGAATAAAGGGGTAGTATCTATTTCCTCACCATATGTGTCGATGTCAACAAATAATATTGTGGTCTCTGTTATGAAGCCTTTAGCTGATAATTCTGGGGTAGTCGCACTGGATGTAAACATATCTGTTTTAAGTGAAATCACTGATAATATTAAAATTGGACAAACTGGCTATATGGCATTATTGGATAATCAAGGACTATACATTGCACAGCAGGATAAAGAAAGCGGTTCAGAAGCGACAGAGAATTATATTGAAGAGGTTTATGCGAAAGATAAGGATACTATTATCAATAACAATCGCCATGTTTTATTTGATACAAATGAACTGACGGGTTGGAAAATCCTTGGTACGATGTTTACGGCAGAGGCAACGAAAGCTGCATCGAAAACATTAACAGCGATTATCGTCATTGTGGCGATTGCTGTTATTGTGGGTGGCGGTTTTGTACTGTTGATGATTCGTTCTATTGTTTCACCAATTAAAGAGCTACAAGAAAATGCCTTGAAAATTAGCGAGGGTGATTTAACAACACATATTGATATTCATACAAAGGATGAAATTGGGCAACTGGCAGAAGCCTTCGTGTCGATGAAGCTTAGCTTAAAGGAATTGTTGCAGCAGCTAGAGCAAAGTGTCCAACAAGTACAAAGCTCTGCACAAAACTTAGCTACTAATACAGCGGAAAATATAGCAGCTTCTGAGCAAGTAACAGATGCGATGCAGGAAGTAGCAAGCAGTACCGAAAGACAAACGACAGGTATTGAGCAAAATGCCATTTCAATTGAGGAAGTAGCAAAGGGAATTGTAGAAGTAACAGATAGTACAATGCAAGTGTCTGATTTATCAGGACATGCGATGCAATTGGCAGATGAAGGTGGTCAATCTGTACAACAAACAGTACAGCAAATGAAGTCTATTCATACATCTGTCGTGCAATCAGATGAAACGATTAATTCGCTTTATGCACGTACAAAGGAAATTGGCTCAATTTTAGAAATCATTACAGCTATTTCAGATCAAACGAATTTACTTGCATTAAATGCAGCTATTGAAGCAGCAAGAGCAGGTGAGCACGGCAAAGGCTTTGCAGTTGTTGCGGATGAAGTGCGTAAGCTAGCTGAGCAATCATTGCAATCAACAAATCAAATTTCTGAGCTAATTGCTGCTATTCAGCAAGATACAGCACAATCTGTACAATCAATGAGTAGGGCAACGTCAGATGTGGAGCATGGTTTACAGTTAACCGCACAGGCGAGTGACAAGTTTGCAAGCATTGTAGAAAGTTTGCAAGAGATTGCTCCTAAAATCGAAGGCATTTCGGCTGCTTCTGAGGAAATTTCAGCAGTAGTAGAGGAAGTATCAGCTACTGCATTAGAGCTATCAGACCATGCAAAATCCAATGCTGCAGCATCAGAGGAGGTAGCTGCATCGACAGAGCAAACATTGGCATCGATGCATGAAATGGCAGCAGCTGCTAATAAACTGCAAGAGATGGCGGATGAACTGCGCAGTTATATGGAGAAATTTAAATATTGATGCAGTAATAGGCTGTTGGAGAGGTTAATACTTATCCAACAGCCTTGTTTTTTCGCAAAATTTCTAAAATAATTGTAATATAGAACAAAATATACCATAGGGAGTGAGAACGGTGATTGAAGTAAATGGTCGCTTTACAAAGGCAAAAATCTATACGAATACAGCGCAGCCTGCTGCTATTGAGCAAATTCGTGAGCTAACAGACCAAGCTTTTATGGAAGGGACAAAAATTCGTATTATGCCAGATTATCATGCTGGTAAAGGCTGTGTGATTGGCACAACGATTCAGCTGAGGGAGCGTGTCGTACCGAATCTTGTCGGTGTTGATGTAGGCTGTGGTGTTTTCGTAGCGGAGGTGGATGCCGCTGTTATTGATTATGCTAAGCTAGATGCAACGATTCGGGCGTATGTACCAAGCGGACAGGATTTGCATACAGAGCTATCTCCTACACGTCAGTTTGAGGAATTTGCATGTCAAAACTTTATTGCCGCAGGGATGAGAGATGATTATACGAATTTATCGCTTGGCACATTAGGTGGTGGCAATCATTTTATCTTGCGACCAAGATGGTCAATAAGTATTGCGTAATTGGGTAACGCTGCCCTTAGAAAACAGGGGTAATGTCAGCAACCTTATCTGGAATCGAAAGTGAACAGGGAGTGTAGCATGGTTGAAAAGGCGTAAGTCAATTAGTTGGCGAAATTGCGACTCGTAACGCCGAGACATAAAGGATTGTATGAGGATAAAGGCTGGATTTGCTTGAATTTCGAGTGTGAGTGGTGCTATGGTTCACTTCTAGGAAAGCCAACTGTAACCTAGAACAAATCTTACTTTAAGAAAATCTACAAATTTCTTAAAGGTGTCAAAATTAAATCGGTGAATTGATTTTGATGGTTTTCAATATAAGATTTGCACAGTTACGGATGTAATGAAAACACGAAAGAGATATCCGACAACAATCCACCTATACTTATTGTACTAACTGGTGATTACCTAAACAGGAACGCCAAATGGCTATGAGCATAGGCTCTGAAAATCCTGCATGGTAACGGAGTTCTCGTAGTAGTCTGAGATAGGGAAAGCCTATTACATGGCGAAGGGGAACAGTTTACAAGGATTAATACTATATGGAAAGGAGCGAAAGGCTCTTGCGAAATTCTGAAATAGTTTTAATCAATCTATCAAAACAGGCGAAAAAAGGAAATTTCTATTTCGATAGGTTATATAGAATCCTATATAACCCACAAATGTATATCAAGGCTTACTCTAACATTTACAAAAATAATGGAAGTTCTACGAGTGGGATAGATGGTGAAACTGCTGATGGATTCAATGAATTACAAATCAATAAGATTATTGATTCTCTAAAAGACGAGAGTTATCAACCGAAACCTGCAAAAAGGGTATACATTCCTAAGAAAAACGATAAGAAACGACCTTTAGGAATACCATCGTTTATGGATAGGATTGTCCAAGAAATTTGCAGAATGATTTTAGAGGCAATATACGAACCAAATTTTTCTGAACACTCTCATGGGTTTCGACCTAATAAAAGTTGCCATACTGCTCTTATGGAGATTTCGAGGCTTTATACAGGGGTAAATTGGTTTATTGAGGGAGATATTAAAGGGTTCTTTGATAATATCGACCACAATATACTGATTAACCTTTTACGTAAAACTATTAAAGATGAAAAATTCATCAGATTAATGTGGAAATTTCTTCGAGCAGGTTACGTTGAAGATTTCAAATTTAACAAGACTTATAATGGAACACCTCAAGGCGGCATTATAAGTCCAATTCTAGCAAATATTTATCTAAATGAACTTGATAAGTATGTTGTGGAAGAATTAAAGAAGGACTTTGATAAAGGTGACAGAAAGAAAGACCAGAAACGAAATCCGGTCTATAGAAATCTTGAATTTAAAGCAGGAGAATTAAAAAAGAAAATTAATCTCTGCGATATTGAAGCTGACAAACAAAAACTACTTCAAGAATATAAGTTGATTAAACAACAAATGTCTAATACTAGATATATTATTGATTCAACTGAATTCAAACGTATTAAATACGTTAGATATGCTGATGACTTTATCATTGGCATTAATGGAAGTAAGGAAGATTGTCAGAAGATTAAGCAGACAATTAAAGATTTTCTTGATACCCATCTAAAGTTAGAACTTTCCGATGAAAAAACGCTAATTACTCACAGTAGCAAAAATGCTAAATTTCTAAGTTACAACATTTGCATAGGTAATAATGATAAAACCTATAAGAACTCTAAAGGTGTAGCAATAAGAAATGCAAGAAGAAACATTCGTCTGATGATGCCAAAGGAGACACTAAGAAATTTCATATCTGAAAATAATCTGGTCGAGGATATTAACGCAAAAGTCTGGAAACCGATTCATAGAAATCAGTATCTAAGACTTAGCGACCTTGAAATCGTTAATATTTACAATGCTGAAATTCGAGGTATGTATAATTACTATCGACTAGCTGAAAATGTCACTCATAAAATGTGGCAGTTAAGATATGTGATGGAATATAGTTGTTTAAAAACCTTGGCTGGAAAACACCAATCGAGTGTTCGCAAAATGATTAATAAACTAAGAAAGGGAAAACATTGGGGGATTAAATACAAAACTAAAAAAGGTGAATCTTTTTGTTATTTTTATAACAAAGGTTTCGTCAGAGATAAGACAATTAGGAAAGATGACCCTAATGTTATTCCAAATACGCATATGTTTAGTTTATCCACTACTGAGTTAGAGAGAAGAATTAGCGCTAGAAAATGTGAATGGTGTGGGAAAGAGGATGTACCATTTGAGATTCATCATGTTCATAGATTAAAAGACCTAAAAGGAAAAGAACTATGGGAAAAAATGATGATTGCTCGAAATAGAAAGACCTTAGTGCTGTGCCACGATTGTCATAACAACATTGCACACCCTCATGGATAGATATTTGTAAATGGAAAGCCGTATACGCAGAGATGTGTACGTACGGTTTGGGAGGAGGCTATTGAAAACCTACTATGGTAACATAGCAAGGCGTCGGTAGCCCACCTCACGAGCTTGCCAAAGATGAGGAAGGGAAATATTATTTATTAATTCATACAGGCTCTCGTTATGTCGGTGCAAAGGTAGCAAATTGGCATCAAAAAAGAGCTTTTGAGATGTTACGTCATCAAGATGTAACAGCGATTATTGAAAGGTTAAAAGTGGATGGGCGTGAACAGGAGATTCAAAGTACAATTGAAGCGTACAAGGCACAAAACCCTGTTATTCCAAAGGACTTAGCTTATTTAGAAGGGCAGTATTTTGATGATTATATTCATGACATGAAAATTGCGCAGCGCTATGCGGTTATTAATCGTTGGACGATTGCTGAAACGATTGCACAGCATATGGAATGGACATATACAGATACCTTCGATACAATTCATAACTATATTGATACAGATACGATGACATTACGCAAAGGGGCTGTACGTGCGAATGAAGGAGAGAAGCTTGTCATTCCGATGAATATGCGTGATGGCTCCTTAATTTGTATTGGGAAAGGCAATGCAGAATGGAATTATTCAGCACCGCATGGAGCAGGTCGAGTTTATTCACGCCGCATGGCAAAAAAAGAGCTGACGATGGATGCCTTCAAAGAAACGATGCAAGGTATTTGGACGACATCCGTTACAGAGGATACGCTTGATGAAGCACCAATGGCTTATAAGCCGATGAAGGAAATTACATCGGTAATTGGTGAGACGGTCGATATTATAAAAGCGATTAAGCCTGTTTATAATTTTAAAGCGAGTGAGGAGCATAAGCCTTATATGAGAAAGAAATAGCAATGTACTTTTTTAAAAAGACATTCAGTATAAAAAAATCCAAGCTGTCTAAGTAGTATCTACTTTTGGCAGCTTGAAGTTTATTTGAAGAAATAGTTAATGAATATTTTGAGGAAGCTGTTTAGGAAATTCCACCACTTTAATGGGATAGCGGGCTTCCTCCTCTTGTAGAACTTCTCCCGTAAGCATTACGCGCATGCTATCTATTTCATTTATTTCCGTTAAATCTAACGGTAAAATAATTTGAGCATTTGCAGGAATAAATATATTTTCAATGTTTTTCGTTTTATGGTTAGTCAATAGCTTTATATGAGTTTTTAATTGATAGGCACTTGTGTTATGCACAGATAAAACATATTTTTTCTTTTCAACATACAAAATTTCATTTATTTGGAATGCTGCCTGGCTTTGATTGATCATATACTGTTCTTCGAATTGAATCTCTACCATTCTCGTTTCATACATAGCAAAAGCTCCTTTCTTAGTCTTATTAAATACATTTATGGTAAAATTTTATACTCCGTAAAACGAGGACAGGTGCCGAGAAAAGCGGGTATTAGCCAGCTTTTCCGACACCTATCTAGAGGTTGGTTTCCATACTTCAATATCATATATTTACAGCATAGCAAAGCAATTTATGAAAATATATAGGTATATCACGCATATTAATTTGAATTCAAGAGATGTCAAAATGTCAGCCGAAGCGCCATGGATTGTGTAATATACCTATTGACAATTATTCATTTAATCTATATTTTACTAACTAATACAGATGTTAGATTAGAGGTTATTCATGTTATATCAACGTATTATTTTATTAGCAATGATATTTAGCTTATGGCTCTTTGCTTTAGTGAAAGGTGTCGCATTTAATGAATGGGCTATACAATTTCACAGCTTACCAATTATTAATAACGTAGCTTTATTCTTATATAATCATGCGACAGATATTGTAGGATTTTTGTTTTTAATTACAGGTTTTTATGCCTATATGAAAAAGCCTCAGGCGGTAGTGATTCAACGATTTTTCTACTTAATGTGCGTAGCGGGGTTAGCAGTTAGCTGTGCCAAGCCATCTGGCTATGGGGTATTCATACTGACAAAAGTCGAAGCTGTTACTTTAGGGCTTGTACCATATTTTTTAGTTCGATTAATCGAATATTTTCCAGTACCTAATTCAACGAAGTTTTTGCGAGGACATCAATATATCGCGTTATTTGTGGCGGCATTTATTATAGTAGTAGACACATTTCCAGAGGAGCTTTCTTGGAATTTATACGTTGTGCGCTTTGGGTTAATTATTAATGTGTTAATGGCTGTCATTATATGTGGTTATTACATTGGAAAACAATGGTTTTCGCAATTAAAGTGGCTTCAAAATCAGTTGCTCGTTTTATTCGTTAGCCTACTGCTATCTTTTGGACCTATTTTATTTAATTTAGTTCAATCAGCTATGCTTAGTGAGCCTGCGATGCCCTTTGCCTTTTTTGTTATACCGATGGCGATTTTCCCACTTGCTTTAGCCTATTTACTTACGAAACAGGAAGTAGTCGATTTTAAGCTCGTATTAAAGCAAGCAATACCTATGTTAACAGCATTTGTATTAACTTTATTTATTATTATGAAGGCTTTTTCGCTTCCTTCTGTTTATATTGTAGGGTTTTTAATTGGTGGCGGCGTATTTATTTTACTCTATCAGGCAATGAAATATATAGAAAGACGCTATATCGAAAGAAAGCTACGTGTCATTCAACAAGAAAAGCAGTATATTTTAAAGCAGTTAGATACAGGTGCTTTTTTAACGATTTATGCAGAGCGTATTGTACAGCTTATTCATAAAATGTTTGAAATAGAAGGAGCTGCTGTTATTTGGTCACAGCCTTCTTTAACAGTTCTTCATGATTCAGGTTTATTTCAGCATTCACAGGTAGTACAGCAAAATATTCGTGATTTATTAAAGCAGCAGCAAAGTAGACATGATATGTTAAAGCAAGCGCCTTATTACACATTACCTTTAACTGATGGTGTAAATATTGTAGGTATGATTGTCGTTGGGCAAAAGCTGAATTTCACAAAATGGGAGCAGGAGGAGCTCATTTTATTAAATAAAATACATATGGAGGCAAAGGAATTATTTTTACATGCACAAATGATACGAAAAATTGATAAAGCTACATATGATGTACAACAAACAGGCTACCAGTATCAGCTATTGCAGGCTTTAGAAGATGAGCGTAGACATCTATCGATTTTTCTGCACGATGAGGTTTTACAAGACTTATTATTTTCCCTACGTAATGTAAGAGCAGAGCGCTATGATTACACGGAAAAAACATTGCAGCAAATGATTAGTGTTGTACGTGCGATGTGTAATGACTTGTATCCGATTATGGTAGAAGAAATCGGTCTTGCATTAAGCTTGCAGTCTTTACAAGCGAAAACGGAAGGGCAGCACGATATTAATGTTCATATTGATTATCAAATCAAGGACGAGCAAATCTCTTTATTGCTGGCAATGCAAGTGTTTCGCATATTGAAGGAGCTATTAACAAATAGTATTAAGCATGCAAAGGCTGAAGATGTAATGATAACTATTTGTGAGCAGAATGGCAAATTGCACATAGCAGTTGAGGATAATGGCTGTGGCTTTGAAGTACCGAAAAATATGATGCTTTATGTGGAGCAACATTTTGGATTAGTGACCATTCAAAAGAAAGTCGAACAGTTACAAGGAACTTTTATGATTACTTCACAGCTTGGAGAAGGTACAAAAATTATCATTGAATTACCATTAAAGGAAGTGAGCTAGATGAAGGTATTATTAGTGGATGACCATGTGCTTTTATTAGAAAGCTTGAAAACGGTTGTAGAAACAGATCCAAATATTCAAGTTGTCGCAGCGATTGCGGACCCTTCTTCACTTTTAGAGGACGTACAACGTTTAAAGCCTGACATTATTTTAATGGATATTCGTTTAAAATCACATAACGGGCTTTCATTAACAAAGGAAATTTTGCAGCAGCTACCCGATATGAAAATTATTATATTATCAGGCTATGATGACGATGCATACATTCATGCAGCACAAAATGCTGGAGCGCGGGGATTTGTGAAAAAGGAGCAGTCGAATGAGGAGCTAATCGCTATTGTAAAAACAGTTTATGAAGGCTCAACACATTTTCCATATTTTGAAGAAAGCTTGTTAACACTTAAGGAACGAGAGGTGCTACAGCTTGTTGCGTGGGATCAAACAAATGAGATGATTAGCAGAGAGCTTGCAATGAGTAAACGAACAGTGGAGAATCACATTTCCTCCATTTTGCGCAAGCTTGGTGTAGATACACGTTTAGGTGCGGCAGTTACGGGCATTGAGCAAGGATTAGTGAGTGCGAAGCGATGAATAAATGAGGAGCATCTTGTCATGACAAGATGCTCCTTAAAGTTATTCTATAAAAGTAATAAAAAGTAAATTTAGGAGTGTTCTTGTAATTGTTTTTGTGTCATGCTATATTTTTCAACAAGATAGTTAAACGATTAACTTAAACGTTTAACATCTTGCTAGTAAGGAGGTGTTGTTGATGGTTACATTAAAGGATATTGCGAAGCATGCAAATGTTAGCATTTGTACAGTGTCTAAATATTTAAGCTCAAGCATGGTTGTGAAGAAAGAAACCGAGCAAAGAATCCAGCTAGCGATTAAGGAGCTTGGCTATGTACCAAATGTAGTAGCAAAAGCATTGAAGCGAATGGAGACATCCAATATAGCTGTTATTTTACCGAAAATTAATAATCTTTATTACTCAGAGATTACTTCTGGTATTAGTCAAACGTTGGGCAAATATCATTACAATCTGTATATATACGAGGAGGGATATTATGCGGAAAATATGGTTTTTTAGCATTTTATCGCTAACTATTGCTGTAATCATTGTTTGTATTTATATTTACAATATTCCTGGTAGCATGGAAGAAGCTGAGAAAGCATTTGATGAATATTTAAATGTACAAGGGGTAAACAAAGAGAATATTGCTACTAAAGAGATAAAAAAAGATTATAAAATTGGTGGTTATTATTTTGATGTGACGTATAAAGACGAGCCGCCTAACTATCGGTATAATTATTTTTATCAGACTAGCTCTAAACGTATAGTTTTGCTTGTTTTTGATGGTAATAGAGGAATTGATGAAGGGATGAAATATCCCCCAATTAAATAAGTGAAATTAAGAAAAAACGGATGGGGCAAATGCATTTTATTCCATCCGTTTTGATTTTAGCTTTTCAAATAGTAAATACTATCAAAAAAATAGTTTATATTTCATTACGCAAAAGTGGCTGTGTGCTGCAACGGAACGAGCCACCGAAGCTTCTTGAAATTTGAAAATCGATGTATTCCACCGTTATGCCACGCTTTTCAAGCTCAGCGCCAATAAAATCAAATTCATAGTCAGTTATATAGACATGGTCATTAATTGGTAAACCATTTGTCGCAAGGCGAGATGCTTGCTCAAGTGTCACATGAATTTGATCCCAATTTTTAAACTGCTCTGGAATACCGTTTAAAAAGGCTTCCTCGCAAATGATTATTAAGCCCTCACGTACAATGCTTAATGCACAATCGAGATGCAAAATCGTATGGTGCAAAGGCACTTCAATGACTTGATAACCAAAATTGCTCGTTAAATTACTTAACCATTGGACACCGTTACTATTTGAAGCAAGACCAGAATTACCAACATAAATCGTTTGATCTAATACTAATACGTCACCACCCTCTAAAAATGGCCCTTGCTCGGAATCACTGCCTAATGAAATATCAGGCTTTGGAATTGCGATGTACAGACAGCTGTTTTGATTAGCCTCTTCTACTAAGATATGGCGTGCAGGTAGCACCTCATTTCGACGATGTGGGAAACGCAATGAGCCTTCAATGAGCATATTGCCGACTGTGAAGAAAGGGTCACGAATAAAGAAATTGCTGTAGCCATCCTCATAGCCTATTTCCTTTTCATAATCTGTTAGCATACGTGGTAAAAGTACCTCTACACCATGCTTCTCTAAAATCTTTTTTAAATTTGCTCGTTCCTCCTCCCATGCCTTTTGTCTGTCAGGGAAAACCTCTTTATAGTTTTTTCCTTCGACATCTACAGTTTTATATAATGCAATGCTTTCCTCTGTTAAAAATTCCTCGTCTATGCGATTACTAACTGCTGGAAAGGCAAACTCCGATTGTGCTAGCACTACTCTTTGTAATGGTGCAAATTCACTTTTTACAAAAATAGAAGTCATGTATTACTTCCCCCTTAAGTTATATTCGCTAGCTATCGTAAAGTATATAGTAACAATATAGTCAACAGTAAATTTGCGCTATCATACATTAAATAGAAATTATGTTAAAGTTGAAGAAGGGGGGATTGCTTATGCGTTTACAGGAGCAGCGACTTCAGCAGGCAGTACAAGGGAAAACGATATTAATTACAGGAGCGAGCTCAGGCATTGGGCGAGATACCGCCCTGTTATTAGCTCGTTATGGAGCGAAGCTAATAGTTGTCGGTCGCAATGAAGAGCGTTTACGTGATGTGGCTATGCAGACAGGTGCACAAATGTATGTAATGGATTTGCGTGAAGAGCAAAATCGCCAGCAGCTCTGTCGTGAAATCCAGCAATTAGATATTTTTATTAATAATGCAGGTATATCAATTCACCGTTCGATTTATGATGCATTAGAGCGTCCGCATGATTTTAGGCGCACAATGGCTATTAACTATTTTGCTCCTGTTGAGCTAATGCTCCATTTTATTCCATTGCTAGATGCAGCACAAGGACAAATTGTTAATGTTTCAACGATTAATACAAAGTTTCGTCCAATGGCAAAATGGTCTGCTTATCAAGCATCAAAGGCGGCATTTGATACATGGCTACGCGCTGTTGCACCAGAAGTGAAGCACACTGTTTCCACTATTTATTTGCCACTCGTTCGGACACCAATGATTGCACCAACAAAACAATATGAGCGTATGCCAGCGATGTCTAGTGAAGCTGCAGCAAAGCGTATTGCTCGTTTACTATATACGAAAAAGAGGGAGGATCAACCTTGGTGGCTACTATTTCTACGTTACGTGAGACCTTAAAAATTAAAGCTTATTTGCGTATGCCTTTAAGACAGCTATTAATAGCAGTTGTTAAAGAGGGGGTATCAATAAATGCATTGCTCTCTTTTTATGCAAAAAAGCAGCCACATACACCGCTTTTTATTGAAAATCATGTAGTGACAACATACGGACAGTTTTATGATGAAGTTATTTATATGAGCTATGCTTTGTATGAGAAGGGGCTTCGAGCAGGGCAGCGTGTAGGCTTTCAATGTGCTAATAGTGTTAATTTATTACGTGCACTTTTCGCAGTAGAGCGAATTGGCGCAACTGCTATATTGTTACATACGGGCCGCTCTGTGAAGGGGCATTTTGATTTTTTATTTACGGAAGAGATGTTGAAGGATTTACCAACAAGGGCGGCAGCATGCTATTTTCCACGAAGGCAGGGCAAAATTATTGTTCAAACAAGCGGTACGACTGGTGAGCCTAAAGGTGTGCATAGCACGGTGCAAAATGTGTTAGCACCATTTCGTGCATTGCTGGAGCGCATGCATTTTCATACATATCGTTATGTGTATGTCGCAACGCCATTTTTTCATGGCTATGGGCTGGCTTTTTTAACCGCAACGATGGCAGCAGGACACACCATTGTAGTAAGCAAGCGCTTTGATGCAGCATTGCTTGAGATATATCCAATTGAAGCACTGACAGTTGTGCCAACACTATTAGCCCGTTTTCGACCGACTGCAACATTGCGCTGTGTAGCGAGTGGAAGCGCACCGTTGCACAATAGTAAAGGCTTTGATGAGATTTTATATAATTTATATGGCACATCGGAAGCTGGCTTAATTAGTATAGCGACACCAAAGGAGAGAGCGTTGCAGCACGCTACAATAGGCAAGCCGATTGAGGGGTTAAAATTAAGCTATCAGCAAGGCGAATTAATTGTCAATGGCAGACGGACAGGCGATTTAGTAGAGGAAGTAGATGGCTTGCTGTTTATGAAAGGGCGCTTGCATGACATGATTATTTCAGGTGGAGAAAATGTTTTTCCACAGCAGGTTGAGCAAATTATGCGCAGGCATCCGAAAATTATAGATGCAGCAATTATAGGGGAGGCAGATCCGCAATTTGGAGAACGTGTTGTGGCATATGTCATTGCAGTAGACATAGATGAACAAAATATTATTAACTTTTGTAAAGAAAACCTAGCGAATTATGAATGTCCTAAAAAAATTTACTTTGTTGACAAACTACCATACAACGAGCTAGGAAAATTAAATCGTAAGGCTTTATATAGCTAATTGTATAAATATTTGTACGTGTGTATAATTAATAGAAACGGATGAAACGTAGTGTAATATACTTGAGTAAGGAAGTTGAGCATTTGGAGCAGTATTTGAAGTTTTTACTTGTTGGACTAGCAATTGCAATGCCTGTTGGTGCAATCACGGTTGAAATGACGAAGCAGGGCTTAAAAAATGGCTTTTTTCATGGTTGGGCAGTTGGCTTAGGTGGCATGACGATTGATTTACTATTAATCGTTGCGCTTTATTTAGGGTTTGCACAGGTGTTGGCATTGCCTTACGTGCAAATGCCTTTATGGATTATTGGTGCAGTGTTTTTATTTTTACTTGCCTATGACTCAATTAAAAATGCGAATCAGGATATTACGTTGGCTGGAGAAAAGGTCAATAAGTCGCTATGGACAACTTATCGCAACGGTTTTCTTGTTGCGTTATCGCCTGGTAATTTAGTATTTTGGGTGTCTGTTTTTGGAGTCGTATTAGCAGATTCCTATACAGCGCAATCGAGTAGTTTTTTACTAGCGGCTCTGGGGATTCTGACAGGGATATTAGTGCATGATATTGGGCTACTATCGATTGTTTCGGTCACGCGTAGAGTGATGAATCGTAAAATGATTCAATGGACCTCGAGTGTAGCAGGACTATTATTATTTGGCTTCGCATGTTATTTCTTATACCGCTTTTATATGGATATCAGTAATTATATTTGAGGAGAAGGAGGGAGATTCCCTCCTTTTATTTTACACATCGTAAAAATGTCTGTATGCATCCTCTAAGTTTCGCTTACTGCGGTTGACGGATTGAATTTGTACTCCGTTTTTTATTAGCCATTCAAGATATTTTTCTATACTATGTGCAGAATTTGTCATTAAAAGGCTGTCATTCATTTTAAACGGAAGGTAACTATCTTTCATTAGTTCCTCTATATTACCCTGATAAAAAAATGCAATTTCATAGGATGTGCTCATCGTGTCGACAGGGCTATTTGTGAATAGCTCACCATCTTTAATAAACCAAATTGTCTGCGTCAAATCCTCCAAAATATCTAAGTTATGTGTTGAGATAAAAATGCTAATTCCTTGTGAATGAAGAGTGCGAATTAGCTGCTTCAGCTCGATGATGCTCGTTGGATCTAATCCATTAAAGGGCTCATCCATTAAAATAATAATCGGCTTTGTTAATATACTTAAAGCAATGAGTAAATGCTGTCTCATTCCATAAGAATAGGATTTAATCGGCTGATTGACATAGGAACGAATACCAATTAAATCAATCGTCTCTTCGATTTCGGTCTTTTCTAAGTTATAAATATTAGCGACAAAGGATAAGTGATCATAGCCAGTTAAGGACATATATAAGTAATTATCACTTGGTAAAAAAGAAATATATTTATAAAAGTCGGGCTGATTGTTAGCAATGTCATTCACAGTAATTGTGCCATTTTCAATAGCCTCTAATGCCAGTATGGAGCGCATTAGAGTAGACTTTCCAGCTCCGTTTGGTCCTACAAGGCCAATAATTTCTCCTGCATTAATAGAAAAAGAGATATCTTTTAGAACTGTTTTATTTTTATATTTTTTCGTAAGCTGTTTGACTCGTAGTACCATTATGATGACACCTTCCTTTTACTTAAAAGTCCGATGCAGAACAGTAAGCTTCCGCTAATAAATAAAATTGCACTACCATTTAAGAAATTCACTTTTGTATCATTTGCTGCTATAGACTTCCAACCGTCTACAACATTCCATGTATCAAAATAAATGAATGGATTGATATACATGCCATTCATTGCAATATAGTGATCCGCAATAAAATAACCTACAGCTACTACAATGATTGTCATAATAATTGTAGTGTAATGATTTTTCATCCATTTACCAATTAAGCTAAACAAGCTGTTTAAAAAGAATATTTGAGTAAAAATCAACAAGCTGCTTTTTAAAATCAGTGTAGATAAATTTTCAAAGTAAAAATAAGCATCATCAATGACTGAATAGAAATAACCATCATGGAGCTTAGCTGCTGCATAAACTAAAATTGGATAATCAGATTCACCTAAACCTCCAATGATTGTACTAATAAAGAATACAAATACACTACTAATCAGCAGTAGACTATAAGCAATGAGAAGATTATATGCCCATTTCGTTATATAAATAGATGTCATACGAATTGGCTTTGTAGTCAAAAAGTCGATGGATGGATTTGACTGTCGCTCATCAGACATTGATGTCCATAACAGTAGCACGAAAATGGCTAATACGAATAGCATGATATTCCAATTTAAATATTTGTAAACGGCAAACAAACTATTATTTCCATATTTCGTGTTTCTGTCTTGCGTGAGCTGTAAGGCTGTAGAACGTTTATCATCAAATGTGTCGCTATATTTATCAAAATTTGAAATCCATTGATGTCCAAGTGGCCATGCAGTTATTTTTTTTTCATCTAAAATATTTTGCTGTTCTTCAGATGCCATTATAGATACAGTCCATAGGGTGCCGTCTATTTCTTTATATGTTGGAGGATCTAATGACCTCAATGCTTCTCGGAACTTTTCATAAAAGTTAGGTGAACCAATTTCGCTTTTTAAGTTTTCTAGCATAGAATAGCTATCATTCAAACTTTCTACCATAGCAGTATAAGGATTTTCCTCAGGGTCATCTATTTCTTCGCCTGATTGTAGTTGCATTTCCTGTTCCAGTTCAAAATCCTCTTCTGAAGCTTTCCAATTTGTGCGAATTTCGATTATAAAGCTTTGGAAATCTTCAATTGCTTTCAATGCTTTTATAGGTATTGCTTGGAATTGCTGATTCACTACAGCAACAGTACCGCCCATAATACCAAATAGCAGGACAAGTGTTAGTAGGACATGCCCTTTACGTTTCTTTTTCAAATGCTCAAATTGTAAAATCTTCCATTTGTTTTGAGGGTGATATTGTTTTTTGCTAATATGAAAATCAGCTGCTCTAAATGTAATCCATTGTGATTTGATGATTGGATAAGAAATAATAAAGCATAAAATCAGTAAGATGAACATCCATACTAAATAAATAATAGAGCGATCTGTAGCTAATAAATGTGTTTCATATGAGATAAACAAATGTATAGGGTTAGCCATATAAAAGCCATAATGTAGTGAAATGATATAGCCAACCATAAACGGTATAGTTATTAATGCTAAAGTCATGCCTAAAGAAATACGTTGTTTTAGTAAACCAATTGCTAAAATTAATAATAACGCAACGAAAATACCCCAGCTAATCGGAAGAAAAACGAACCACTTCCATACAGGCACCATGATGATAGTAGACCCAACTGCTACTTCAATTGGATAATGAACGGTATTTAGATGCCCAGTGATAAGTGGTGGCAATAATGATAATAGGCTTGCTAGTACTATGTACATAAGGATGCTGAGTAAAAAAGAAATTAAATAACCATAATATGTTGCTATAGGAGACAAAGAATTCACTTTAAAAAAGTCAAATAGCCGATTTTCTCTATCCAATAAATATTTATAGCAAAAAATGAGCAAAAATAGTAAAGCTGTCGCAGGGCTAAATAATAGCTGGAATAGCTGTTTTGTAAACAGTGCAGTATTGTATGGTGTTGCTTGCTCTGTATAGGATAAGTCATGTTCAATTAACTGTTCAATCTTACGTTGTTCAATTTCCAATAAACTTTTACTATTATAAGGAATAGAAACAAGTTGCATATATTTCTCATATTCATTGATATATGCTAAATGTGTTGAAGCAATTTCTAAATCATTTACTTTTAGTTTGTTTGAAATCTCCTGTAAGTACTGTTCTTGCACTAGGAGGCTATCTAGCGATTGACGCTGCTCTTCTGTTAGTCCGACAGCTCTTTCTTTACTAAGTGCTCTGCCAATTAAGAAATCCACTGTAGCTTTTCGATTTTTAAAAGTTTCCTCTAGCTCTTGCTGAGTCGCTCCTGATTGATGGTGATTAATGATAGATAGAGATACAATCAGTAAAATGATTGCGAGTGGTAGTAATAAAGTATATTTGCTTTTAGCGATTTCCTTTATTATAAAACGAACCACATTTTTCATGTATCCACCTCTAGATTTTCAATAATTTATCGTTGTTATTTACAAAATATCCTCTTTAAGCTATATTGTGAGCTTCACAATAATATGATACTTAAAGAGGATATTGAAATTACATAATTTGTAAATTAATCTAATTCAACAACATAGGGATCTGCATAAGGGCCTGCCGAGATATGGCCCTCAAGAATATATCGTCCATATATATCTATTTTGCCGTTGTAATAAATATAGCCTGAATATGTTTTGCCGTTTCTATTTTCAGTTACCCACATAGCTGTTGTGTATGTTGTTACTGTTCTTGAGACGAAAATTGTATCTGCTGCCGGCGTTATTACTGGCTCTAAATTATTAGAGGCTTGAACGCTTGAAAAAGTTGCTGGTATGCTTAATGTGAAGGCTGTAATTAAAACTAACATTTTAAGTTTTTTCATCATTTCCCTCCATACATTGATAATTTTATAAGCTGTATAAAGCTTGTAGTGCAGTGATGAATAATGGCCAAAATTCTCACAATTTTATTTTTCCATATAAAACCTTTTATGTCAAACATAAAATGGGTTGTTGATGTAAAATAGTATAAAAAAACCATACCTATTCTTGCCGATTATAGGAAAATTATAATTTGAAGTATGAACAGGTTAAAATGATAAAACCCGAACAATCGCAAAACACTGTATGAAGTGTTTTGCAAAATTGTTCGGGCTTTATTTTGATTACAATATCTTTATTCAAGCTCTTGCTTTACAATGCAAATTTATCTACTTCTTTTCTTAGTTGCTCAGCAATTATATTTAAATCACGAGCTTTTTCTGATACGATGCCGATGCTCTTTAATTGCTCCTGAGCAGAGGCAGAAACTTGCTCGGCACCAGCAGAGGTTTCAACTGCAGAAGCAGATATATTATGAATAGCACTAATAATTTGCTCCTTGCTTTGATTCATTTCTGCTGAAAGCTGCTGAACCTCACGAGCAACTTCAATTGTTTGATCTAACGCTTCTTTAATCGTATTGAAAATATCGCTAGTATTTGTCGCTGCTTGTGCATTTTGCTCAACAATTTCAATGCTCGATTCTATTTCTGTCACAGCGCTTTTTGAAATTGCTTGAATCGCTGTAATTTTATTTTTAATATCCTCTGTTGCATTAGATGTTTGCTCAGAGAGCTTTCGAATTTCGTCAGCAACAACGGCGAAGCCTTTACCAGCCTCTCCAACTCGAGCGGATTCGATAGAAGCGTTCAGTGCAAGTAAATTTGTTTGTGAAGCGATTTCTGTAATTGTATTAACGATACTCGAAATATCTGAGGATGTTTTATCCACCTCTTGAACGATTGCGCTAACCTGCTGTGATGAGTTGCGGTTCTTTTCTGACCACATTGAAAGCTGTTGCACCGTCCCAACACCTTGGTTGCTTAGATCATCAATTTGCGCTGTCATTGCGGCAATTTTTTCGGTATGCTCAATGACGCGGTCAATATTGCCGGAAAGATGGTCTAATTGCTCAACGCCTTTTTCTGTATCATGTGCTTGCTCTTCTGTTGAATGAGCAATGTCGTTAATTGCTAAGCTAATTTCATCCGTCGTTTGCGCAGTGTCATCAGCGATTTGTAAAAGTGTTGTAGAAGATTCAACTAGCTCATTGCTTGTGCTTTGAATATTCGTTGTTACATCACGCAGTGCAGAGCGCATTGTTGAAATCCCTTTTGCCATTTGTCCAATTTCGTCTTTATACTTTGAAAGATGCTCTAATTCATCGTTTTCGTTAAAATTTAAATTAGCTGTTTGCTGTAGAGTGCCTTCAAGACCTTTCAGTGCTCGAACGATGCGGCTAATGCTCCACCACATAAGTCCACCGA
The DNA here is from genome assembly GCF_025291715.1 of Metasolibacillus sp. Lineage (GTDB taxonomy): Bacteria > Bacillota > Bacilli > Bacillales_A > Planococcaceae > Metasolibacillus > Metasolibacillus louembei. The sequence continues at coordinate 64,255 of NZ_JAMBIZ010000006.1, forward strand.
TAATTAAAAAGCTTGCAATACCAATAATTATTTGGAAAGTTAAAACAGAGTCAATAATTGATTTAATACCACTTTCAGGAACACCAATGTCGATTACACCGTAAAGCTCGCCATTGTGATAAATAGGCTCCATAATGTCGTATGTCCACATACCTTGGACGTCTGCATAAAATCGAGAAAATTGTTTAACACCTTTTGTCGCTCCGTCAATTGTGTAGTCATCATCATATATTTTTCCTGATTTTTCTACATCGCTATGTGCAACTGCTTGCACATTTTTGTCGATAATAATTGCATATGCAACATTGTCCTGTTGCGCCTTTGCATCTACAAAAGCTTGCAGTGCAGAGATTGCATCTGTTTCAGAATTTAAAATCATCTCAGCTTGTTGCGCCATTTCTAAAACTTGCTCTTGTGCTTTTTCAATGAGAACTTCCTGGCTCTTTGTATTCACAATCCAGACTGCTAAGCCTGCATTAAGTGTTGAGGCAAGTAGTAGTAGTCCTAGTATGAAAAAAAGTAATCGATGTTTAATGCTTTTCATATTGATGGCCTCCTTCTATCAAAATAAAGCCCTAAGTATATCTTCGCAGAGAAAGGCTTCTATTTTGTATCAAAAATACAGAAAAGTATGATTAATTTACTAAACTTATAATTAGTATCGTGTAATGAAATGATAAAGTCAATATAATGGATGTAGAAAAAGCGATTATTATGTCTAAAAGGTAGCATATTAGTAGTAAGTGCATATTAAACTTTTGTTGACGTATTGTAAATTTAAAAAGCTGATTGGGATTTTCAGTTTCCCAACCAGCTTTTAATTAGCTTTCCTTATATGCATTGTTAGAGTAAAAATAAATACTTGTTGTTAAATAAAGTGCGATGGAGAATCCAACAATTAAATAAAATGCTTTCATGTTAAGAGAATTAATGTAGAGAAGGTAGCCTACTATCAATATTGGAATGACAATAAATCTAACAAGTGGATTTGACCATCCCTTTTTGATAAATACACCACCCATTCTAAATGGTAAAAACAAAATACCAAAAAGCAATACACCTAAAATATTTTGTAGCAACCTCATATTTTGTACTCCTTTCGTTTGTGAGACGTCAACAGCATGTAGCTTTGAATTCAAAGCATTTTCCAATAATGTTAAGGTGAGGGGATCTGGAATGCTTTTATCCAACTCCCATTTAGAAATTGTTTGTCTTGTAACAAAAACTTTGTCAGCTAATTGCTGCTGTGTTAGTTGTAGCTCTATCCGTTTGGAGCGAATTTTTTCTCCTAGCTTCATATTGTACCTCCTTGTGCTTTCAGCATAAGCTGCTCTCCCCTTAAAATATAGCAATTGTCAGCATTGCGCACGCAACGATATAAAAAAAGCAACTGAAAGGTTTTTTCAGTCGCTCTTTTAAATGAAAAAATATTTCCTCGGAAATTGTAGATAAATGGTGTTACTTCAAAATGAATGTGGAAATCTTTTCTACAAGTCCCTCTGTTAATGGTAAAGTAGGATTGGCATAAGTTGCTAAGTTTCCTTCACGATCTGCAGGAGCATCCTTTAATACATGATTCATTGTCTCAAAATAGAGAATGTCCGCATCAGGCTTTGCTGTGTGTAAACGTTCGGCATCTGTTTTTGTTATTTGCAAATCATTGCTACCTTGAATAATCAATACAGGTACATCCAGTTCCGCTATTTTTTTAGCTGGATCATAACTTAACCATGATATTAAATATGGTTGTACAGATGGGCGGAATAATGCATATAAATCCTCTGGTACGTCTGCTACTATTTCACCCTTTTTCAGTTGTGTAAGAATCGCTGCGCTTTTTTCGAGTAATGGCTTTGGCAATTGTGCACTTAGCTGCTCTAATAAAATTTCATCGATTGGGCGACCCGCTCCTGCGATAGAAATAATGGAGGAAGCCTTTGTTGTTTGAGCAGCAACAATGCCAACTAATGAGCCTTCACTATGTCCAATTAAGTGAACGCTTGAGAAGCGCGGATCTTGCTCAACAAGCTTTATAATTTGTTCAACATCTTGAGAATAGCTTGTAAAGCGTAAATCACCCTCATCTTTTAATAGTCCTGTATTGTCACCAACACCTCGCTTATCAAAGCGAATCGATGCAATGCCTTGCTGTGCTAAGCCTTCCGCCAGCATTTTTAAGCTATTGTTTTCGCCAGCTATAGAATTACCATCCTTCGTTGTTGGACCAGAGCCAGCAATAATAATAGCAACAGGCACTTTTGTAGTTACATCTTTTGGCATTTCTAATGCTACTTTTAATTGCCCATTTTCAACAGGTACAACTAATTCCTCATATGTGACAACAGGTGGCTCATATGGTGTCAAAATAAGAGGGAATGTCATACCATTTTGTGAAAAGCTTGCTGTAATACGATCTTCCTCAATTTTCCCTTCAATTGTCATCACAGTTCCAGCAAGATCAATAGTGATTTGTAATTGGTTATTATCTGCTGTGATAGCATGAATAGGGTAGCTTGTTAAGCCTTGCGCTGGTACAGAGAAATAGGCTTCACCATTCTCCTCAATTTGTAAAATGACAGATAAAGGGCTTTGTGGAATATCAATTTTTCCAGCCCATTGACCGATTGGCAATGTATCTTCCTCCAATTCACTTTGTAATAGCAATCTTTCTAAAAACAAAGCAAATTGACCGCGTGTTAGTGGCTCATTTAAAGAAAATCGCTCTGTAGCTGTTGTAATGTGGTGACTGCTCAATGCTTGGACATATGGATAGCTCCAATGTGACTCTGATACATCTGAAAAAGAGGTTGTAGCTGTTGCTTGTAAATGGAATGCCTGTGCTAAAATTTTGGCTATTTGGGCACGTGTAACAGGCGCGTTTGGGTTAAAGCTACCATCAGTCTGTCCATCGATTAAGCCGGCTTTATAAGCATTTTGAATTGTTTCATAATAGGAATGCTGTTCTGTAACATCAGTAAAAGTTGTTCCTTCTCGAATAGTAGGGAATTTGATTAAACGTTCTAATATTACAAGTACATGCTGGCGTGTAATAGTATCTTGGGGTCGAAACGTGTTGTCGGAAAATCCTGTAATTGCGCCTTTCTCATATAATAATTGGATAGCGCTTACATAAGGACTTGCAGAGTTAATGTCGTTAAAAATGGCTTTCTCTGCATGCATCGTTGTTGGTGTAACAATAGCAGGGGCAATAGCTGCTGCCGCAAGCACCGCAGCAAAATATTTTTTCTTCATAACTCATACTCCTCTCAATGTTTCTATTTTTATGATAAATGGTTTTTTCATATGTTGGAAGTAAAAGCTATTGATGATTAAAGAATAAAGTCGATATTAATGGAAAGAAAAATTTGCTGAAGGGATGATTAGTGTGAGAATTACGCAAAATAATTTAAATTTAAGCTTTCCAACCAGCATTGTAGCGACGAATCATACAGAAGCAGATGAAGCGAAAAAAGGCTCTAAAACGCACAATGAGCTGACGAAGGAAATGGTGCAGCAAGAAATCTCGCAAATACAGGAAAGCAAAACAAATACAGGGCAAGATAATCCAAAGGCAAAAAGCATTTTAACGAAATTCCACTCAGGTAAAAAATTAACTAGAGAAGAGATGGAATATATACGACAACATGCACCAGCGATGGTTGAACATGTTGAACGGGTTTCGCAGGAGCGCGAAATCGTTGAAAAAAGCATGCGGATGGCACCTTCTAAATCGGATGTCCAAATGGTGGCATTAAGCGCAGCAAATCATATAAGAAAGCAGGCAAAAGGCGATGATGCGATAACGAGAGCAAATCATTTAGCAGATGCCAAGCGTGAGTATGAGAAAACAGATGAGTATAAAGAAAAGCCGAATACCTTATTTGAAAGAGATGTCCACAAGCATAGAAAATATAAGCAAACAAAGAAATCTACTTACACATATGTCGCTGCAACAAATCTTTATGATAAGTTTACACATTCATGGAAAAGGGAAGAGCTCAGTATAAAGAAAAAGTAAGTGCCTGCCCATTGTTTCTATAATGTATGAAAAACAAGGGGGAGGTTATACTTACAGTAATCTTGTTAGTTTAATTCAGCGATTTTTATAGAGGAGCTATGGGTTGCTGAGATGTAGGGTAAAAAATACAAAATGAGGTGTAGGATGATGACAAAACGTTTTATGCATGTAGTATTGGCTGGCGGTCTAGCGGTATTTGGACTGGCTGCATGTGGTGGCGGAGATAAAGCGAAGGAAGAAAAGCCAGATTCATCAACAGATACGGTAGCTACTGGAGAAAGTGTTGCAAAGGCGCAATGCATTGGCTGTCATGGCGGCGATTTAACTGGCGGTATGGGACCTAACTTACATGGCTTAACATTATCTAAAGAGGAAATCGTTGATATTTTAAAGAATGGTAAAGGTGCAATGCCTGCGGGAGCAGCTAAAGGAAATGAAGAAGCAGTGGCAGATTATATTTTAACATTGAAATAATAAAAGGAGGGCTATATGAAAGTAAGCGAACAGCTGCTTTTCATATAGCCCTTGATTATTTTGCTATACTTCCCCATATGCCAGCGCGAAATTTACCATTGCTGCAATCCCATATTGAATTGCTTCATCTTCAAATTCCACTTTATAATTATGCAAGGCACGACGGGTGTTTTCATTGTCGCTACCAGTCCCCATTCTAAACATAAAGCCGGGCACTTGCTCTAAAAAGTAGGCAAAGTCTTCACCGCCCATTGATGGTACAGGCATATGTACGACATGTTCTTCCCCGAGTAGCTCACTCGTTACCTGTTCAAACAATTGCAATAATGGCATATCTGATATAAGAGCAGGACAACCATGCTCATAATGCAACGTTGCAGCACCACGCATACTTTGTGCGGTATGGTGAATGATGCGCTCAATGATGGTAGGCATTTGCTCACGAATTGCAGGATTTGTCGTGCGTACAGTGCCTTTCATAATAACTGTTTCAGGGATAATATTATGTGCCTCCCCGCCATGAATTTGTCCAATTGTTACAACCGCCTGCTCCGTAGGCGGAAGCTCTCTTGATATAATTGTTTGTAGGGAAGTGAGCACATGCCCTGCAATCATAATTGGATCAACCGATTTATGTGGATGTGCGGCATGACCGCCTGCTCCTTTAATTGTAATGGTGATATTATCACATGCGGCAAGCATTGCTCCTTGGCGGATACCTATTTCACCGACAGATAAGTCTGGTGAAGTGTGGAGGGCAACTGCTGCATCTACCTTTGGATTTTTCAATACGCCCGCTTGTAGCATCTCCTTTGCACCACTCATAATTTCCTCAGCAGGTTGGAAAATTAATTTCACATTCACTTTCAATAAATGCTGATTATCAATGAGCATTTTTGCTGTGCCAAGCAGTACCGCAGTATGCAAATCATGTCCATATGCATGCATCACACCTGTATGTATGGACTTATACGGAACAGCGGTTTCCTCCACGATAGGCAATGCGTCCATATCTGCTCGAAGCGCTAGTGTTTTTGTAGCATTCAGTGTTTGAATGAGGGCGACAATACCTGTACCGCTTTCTGCTATTGTATAAGGAATGTCCCATTTTGATAAATAGCTTGCGACAAGCTTCGTTGTTTCGAATTCTTGATTGCTGAGCTCGGGGTGCTGATGAAGATGACGGCGAATAGCAATCATTTCTGCTGCAATTGCTTGTGCTTTGGATAATAAAGACATATGAATCGCTCCTTAGGTTTATAATAGATAAAAATATTATCAGAAATTATAGAATATTTCAAACTCCTGTGGTGTGTAGTAATATTTTGTAAGGAGGATAAATAGATGAAAGCATATTTACAATCACTAACTTTTAAATTGATTTTATTAACAAGTATTTTAATTTTATTCGTATGTATGATTTATATATATTTATTGCAAATACATATTCGAGAAACGACAGAGGAGCAAATGGGGGAAGAGGCGCTAAGCATCGCAAAGGCAATTGCTTCTATGGAAGAAATCGTAGCTGCTTTTGAGGATGCCCAACCAAGTATCCGTATTCAACCGATAGCAGAGAATTTGCGAGCGGATATTGGTGCGGCCTTTATTGTTGTTGGAAATACAGAGGGGATTCGGTATTCACACCCGCTTGTTGAGCAGATTGGTCAGAAAATGGTCGGGGGAGATAATGATGCGGCACTGCTTGATCAGAAATCCTATGTGTCAAAGACAATGGGGGGACTAGGTGAGTCTATTCGTGGGAAAGTGCCTATTATGAAAGAAGGGGAAGTAATCGGTGTCGTATCTGTAGGTTTTTTAACTGATTTCATCGACAGAAAAATTAGCGGTTATTCAAAAAAATGGCTTATATATACTTGTCTTGTTTTAGTAATCGGGATTATAGGGGCAATAGCGATTTCATATTATATTAAACGTTTGCTACACAATATGGAGCCACAGCAAATTGCGAAGCTATATAATCAGCATAAGCTTATTTTAGCAACAACGGAGGAAGGTATTATTGCCACAGACCGACAAAATCAAATTATGACAATAAATAATAGCGCTTACCAGTTAGTGGACACAACTCAAAAGAAACCAATTGCACAATGGCATGGGGAAAGCATCGAGCATGTTTTCACATCACGTGTTGTGCAGCAGGATATAATTCACAATTTAGAATTGCTACTCGGGGAGCATTTAGTTATTTTAAATAAGGCTCCATTAGCAAATAAAGTAGGTTCATTGTATACGTTTAGGAGAAAAACAAATATCCAAAATGTCATTAATGAATTAAAGGAAGTGCGCCAATATGCCAATGCACAACGCGCACAAACACATGAATTTGCTAATAAGCTGCACATTATTTTAGGATTATTATTGCATAAAAGCTATGATGAGGCGATTGAATTTATCAGAGAAGAACGCCAAAATCAAATGGACAATCAGTCATTTTTAAATAGTCAAATGGCATCACCATTGCTGCGTGCATTAATTCAAGGGAAAATGATAGAGGCAGCAGAATTAGGTATTCAATTAGAATTGCGTAATACAGATGTGGCAATACAGTTTACAGAGAAGCAGGAGGGTGCTATTTTAACAGCACTTGGCAATGTATTGCAAAATGCGATAGATATATTAAAAAATAGTCGAGAGGAAAAAAAGCTAATCCAGCTATCTATTATGCATTATAAAACACATTATACGTTTGAAATTCAAGATAGTGGATCAGGAATTGCAGATGCCGTTTATGAACAAATTTTTATGCGTGGTATTTCGACAAAGGAAGGATTCGATAGAGGGCATGGTTTAGCGATTAGTAAACAAGCATTGAAGGAAGTAGGGGGAGAAATTACAGTGGATGAAGGTGATTTATCAGGAGCCTGCTTTATTATAACGATTCCAGTAGAGGGGGAATAATGGTGCATCGTATATGGATTGTTGAGGATGATTTTCGAGTGGCGAAAATTCACCAAGATTTTGTACAAGCGGTAAATGGGTTTTGTGTGACAGAAAATATCCGAACGGGAAATGAGCTGATAGAGAAGCTAGAGCAAGCGGAGCAGCTTCCAAAAATTATATTGACAGACTTATATATTCCTGATGTAGAAGGTAGCAAACTTATCGCACATATTCGTCATAACTATCCATCAATTTATGTTATTGTCATATCGGCAGCAACTGAAATAGAGCTGATTAAAGAAGTATTACATTTGGGCATATTTGATTATTTAATTAAACCATTCGAACAACCGAGGCTAGAGCAGGCGCTCAATAAATATTGCCAAACGACTGCGATATATGAGAAAAGTGCTAGCATCACGCAAGGGGAATTAGATTCTCTCTTTTACAATGGTGTAGCTCCTAAAATAATGGAAGATGAAATATTTGTGAAAGGAATTGATGCACATACATTGCAGATAGTGAAAGATATTTTTGAAAAGGAACGACAACAAGAATTAACAGCCTCTCAGCTAAGTGAGTTAATTGGATCTAGCCGTTCAACAGCGCGTCGCTATTTAGAGTATTTAGTGAGTGAGCAGTTTTTAGAGATGGTATCAATATATGGCTCAGTAGGTAGACCGGAGCGAAAATATGTATACCGTGGAACTTATGAACAAAATTAAATATATGCTATTTATTTAACATATGGTCGTATTATTCTCCTTCTTTATGCATTGTGCTATTTTTTAATAAATAAAATGTGAACAATTTGTGAAGGAGGAGTATAAATGAGTTTAAGTATTATCGGGTTTATTACAATAATTGTAATTGTTGCATTATTAATTAGCGGTCGTGTATCACCGCTCGTAGCGATGGTAATACCACCTGTTATTGCTGCATTAATTGCTGGCTTTAGCGCTAAAGATTTAGGGGAGTTTTTTAACTCAGGATTAAATTCTGTTATGAGTGTAGCAGTCATGTTTATTTTTGCAATTATTTTCTTTGGTATTATGCAGGATACAGGTTTATTTGATCCTATCATCACTAAAATGATTGCGCTTTCACGAGGGAACGTTGTCGTAGTTGCTGTTATTACTGTATTAATTGCGGTAGTGGCACAGTTAGATGGCTCAGGTGCATCGACATTTTTAATTACGATTCCAGCACTGCTACCACTTTACTTACGTTTACGTATGAACCCTTATTTACTTCTACTATTGGTAGCAGGCTCCGCAGCAATTATTAATATGATTCCATGGGGCGGACCATTAGGACGAGTTGCTTCGGTATTAGAGACAGATGTGACGGAGCTATGGTATCCATTAATTAAAATTCAAATCATTGGCATTATTTTAATGCTTGCTTTAGCTATCTTTATGGGAATTTTAGAAAAGAAACGAATTTTAAAAGAGTATGGGACACTTAATTTTAAAGATGAAGATGTATCAATGGCACAAGGAGTTGTATCGACAGAAATTGATACAAGCTTACAACGACCTAAATTAATTTGGGTAAATGCAATTATTGCTATTGCAGTTATCGCAATATTAGTATCAGGCATTTTACCAGCGGGCTTAGCGTTCTTAATTGGTGTAGCAGTAGCGCTGCCTGTCAATTACCGTACGCCAAAGGAGCAAATGGCACGTGTACAAGCACATGCACCGAGTGCTTTAACAATGGCTTCAATCATTATTTCGGCAGGGTTATTTTTAGGTGTTTTAAATGGTACAGGTATGTTAACAGCGATTGCCAATGATGCGGTAAAAGTATTACCAACAGCGTTATCTAGCTATTTACATATTATTATTGGTGTATTAGGTGTACCATTTGATTTATTATTAAGCACCGATGCTTATTATTTCGCATTATTCCCTGTTGTTGAACAAATCGGTTTATCCTTTGGTATCGATTCATTCTCTACAGCATATGCAATGATTATTGGGAATATTGTTGGAACATTCGTTTCGCCATTGGCTCCAGCCGTTTGGTTAGCATTAGGGCTATCTGGTTTAGAAATGGGCAAACATTTAAAGTTTTCGTTTTTATGGATGTGGGGATTAAGTATTGTACTATTGATAATTGCCGTATTATTAGGTGTTATTGCAGTTTAATAAAAGAGCCGAGGCAGACGCCTCGGCTCTTCTTATAGTAATTCTTTACGTAATTCAGCTGCTGATTTTGGTGATAGTAAGCCGAATGGAATGTCGAAAACAGTTTTTGCTCCGTGATCGCCTGCTTGCTGTAAACGATGAGCTGCACGCGCATATGCCACAAGTACACTTGAAGTGAAGTTTGGATTGCTTTCAAGCTTCAAGGAAAACTCTAGAATTTGCTTGTCATTTGCGCCACTTTCCCCACTTCGGATGACGAATCCGCCATGCGGCATACCAGTGTGGTTTGCTGTAAACTCTTCCTCTGTAATAAAGTTTACTGTTGTATTGTATTCGTCAAAATAATTAGGCATTGTTACGATTTCTTGCTCAATTTTCGCTGCATCTGCGCCATCTTGTAATACAACCCAGCATTCGCGAGCATGTTTTTCACGTGTAGATAGCTCAGGGCTTTCTCCATTGCGAACACGTTCAACAGCTTCTTTAATTGGCAATGTGTACTGAACAGCATGTTTCACGCCTTCAATACGGCGCACTGCATCAGAATGCCCCTGACTCAAGCCATCTCCCCAAAAAGTATATGTTGTACCTACAGGTAAAACAGCTTCGCCAATTACACGGTTTAATGAGAATAAACCTGGGTCCCAACCACTAGAAATAACAGCTACCTTTTCAGATTTTTGTGCAGCTGCATCTACAGCCTCGAAGTGCTGTGGAATTTTTGCATGTGTGTCAAAGCTATCAACGATATTAAACCATTGTGCAAAATGAGGGCTTTGCTCTGGTAAGTCTGTTGCAGAGCCACCACATAAAATCATAACGTCAATGTCATTCTTAAACTTTTCTGCATCATCTATTAAATATACCTTTGCATCGCTAGCAATTTTCACTGTTGCTGGGTCACGACGTGTAAAAACCGCCACTAGCTCCATATCAGGATTTTGAGAGATTGCATGTTCTACACCACGACCTAAATTGCCGTAGCCTACGATACCAACTCGAATATTCGTCATCTGATTACCTCCCAGTACTTGTAATAATGAAGTAAATATATATGTTTTATTTACATTTACTTCATTATCATACTTTCTGTTTAAAACATTCACAATAGTTTGATTATATATTTTTTGTGACAATTAAATGAAAGAAGAATTCAGTATAAAGTGTTTATGCACCCATATAGTCAACATTTTGATATTGTTGTGAAGTCCACACAGGAAGGACAAGTACTCAGAAAAATGAGGAATTTCACATAATGATAAATAGCCAAACGTATCCAAGACGGACAACGTTTGGCTAAAAAATTATACTAAGCTAATAATTGTATGTGGGCTGTGCTTAATTTTATCGTATTCCTCCACCATATTGAGAATAAGCTCACCTTCAGCTGTTAATGCGTAAATCATTACGGCATTTGGGTTTTGTTGACTGTAGTCATCAATCGTGTAGACATCTGTAATCTTTGTTTGCCTCAAGCTCGCTCCATGTTCAATAAGATAGTTTAATTCATGAATATCGATATGATTTTGCACGAGTACTTGCCCACCATATTTACGTGAATAGTTAGCAGGGTCAGCAGAATGTAGTGCTGTTTGATAAATATTTTTACGCCCTAAGCTTGGTACAAAATCTGCACAAATTAGTACATTATAAGCATCCTGCATTGTAGCAGCTATCAATTGATTGTAGGGTGTTAAATCTACATGAAATTCGGTGTGCTCACTTAAAATATCGCCAACCTCTGTTTTAACACCGCTTTTTCGTGCGGTAGATAAATCCTCCCATGAACGATCCATTAATAATACATCAATATTGTTTTGCTGTAGAGATATAGCAAGCTCATTTGTAAATGCTGAAGCACCAACAATAATAATACCTTCACTATTTCCAGCCTGTAATCCAAGCTTTTTCGCTAACCAACCAATGCTAAAGCCATGTGCTATAACGGTTGCAAAAACAAGTGCTAATGTTAACGCAGTTAATAATTCTGCACTCTCAAAGCCAGCTTCTTGTAATGCTGTTGCGAAATAACCGGAAACGGTCAATGCAACAATACCACGTGGTGCAATCCAACCGATTAAAGCCCGTTCCTGTAAGGAGAGTCCAGCATTAATGGTTGATAGCCATATGGATAATGGTCGCACAACAAACATCATTGCTAATACAAAAAGCAACATGCGCCAATCAAAAATTTGTACAAGCGTATCTAGTGTAAGAGAAGCTGTTAGCATAATAAAGACAGTTGAAATTAAAATGACAGAAATATTTTCTTTGAAATGTAAAAGGTCATGGTGGCTTGTTAAGTGCATATTCCCCATAACTAAGCCCATTACTGTAACAGCTAATAGTCCTGTTTCATGCATAATGGCATCACTTAATGAAAAAACGATTAACACAGTGGCAAGAAGCATAGGAGATTTTAAAAATTCAGGAATAATCCCTCGTTCCAAGGCTTGTCCTGTTGAAAATCCTACGACACCACCAAGTAATGCAGCTAATAGAGCTGAAATAAAGAACGTACCGAGTGATGTACCACCTTCCAACTGATAAAGTGCTAAGACAACTTGATAAGCAAATAGTGCAAGTAATGCACCAAATGGGTCAACAATAATTCCTTCCCATTTTAAAATAGCGGCAGGTCGCTCTTTTAATTTTGCCTGACGTAGCAATGGAAGGATAACTGTTGGTCCCGTTACAATGAATAATCCACCGATGACAAAGGCAACAGCCCAAGGCAAACCAGCGACGTAATGTGCAGCAGCTGATCCAGCAAGCCATGCGATGGCTGCACCGATTGTTGAAATGCGTGTAATTGACTTTCGAAAGCCACGAATTTCGCGGAAATCAAGACTTAAACTACCTTCAAACAGAATAACAGCAACAGCTAATGACACGACTGTTTGGAAAATAGGGCCAAATGTTTCTTGCGGTACAACAAGTCCTGTAAATGGCCCGATAATCAAGCCAGCTATACTCATCACAACGATAGCTGGCATGCGGAAACGCCACGCTAACCATTGAGAAAATAATCCAATAAAGACAACAAAGGCTAATTGAAATAGCAATGTCTCAAACATATGTATCACCTGCTTTACTAAGAATCTATGATTAAGAAGTTTAAAATACCCTTTTTTCTAAATAGTTAAACATGACTCCTGTTTAAAATTGAAATGCATGCACAGTATGGCCATTGCGACCTATTGTCGTTTTCGCTTGTGCTAAAGAATTTAAAATTGCCTCCTCGGTCGCCTCCGCAGCTGCGGCAAATAATTGATTCATTACAGGGTGATCCTCGCGTAGCTGCGTCCGTGCTTCGAATAATTCCTCAGTTTTGTGTGGAATTGTGCGAGCCGTTGTAAATCCAATGACAATATCGCCACTGCCGTGTGAAAAATGACTGCCTGTACGACCAAGACCGATGCCACAGCGTTTAATGACACGTTGCAGCTGTCTGCTACTAAGTGGTGCATCTGTTGCTAAAACGATAATGATGGAGCCATCTGTAGGAGCTACTGTATCTGGATGTTGCTTAGTTTTGGCTGAATAGCGCTCAGCTAAAAAATCCTCTTTGCGTCCGAAATTACTCAATACTAAGCAACCAATTGTATAGCTGATTTCTTCATTAGCTACCACGATGCGTGAGGATGAGCCGATACCGCCTTTATAACCAAAGCAAACCATACCTTTACCTGCACCAATTGCTCCTTCAGCTATCGTATCATTCGTTGCATTGTGAATGGCTTTCATTGCGTGTACAGGTGTAATTGCACAGTGTCGAATCGAATTCAAATTGCTGTCATTGCATTCACCAACGACAATATTAATTGTCCCTGTTGTTTGACCTATTGCTTCATTTGTCTCAAGCATATACTGTAATGTTCCTTGTGTGACAGCAGGTACGCTAAATGTATTTGTCAGCATAATAGGGGCTTCTAGTACACCAAGCTCATTCACTTGCACAAGCCCTGTTGTTTTACCAAAGCCATTTAATACATAGCTAGCAGCTGTTACTTTTTGCTCAAATAAATTGCCAGTGTGAGGTAGTATTGCTGTGACGCCTGTACAAACGTAATCACCTTGGTCATTTAAAGGCTCATCTAGTGTAACATGGCCGATTTGAACGCCTTCAACATCTGTAATGCAATTTTTAGTGCCTGTTGGTAGTTGTCCAATAATAATTCCGTATTCCCGTAGTTTTTTGCTCATTTTTAAACCTCCTAAAATATCTAAATAATTGAATGAATGATTTATGAGAAAAATTTTATCATTAAATTTCAAATTCGAATAATAATTCTTTGGTTCTATTCGCTATCAACGGTATAATAATGAATAGATTATGGATAGGCTAAATGATGTTAAAGTCACATTTTTAAAGCTTTCGAGAAAATACGGAGGCTAAAAAATTTGAAAAACAAAAGGAGGTCGCTGCTACTAGACAGGCCGACAATAAGGCTTTGTCCATATTTTGAGTAGTAGAATGCTTGTGTGGGATTTTTTTAGAAGTCATGGCTTTAAACGGTTTATGATTTTGCTTGGTATCGGGGTTGCATTATATTTAATGCGCAGTATGCTCGATCTCATCCTGTTTACATTTATTATTACATATTTAATGAATCGCTTAAGCACAAAGCTAACAAGCACCATTAGAAAATATGTGCCTATAAAAGAAGCGGTCATTACAGTTATTATTTACTTATTGTTTGTCGCAGGAGTTGTTGGAACGGTTTATAAATATTTGCCACTCGTCTCACAGCAAATTACACAGCTCTTTAATTTGATGATGAATTTTAATATTAATCCAAATGAAAATGAAATTACGAAGTATTTAGCACCAACAATTGAAAAAATTGAGCTGGAGCAATATTTGCAGCAAGGTGTTAATTTTATTGTGGAAAATATTACGAATATTGGGAAGTTGCTTTTACAAATTTTAATTGCAGCGATTTTAAGCTTATTTATAATGCTTGATAAGCATCGCATTGTTGAATTTACGATGAAGTTTAAAAAGAGTAAGATTGCTCCTTTATATGATGAGTTAGAATACTTCTCGAAAGTATTTATTCGTTCTTTCGGCAAAGTAATTGAGGCACAATTTATTATTGCAACAGTGAACTGTGCATTATCTATTATTGTTTTATCATTTATGGGCTTCCCACATTTAATCGCATTAGGGGTAATGATTTTCGTACTTGGTTTAATTCCAGTAGCAGGTGTTATTATTTCATTAATTCCGTTATCGATTATTGCCTATAGCATCGGTGGTTTTATGTATATCGTTTATATTTTAGTTATAGTCGTTGTTTTACACGGTATTGAGGCATATTTCTTAAATCCGAAGCTAATGTCAGCGAAAACAGATTTGCCGATTTTTTATACGTTTATGGTAATCTTATTCTCTGAGCATTTTTTAGGCGTTTGGGGACTAATTATTGGTATTCCATTGTTTATGTTCCTGTTAGATGTGCTCGATGTTACGTCATCGAAGCAGAAAAAGCTAGAATAAATAAAAGTGAGGCTGTTGAGAGCATAATCTCAACAGCCTCATTGCATAATGCGCTCATACGCTTGCAGTATGAATTGCTTATCTAATGTATCTTTAAACTCCTTCACGCCATCCATTGCGTACAATATATCGCGTTTTGCATTTTCTATATCGCCTTCTTCATAGTAACAAAGTGCTCGAACGGCATAGGAGCGATAAATAATGGCTAAATCAATAGGGTGGATTGTAGCTTCGGGTACGAATAATGTAGCTAAACATTTTTTGGCTTCACCATATTGTTTTAACTGCCAATGCGCATAAGCGTGTTCTCCATTAATAAATACCATAGCATGATTTAATGCATCTTCAGGTAGACGATGATTATCAATAGTTACTGCTAATGCTTTAAGATAATCATGCTCAATTCGATTAATATAAAACAATGTAGTTAAAGAATACAGTATCTCGTCAAAAGGATTTTCGAAAAGCTCCATAAATAACCTTAATTTGTTCAAGTAATATTTACTTTTTTCAGCATCTCCCTTTGAGCAATTGATGAAAAATAATAAACGATAAAAATCATTAAAGCGATATAAAACTCCTTTTTCCTTCGTTATATTTAAAGCTAAATTTAAATACTCCTCCATTTTGATGTCGTCATTTAATGCCGCATAAATAACAGTTAAATTGTAGTAATAGTCAAGTTTTTCAAAGTCACCAATTAAATAATTATAACGTTCAATATATTTTTTAGCGTCTAATAAATAGTGGAGTGCTTGTTCAAGTTGATGTTGTCCAAATTTAATGCCGCCTAAACGAGTAAAGCATTCTAATACTTTAGAATAAGCATGAATGTTTTCATACATTTTAGCTAAAGGTAAAAATGGCTCGATAGAACGATCAATTTTTAGTAAATAACGCACTAATAAATAAAGTTCCAGTAGTCGTACTTCTTCGTAATTACTTCCTTTTAAGCTTCCTGACTGCATTAAAGGCTGAATCAACTGTAACAACTCTTGTCCCTTTATTTCACGCTGTTCTTTATTAAACTCTTTTTTAAATTGTGAATATAACTGTTCTACTTGCATGAAAGTTTCACGCACTTGCTTGTTATCCTCTGATTGTATTAATTCAGCAACATCTATTTCAAGCTGACTTGCAATATATTGTAAGCTCTCCATCGAAGGCTGGGCTTTGCCATTTTCGATTAAACTAAGCATGCCCTTTGTTAGACGATCTCCTGCTACTTGTGCCAACGTCATCTTGCGCTCTTTGCGTAGCTCTTTTATTTTTGCCCCTATATTTAACATAAGGTCTCACCTCGCTATATGCAATTATAGCAAATAAATAAATTATAGGGTATTAATTTTAATTAAATTAAACAAATTAATGCTTATTCTGAGGGATTTTGAATATTTATTTAAATTTAATTAAACTTTTTGTTGCATTCTGAAAATTCGTGTTTTACAATAAGTTTAATTAAATTAAACAAAAGGGTGTGAAACGAGATGGATGAAAAATTAAAATATAAAAAATCAACGTATCATTTGTACACGTTTTTAGTAAGTAAAATGATTGGTGCGCTTGGTTCAAGTGTGTATACATTCGGCATTAGTATGTACATTCTGTCGATGACAGGATCATCTTTAAGCTTTGCTGCAAATCTTTTATTCAGCATTGTGCCAAGAACGATTATTTCTCCAATTGCAGGGCTAATAGGGGATAAAGTACCAAGGAAATGGCTTGTACTTGGTGGGCAGGCAGGTGTAATTTTAACAGTTAGTACATTACTTCTTTATACATGGACTGTGGGGCTATCTTTAACAGCAATTTACTTAGCAACATTGTTTAATAGTATCTTTAGCTCGTTTTCTAGTGTAGCATTTTCAGCTTCAATCTCGAATTTAGTGGATGGGGAGCGCATTCAAAAGGCGATGAGCTTTAATCAACTATCGCTTTCAGTATCAGGCATTGGTGGACCGATTGTAGGTGGGATGTTGTTTGGCTTTGCTTCAATGGAAGTATTTTTAGCTATTTTTATTATCGCAGCAATTATTACACTATTGCTAGAATCAACGATGAACTTTACATTATATAAAAAGCCAGTAGTAGCATCTGCACAAAAAGAAACGATGCTGCAAAGCTTTAAAGCAGGGTTTGTCTATTTAAAAACAAAGCCTGTTGTACGTGCCATTTTATGGACAGCGTTATGGTTAAATTTATTTTTCACTTGCTTGAGTGTAGGTATCGGCTTTGTGCTGTTAACAAATTTAAAATTCCAGCCACAATTAATTGGCTTCATTGAAGCGGCAGCGGCGATTGGTATGTTAATAACAGCGATTTATTTAGCTACTCGCAGCAATTTAAAATTTCCATTGGTTGTTGTTAAACGTTCAACGTTGTTGATGGCAATATCCGTTATTCTAGTAGCTGTACCATTATTATTTAGCTGGTCAAATACGGTCAACTTTATTTATTATTTAGTGCTAATGTTTGTTGCTGGCGGGTTTGGCGTTACAACAAATACACCAATAGGGGTTATTATGCAAACATCAGTAGATGAGGAGTACAAAGGGCGTGTATTTGGTATTGTAGAAATGATGGCAATGAGCATGATGCCCTTAGGAACGTTAATATACGGTGTTTTATACGATATGATGCCAGCACAATATGTTTTAATAGTCAGTGGTACGATTTTAATAGCAATCGTTTTAATATTATTGCGCGGCTCTGTTATTAGAATGGCACATCCAGAGTTAGAGGATAAAAGGAAATTGAATATGTTAGAGGAAGTAGAAGGGTGAATGCCCTTCTTTTTTCTTTGGAAATAGTTGTATAAAATGAGAAATTGAATTATAATGGAGGGAACGTATATTCTGTTTGGGGGTTAGTTATGAATCATCAGCAGTTAAAGGAACGAGCATTATGTATTGCAAAGCCACCGCAGCATTTTCAGTTAATATTTGAAGAGATTAATGCACAGCCAGGGGAAGAATCTTTATTTGTTTGGGAAGGCGATCAAGAAAGCATAGAAGTACAGTTGGATTACAATGGTACAATCACAAGCTATGCTGTTTCAAAGGAAAGCTTTGGGGTACCAAGGGATAAAGAAATATCGCTGGAGGAAAGACGTAAGCTTGCGGATCAATTTTTGCTGCAGTATTATCCAGATGCTTTAGCTGACTTTACTTTTTATAAGTCCAAATTGATAGATGAAGTTGAGGAATTTTGCTATGGGCAGCTTGTAATGAATTTACCATTAGCGAATGCAGGGATTTTCATTACTCTTGATAAAGCGGGGAATTTAGTCGGGTTAATGAATATGGGGAAGCTGCAAATACCTGAAATTCCCAAAAAGCTTGTTGATAAAAATGCTTTATACGACAATGCTAAAAAGCATCTACGCATGCGCTTAGCAATTACTGAAATTGCAGGACAACTACGTCTTATTTATGAGCTAGATGATGTATATCCAGTTTATCAAGCTAATATTTTAGAACCCGTTATCTATGAATATAAACGTAAGACGCACTATGACGTATTGCCGCCATTAAGGATAACTTCTAACAAATCGTTGGAGGAAATATTAGGGATAGGTAGTGAACTACAAGTAATTGACGAAAGCGTATATAACAATGTGAAAAGGATTGTTTGGGCTGAGGAACAAGAAGAAGGCTTATATGAGGAAACAGCTCATGTAAGGATAGATATAAATACAGGTCAGCTTTTAGGGATGAGATGGTTCAAAGAACGTCAAGGCAACTTGCAGCTTAATGATGAGGAGGCATTACAAAAGGCGATAGCATTTTTACAGCTCATTGCGCCTGAAGTATATCCTTATTTACAGTTGGAAGTAGAGGAGAAGGTACAATCTCCTAGATTTATATTCCGTTTAATAACAGCACAAAATATTAAAACACATTTTAGGGTAGCTATAATGATTAATTATTCGACAGGTGATGTGGAGTCTTATCATAGTGGACGTATTCATATGGAAGCATTGCAGCAAATGCCTAGCATGCCAGCGATTTCAGCACAGCAGGCAAAGAAAATTTTCTTAGCACATTTAGATTTTCGTTTAGCATGGAGGATGGGCAATGAAATGGGTAGCTCTGTACTGATGTATGATTGCTATGATAAAAAAACAGGGCAAGAGCTAGGGTATGTTGATGCATTAGATGGCACAGTCATCACATTTCGAGACTAGGGGGATAAAGTATGCAACGTTGTGGATGGGTAAAATTAGATGAACCGTTATACGTAGAGTATCATGATAAAGAATGGGGCAAGCCTGTTTATGATGATCAAAAGCTTTTTGAAATGATTTGCTTAGAGGGGGCACAGGCGGGATTGAGCTGGTGGACGATTTTACAAAAGCGCGAAGGCTATCGTGAGGCCTTTGATGACTTTAATGCGGAGAAGATCGTGCACTATACAGAGGAGAAACTAGCTGAGCTAAGAGAAGATACACGTATTGTACGCAACCGTCTAAAAATTGCAAGTGTCGTTACGAATGCACAAGCTTATTTACGCATGCAAGAACAGCATGGTTCTTTTTCAAACTATATTTGGCAATTTGTTGACCATCAACCGATTGTTAATCATTGGAAGACATTAGCTGAAGTGCCTGTTACAACAATAATTAGCGATAAAATGAGCAAGCAACTGAAGAAGGACGGCTTTAAATTCGTTGGTAGCACAATTTGCTATTCTTTTATGCAGGCAGTTGGTATGGTGAATGATCATGTGCAAAACTGCTTTTGCTATGAGGCGAAGACCGATGAATAATTCATGTGAGCAAGCATTAACGAGCTATATAGAAGCTACAAATTCACATGATTTTGCGAATGTTCAACGAATGCTTCATCCAAATGTTGTTTATTGGTTTACAGATAAAAAGTGTGGAACAATGACAGACATCCAGCATTATTTTGAAAATGCTTGGAATCTCATTAAAGAGGAAGTATATGAAGCAAGAGATGTTGAATGGCTTGTCACAAATCGAGATACTGCAACCTGTCTATATACTTACCACTACTCAGGCTATTATGAGGGGGAGTATGTTTCGGGACAGGGTAGAGCGACAAATATTTTTGTGAAGAATGAATATGATGATTGGAAGTTAATACATGAGCATTTGAGTAAAGGGGAGTAGAGGAATGAAAAAAGGAGATACAATCGGTATTTTTACACCATCTTCTCCTGCTACAGTAACAGCACAAGCACGCTATGTGCGAGCAAAGAACTTTTTGATGGCAAAGGGCTTTCAAATTATAGAAGGAAAACTAACGGGTAAATCGGATGTCTATCGTTCAGGAACACCGAAAGAGCGCGCAGAGGAGCTCAATGAATTAATTCGTAACCCAGATGTGAAGATGATTATGTCAACAATCGGCGGGACAAATTCCAATAGCATACTGCCATATATTGACTATGAGGCATTTAAGGCAAACCCTAAATATGTTGTTGGTTATTCAGATGCAACGGCTGTTTTGCTCGCACTTTATGCAAAAACGGGCATTGCTACATATTATGGTCCAGCCCTTATTCCTTCATTTGGTGAATTCGAGCCACTTGTCAACGATACATATGACTATTTTGAAAAGTATTTTACGGAACAACTAAGTGTTCCGTATGAAGTGCCAATGCCTATCTTTTGGTCAGATGAGCCTGTCAATTGGCTTGAAAAAACAGCTGAGAAAACGCTTTTTACGAATGAATGGCTAACAGGGCAGCCTGGAGTAGCAGAGGGACGCTTGATCGGTGGTAATAATAATGCGATGTACGGCTTTATCGGAACAGAATATTTCCCTGAAATTCAGCAAGGTGATATTTTATTGATTGAAGATTGTATGAAGGATGCCTCAGTAGTTGAAAAAAACTTTGCGATGCTCAAGCTGCACGGAATTTTTGAGCGTGTCGGCGGTATTATTTTAGGCAAGCATGAGCGCTTTGATGATTTAGGTACTGGTAAAACGCCGCTTTCTCTTTTGTTCGAGCAGTTGGATGGAAAGGACATGCCGATACTTGCTGAATTTGATTGCTGTCATACACATCCGATGCATCCGTTAGCAATAGGCAAAAGAGTTCGCATGGATGCGACGGCTAAGAAAGTGTATTGCGTGGAGCCTTGGTTATAAGGAACGTGGAATACGTTCATTAAAAAAGAACTGTCGGGAATTTTTATTTCCCGACAGTTTTTATAATCTTGGATCAACAGCATCACTTTCCAATGCTAATGTGGCTAAGACACATTCATGGATGCGAGCAATGTTTTCTTTTTGCACAAAGCGTTCAATTCCTTCTAAGCCGAGCGCGAATTCCTGTAAGGCGTGCTTCATTTTTTTACTTGGATTGCGCTTTTTCAACTGTGCGAGCTGCTTCGGATCTGTATAATCCATGCCGTAAATAATGCGCAAATATTCACGTCCACGCACTTTAATAGCGGGTTGAATAAGCTTGTCTTTACTTTTCGGAATAAAGGTTAGCGGTTTAATAACGATGCCCTCATGTCCAACAGCTGTCATTTCCTCCCACCAGGCAATAGCTTTTTGTTCATCTTGTTCATTTTCAATGACTTGATACTCTGTTGTAATAAAAATATCCGAATGCTGTGCGAGCCAGTGATTCATTTCCATATGCCATGTATGTGGCTTGTGGAAGCATGTTTCAGTGCTATGAGCTAATATATGAAACGGCGCGATTTGAATTGCGGATAAATCGTCTACAGACCAGCAGTAATTTTGATAAACAGCATCAAAGCGTACCGCATTGCGCAAAAGCTCCTTGTATTGCTGTTGCCACTCTGCTACATCAACAAGCGTTGTTTGGAGCTTTGTGGCAAGCTTTTGACGATCCATTAAAGCATGCTCAGCGACATGGGCATATTGTTCATCAATGAGTGACTGTGCTTTTAAATTCCACGGCAAAATTTCCGCATCAAGCAAGACGAAATCTGTTTCCATTCTTTCGAAATAGTTTTTTGCAGCTAATTCTGTGTGTAGCTTTTGTACGATGGTTTCATGTGCAGCTGTATCAAAAAATGCTCGTCCGCTACGTGTTGTGATGACACCTAGCGTTTCTGTATCAATCCACTCTTTTGCAATTTGCTTATTTTTAAAAAGTAAAAGGACAGCGCGGCTACCCATATGTTTTTTTTCTGCAATAAGTTCAGTAAATCCATGCTTTTTATAGTAGGCAAAGGCTTCAGCTGGGTGCTCTAAATAATCATCAAGCTGTGATGTTTGCGGTGTTGGGCTCATCGTTGGTGGAATATAAATGAGCTGCTCCAATGGTACCGTATAGTGAGATACTGTGTCGATTGCAGCTTTCGCATAACCATTACCAACCCAAACCGTTCCCCCATGTGTTGTTGCTACTTCAAAACCATCAATAAATGCATGGATATTTGGTGGATCAAAATGCTTGGCAGCAGCTTCTAATAAAGGATTCTGCTGTTCACCTGCATAATTTTCGTAGGCTGTGACCGCTTCAAAAGTACTTTCAGGATAGCGGAAAGCTGTAAGCTGTCCTCCGAAAACAACACCTTGGTCAATGTTAACTGTGTTATTCATTTTTAATGGTTTAAGCTTTGGCTCATGACCCCAAATAATAAGCTCTGAAGTTTGATGGTCTGCGTACCAATCAGCACGGATTGGACGACCGTTGGCCTCTGTGCCAACAACATCACCATAGCGACAAAAATCGCGAATGCGTGATGAATTTTTGCCAATATAGCGATCACGAATACCTGCATGTGTGATGACTGCTTTACCAATCCCATTTTCCTTGATGAGATAGTGAGAAGGTGCACGCAGCAGCATTTTAGCAAGGCGTTCTTTTAAAGCTTTTGTTTCTTCTATGCCGTGTATAATCTCAAATTGCTGTATTTCTTGTTCCACTAATTCATCGCCATGTGATAGCTGAACAGCGCGTCCTTCTAGCCAACGTGCGATTTTCCAGCCATGATTGCTGTCTGTCATAAAACTTAGTCCTGCTTCGATTTGCTTTAACCAAAACTGCATTGTTGCAAGAGACTTTGGACCACGACTCATAATATCACCGACTGAAATGAGCTTGCGTCCCTCAGGATGTATATAAAGTCCATTGTCCTCACGATAGCCTAATTTTTCGATTAATGCCATCATTTCATCATAGCAGCCATGTATATCACCGATCACATCAATGCCTGTGCCAAGCTCAATGGCAAGTGATGAAGGTTCACGAACAATCGAATAAGCATCATCTGGATTGAGTGTATACAATTTTGCGAAGGCTTCCTTTTTTAAGAAGCGCTTTTCATCTTTTAGTTTGCGTGCCTGCTGTTTAATACGAGCGGCACCTCTTGGGTTTTCTCGCATGTTGTCACGTGCTAATAACTGCTCTAATGGTGCATCGAAAATAATTCCATAAATCGGCACATGCTGTCTTTTGGCAATCGCAAAGTATTTTTCTCGTTCTCTTGCATTCAAATGCGTTGCATCGACAAAGGTTAAACGATTTAACTTTGCTCGCGCTGTCACAACCTGTTCCATGAGCTGAAAAGCTTCTGTTGAAATCGCACTGTATTGCTCGTATAGTAGGTCTGCTTCTTGCTTTGTTGTTCCTTGAAAATCAATAAAATCTATATCAGCCACTGTTATTCGATAATCATCAGAGCTAACGATTTCACTTGGTTTAATAATGTTACTTGCTATTAGTTGCTGTAAAAATGTAGATTTGCCGCTATTTGATGGACCGATACAAAGGACGATAGCTGCATCTGGTAAATGAAGCTGCATTATAGTCCCTCCGTTCGTTTAAAAATACACATTTGTGTTGGTGTACCGTATGTTGGGTGTTGCTCTCCAATACCGTAAAAGGCTGTTGTGTAAGACGTATTGGATATCATCTCTGCACACCAGCTTTCAAATTGCTGGCGTGTCCATTCAAAGCGATGGTCGTCATGGCGCTTTTCTTCAAGCTCATATACTTTGTTATAATCCGCATTTGGCGTTGTTACGATTAATGCTTTCGGAGCATATTGCTGTAGCAGCATGGCCATGATTTTTGGTAATCGCTCTTCATTAATATGTTCAATTACCTCGCATAAAATAAGAACATCTTTATTCACTAAAGTATGGTCATAGTAAAATAGTGAGCCCCACTGAATTTGTGGTATCGTTGCTGTATCCAGCTCCTCGAAGCGCCTTGTTGCTTTTCGGATGGCTGCTTCACTTGGCTCGACAGCGATTAGCTCTTGAATCGTTGGCAGCTCGCTTAATAAAGCGGATAATTTGCCTTCACCAGCCCCTAAGTCCACTACGGATTGATGCGGGAGCTCCTTTACATGCGCTACAATTGTCTCATAGCGCTGGGTGTTAAGTGTTACCTTCCCCTTA
This sequence comes from Metasolibacillus sp., assembly GCF_025291715.1. Taxonomy (GTDB): domain Bacteria; phylum Bacillota; class Bacilli; order Bacillales_A; family Planococcaceae; genus Metasolibacillus; species Metasolibacillus louembei. The sequence goes on from NZ_JAMBIZ010000006.1 coordinate 88,666, forward strand.
ACATTTGGCTCAGAGCCGATTAAATGGCGGAAGCGCAGAGCCTTTTTATAAATAAAGTCCTTTTGTGGATGCTGCTTTAGCCAGCCTTCACCGTAGCGTTCAATGCGTTCACGCTCCGTTTCATCGATAAAGTAATGCTTATAATCATCCATTACAGGAATTAACACAAAAATTTGCTGTAGTGCTTGCTTTAATGTTGTTAGTGCGCTAATTTTAATAAAACGTGCGCGCTGTGCTTCAGAGATAGTCTCAAGCTCGACTTGAAAGCCCAATGGAGCGAATAGCTCTGTAATTTCTGTAGTTGATAGCGCTGTAGCAATTGGACCAAACTCAAAGGTAAAGGGAAAGACTTGCTCGGCGAATTCGGCATACTGCTCCTGTGGTTTACCATTTAAAGCTGTACCGAGCATTTTGCGAATAAGCGATAAAAAAATGCTACTCGCTGCAAAGCCGCGATCATTTATATAATGAGTAATATCGTATGCTCGTTCGTTTTGCGTGAGCGCAAGCGGGTCAGCTGTAACGAAAATGGTTGCCTCGACTTCATTATCCGTTAACTTATGATAGACGAAGCGTACAGCATGACCTTTTTCATGGCGTTCATGTACATTATTTGGATTTTTAGCGAATAAATAAGAAATTTCCTTCGCATATGGAGTTTTGCAATAAATAGATAGCTGCATTTTGCCACATCCTTTCTAGTTTCAACTATAATGGAAGAACAAGGATTTTGCTACAATGTTTCATGGTATGTAACGGGAGAGCAAATTGTGTGAGAATTGTGTGTGTGCCTGGCACTCAAATTAAAGGAGGGGGATTGGATGGAGCAAAATCCATTACAACGTTTTGGTCAGTTTGTTGGTGGGAAAAAGGGGAGATGGGCTTTTTTAGCAATATGGCTCGTTTTGTTAATTGTTTTAACGCTTGCCTTGCCACAAATAAATAGTATCGAAAATTATGCAGGGGATGAGCTTCCAGCAGAAATGATGTCAATGGAAGCGAATCAATTGATGAAGGAGCAATTTTCATCAGATGCAGGTGTACCATTATTGATCGTCTGGTATAAGGAGGCAGGCTTGGACATTGCTGATATCGCGACAATTCAAGCAATGTATGCAAAGCTAGAGGACACACCACTGGAAGGGCAGGCTACATTACCGCCCTTTGCAACATTGCCACCACAAGCATTGCTAGGAGCTGTATCAGAAAATGGTCGTTCCCTTGTTACACCTATCTTTTTTACAACAGATACGAATACAAAAAGCTTTAAGCAGAGCTTGGAGAAAATTTCCTCTTATACTGAGGGCAATCCGTATGAAAAAAGCTTAGATGATGCTAGTTTAATCGCTCGTTTTTCAGGACCTGTAGCAATATCAGTAGATGCTGCCTCGCTCTTTGCGTCAGCAGATATCAAGCTGATGATAGCGACGGTGATTTTAATTCTAGCTATTTTATTAGTCATTTATCGCTCGCCAATTTTAGCATTAGTGCCAATTATCGTTGTTGGCATTGCCTTTTTGGTCATTAGCCCATTGCTAGGCTATATGGCGGATAATGGCTGGATTCATAAGGATGCACAGGCAGTTTCGATTATGATTGTACTACTGTTTGGTGCAGGAACGGATTATTGCTTGTTTTTAATTACGAAATACCGCGATAAATTATTGGTAGAAGATAATAAGTTTAGTGCAATTGCAGAGGCTGTGCGTGACTCAGCTGGTGCTATTTTTATGAGTGGCTTTACGGTAGTCATCGGGTTAGCCACACTTGCATTAGCGGATTTCGGTGCATTCCAACGCTTTGCTGTGCCATTTAGCTTTGGTGTACTTGTGACGATGGTTGCTGTTTTAACATTATTACCACCATTGCTTTCTTTATTGGGGAGATATGCATTTTGGCCGTTTATTCCACGTCCAGTAAAGGAAGGGGAGGCTCGTCGAGAAAGTCATGTGAAAATGCGCAAGGTTGGTGCATTTGTTACAAATAAACCTTGGCTAGTTGTTGTCATAACAAGTGTTTTATTGCTAGTGCTAGCCTTTACTTCAACAAAAATTCAATATAATTATGATTTGCTCTCATCGTTCCCAAAGGATATCCAATCACGTGAAGGCTTTGCTTTGATTGAGGATAACTTTACAGCAGGCGAATTAGCACCTGTAAAGGTGATTGTGGATACAAAAGGGAAAGCACTTGATATAGAGGAACAGCTTAGCAATTTACCATATGTAGCTGCTGTAAAAGAGCCGCGCGTTGGTGCTCAAAATAGTGATATCGTATTGTATGAGGTCGATTTGAATAAAAATCCGTATTCTAATGAAGCGATGGCGGATGTTGAGCAAATGAAAAAGGATGTTGCCACATTTGTAGATAGCGAGTTTTGGCTCGGTGGCGAAACGAGTGAGCAACTGGATACGAAGGCAGTTCAATGGCATGATGAAAAGCTTATTCAGCCTGTAATGATTGCGATTATCTTTGTAGTTCTACTATTATATTTACGTGCAATTGTAACAGCAGTTCAGTTAATGGCAACGGTGTTAGTCTCGTTTTTTGCTGCGCTTGGTTTAGGTTGGCTCATTATTCATTATGGCTTAGGACATGAAGCAATGGCGAGCGCAATTCCACTTTATTCATTTGTATTTATTATTGCTTTAGGCAATGATTATAATATTTTTATGATTTCTGATATTTGGAAAAATCGCCATCGTGGGCTGGGCTATAGGCAAGCAGTGACGGAGGGTGTTGCTTCTACGGGAGCAGTCATAACATCGGCAGGCTTAATTTTAGCAGGTACCTTTGCAGTGCTTGCTTCGTTGCCAATTCAGCTATTAGTACAATTTGGCATTGTTACAGCGGTTGGTGTGCTATTAGATACGTTTATTGTGCGCCCGCTATTAGTGCCCGCTCTTATTACATTATTCGGTAAATGGTCTTATTGGCCAGGTCGCTTGTGGAAAAAAGAAATCAATTAAAAATTGTGCATGAGCCTTCTTTCATTTATAATAAAGCGAACAAATGTTTTGTTGAGGGAGGGTTATTAAATGGAAAATTGGAAACGGGATATTACACTTTTTTTAACGAGCCAAACGATTTCCTTGTTTGGCTCAGCGCTTGTACAGTTCGCAATTATGTGGCATGTGACGCTGACAACACAGTCGGGTATGATGATGACTATTTTTATTTTATGTGGCTTTGTACCAACCTTCATATTGTCACCATTCGCGGGGGTATGGGCAGATCGTTATAATCGCAAATGGTTGATTGCAATTGCTGATGGCATGATTGCATTTTCTACATTAATTTTAGCGATTGTCTTTTTAATGGGCTATGAGGCAATGTGGTTATTATTTGCAATTGCGGCGATTCGTTCATTTGGCGCAGGTATACAAACACCAGCTGTCGGTGCAATTTTGCCACAAATTGTGCCAGAAGAACAGCTAACGAAGGTAAATGGCATTAATGGTAGCATTCAAGCAGGAATTATGTTTATTGCCCCAATGGTCAGTGCTGCGCTGTTAAGCTTGGCGACATTGGAGGTTATTTTCTTTATCGATGTCATTACAGCAGCCATTGCGATTTTTACGTTATTGTTCTTCTTGAAAATTGCCGTTCACGAAAAGGCGATGGGCGAGCAAGTTGGCTATATGGAGGACTTTAAGCAAGGCTTGCGTTATATTCGAGGACATGCATTTTTAAAATCATTCTTTATCTTTTTTGCAATGCTGTTTTTCTTAATCGCACCGATGGCTTTCCTAACACCACTTCAAGTAGCACGCTCCTTTGGTGATGATGTATGGAGATTAACGGTGATTGAGCTTACCTTCTCAGTAGGGATGATGGTGGGAGGAAGCGTAATTGCGATGTGGGGTGGCTTTAATAATCGGATTTATACGATGTTATTTGCAGGGATTATTATGGCTGTATGTACGATAAGCTTTGGCTTTGTACCGAATTTTTGGCTCTATTCTATTTTAATGTTAGTTTGTGGTGTAGCAATGCCGATTTTCAATACACCTTCAACCGTATTGCTACAGGAAAAAGTAGAAGGCAATTATTTAGGACGCATTTTCGGGATTTTCGGTATGATTTCCTCCTCGATGATGCCTATTGGGATGCTTGTGTTTGGCCCATTAGCAGATGTTGTGTCTATTGAGTTGCTGTTAATTGTAACAGGAGCTTTAATGCTAGTATTATTAATGCTTTTAGGGCGTAATCAAACACTGATAAAGGCTGGTATAAAGGAAACGACGGAATAAATATCTTTAATGCTGTTGCTATACAATTTCTTAATATAACTTTTACATATTGTAAAAAAGTGACCGCAATGTATGTGGCACTAAGGTTAGCTATGAAATTGTGAGCTTCTAGCCATCTTGTACATCTCCAGAAAATTTTTTACGATGAATTGTAAAGAAATTATCTAACCTACTAGAGGTGAACGATATGGATCAAGAGGAGCTGCGGGTTAAAGATTATTTATTGCAAGGTATTTTTAATGGCTCATTTGCATTAGATAATAAAATGCCAAGTGAGCTAGCATTAGTTGAACAATTTAAAGTGCCAAGAATAAAAATTCGCAATGTTTATCAATTTATTGAGAAAATGGGCTATATTTATTCAAGGCAAGGGGTTGGGCGTTTTTTAAAGCATCAACGCAAGACGTTGGATGTGGTGATGACAGGTGATGTGAGTTTTAGTGACAAGATGCGTAAACAAACGGCGAATTATAAATCCGTTGTGACGAAATTAGAGCGAGTGCCAACAGACCATGAGATTTATCATAGACCACAAATAATGTCAGCCTATACGATTTATTTAGTGGAGCGCCTACGTTATCTCGATAATGAGCCTGCTGCTTTGCACCGTTCTTATGTGATCGCAGAGCATTTCCCACAAATAAAGCAAGCCGATAATCGGCTCACATCAATGTATAACTTTTATAAAAGTAACGGTATTAACGCATTTCATAGTACATTTTCCAATTTATCAGTTTCCTTTCCGAATGAGCTAGAGCGTGCATTACTTAGCTGTGAGGTACTCGTTCCATTAGTAAAGGTGGAATCAGATAACTGGGATAAGGAACGAAATCAATTGCTTGAGTATACAGAGATTATTTATCGCACAGACCGTTTCTCCTTTCAATTATAAAAAGATTGCCTAGAGCAAATTTTGCTCTAGGCAATCTTTTTATTTGGCGCCATTTTTGTAAAGCTTCTTTACATATTCTTCACGAAACCTTTTCACTATGCTACTTGGCAACAAGTTAGGATGATGTTGAAAGGAGCTGGCATGATGAAAAGAGCTGAGCGAACAAAGTTGTTAATCGAGGTAGGAAGTGAGCTTGCGTTACAACTAGCAGCTACGATTTGTGAACAGTATCAGGTAGAGGAAATTAGCCCACCAAAAGAGGGGCTCGTCATGATTAAAATGCGTGAAACAGCGCAGAAATCATTGTTTTATCTAGGAGAAGTGTTAGTAACAGAAACAAAAGTGAAGATTGGCAACTATTATGGAATTGGGTTAGTGAGGGAATCTGCGCCAGAATTATCGAAAGCCTTAGCGGTTATTGATGCAGCTTATGCGGCACAGCTACCAGAAACATATGCATGGGCGCCACATTTTGAGTTGCTAGCACAGCAGCTTGCTATAAATGAACAGCACATGAAACGTTCCATAGAGCGTACAAAAGTTAATTTCGATACGATGGCAACTTAAGGAGGGGTCAGGGTGGAAACAGTACACTTTACACAACGTGCATTTCGAACATTGTTAAATTGCTTTGCAAGACCAGGGACAGCTGGTGAATTGGAACGTGATTATTCAGTGGAAGGCTTATATGCAGAAACAATTACTGTTTGTATGACATTGCTTGATGGTGAAGTAAGCTTCCAAACAGCGGCTGAATGTCAGGAAATTAACCAAGCAGTACGAGTATTGACAGGTGGACAAATCAAACCATTGGAACAGGCTGATTTCATTATCATTCCACATGGGACTAAAAAGGAGCAGCTATTAGAGGCAATTGAAGCGGCAAAAGTAGGGGACCTCATTGATCCGCAAAAATCTGCGACAGTTATTATCGAATTGGATGAAATGACACCAACAATGACTGCACAGCTTATGGGGCCAGGTATTGAAACAGTTGAAGTTGTAGAGCTAGCTATATGTGAAGAGCTTATTGCTTTACGTGCAAGTAAAAATAAGGAATTTCCACTTGGCATCGATTGTATTTTGATTGAACAAAGCGGGCGAGTGATGGCACTGCCTCGTACAACAAGCGTAAAAGAGGTGACGAATTAATGGCATATGTAGCAGTTCGTGGTGGCGCAGAGGCAATTGAAGCATCATTAGAGCATTTACAGTATGAGCGCGTTAAGCAAGGAGCATATATAGCAGTTGATACATTGCAAGCAACGATGCGTGGCTTTTTAGATCAAGTGATGTCGGAAAGTAGCTTATATAGTGAGCAGCTAGCGGCACTGGCGATGAAGCAAAGTGAAGGCAATGTAGAGGAAGCTGTTTTCTTATTGCGTGCACATCGGTCAACATTGCCGAGATTGTATTATTCAACAGTGACAGATGCGCGCGAAATGTTTGTGTTACGTCGCATTTCCGCAAGTTTTAAAGATATTCCAGGTGGTCAAATTTTAGGGGCATCGCATGACTATTTACATCGCTTGCTTGATTTTGATTTATTGCAGGAAACAGCAGCAGACGTAATGGTGAAAAAAGCAAAATTTGAAGCGATTGAAGTGTCAGAGGAAAGCACATTACGCTTAGAAAATTTGCCGAAAGTAATGGATTATTTACGTGCAGAAGGCTTAATCAGAGAGTTCCCAGAAAACGATGCAGAGCCGAGTGATATTACGAAGGAAAGCATGACATTCCCAACAAATCGCTCACAGCGTCTGCAAACATTAACACGAGGGCAAACAGGTACAGTTACATCGCTCGGCTATGCGGGCTTACGTGGCTATGGTGCATCACATCCGACAGTAGGCGAAGTGCGAGTAGGCTGGCAATCGCTTCATGTTGCCTTAGATGATGATGAAGATCCGTATTATATTGGTGCAATTAAACTAACGGAAGTTGAGTCATTTATTCCTGTCAATATTGATAAGGAAGATAAGCAGGTGTTGGAGTTTGATATCGGCTATGGGGCTTGCTTTGGACAAAATGAAACGAAGGCAATTGCCATGTCAATCGTTGACCATGCGCTAGAGGCAGGTGGAGATACACCAATTCATGATGAGGAATTTGTACTGCTACATGTAGATACGATTGAATCGACAGGCTTTATATCACATTTGAAAATGCCGCATTATGTGACATTCCAATCGAAGCTTGAGCAAATGAGAACGATTAAAAAGGAGGGCAAAGCACTATGAGAGAAGTGCCGTTCGCATTATTAGATGAACAGTCGAAAAAGGAAATTCGTCGAGCGATGTTAAAAGGTGTTGCCATTCCAGGCTATCAAGTGCCATTTGCTTCGCGTGAAATGCCGATTGGGCGTGGCTGGGGAACAGGTGGCCTACAGTTAACATTAGCGCTTGTTGGGAAGGAAGATATATTGAAAGTCATCGACCAAGGTGCAGATGATTCAGTGAATGCGGTCAATATTAAAAAGCTTGTACAAAAAACAACAGGTATCGAAACGACTACGCGTACCCAAGATGCATCGATTGTACAGTCACGTCACCGTATTCCAGAAGTGTCACTGACTAAGGAGCAAATTCTTGTGCTGCAAGTACCAGAGCCAGAGCCACTACGCCATATTGAGCGCAGTGAATATAAAACGAAGCGTTACCATGCGGAAAAAGAATATAGCGGCGCATATTTAATGTTATTTGAGCAAATTATGCGCTATAACCAAACGTCGCAAGGTGCAGATTATCCAGTTTTGGTTAATGATCGTTATGTTATGAATCCTAGCCCAATTCCGCGCTTTGACAATCCGAAAATTCATCAAAGTGAGACGCTGATGTTATTTGGAGCAGGGCGTGAGAAGAAGATTTATGCAGTTCCTCCCTATACAAATGTGCAATCACTAGCCTTTGAGGACTATCCATTTGTTGTGGAGCAATTCGCAGGAAAGGCTTGTCGTGAAACAGGCTTATCCGATGTGTTCCTTGATGAACTAACAGATGAGACAACAGGTGAAACATACTATTTATGTAATGATACGAGCTATATGGAAGAGGTACTAGCGCGAAAGGTGGCTGTGCAGCAATGAAGGAACAACCGATTTTACAAGTTCAGAAGCTATCAAAGCAATACGGAAAAGGCTGTAGTCATTGCCAAGAAGGGACAGCACAGCTAGAAAAAAACTTCTGCCCTATTTGTAAAACTGTCTATGCATGTCGTGATATTTCCTTTGAGCTGTATCGGGGTGAAATATTAGGTATCGTTGGCGAAAGTGGTAGTGGTAAATCAACGTTAATGAAGAGCTTATATTTTGATGAGCCTATTACGAGTGGTGTTGGTTTACTTGCAGATTTTGAGAATGGCACGGTGAATATTTTTGAGCAATCGCGCCAGCAGCAACGCTTTATTCGTAATACCATTCTTGGCATGGTATATCAAAACCCGATGCTCGGCTTAAATATGGAGTTTTCCTCAATGAGCAATATTGCGGAGAAGCAAATTGCAGCAGGTAATCGCCATGTGCACAATATGGAGCAACGAAGCTTAGAGCTATTAGAGCATGTTAATATTCCGCTTTTTCGCAGTAAGGAAGCGCCAAAAAATTTCTCAGGTGGTATGCAGCAACGCGTGCAAATAGCGAAGGCATTATCGAATAATCCACCTGTGTTATTGCTAGATGAGGTAACGACAGGCTTAGATTTATCAGTACAGGCGGATGTATTGGATTTAATTAAATCAATTCAACGTGAATTAAATATTTCGATGATTGTCGTGTCACACGATTTAGCGGTGATTCGCATGTTAGCAGACCGCACAGTTGTGATGCTAAATGGTCAAATTATTGAGCATGGCTTAACGGATCAAGTGCTAGAAGACCCGCAGCATGCTTATACACAACAATTAGTGTACTCATTATTATAAGGGGGCTTTCCATGTTTGCCATTGTGAACGGAGTAATTGTAACAGAGCAGCAATTTTTATATGACTATGTTGTCTTCATTGAGGGGACAACAATTCAGCAAATTGTCCATCAATCAGAGGCACAATTGGATGGGGTAGAGACGATTGATGCAAATGGTGGTTATGTGTCGCCAGGCTTTGTCGATATTCATTCGGACTATATTGAAACAATTGTGAGTCCGCGTCCGAATTCAGTAATGAATATGAATATCGGCTTGCGTGAGAGTGAGCGCATTTTAATGACACATGGCATTACAACAATTTTCCATTCATTGTCATACTACGGTGATGATAAATATTCACATAAAGCGATTCGCAATCCAGAAAATGTACAGAAGTGTGTTGATGCAATTAGTGCATCACATGACGAGCCACATTTAATTCGCCATCGTCTACATGCACGCTTTGAAATTGATTCAGTGGATCAATTGCAGCAGCTAGAGGAAAATATTTTAGATGGTAAAGTGCATTTGCTGTCATTTATGGATCATACGCCAGGGCAAGGGCAGTATCGTAACTTAGAAATTTATAAAGACATTATGCGCGGCTATCGCACAATGACAGATTACGAGGCAGATACGTTAATTAAAGAACAAATTGATAAGGAAAAAATTACGCTAGAAGATATTGAGCGTCTAAGCCGTCTAGCAATTTCACGCAATATTGCTGTCGCCTCACATGATGATGACGATGTACAAAAGCTCGCACTTGTGCAGTCCTACGGTACGACAATTAGCGAGTTTCCGATTACGTTAGATGTGGCGAAGGAAGCGAAAAGATTAGGGCTACAAACAATTGCAGGTGCACCGAATATTTTATTAGGCGGCTCCCATACAGGTAATTTAAGTGCAGCAGAGGCAGTTCAAGCGCATGTCATTGATATTATTTGCAGCGATTATTATCCACCAGCTATGCTACACGGTATTTTCGAGCTAGCCAATAAATATGAAGAGGATTTGCATGCTTTATTCCAGCTTGTCACAATCAATCCAGCGAGGGCAGTAAATATGGCGCATGAAATTGGCTCCATCGCAGTAGGGAAAAAGGCAGACATAATTATTATTGAACAAATGGCAGATGGCTATCCTGTTGTAACTTCAACGATTGTTGACGGTAAAGTCATTTTACAAACAAATTATCGATAAGGAGGTGTGGGGATGATTAGCGTAGAAAATTTGCAAAAAAGCTTCACGATTCATCACTTAAATAAAACATTGCCTGCATTGCAAGGCATTTCATTTGATGTATCTGAAGGCAGCTTTTTAGGGATTGTTGGTAAGAGTGGTAGTGGGAAATCAACGATTTTAAAAAGTATTTATCGCACATATGAGCCACAAACGGGCAAGATTTTATTTCAATCTGAGGCGTTTGGTACGATTGATTTAGTACGAGCGACACCGCGCGAAGTTGTTTATTTACGCAAGCATGAAATCGGCTACGTATCGCAATTTTTAAATGTTATGCCACGTACAACGGCATTGGAGCTAGTAGAGCAATCATTGCTTGATTTAGGCGTATCAAAGTCAGAGGCAACGATGAAGGCACAGGAAGCGCTGCGCCATTTTGATATCGATGAGGCGCTGTGGAATAGTTATCCTAATATGTTTTCAGGCGGTGAAAAGCTGCGCTTAAATATCGCCTGCGCAGTTGTTAAAGAACCACGTTTATTGCTGTTGGATGAGCCGACAGCGAGCCTTGATCAATCGTCCAAATTAAAGGTACGTGAGGCGATAGAAAAGCTGAAGATGAATGGCACAACGTTAATCGGTATTTTTCATGATTTAAAGTTTATGGAAGGCTTATGTGATAACGTTTTTGAAATGGCGAAAGTACAGGAGAGGGAGTTAGTATGATGAAGGTTGATTTGCATATGCATAGCACATATTCAGATGGCTCCACTACATTAGAAGAGCTATTTCAGCAAGCAAAGGCAGCTGGCTTAACGCATATTAGTGTCGTTGATCATGATACGCTTGACCATGTTGAAGAAGGGCAGCAGCTTGCGCAAAAATACGCACTTCATTTTATTCCTGGCATTGAAATTTCCGCATATGATTTTGAGCGTGGACGCAAGGTGCATATGCTTGGCTATCAATTGCATGGGGAATGTGCGCATATTCGTCAGCTATGTCAACCATTGTTGACACGTCGCCATGAGCATACACTCTGGCAATTGCGCCAAATACAGGAGGCTGGCTTTGCGGTTACAGAGGAGCAAGCATGCGAGCGTATTTCTAAAGCTGGTGTGCTTTACAAGCAGCATATTATGGCTGCTTTAACGACAACTGCTTTTGATTCGAAGGATTATCAAACATTATATAAGTCATTGTTTAAAAATAACGGTGTAGCAGCAAGTGATATTCGTTATGTCGATGCCTTTGATGCGTTGCATGCGATTAAGGCAGATGGAGGAATTGCAGTTTTAGCACATCCAGGACAGCTCGATTCCTATGATATTGCTGAGCAACTAATTGCGGAAGGGCTGGATGGCATTGAGCTTGTACATCCAGACCATAACGAACATGATTATGAACGTATTGTAATGATGGCTAACAAGCATGGATTATTGATGACAGGTGGCTCTGATTTCCATGGTCGTTATGGGATAGAAGTGACGCTTGGTAAGCATATTATGCAGCATTTACACATCCCAAGCTTTGTAAATGCTTAGTTAATGATTATTAAGAAATAGGATAACTACTTTTATTATTGGTGAATTATGATTAAATGTTGCATGTAGAGCAAGTCTACTAAATTTTGAGCAGAAAAAAGGAGAGTAACATGAGCAAAAAATTGGTTTTACTAATGACAATGATTTTATGTGCAATTTTTCTAGCTGCTTGTAATTCAGAGGAAGGTGCAGCAAATGCTAAATCGAATGATCCGTTAGTGATGGTTTGGTATCCAAATGAATCTGGCTCTGAAATGGCAGGCGCACGCGATGCATTTGGCAAAATCTTTGAGGAAGCAACAGGTCGCAAAGTCGAGCAAAAATTAACGACAGATTATGCGATTGCGATTGAATCGATTGCAAGTGGCAATGCACAAGTCGCATTCATGGGCCCGCAAGGCTATATTGAAGCGAACAATAAAAGCGCAGATGTGCAACCAATTGTTGTGCCTTCTGGTAGTTCAGGAACATTAGAAGACGCAGTTTATTATAGCTGGTTAGCAGTACCAAAGGATAAAGCGGATGAATATAAAGTAAATGGCGAATTTGCAATTGATACAATTGCAGGCAAAAAATTCTCATTCGTATCTGCATCGTCGACATCAGGCTTTAAAGTACCATCTAGCTCTATTATTGCTCATTTTACAAAACAAGATGCTTATAAAGCATTAACACAAGACGATTTAATCGAGGCAAATGCGTTATTCCCCGAAGTATTGTTTGGTGATTCTCATCAAGGGTCAGCGGTGAATATGATTATGGGGCGCGCAGATGTGGCGGCTTTCTGTGACACATGTGTTTCAGCATATGTTGACCTAGTAGAAGGAGAAGCGAATACAGCAGGAGCGGTTTACCGTGTCAAAGATGACGCAGCAGCGCCATTTAATAATTTGCCAGGTGAAGAATTTGTATTGATTTCTGCAACGCCTGTATTAAACTCACCATTCGTAGTAAATACGTCTGCGTTGACAGAGGAAGAAATTACGAAATTAACAGAGCTGCTAATTTCTGATGAAACTACAAATGACCCGACAATTTTCGTACCAAAAGATTCAGGAGAGATTGGGCTATTTTATAAATCAGGAGACGAGCGCTTTGTCAAAGTAGAGGATGCTTGGTTTGATCCGATTCGGAAGTTATCTGAATAAAGTGAATGAACAGGGTGTCTGAAAAGCTTTTTAGACGCCCTTTTATCGAAAATAGAAAGGGAGAGCATTGATGTCAACAATTACGTTAGAGCGTCCAATAAAGCAAGCGATGATGAAAGAAGCACCTATTGCTACCGAGACAGTATTAGAATTGCGCAATATAGCGAAAAGCTATGATATGAAAACACTGATTATTCAAGATATTGATTTGCAGTTAAAGCAAGGTGAATTTGTATCGATTATTGGTCCATCAGGCGCAGGGAAATCAACATTGCTACGTTGCATTAATCGCATGATTGAGCCAACGAGTGGGGACATCCTTTTTGATGGAATGAATATTACGCAATTAAATAAAGCATCATTACGCAAACAGCGTACCAAAATTGGCATGGTGTTTCAGCATTATAATTTAGTTTCGCGTCTAACTGTATTTGAAAATGTATTGCATGGTCGCTTTGGTTATAAATCGACATTGCAAGGTATTTTAGGCCTGTATACAGAGGAAGAAAAAATGCTTGCATTGTCCATTTTAGAAAAGCTTGGTATGAAGGAGCATGTTTATAAGCGCTGCGACCAGTTAAGCGGTGGACAAAAACAGCGTGTTGGTATTGCGCGAGCGCTAGTACAGCAACCGAAATTGCTATTATGTGATGAGCCGATTGCATCGCTTGATCCAAACTCCTCAAAGGTCATTATGGATCATTTAAAGGAAATTTCTCAATCGATGGGCATTACAGTGCTTGTAAATTTACACCAAGTAGATGTAGCGTTGAAATATTCGGATCGTATCATTGGTTTAAATCGCGGCTCGAAATTGTTTGACGATCTACCAAAACGCTTAAGCCAAATGGATATTCACGCAATTTACGGCGCAGAAGTCGATGAACTTATTTTTGAATAGGGTTAGGCGGAGGAAACAATGACAACACGCAATTTTTTAAGAATGAAAAAATGGAAGATGACAGGCATTATTATGTTGTTATTAGTAATCACATATGGCTCTTCGATGGTAACAAATTTTAATATATGGCAAGGTGTAAAATCTGTGTCAGGAACGATTACATGGATTATGACTAATTTAATACCGGATGCAGAGGCGATGGCAAATTTACCGAAAGTGTTATCCCGCTTATGGGAAACGATTGTTTTATCAGTCATCGCATCGACAACTGCTGCGGTTTTTGCTTTCTTTTTTGCTATCTTCGGCTCTAAAACGACACAACTGAATCGTCCTTTAGCCTTTTGTACGCGTTTAATTGCTTCAATTTTTCGTAATATTCCTGTTGTAGCATGGGCGCTAGTGCTTGTTATTTCATTTGGTCATAATGTCGTGACAGGCTATTTCGCTCTTTTTATTTCAACATTTGGGACGTTAGTGCGGATGTTTGTAGAAACGATTGATGAAGCAAGCGCAGATGGGGTTGAGGCTTTGAATGCGACAGGTGCTACGTATTTTCAAATGGTTTTTAAAGGTGTTTTACCAGATACAATGCCTCAAATGCTTAGCTGGCTCTTTTATATGATTGAAACGAATATACGCAGTGCCACATTGATTGGTTTATTAACAGGAACGGGCATAGGTTATTTATTCGACCTACACTATAAGCGATTAGACTATGGCATGCTTGGATTAATTACATTATCCATTATTGTTATTGTCATCGCGATTGAGTTTACATCGAATAAAGTAAGGAGGATGATTTTATAATGACACAAGCATCTTTGCTGCAAGGCATTCATATGAAAAATGGCAAAATTAAAACACGCACATTGACAAAGGCGACTGTTACTGTGCGAGCTGTCATTATATTTTTATCGATCTTTACATTCGTCGGTCCTTTTTTATTAAAGTATGCAGCGATTGATTGGCCAACAGCGATTGTCTATACATTAGATAATTTAAAGATGATGTTTTTACAGCCTGCCTTTAATCAAATTACGTTTAGTACAGCAATAACGCAAATTTTAATTACCCTCTCCTTAGCTTTTTTGGCAACGATACTGGGGGCAGTTCTGTCCTTTTTCTTAGCGATTAGCACAGCAAAAAATTTAGCACCCGCAAGTCTATCCAATGCAATCATTGCATTTAATTCGGTCATTCGTGCAGTACCGACAGTGCTTTGGGTATTAATTTTTGCTATTGTCGCAGGACTTGGTGCTGTAGCGGCAGTACTTGGGATGATGTTGCATACAATGGCTTATTTAACGAAGGCTTATGCGGAGTCCTTTGAGGAAATTGAGGAGGGTACAATTGAGGCATTGCGCGCAGCTGGTGCCAATTGGTGGCATATTATTTTCCATTGCGTTGTGCCACAATCAGCTTCTTATCTCGTATCATGGACGTTTTTACGCTTTGAAACGAACTATGGTGTTGCGATTGCGATGGGAGCAGCGGCAGCAGCAGGGGGAATTGGCTTTGAGCTCTTTATGTCCTCAAGCTTCTATTATGACTTACATGAGGTCGGTATGATTACGTATTGTGCGCTAATTGTAGCGATTGTGCTAGAAGTAATGGCATTGCAAATAAAAAAGTATTTGACGACACATTAATACGAAAAAAGTGAAACCAGATCGATACGGTTTCACTTTTTTGGCCCTAAAATAATGATTCGCACATAAACGGAGAAGTTTCGCACGCAAGGAATCAAAATTCGAACATTATACGATACTTTTTGCACGTGAGTAGCTAAATTTCGCACATAAAGTGTGTTTTACCAAAAGAACAGTGATGCTAAAGCAATACCTGCGATGGCACCAATTGCGATACCGTAACCAAAGCCAGGGCGTGGTCCCCAGCCCCAATAGCCTAGGCGATAGCCACCGAATCCTCGATCAGGCTCCAGCCAAACCATTTTGCGATCGACATTTGTAATGCGTCCTACGTGTACACGCCCGTCTGTGTCTGTAATGCGAACTCTTTTCCCTTGATACTGACAGCATAAATCATACATTTCTGCTCTACCCATATTTGTCCCTCCTTTTCCCATGTCATACACCTTAATATATGTAGGGAAAATTGATAGACATAAGTTAGTTGACTATGTAAAATCCCAATATAAAAGCTTTGGCTAGCCAAAGCTTTTAATTACTACTCGTATATTTATTATCACCGACTAAATAATTTGCATCCTCACTAGCTTTATGAGAAGAAGGGTGGTTTTTTAATCGTTGATTGCGCTTCTCCACATAAATGCCTAGCCCTATGATGAAAGACAATAAAGAAAAGACAAATGCATAAAACATAGTAGTCCCCCTTTAGTTTCCTATTTTCATTTAGTATATGGCATTTTCAGAATGATAGCGACCAATAGGAACGATTAACGGTGTTTTGGAAACTGGATCTTCGATAACTGTGCTTTCTAAATCAAAGGTTTCCTTGATCAGTTCGCTAGTCACAATCTCCTTTGGTACACCCTCTGCAAGCAAGCGCCCATTTTTTAAAGCAAATAGGTAGTCTGCATAGCGGGCGGATAAGTTAATATCATGTAGCACCATAACAATTGTCGTTCCATATTTTAAGTTTAACTCTGTTAATAAATCTAAAATTTCCACTTGGTACGTAATATCTAAAAATGTTGTTGGTTCGTCTAAAAATAAAATATCGGTTTGCTGTGCTAAAGCCATCGCAATCCATACGCGTTGACGCTGACCACCTGATAATTCATCAATATTGCGGTCAGCGAATTCTGTAATTTTCATCATTTCTAAAGCCTCAGCAACAGCCTCATAATCTTGCTTTGACCAGCCTTTAAACAATGTTTGATGAGGAAAGCGTCCACGCCCCACTAAATCAGCCACTGTAATCCCTTCTGGTACGACAGGGGATTGTGGTAAAAGCCCTAATACGCGTGCTAATTGCTTTGGCGGCATTTGATGAATCGACTTACCATCAAGTACAGCTTGCCCGTCTGTTGGCTTAATCAAGCGCGCCATTGTTTTTAACAATGTGGATTTACCACAGCCATTTGCCCCAATAATAATGCTTATTTTATTGCTAGGAATCGCGATGCTAACATCTTCTAAAATGGTTTTATGCTCATAGCCTGATGTGATATGTTCAGCTAGAAGTGTATGTGTTGCTTTCATTATATATCTCCCTTTCGATTGATTCGAATTAACAAGTAAATCAAGTAAGGTGCACCGATGATGCCAGTAATAACACCTACAGGATATCTAGCTGTAAATGCGAATTGACCTATTAAGTCTGCCGCTAATACTAAAATAACACCAATTAAACCAGCTGGCAGTATATTTGAAAAACCAACACCTGCAATTCTTTTCGCAATTGGTCCTGCAAGGAACGAAACAAAGGCAATTGGCCCTGTCGTAGCTGTAGCAAGTGCAATCACTAATACGGAGCAAACAATTAAAATAATGCGTGTTTTATTCGTGTTCACACCAAGCGAAGTAGCTGCATGTTCACCAAGCTCTAGCATTTCTAAACGGTTACTGTAAACGAACAAAATCGGTGTAAACACAATCACAACAAATATTAATGGATAGAGCGTTTCCATTTTTGCGCCGTTTAAGCTCCCACTTAGCCATCTCATAGCAGATGGGATATCATGTGTATTACCAATAATCATTAAATAGGAGATAAAGGCGTTTAGCATCGCTTGAATACCAATACCGATTAAAATTAATCGACCAATGGCAAAAGAAGAGCTTTTAGATAAGACATAAATAATAAGTACTGTAGCTAGCCCACCAACAATGGAAGCAAAGGATACAATAATATTACTTGCCTGTAAAACAATGATACAAAATACTGCAGCAGCACTAGAGCCTGCTGTAATACCAATGACATTGGGATTCGCTAAAGGATTGCGCAACATCGTTTGGAAAATATAGCCCCCAACGCCAAATGCAAAGCCTGTAAATACGGCGGCTAGCATTCGTGGTAATCGAATTGTGCTGACAGCAAAGGAGGCCCCTTGTACATCTTCACCTAAAAGAACACGCACTACATCACGAACAGGATAAATCGTATTCCCAAGCATTAGCATCGCACCACAAAGCAGTAGTGAAATAGCAATGAGCACAGAAGTGGTAATGACAAAGCGTCTTTTTCTTTGCTGTCGGCCTTTCATTATGGATTTCAATGTTTCATTCATCATAACGCACGCATTTTCGCTTTCATCGTAATTATAATTAAGATAGGAGCGCCAATAAAGGCTGTTAAAATACCTACCTCCAGCTCACCAGGACTGCCAAGAAGTCGACCACAAACATCTGAAAATGTCAGAATAATGGCTCCTGTTAAGGCGGACATTGGGATAATTAAGCGTATATCTGGTCCAATCATCAGGCGGACAACATGAGTAGCTAATAGGCCGATAAAACCAATAGGTCCCGCTAATGCTGTAGCAGCACCACATAAAAGAACGCCGCCTAGTGCGGCAAACATCCGCAATGTACCAGTGCGGACACCTAAGCCTGTTGCAACCTCATCTCCCAGCGCTAAAGCATTTAAGGCAGGGGCCGTGAAGAGGGCAATTAATCCACCAACAATGAGAAATGGAATGAATAACTGAATAGCATCCCAAGTGCTTGCACCAACACTTCCTACTTGCCAAAAGCGGAATTGATCCATGACATTGGAGCGTGGAATCATTACTGCGACAACTAATGAAGATAAAATGGCACTTGTCGCAGCTCCTGCAAGGACAAGCTTTAATGGCGTAGCCCCACTTGCTCCCATTGAGCCTATACCAAAAACAAAAACAGCAGTAAGCATTGCACCTGCTATTGCTAACCATATGTATTGGTTTGCTGAACTAATATTTAAAAAAGCAATACCACAAACGACAAAAAGGGATGCCCCCATGTTGACCCCTAAAATACTTGGGTCTGCAATTGGGTTGCGTGTAACGGATTGCATCAGCGCTCCTGAAACCCCTAGTGCTGCCCCACACATTAAACTGAAAATTGTTCGTACGATTCGTTGTCGCACAACATTGGCTTCGTGGGACTCGACATCAGGATGGAATAATCCATCCATCAGTCCAGTCAAGCCAATTGTACGAGAACCGAAGAGAAGTGAAGCGACGATACAAATTGCAAGTAAAATAATCAGGATGATTAAAATTTTACCTAAATGCTTCGGCATAAATAACTTCTTATTTTCGGTAGCTTGTAACTTATTCATATTATTTTACATTTTTTGCTGCAGCTGAAATTAATGATACGTACTCATCAATTGTATAAGCAATTGATAATGGGCTAGGCGTACCAGCAGCAGCAAGTGGTGTGCCATCACCAACAACGACAACATTACCTTGTTGAATTGCTGGCACTTTTCCTAAGATTGGGTCAGCCTGTAATGTAGCTAATGTTGAGTCATCACCATACACAACGAAAATTTCTGTATCAACCAAAGCGTCTGCGTTTTCAGAGCTTAATTCAAGGTAGAAGCTACTCGCATCTGTTACTAAGCTTTGAAGACCTGCTGGGAATTCCATACCTAATTCTTCTAAGAATCCACCGCGTGGATCACCAGGTGTGTAAACATAGAATTTTGATAAATCATTCATCATAAACATAGCAAATGCTGCTTTTTTTCCTTTAAATTCAGGGTGTTCATTCACTTTATCTTGAATTAATTTTTCAGTATCAGCAAGTAATTGCTTTCCTTCTTCTTCCATTCCCATACCTTTAGAGTTTAGGAGAATTTGGTCTTGCCAAGAAGTTACCCAAGGAATGTCCTTATATGCAACTACAGGTGCAATTTGGCTTAATGTGTCGTAGTCCTCTTGGGTGATACCAGAGTATGCAGCAAGAATTACGTCTGGATTAGAATCAGCAATTGCTTCAAAATCTAAACCATCTGTATCTTGATAAATATTTGGACTTTCTTCACCAAGCTCTTTTATTTTTTCAGCAGTCCAAGGAAGCATTAGTTCTCCATCTTGCACACCATAATTTGCTGCTGAGAAACCTACAGGTACAACACCAAGTGCTAATGCTACATCATGGTTAGCCCATGCAATTGTTGCCACACGCTCAGGTTTTTTGTCAATTACTGTTTCCCCAAAGGCATGTTGAATTGTAATCGGGTATTGTTGCTCACCTGCTGAAGTCTCTTTATTTGTGTCTTCAGTTTTATCATTTGTAGCTTGTTCTTCTTTTTTTGGCTCTTCCTCTTTTGATGAATCAGAGCATGCTGCTAAAGCAAAAACAGCTAATGCCATAAGCATTAAGAAAAACAAGGAATTTTTTACTTTTTTCATTTGAATAACCTCACTAAAGTTTGATTGATTGATAATGAGAATCTTTATCACTCGTTAAAATCATACTATGATTTTAATAAAAGTCAATATTTTTTTCTGTGAGCAATCCTATCTTGTAAATGTATCTGTCACATGACATATTGTCTGTTAATGTAGAATTATACATAGTACAATAAATTAGTAGCTGGATTTTTTGAAAAGAATATTTAGAAAGAGGATTTATATGAAATGGATATATAAGCCGGGGATACGCTTTAAAATTACAATTGGGTATGTTGTAATTATTGTTTGTTTAATTGCTTCTGTTTTTCTTTTAAATTACCAGGTGAAATCATTACAAACTGAGAGAAACTATTTACTCAATTATAATTCTCAAATGCGTACGGATTCTAGTCGTATTGAAAAACATGTACTTAATATGCATATTGCATTACACAACTATGCAATTACAGGTGATATGCGTGAATTAACTATATATGAAAGCAATGCAGAAAAATGGCAGCAATCATATTATGAGCTAACAAAATTAATGAATCAAGAACAGCAATATTTAGAATATTTACAACAAATTCAAGAAGATATTAATACGTGGGTAGAAACAGTTGGAAATCCTGTGATTGTCTTGAAGCAAAATAATGATACAGAGGCAATTACTGCCCTACTTATACAACGTCGTAGTACAACACTTATAGATGAGATACAAGCTGAATTCACGACTTTTCGTGATAAGGTCAATATGTCTATTCAAGAAAAGGCTATGACTTTAGATGAACAAAATCGTGTTTTGACAGGAGCATTATTTGCTTTTTTGGGATTTATTTCACTGATTTCCATCTTGTTGGCTAATACAATTTCACGCCGTATTGTGAATACTGTATTAGAGGTGAAGGAAAGCATTCAAGAAATTATTATATCTAAAAATAAATTAAGTAAACGTATACAGGTTAATACGAATGATGAAATTTATGATTTAGCTAATACGACAAATCAACTTTTAGATATGCTTGATGAGCGAGCTACATTGCAGGAGAATATTGCAGATATTGTCTTGACTTATCAAGGTATTAATAGGATTCATCAACTGGCGGAGGTTTTTTTAAGGGAAGTGGCACAGCGGACGAATTCCTCCTTTGGGGCATTTTATGTACAAGAGGTAGCTAATAAAGATACATACTTCGTGAAGAAGGCAGGCTACGCTACAATGGATATAGGTCGTGAACGCTTTAAAAAAGGAGAGGGGATTATTGGACAATGTGCAATTAATCAGCAAATTGTTCATTATTCACAGTTGCCAGAGGACTATCAAGTGATTAGTACAGCAATTGGTGAGATGAAGCTGACATCTATAATGATTTTACCAATTTTATTGGAGGGTGAAACGATTGCCGTTGTGGAATTTGGTGCTATAGCTAATTACTCTGTATATGAACAGCAATTAATGAGGCAGCTTGTCGAGAACTTTGGGCTGACAATTAAGATGGTGTTGAGCCGTATGGAAGTTGAACAATTATTAAGTGAATCTCAAAGTATGACAGAGGAGCTTCAAGCACAGTCAGAGGAATTACAAACACAGTCTGAAGAGCTAAGAATGCAAACAGAGGAATTGACAACAATCAATGACCAGCTAGAAACACGTTCAAAGGAAGCCGAACAGTCTAAGCAAGAATTAGAAAAGGTAGCAGAGGAGCTAAGGGTAAGCTCAAATTATAAATCTGAGTTTTTAGCAAATATGTCACATGAATTGCGGACACCATTGAATAGCATTTTAATTTTATCTGAAATGCTTGCTGAAAACACCTCATTATCTGAAGAGGAGCAGGAATATGCGCAAATTATTCATTCTTCAGGCGAAGATTTATTAAAGCTGATCAATGATATCCTTGATCTATCGAAGGTGGAGGCAGGAAAGCTTGATATTATCTTTAGTGAAATGGTGCTGAGTGATGTTCCTTATCACATTGAAAAGACCTTTTTACCATTAGCAACACAAAAACAAATAGCCTTTGATGTGCAAATCGTACAAAATGAAGCACCTATTTTTTATACAGATATTTTACGCTTCCAGCAAATTTTAAAAAATCTGCTGTCAAATGCTTTGAAATTTACGAATGAAGGCTCTGTAAATGTGGTTATTAGCCAGATACCTGAAACAGAGATAACAGCCGAAATGCAGCATTTGAGCACATACTGGTTAAAAGTAGCAGTGATTGATACAGGAATTGGTATTCCGCCGGATAAGCAGCAAATGATTTTCGAAACATTCCAGCAAGCAGATGGTGCAACAGTAAGGAAATTTGGCGGCACAGGCTTAGGCTTGTCCATTAGCAAGCAATTTGCACAGTTATTAGGTGGCTGGATTACGTTGGAGAGCAAGGAAGGCAAGGGGAGTACTTTCACATTATATGTGCCAAGTGTGCCAAGTGGTTTGCCAAAGCATGCACCCGTTATTGAAGAAATAAAGCAACCTATAGAAGAGGAGATACCGATTCTTACACATATGGATGATAGTATTTTGCATGGCAAAAAGATTTTGGTGGTTGATGACGATCGTCGAAATGTTTATGCATTAAAGCAGGCACTTGAAGCAAAAGGAATGCGCGTTATCAGTGCAACAAATGGCATTGAATGTATAGAGCTTCTAGAAACTATGCCTAACATTGACGTGGTGTTAATGGATATTATGATGCCAAGCATGGATGGCTATGAAACGATGTCTATTATTCGTCATACGATGCAATTAACACAATTACCGATTATTGCTCTGACAGCAAAAGCGATGAAAAATGACCGTGATAAGGCAATTGCAGCAGGAGCATCTGACTATATTAGCAAGCCTTTGGATTTAGAACAGTTATTTTCAGTATTGAATGTGTGGCTAATTAAAGAGGAGGAATAGCATGGGGTCACGTGGTCGCAAAACAGAATATGAGCTCCTTGAGCTAGATATTTTACTAGAAACTATTTACAGAATTTCTTCCTATGATTTTAGACAATATAATCGTGCTTCGATTTTAAGGCGCGTGTATAACCGCATGAATTTTGATGGCATTGCAACGATTACACGTGTGACTGAAAAAATTCTGCATGAGCAAGACTTTTTGGAGACATTGCTCAATGATTTTTCTATTAGTGTGACAGAAATGTTTCGCAATCCTCCTTTCTTTTATGCGTTGCGACGCGAAGTATTGCCAAAGCTTCGTCATTTATCAGAAATTCGTATTTGGCATGCAGGCTGCGCAACAGGGGAAGAAGTGTTTTCAATGGCCATTCTCTTGAAAGAGGAGGGGCTTATCGAGAAATCTATTATTTATGCTACAGATATGAATGAGGAAACTTTGGAAAAAGCAAAACGCGGTGCATTCCCGATTAAACGTATGCAAGATTATACAAAAAATTATATTTTAGCTGGTGGTACGGACGCCTTTGCTGAATATTATCGAACAGATTCGCGCTATGCTTATTTTCATTCGAGCTTGCTTGAAAAGATTATTTTTGCTCAGCATAATTTAGTGACAGATCAATCCTTTAATGAATTTCATTTAATTTTATGTAGAAATGTACTCATTTATTTTACACCTGAGCTTCAAACAAAGGTCCACGCATTGTTATATGAAAGTCTAGGAAAAGAAGGCTTTTTATGTTTAGGTGATAAAGAGACATTGAAATTCGAAGAGGTCGTGACACATTATAATGAATTTATAGAAGATGCACGTATTTACCAAAAAATTAATTAAAATAAAGAGGGGAGGGGTGGAATAAAGCCATTTCACCCCTCCTCTTTTGTTATATGTTAGCCCGTCTACATCAAAGATTTCTCAGCATGATATTGCTGTACATGCTCTGTGTGTGATAAAGAAGTCTGTGTATTGGACTGTAGTAACACGACACAAATATCATCCGTTTGATGTGCTAATTGCTCTGCCTCTAGTAAATTGCTAATTGGACATTTTTTCTTGTCCCATATATGTGAAGCAATAGCTTGAAGGCTTTCCTCTGCCTTGATTTCACATGTATCCATCGCCTCCAATACGCCATCCGTATACATAACAAGCTGAATGCTATCTTGATAATGAAGCGTTTGTGTGATAATCTCTATTTCATCAAAAATGCCCACAGCGCAGCATCCTTTGTTTAATGCAACAGTTTCTTTTCCATCTAGTAGGGCATAGCCTGCTGGATGACCTGCATTGACATATTGAACGATTTGTTGCTCTGTATCAATTACTAAATAAATAGCTGTAAAATAGTATAAAATACTACTTTTATCCTCTTGTAAGAGTAGCATATATCGATTCAGCTCTTTTATAACAAGCTCAGGTTCAACGAGCGTGCGTATTGCTTCCCTGAGCACAGAGGAAATGTACATGCAAACAAGTGATGCGGAAATACCATGACCCATCATGTCAAATAATATAACAGCATAACGCGTTTCACTAATGGCATACCAATAATACATATCTCCTGCCAAATTTGAGGAAGGAGAATAAGAAACATCGATATATAAATTTTGTTGTTCAAGCTTTTTGCTTAGCAGGCTTTGTTGTACACGTGCAGCTAGGTCAAGCTCCTGTTTTAGCTGTTTTTCTTTCTCAGTATGCCAATCAAGCTCATTTTTTAAGCGTAATGCGGCATGTATACGTGCAAGTAACTCTACTTTATTAATAGGCTTTGTCACATAATCAATGCCACCTGCCTCAAATGCTTCAGATAGCTTTTCTTTATCCTCCAATGCTGTTACGAAAATAACTTGGATATCTTTAAATTTATCATTTTGTTTAATACGACGACATGCTTCGATTCCATCTATTTCAGGCATCATAATATCAAGTAAAATTAAATCAATTTTATTTCTGGCAGGTTTTGCTTCTAAATATGAAAATAAGTCATAGGCAGAGCCTAAAGAAACATAATCTATATAACCGCCACTTTTTAAAATTTTTTCGATAACAAAAAGATTCATTGGATTATCATCTACAAGAAGAATTGTCATATGGAATACATCCTATTCTATGAATTTGTCTGTATTATTATATAGAAAAATGCAAATTTATGATATTATTTGCATTTTTCGATTCTAGATAAAAAAAGGAGGAGTAGTATAGGCATTATAGAGACTAGGGAAATACTAAAGAAGCTAGTAAGACACTGCAAAAATAAAGGAGTAAATGAATTAGCAGAAATTCATTGTGATGTGCTATGTACACCATTGCAAAAAGTGTTTCCATGGGCATCTAAAGAAGCAATTCAATATGAATTATTATGTAATGGTTTATTTCAGCCATTTGAGTGGCAATGTGCAGGGCGATTATTGCAACACGAGGAAATATGGTCAATTGTTGAGCAAGAGTATGAACGTTTGCGTGCTTTATGGCAGGGACCTGATGTAGAAATTTATATTTTGCCGATTACAGCAGGTACACCAAATAAAAATGGCATTGCCTATCCAAACGGACTTTTTTTATTTGTATCAGAGATGCTACATGTAGAAGAATTAAGAGCATTGCTAGCGCATGAATACAACCATATTTGTCGCTTGCATTATGTAAAGCGTGAGCCTAGTCAATTAGCATTGCAGGATTCGTTGGTGATGGAGGGGCTTGCAGAATGTGCTGTAGAGGAATTATATGGAATGCAGTGGCTGTCTCCATGGACAAGGCGCTATACAGTGGAGCAAATTCAGCCAATTTGGACAGAGCATTTTCTTCCTTCATTACAGTTAATCAATGTAGAAAAGCATCAGCCTTTTTTATTCGGAAATTATGAGAAATTACCTAGTTGGATTGGCTACTGTATTGGGTATAGAATAGTAAAGTCTTTTCAACAAGCAAATAGCTTCACATCGATGCAGCTATTGCACATGCCAACGGAAGTAATCGTTGAAGGCTCAATCTTACAAAAGGAGGGCTCATCATGAAAAAATGGCTATGGATTAGCGTTTTAGCTTTCGCTTTTTTAATAGGATGTTCACCAGAAAGTTCAGCAAAAGGAAAGCAAACTATTACAGTTTATGAATCAGACGCAAATGCGGAGTATGTAATTCCACGCGAGGTAAACTACAAAAAAGGCACAGAGGAAGCCTTAATTCATTTTATTTTTGATGAAGTAGTTGTTGAGAAAGTTAAGTTAATTGATTATCAAATAGAGGACGGTACGCTCGTATTAAATTTAGATGATGGTGTAAGACTTGTACAAGGGTCGGCTGGAGGTCAAATGTTTATGGGATCACTTGCAGAATCCTATTTCAAAAATTTCCCTGATGTTCAAGAAATCGTGTTGTTGCATAATGGTTTGTCAAAGGAGCAGCTAGATCACGTTTTTATTGGACAACCAATCACACGCGAGCAGTCATTTCAAAAACCTAAATAGACACTTGTGTTCCATTACATTTAGATGTATGATATTTAACAACTTGAAATGAAAAGCGTTGAAGAGGAAAGTACAGTAGGGAATCACTTGATAGAGAGCTTCTGATGGTGGAAATGAAGCGAGTAAGCCTAGTGGAAAATGGCCTCGGAGCTGCGTACCGAACAATAAAGTAGGCTACGACGAGAAGGGCACTCGTTATAACAGCAGCAGTATCTCGCATGCGACGTACTGATGGAGGCAAATAGTGTGAGCTATTTGTAAATATAGGTGGTACCACGTTAATTTAGGCGTCCTAATCTTTTTAGATTAGGACGCTTTTTTATTTTGAAGTGAAGTTTTCGAGCTAGCTTGAAAAACTATGGACACAATTAATTGATTTTAAAGGAGGATTTCAGCATGGCAATTGTTATTGGGGGAGCTTGGCCATATGCCAATGGTTCATTGCATTTAGGACATATTGCAGCATTATTACCAGGAGATATTTTAGCGCGTTATTACCGTCAAAAGGGTGAGCATGTCTTATATGTGTCAGGAAGTGATTGTAACGGTACGCCGATTTCCATTCGCGCAAGTCAAGAAAATACAACTGTCGCAGCAATTGCAGACCATTATCACAGGGAGTTTGAAGAAAGCTTTACGAAGTTAGGTTTTTCGTATGATTTATACACAAGAACAGATGCACGACACCATCATCAAGCAGTGCAGCAGCTATTTTTACAGCTACTTGAAAAGGGCCATTTATATAGCAAAAAAGTGGAGCAGGCATATTGTGAAACAGACAAGCAATTTTTACCTGACCGCTTTGTAGAAGGTATTTGCCCGAATTGCGGTGCAAAGGCGAGGGGAGATCAATGTGACAACTGTTCAGCCATTTTAGACCCACTTAATTTATTGGAAAAGCGCTGTAAAATTTGTAGCAATGAGCCTGTCATTAAAGAAACAGAGCATTTATATTTTGCCTTTAGTAAATTTCAAAAAGAGTTAGAGCAATTTGTTGCACAGGCGAAGCAGGAGAAGCGCTGGCGCGATAATGCGATTGCTTTAACGACCCGCTATTTAGCAGAAGGTGTGCCAGATCGTGCAGTGACCCGCGATTTACCAAATGGTATTGCAGTACCGATTGATGGCTTTCGTGATAAAAAGATTTATGTATGGATTGAAGCTGTTGCAGGCTATTTAACGGCAAGCATAGAGTGGGCACAGCAGCATGGAGAAGAACTAAAGGATTGGTGGAATGAGGAAACGATATCCTATTATATTCACGGCAAAGACAACATCCCGTTTCATAGTGTTATTTGGCCCGCTATTTTGATGGGGTTGAATAATCCATCATTGCCAACACATATTATTTCAAATGAATATTTGACATTGGAGAAAAGAAAGCTATCGACAAGTCAAAATTGGGCAGTATGGGTTCCTTATATGATTGAAAAATATGATGCAGATTCAATCCGTTACTTTTTAACGGTTAATGCACCTGAAAATCGCGATGCAGACTTTTCATGGCGAGAATTTATTTACAGTCATAATGGGGAATTGCTTGGTGCATATGGCAATTTCGTTAACCGCACATTAAAATTTATCGAAAAATCATTTGAAGGCATTGTGCCAAATAGGAAAATAGATGAAGCAATTCGTCAGCAAACTGTTAGGCTTTATGAAAGTGTGGGCACGCTTATTGAAAAAGGTCATTTCAAGGAGGCGTTAGAGCAAGTTTTCTATTATATACGGGGGGCAAATCGTTATTTTGATGAGCAGCAGCCGTGGCTACAAGTGAAAGAAAACGTGGAGGCAGGGAAACAAACATTAGCAACATGCACATATATCATTGCGAACTTAGCGCAGCTATTGCAGCCGTTTTTGCCATTTTCTGCAGAGAAAATTCGCACAATGCTGCAGCTCGAAACGATTGAATGGCAGGAGCAAATTGCCCAGCCAACGCATTTACAAGCGATTACACCTTTATTTGATCGCATTGATATAGCACAAATTGAAGAGGAATATAATACATTAATTTCAAATAAAGTTGACTTGTAGAAAATATTCAGTTATAGTTGATTTACAAATTATCGGAAGTAGGTGATGTGACATGATGAATACGATTGCGATTGACAAACTGCCATTCAGCTTGTTCACTTTCACACGCCTACAGTGTACGTTTTGACGTATGCTTGTTTAGCTTTGTAAAAAAGATCCTATGTGTGTAAAAGTCTTGAACTGCTGAAATGGCAGCTCAGGACTTTTTTTATATACACTTTAGGAGGAATTTACATTGAATTTAGGATTAACAGCATTTTTTAGTGAGCAAATCGAACAGCTAGAGGATAAATATAAAAAATACGTGCCAGCACGTGTGGTGTTGGAGCATAAGCATTCATATCGCGTTATAAGTGAGCATGGAGAGTGGCTAGCGACGATAGCGGGGAATTTTGCATATAACGCTTTTGCGCGCGAGGATTATCCAGCAGTAGGGGACTGGGTGTTAGTTGAGCAAATGCCTGGAGAGGAAAAGGCGATTATTCATAAGCTATTACAGCGTAAGTCAGTATTTTCACGCAAAGTGGCAGGTTTAGAAATTGAAGAGCAAATTGTTGCAGCAAATGTTGATATTGTACTCTTAGTAATGAGCTTAAATGAGGATTTTAATATTCGCAGACTAGAGCGTTATTTAGTGGCAGCATGGGATTCTGGTGCAACGCCTGTTATTGTTTTAACAAAGGCGGATTTATGCGATGATGTGGCATATTATGTGTCAGAGGTGGAAGGTATCGCATTTGGTGTAGAAGTAATTGTGACGAGCGTAGTGACGCGGACTGGCTTTGAGCGATTAAGCGAGCTGTTCCCAGCAGGTGTGACAGGAGCGTTACTAGGATCTTCTGGTGCGGGGAAATCTACTTTAACGAATGCCCTTTTAGGAACAGCACATATGAAAGTTTCTAGCATTCGAGAAGACGATGCCAAAGGGCGTCATACGACAACACATCGCGAGCTAGTAGCACTTGATTCAGGTGGCTGTTTAATTGACACACCAGGTATGCGCGAGCTACAGCTTTGGAATCAATCAGATAGCCTTGCTGCAAGCTTCCAAGATATTGAACAGTTAATGGAGCAATGCCGCTTTAGAGATTGTACGCATAAAGGAGAGCCGCATTGCGCTGTACAAAAAGCGATTGATGGGGGAGTACTGGAATCAGCACGTCTCCAAAGCTATTTCAAGCTACAACGTGAGCTAGCCTATATTGAGCGCAAAACTGATGCGCAGGCAAAGCAGGCTGAGCAGCGCAAATGGAAGCAAATTTCTAAAGGGATGAAATCGAACAAAAAATATAAGTAATATTTTTTTATCTGCCAGAATCGTTGATTGAAAGAATTGAATTTTTACAAACAATTAGCCTTCACCTCATATTTTGAGGTGGAGGTCTTGTGTAATTTATGGATAAATATGTATGGTTGTGTTTATTTATAAAAGTAATGAATTGTACGCTACTACTCCTATAGTGTCAATTATTTAATTCAATTTATATATTATGAATAAGGGTTGATTTTTGTAGAAAATTCAGATAATATTTAAAAAAGATAATTCTCTGAAAAAGAGATGATAAAGGGAGGATTTGCGAATGAAGAGTAATAAACTATGGCTAGTGCTTTTAATATCGGCACTTATCGTTGTTCTTGCCGCATGCGGTAGCGATGATAAAGGGAAAGAGACAGATAAAGAAGGCGATACAGCAAGCAATGACAATCAAAATACAGAAACAGTAACTGGTGGAAATCTAGTTTTAGAAGTATTATCAGAGGCTGTTGAGCTTGACCCACACGGTTCAAATGACGTGCCGTCTAACAACGTACAAGCAAATATTTATGAAACTTTAGTAGTACGTAATTTTGACACAGGTGAAATCGAGCCATTATTAGCAGAATCATGGGAACAAATTGATGATTTAACATTACAATTAAAATTACGTCAAGACGTTAAATTCCATGACGGAACACCTTTCAATGCAGAAGCTGTAAAAATTAACTTAGACCGTTTATTAGACCCAGTAGTAGCATCACCACGTGCTTCAAACTTTGAGCCTATCGAATCGGTTACAGTTGTAGATGAATATACAGTAGATATTAAGACAAAAGCACCTTATGGGCCGCTATTAGCGGTATTAACACATGCCGGTGGCTACATGATTAGCCCAGCGGTGATTGCAAAAGATTATGAAGAAGCGGGTGACGATGCTTCAAAGCTTCGCGCTTATGTAAATGCCAACCCAGTTGGTACAGGCTTCTTAAAATATGATGCATGGGTTCCAGGACAAGAAATTCGTTTAGTGAAAAATGAAGAGTATTGGGGCGAGAAAGTAGCATATGATTCAGCAGTATTTAAAACAGTACCTGAAAGCGCAACACGTGCAGCTGACTTAGAAGTAGGTAACGCACATATTATTGATCCAGTACAACCAACAGAAGTAGCAATGGTAGAAAACTTTGCAACAGTAAATGAGCAACCATCGATGTCTATCGCGTACATCGGCTTTAACGCACAAAAAGCTCCATTCGATAACGAAAAAGTGCGCCTAGCAATTTCTAAAGCAATCGATCGCGAAGAAATTTTACAAGGTGTTTATGATGGCTTTGGTGTAGCTGCTAAAGGTCCATTATCACCAATGATTTGGGGCCAAAGCGACGATATTGTACCACAGGACTACAATATTGAAGAAGCAAAAGCATTACTTGCAGAAGCTGGATATCCAGATGGCTTCAAAACAGCAATTTGGACAAATGACAATCCACAACGTCAACAAATTGCGATTGTTTTACAAGAAAAATTAAAGCAATTAAATATTGATGTTAGCATTGAAGTAATGGAGTGGGGCGCATATTTAGAGAAAACGGGTGCTGGCGACCATGAGATGTTCATCTTAGGCTGGTCTGCATCAACAGGTGATGCGGATGGTGCATTATATCCACTATTCCACACATCTGATATTGGTAACAACAACCGTACTCGTTTCTCAAATGCTGAAGTAGACAAATTATTGGATGCAGCACGTGTTGAAACAGATAGTGATACACGTTTAGGCTACTATAAAGAAATTCAAACGCTTCTTAACGAGAAAGCACCAGCGGCGTTTTTACACCACCAAGCTTATTTAACAGGTGTAAGCAAAAAAGTAACGGACTTTACAGTTGATCCAACAGGTATTTACAAAATTCAACATGTGAAATTAACCGAATAATCCTGTTATAGACAAAGCCGATTTCGGCTTTGTCTATAAATATTTTCTGCATTATATAAATGATTGGTATACTAAATGTACAAACAAAAGTAGGTGAGAATTGTGCGACAAAATAGTTTACCACCCATTATTGATGAAAATACGAAAGTGCTGATTGTTGGGTCAATGCCAAGCGTACAATCATTAGAGAAACAACAATACTATGGCAATGCTCGTAATCATTTTTGGCCAATTATTGCTGTACTTGTAGATGAGGAAATGCCCGACGATTATGCACAGCGTGTTGCTCTGTTGAAAAAGAACGGAATTGGCTTGTGGGATTCGATTCAATCATGTGAACGGCAAGGGAGCTTAGATACCAATATTCGCAACGAGGTAGCAAATGATTTCACATGGCTATTTCGAGAATATCCTCACATAAAAGCAGTGCTATTTAATGGAGCGAAAGCCTTTAATGTATTTAAAAAGCATATAGGATTGGATATATTAGATGGACGGGATTATCATAAAATGCCATCGACAAGCCCAATACCAGGGAAAAATATTAAAACATTTGAGCAAAAAATAGAAGCTTGGCATGTTATGAAACAATATATTGTATAGTTTAGCAAACTGTTTGAAATTTGCTGTTTTTTTGATTATGCTGTAATAAAGTGAAGCTTCAAATAATAGAATTTACCTCTATTGTTTGTTAGTGGAAAGAATCGAGGAGTTCACATTACATAGTTACTTTTTCTGTGCAAATTTTTAATATTTTGCCAGATGAAATGAAGATTGAAAGGGGATTTTTTTGTGTATCGTACAATAGAGGATTTTTCAAAAGATTGGCATGTCTCTTCAAAAGGAACGCTCAATGTATTCAAAGCGATTACAGATGAAAAAATGGGCCAACCCATTGTAGCAGGTCACAATACACTAGGTTGGTTAGCGTGGCATTTAGTTGGAGTAGCCGGTGCATTTGGACACTTTGCGGGCTTACAAATACCTGCTCCTGGACCAGATATGGAGATGCCTAATAATATGGCAGATATTGTTGAAGCATATGAGGCAGTTATTGACGCATACCAAAAGGAAATCGCTACATTGTCTGATGAACAGCTGACAGAGGAGGTAGCTGCATTTGGTGGCTCCATGCAACGTGGTGCTCTGTTTAGAGTACTAATCGACCATCAAACACATCACCGTGGTCAAATGACAGTATTATTACGTCAAGCAGGCTTAACTGTGCCACCAGTAATGGGACCAACTGCTGAAATGAGCTAACATAATGGGGGTATTCAAATGTCTAAAAAAATCTATTGGGCAAATTTCTGCTATGAAAATATACAATTCGTGATTGCGGCAACAGAACAGGGC
The DNA here is from genome assembly GCF_025291715.1 of Metasolibacillus sp. Classification (GTDB taxonomy): domain Bacteria; phylum Bacillota; class Bacilli; order Bacillales_A; family Planococcaceae; genus Metasolibacillus; species Metasolibacillus louembei. The sequence goes on from NZ_JAMBIZ010000006.1 coordinate 121,769, forward strand.
TTATGTTACACAGGCTCATTCCATGAAAATGAAGAAGAATTGCTTGTTTGGGCGAAAAAGCGTTATAAAGATAGCGAAGTAAGAGAAGATGAGCGTAAATTAAAGCTTTACACAGAGCAATTTATCGAATATTTTCAGGGGCAAAGAAAGCAATTTGATTTTGCAATAGATTATAAGGGTACCCCTTTCCAAGAAAGTGTGTGGCAGGAATTACAAAAAATTCCTTATGGAGAAGTCTGTACATATTCAGACATTGCTAGTCGTATCGGAAACCCGAAGGCAGTACGAGCTGTAGGCGGAGCAATTGGAGCAAATCCAGTAATTATCGTGATACCATGTCATCGAGTTATTGGGAAAGATGGCTCTTTAACAGGATTTAGCTCAGGTATGGAGCTGAAAAAAGCTTTATTGGCAGTTGAGGGAAAACTATACGTATAGCAAAATAATGTTAATTAAGATGGCGCTTTTCACAAATATTTAGATAAAAGTAATGGATTATTCAACAATTGTAGCATTATAGAAAGCTAAGGAGAGGGTTTTCGTGCTAATAAACGACTTTGATCAAAGGTTCCAAGAGGTTAGGCAGTTAATTTTTATTGATGAGAATGATTTTTTACGTGAAAAATGTCCAGACACAGACAAATTATACGCTGCTCTCCGTTTAGGTGATGCTCTTTTACTGCAACCAACGATAGAAAATGATTTAAAGTATAAAACATATCGTAAAGTTGGTTATTTAAATAGACTAGTAGGATGTATCGCAACATCGTTATATTACTTAAAGGAGGCGCTAGATTATTTTGAGCCAAAGGGCGGGGAAGAGTATGTGCTAACGCTTATTAATTACGGAGAAACAATCAAGCATACGAAAGAATATGAAAAATCACTACATATATTTGAACAAGTATTAACATATTGCAATGAACATAATTTACCACAGTTTGAGGATAGCGTATGGCAGTTTAAAGGGAAATGTTATTTAGAGCAGGGCGATGTAGCAAGTGCAGAGCGCTGTTTTTATAAGGCATATACAATCCGTAAAAAGCGCAATGATAAAAAAATGCTTATTCCATCTGAAAATGCCTTGAAATATATCGGCAAAATTAAGCGTTAAAAGGCAGCCTGACAAGTAGTTAAATGAGCTATTTGCTAGGCTGTCTTTTATTATAATTTAGCCTCTGACGAATGAGGCATGTTCGCAAAAATCTGGACGCAATTATACGAAGAGTCAATTGAATTATTTAAAGAAATCATAAGTATTTTTAGCTAATAATGTAATCGTTACAATGATAAATAATATGCGTACATAGCCGCTTCCACGTTTAATAGCATATTTTGAACCACATATAGCTCCTGCAATTTGTGCTGCTCCCATAATAAGACCATATGCATAATTCACTTGTCCAAGTGACATAAACATCAACAATCCGCCAATGTTGCTCCCAAAGTTTAAAAACTTTGCATTGCCTGCTGCTTTTAAAAAATCAAAGCCAATGATAAGAAAGGCAAAAATTAAAAATGAGCCTGTTCCAGGGCCTAAAAAGCCATCGTAAAAGCCGATAGCAAATAATACAAACAAAAAGGCAATAAGCTTTTTAGTCGATAAGCTTTTATAGGTAGATAGCTGTCCCCAATCCTTTTTGAAAATTGTATAAACTGCTACAGCAGCTAGCATGACCAGCATTAATGGCTTTAAAATTTCTGGGTTGATTAAATGAACAACCCATGCTCCGAGCATTGAGCCGAAAAATGATAAAGGAAACCATTTATAAACAGATTTCATATCGAGCTTTCCAGAACGATAAAAGGTAATCGTACTAGTCAGAGAACCTAAGGAACCTGCAAGCTTATTAGTTGCAACAGCAGAAGCAGGGCTCATTCCTGTAAAAAGCAATGCAGGCAGTGTAATAAGGCCACCCCCACCAACAACAGAGTCAACGAATGCGGCTAAAAAGCCGAAGAAAATTAAAATAATAATTAGTGAAATATCTAAATCAAAGGGCATTGTTCAACCTTCTTTCTATTGTACAATTGAATCGTACCTGAAAATAGCTCATCATCACAACAATATTTTGCTATAGTAAAAAGGTGAGGTGAAAGTGAATGAAAAAATATCAACATTTATTATTTGATTTAGATGACACATTACTCGATTTTGGAGCGGCAGAGGATTTGGCACTGCATCGTTTATTTGAGGAGCAAAAAATTCCTTTAACTGAAGAGGTAGAAGAAAAATACCGTCAAATTAATAGCAGCTTATGGACACAATTTGAGCATGGCGAAATTACACGTGATGAAGTGATTACGACGCGCTTTGCTAAATTATTTGCAGCATACGATCAAGGAGTTGATGGGGTACTATTTGATACGAAATATCGCAATTATTTAGCGGAAAGCAAAGTGTTTGTGAAGGGAGCATGGGAGATTGTCAATGAGCTAGCGCGTCAATTTGATTTATATTTAGTGACCAATGGTGTATCTGTAACTCAATATAAACGTTTGCAAGTAACGGGATTAGCTCCATTTTTTAAAAATGTCTTCGTATCTGAGGATACAGGCTATCAAAAGCCAATGAAAGGCTATTTTGATTATGTATTTGAACGTATTCCCAATTTCCGCATAGAAGAGGCATTGATTATTGGTGACTCTTTTTCGGCAGATATAGTAGGCGGTATTCAGGCAGGTATCGACACTTGCTGGTTCAACCAGCATGGCAAAGCGCCAGTTGAAAATTACAAACCTAAATATGAAATAGCAGAGTTACAGCAGCTAGCGAAAATTTTATTATAAAAAAGTCGATGTACACCAAAAGCTTTGGTATGTACATCGACTTTTTAGTTTCGATTACAATATAAAACACTGTAATGTTTTTGATTTTCTTTGTAGTTCGTAGTTTATTATTTTCATCTTTGTCACCGCATATGAGCAAGCTGTACCGCAAATTGAGCAGATGCCTGTACAGTTTGATGCTGCGGTGGTGATTTTGATTCAAGTAGCCATAGAGAAGAATAGTAGGCATCTGAGATCGCAATCAGATACATGATAAATAATAAACATTTGGTTCAATGATTCAACGAAAATTTCTCCTTATATTTGAAAATTGGTGCCCTAATTATTGTACGGCTATCGTAACAAAAGGTTTCAATTAATCTACCATGCGTTTTTTACAAAGGATAATTGCCACAACCCAAGCGAGGATTGTCCATAGTGCAATACCAATTAACGGTATAACCATTTCACCTTGAGCTAAGTCGGCTAATTGTGTACTTGGCAGCCATTTAGCGATTTTTAGGAATTCAAAACGTTCGGATAACATCATAACAAATGGACCGAATGGGAAAATAATAGCAACTGGTAATATCGTAAATGTTGTTTCCAATGTTGACTTAGCAAATAAGCCACAAATTGTGCCTAAAGCTGCATAAAATAATATGGAAAGAAACATCGCAACGATAGAGGCAATGCTTGGCATATAGTCAACAACATAGCAACAAACAGCAATAACGATAGCAGATATAGCTGAAACTAATGCACTTTTACCAATTAAAATATCTGCAAGTGAGGCAGGGGAAAGCAATAAGCTACGCAGTGTATTGCGTTCCTTTTCCTCGGCAATCAGAGCAGCTTGCACAAAGGCTGTTACCATACCGAAAGTGAAGGCAAGCGGGAACAATAGTTGTTGTGCGGGTTCTACCCCATCCATTCTATATAAAAATGCCATAATGATTGGGAAAAATACCATGATTGAAATCGCATAGTTGCGAGAAAACTCCTTGTAATCCTTCATAAAAATGGCTTGAATACGTGTAATTGAAATGTTCATCATTGTAAGTCACTCCCTGTTATTTTCATAAAAATATCGCCTAAAGTCGGTTCGTTTGAAAAGATGCGAGCAATTTGATTATTTGCCATCCAATTGTGTACAATTTGAGCATTTTGCGCTTCGTTTTTAATCACATGAGATGAGCCATCGACCAGTTCAACCGTGATTGTTTGCTCGCTATATTGCTCCTTTAATTGCTTTGGTGTACCGATTGCTTGAATCGCACCTTTATTTAAAAAAGCAACACGATGGCACAGTGTTTCAGCTTCTTGCATATCATGCGTTGTTAAAAAGATGGTTGTACCTAGCTCATTTAAAGCGCGCAACCCTTTGTAAATATGGGCTGTGTTGACAGGGTCTAATGCAGAAGTTGGCTCATCTAAAAATAGAAGCTCTGGTTTATGCAAAATGGCTCTTGCTAATAAAACTCGCTGTGTCATTCCCTTTGATAACATATTTACTTTTTTCTTGTGCTCGCCATATAAATTGACAAATTCAAGCGCTTCTTTAATAGCTGTTGTTGGGACATCATATAGCTTGCAATAGAGCGCTAAATTTTCCTCGATTGATAAACGTGTATAAAGACCACTGTTATCCGTTAAAATTCCAAATTTTTTCCTATTTTCGCTGTTTTGCATTGCACTAACAGGCATATTGAACACATTTGCTTCACCACCATCTTTATGGAGCTGTGCTGTTAAAACTTTAATTGTAGTTGTTTTGCCAGAACCACTTGGACCTAAGAAGCCAAAAATTTCCCCTTTTTGAATAGAAAATGTTACATCTGCTAAAGCGTTTGATTGTTGGAATGCCTTTTTTAAATGATGAACATCAATAATTGTTGTCATATCGTATTTCCCCTCCGTATTCGTTATGCCTTAAATATAATGCAAGATTAGAAGCATCGCATTCATTTCGTGACGAAAAGAGGGGAAATAAAGATGATTGGAGCTATATGAGGATAAATGGAGCAAATTATTTCCCCGGAAATTCGTTAAATTCCGATAAGCTCTTTTAATGTGGCGAGTTTATTTTTAGATAAAGGGACTGTTGTTTTTGTTGTTGTATGAATGGATAAGCTATAGCTATTTTTTGTCCAAGTAATAATTTCACGTACCTTTTGTAAATTGACAATATATGAACGATGACAACGAAAGAAGCCTAAAGGTAAAAGACGCTGTTCAAGCTCTGTTAAAGTTAATGAACAAGGATATGCTTCACCTGCTACATAAATAGAAACATCGCCCTCCACACTTTCTATATAGTCAATTTCAGGTGGATTAAATAAAATAATTTTGTCATTTTTCTTTGTTGGGATTTTCTCGATTTTGATCGGAGAAAATGAAGCAATGTCGTTTGGTGTTGTATCTTGTCCCACAACATCTAATAAACATAAGCCCTGCGCATCTAAACGATTCGTTTCGTGACACGAAATAAATAAATCCTCTAAATTGTTAGATAGCAATAAAAGCATTTTTTGTGTCATTTTTTCAAATAATTGTACTGTTAATTGTTTTGAAAAATCCTCCATATTTTGTAGAGGTTCTTCCACAACAATAATTGAGGCAGGTGTTAAATAAAGCTTTAAATAATGAAGTAATTGACGATTACTATTGGATAATTGATGGACTTTCATTTTTTGGAAATCAGTTAAATGAATAAGCTGCAATAATGCTTCCGTCGTTTCAGCGGAATTAAATAGCTTTTTGAAAAAGGCAACATGCTCCTTTACTGTTAAACGATCATACAAATTATCATCTTTTAAATGGATATAGCTATTTGGTAGTTTCATCAACATCTTTAATACATATTGTATTTTTGCTTGGTCTGTATAAATACCCATAATAAACTCTGGATGGTATGGAATTGCTAACGAAGGGCAAATAATATTGCCAGCTTCAACATAAGCAGGAATATCGATTGTTGTTGTGTGCATGGAAAAACCTCACTTTTAGTAAGCTAATCTTATTATATAATAGAGAAGAGCATGTTAAAATAAATAGTTAATGCTGAAAGTAAAGGAAGTGCTATATAATGACACCATTTTTAACAGTTGCAGAAGTTCGTTTAATTGAGCAGCAGCTAATGAAAATTGTAAATGCCAAGGCCTCGTCAAAGGATGCCAATATATTGGCGACAGTAAGAGAGCTTGCAATGGCTACATTGAATGAAAAATTGCCACTTGGAGAAGACAAGGAGACGCTATTAAAAGCTGCTGAGGCTGTAGAGGATCGACTAGATGTCACATTATTTCTAGAAAATTTGCATGTTTATACGATTCCATTTAAAGCAATTTCAGAAAAAGGGATTGAAAAACTATTTAAAAAAGAGAAAAAGCTAAAAATGCCTAAGTTAGATGAAGTGAACTGGAAGGGCATTAGCTATTTATCATGGCAAGATATCGGCACACATCGTCAATATATGATTATTGAGAGAGAAGGGCAGTTTACAGGCTTGAAAGGAACAGTAAGTGGCACGAATGCGAAAGGTATTTGTGCGATTTGTAATGAGCATTCAGATGTCCACCTGTTTACAGCGAAAGTAAAGGGACAGGCTGATGCCTATAAATCATATAGCCAATATATTTGTGATGATGTGGAGAAATGTAATCATCGCATTAAAGATTATGAACGACTTGTTCAATTTGTTGAAAATAACTTGGTTTAAATAAGGAGATACGTGATGAATAAAGCTATTCTTTTACTCGTATCCGTGCAATTCTTTGTTTATGTAGGATTCGGTTTAATTATTCCTGTTTTACCAGAGGTCATTGTCCAGCAAGGCTTTCATCCAATGCATGTCGGGGGCTTACTGACAATTTATTCACTTGCAAGCTTTTTTACAGCCCCTTTATGGGGACGTTTATCTGATAAAGTAGGGCGTAAAAAATTAATTTTAGTAGGCTTGCTTGGTTTTAGCTTAAGCTTTATGCTAGTTTCCATATTTATTGATTCATTGCCAATGCTTTATGCTTCACGTGTTGTGGGGGGCTTGTTTTCAGGTGCATTGTATACAGCCGTAACAGGCTTTATTGGCGATATTTCAAATGAGGACAACCGCAATAAATATATGGGCTTTATGGGAATGTCGATTGGGTTAGGCTTTATTTTTGGTCCAGCAATCGGTGGTTTACTTGGAGAAATTAGCGTACGGATGCCATTTACTGTATCGGCGATTTTAATTTTTGCGCTATTCTTTTATGCTTTAGCTATATTGAATGAGCCGGAAACATATCGCAAGACAGAGGGGCGCGTCATTATTCCGCTGGCTGCTGGCAAGCTATTTAGCTATCGCATCCGCTATTTATTTATCTTTTCGTTTTCAGTGACATTTTTATTAGCGGGTGTTGAATCAACATTGCAGCTATTCCAAATGGATGCGATTCAAATTACCTCTGCACAAATCGGCTCGCTATTTTTATTTAGTGGCTTTGTCGACTTTTTCATTCAAGGAATGGTCGTGCGCAAAGTAAAGGATGGACAAGAGCCAAAGTGGTTAATGCTGGCACAAATTATTACAGCAATCGGCTTATTGATGCTACCATTTACGAATAGCTTAGCCTTTGCTGGTGTCGCATTATGTGTATTTACAGCAGGCAATGCACTTGCCCGAACGTTAAATACATCGCTTGCCTCAAAGGAATCTGGCGGAATGTATGGCACTGCTGCGGGAGTTATTTATTCAATGGATAGCTTAGGGCGCATTATCGGGCCATTATTTTTCACATGGCTGCTGACAATGGCAGGTGGAGAAACATATTATTTATCAGCAAGTATTGCGGTTGCCAGTATCATGCTGTTGTGGGTTTTTACAAGAAGTGTGAAGTCTTTAAGGCAAGCAAAATAGGGCTACTAAAAAGTAGTCCTATTATTTTTGGATTAGTACCTTGCATTGAACAGTAGTGGATGCTATACTACTAATTAATAAATAGTAGTGAAGGGGGGAGCCAAATGAATCCACAATTTAAAAAAGGTGTATTGAATTTATGTGTGCTTGCATTGCTTGAACAGCGTGATATGTATGGTTATGAGCTGGTGCAAGCTATTTCCAGTAAAATCAATATTTCAGAAGGTGCAGTTTATCCATTGCTACGTCGTCTAACAGCAGAAGGTTATTTTACAACCTATATGGTGGAATCGACAGAAGGACCTGCTAGAAAGTATTATCAAATTACGGAAGATGGCAAGGCGCAATTGCGTATACAAAAGATGGAATGGGAACATTTTTATCAAGCAGTAAACAGTTTAATAAATGAGGGGGAGTAATAATGATGGAACAACAATTTTTAAATAAGCTAGAGCAAGCGTTAGTAAAATTAAATGATGGTGAACGTCAAGATATATTGCGTGATTTTAAGGAATATTTTGCAAGTGGTCAGGCTGAAGGGAAATCGGTTGAAGAAATGATTGCTTCCTTAGGCGATGTGAATGAATTAGCAGCAGAGCTATTAAAGGCATACTCAGAGCAAGAATTTGTGCAAACATCAAAAGCTGTTAAGGAAGAGGAATTCAGCCATATTAAAATTGACAGTGAGCTTGCTGCTGTTGAATTACTACCATCACCTACTGGGAAATTTTATACAGAATTAAAAAGCAAAGGTGAGCAATATACGATGGATGTGGAAATTGCTAATAACACATTAACAATAGATATTCAGCGTGAGGAAGGCAACTTTAAGATTTTTGGTGTAAATATTAATTTTAATTTCAATATAAATAACGGGGCAACTGCATTCGTTTATGTACCAGAAAAGCTTTATGAGAGCATTGTCATTAAAAATGAAATTGGCGGCACAGTGATTGAAAGGCTACAAGCGAAAGATATTAAATGCCGCACATCTGTTGGGAAGGCTAAGCTAAAAAATATTTTAGCAAGTGATTTAAATATCAAATCAAGCGTTGGGAAAGCGGAGCTTCAATCTGTTCATGCCACAACAGCTACCGTTAAAAGTGATGCTGGAAAAGTCGTAATTGAGGACTCTATTGCTGAGGTTTGGCATGTTAAATCAGAGGCGGGGCGTGTCGATTTAGTCAATGTACAAGGAGAAATTGATGCCCGTACAGAGGCAGGTAAGGTGACATTAAATGTTGAAAGCATTACAAAGCCACTCAGCTTGAAAACAAGTGTAGGGAAGATTGAGGTGTTAACAGATAAAAAAATTGATAATGCGACGATTGAGGCGAAATCAGAGCTAGGGAAAATTTCGATTTATGGCGAGCGTAGTAAGCGTCTCGTCTATGGTGCAGGAGAGAATTTGATTAAGCTAAAAACGGAGCTAGGCAGCATCACGATTGATCAAAAATGATAGTTCGAAACGTACGTAGTCAAGTAGCTGTTAGTTTGTTACAATAGCAGTAAGAAACAATTGTCTACGAGGTGACGCACAAAATGGTATGGATACTGCTAGGTATTTTTCTATTAATAGTAATAGTGATGTTAGTTATTTATAAATATGATGATTCTTTGTTTAGTAAGGCTACATCGTATTCAATTTTTGATGTGCTAAGCAGTAGTAGAATTCGAACATTATATACGTTAACAAATGAATTAAAAGCTACAAAAGAAAAGTATGATATTTTATTTGATGTGCAACTTCAATCGGACGAAGCGCCTGTTGATGCGCTGATTATGCATACTTCAGGTATTTATATTATAAGAGTAGAGCAGAAAAAGGGCTGGATTGCAGGGCGTGAGCAAGATCTTGAATGGTCACAGCTTTTATATAAAGACCGAAAAGAAGCTTTTCCAAATCCAATTCACCAAGTGCAGCGTAGCATTTATGCATTGCGTGATTTATTGCCTAATATTGATGTTGAAGCTTATAAAACACTTGTTGTTTTTACAAATGAATGCTCCTTCCAAAAAATTGAGCTACATTCCGATAAAATTGATGTATTGAAGGCAAAGGATTTGAAAGGCTGGATTACCGATTTACGTGGACAGAAAGATCAATTATCGACTGAAAATGTGCAGGCGATTTATGACGCATTGAAGGACCGAAAAGATGCGGTACATTTAACAACAAAAACAGCTTAATTATGAAAATGCCAGAAAAGTAGATAGCTGCTTTTTCGGCATTTTTTATTTGAATGAGCATCTATTTTTGTTAAGGGCTATTTTCCTGTACAATAAAGAAAACAGTTGTAGGAGAGCACGATGAAACAATTATCAAAAAGAGCAGCAAGCATTCATTGTATAAAGCAGCATATCAGCTTATTTGCCTGTCCATTTTGTCATACGCAAATGCAGCTAAATGACTCAGGAACAATGAGCTGTAGTCAAAAGCATTCATTCGATATGGCGAAGCAGGGCTATATGAATTTTATGACAAGGCCTGTCGCTTCGATGTATAGCAAGGAGTTATTTGAGGCACGTCAAGAAGTGATTGCGAGCGGTCTTTATGACCCGCTGCAAAGGAGAATTGCCGAGCTACTTAATAATGGGCAAATGATTTTAGACACAGGCTCTGGTGAAGGGTCACATTTAGCTCGTATTTGCGCACAGCTACCGCAAGCAGTCGGTGTTGGAATTGATATTTCAAAAGAGGGGATTATTGCTGCCGCTAAGTTTTATAGTGATAAAATTTGGTGTGTCGGTGACTTAGCGAATAGCCCATTCCAATCAGAGAGCTTTACAACGATTTTAAATATTTTATCGCCTGCTAATTATGAGGAATTTAAGCGCCTGCTTCGGCCCAATGGCAAGGTAATTAAAGTTGTGCCACAGAAAGGCTATTTGCAGGAGCTACGACGCCAAGCATTTGCGGATTCTGAGAAGGAAAGCTATTCTAATGCGCAGACGGTGGAGCGTTTTAAAGATAGCTTTGCAAAAGTGGATGTGCAACGGCTTACTTATACTGTGCAATTATCAACAGAGCTTGTGCCAAAATTGCTGCAAATGACGCCAATGGGCTGGCATATTGAAAATAGCACAGCAGTCGAGCTGCCACAAATTACGATTGATGTTGATATTTTAGTTGGGGAAGGGGAATAAACAATGGGAACAGTTTTAGTATTAGGTGGTACGCGATTTTTCGGACGTAAATTAGTAGAACTACTATTAGGAGAGGGGCATCAGGTGACAATTGCAACGAGAGGGAAGTCAGGTAATCCATTTGGAGATAAGGTGGAGCATGTTGTTATTGACCGAACAAACGCAAGTGATTTACAGGCATTGATGGCAAATCGCACATTCGATATTGTGTACGATAATATTTGCTACTCACCAAATGAAGCGAAGGCATTTTGCGATGTATTTAATGGCAAGATAGGCAAGCTTGTGTTCACTTCTACATTATCCACATATGAAATCGATGGTGCTGTAAAAGTAGAGGAAGATTTTGACCCGTATAATTATGAAATTCGCATGGGTGATACAACTGATTTCACGTATGGGGAAGGGAAGCGTCAGGCGGAGGCAGTGTTTTTCAAATACGCGAAGTTTCCTGTTGTAGCAGTAAGGTTCCCAATCGTCATGGGTGTAGATGATTATACAGAGCGATTACATTTTCATGTAAAGCGTGTAGCGCAGGGAGAGCCGATTGGCTTTGTCAATATGGATGCGGAAATGTCATTTATTCAAGCAGAGGAAGCCGCACGCTTTTTATTATGGGCGGGGCAAACGTCAGTGGAAGGTCCATTTAATGCAACGGCAACGGGTGCGATAACATTGCAAGCATTAATGAATTTAGTGGAAAAGGTGACAGGCAAACGAGCAAAAATTGCTCTTTTAGGGGATGATAAAATTCGCTCACCATATGCGATTCCCGCATCGTGGTATATGAAAAATGATAAAGCGACAATGGCAGGATTTGAATTTTCACAGCTTGATAGCTGGCTAGAAAACTTGGTGCAACATATTGCACAGCAGTATGCTTAATTGAAAAAACGCCTCTTTTTGATTAAAATAAAAGTATTAAAATATAAGGTAGGGCAATGATGTGTATAAATTAGCAGCAAATATTTGTAAAGTAATTTTAAAAATGAATGGTTCGAAGGCAAAGGTTTACGGTGCAGAAAATGTGCCTGAGGGAGGTGGCTTTGTCATCGCATGTACACATACAGGCTATATTGACATTATTAATTTAGGCTTATCCATTTACCCACGTGAAATTCATTTCATGGCGAAAAAGCAGCTATTTGAAATGAAAGGGCTTGGTTGGCTTATCAATAATTTAAATGCTTTTCCTGTTGACCGTGATAATCCAGGACCAAGCGTGATTAAAATTCCACGTCAGCTTATTAAAGAGGATAAAATCGTTGGTATTTTCCCAAGCGGTACTCGCTCAACCGAAAGCAATGATTTGAAGCAGGGGGCTGTCACAATCGCACAACTAGCAAAGACGCAAATTGTTCCTGCTGCTTATATCGGCCCACGTAGTGCAGGAGAAGTATTTAAACGCCAAAAAGGTTATTTAATTTATGGTACGCCATTTACAGTGGAAAGTGGCAAGGAAGCACGCGATGAGGCAACGAAGTTTTTAGAGCAGGAATTTCAGCGTTTAACAGCAGAGCTACAAGCAAAAATATAGGATGGTGTCGAATGAGATGCGTATATTATTTGTATGCTTAGGTAATATTTGCAGGTCGCCTATGGCAGAGGCTGTTATGCGTAATTTATTGGAGCAGCGTGGGTTAAGCGAGCAAATTACAGTCGATTCAGCAGGCACAAGCAGCTGGCATGTTGGGGAACCACCACATAAAGGGACGCAGGCGAAGCTAGGAGAGTATGGAATTACAACAACAGGTATGCAATGCCGTCAGCTAACGAGCAGCGATTTTACGGAATTTGACTATATTGTTGGAATGGATGCGAGCAATGTGGACAATATTCGCACAATGCTTAGGCAGCCAGATGACGCAAAAATCTTCCGCTTTTTAGATTTGACATCGCATCAAAAGGATGTACCAGACCCTTGGTATACAGGTGATTTTCAAGAAACATATGATCTTTGTTTAGAGGGCTGTGAGGCTTTGCTGAAGAAGGCTTTAGAAGCGCGTTCACGATAATTGTCGTGAACGCGTTTTTTATCAAGCTTAAAATAAAGTTCCTTATAATTTGCACGATAAAAGGAGTAGCACACTTGTAAAACGGGTACGAATATAGAAAAAGATTAATCGGAGGGACATTGTATGGATGTGAAGGGAAGACGTAAAAGTAGCAATGTGGAAGACCGCCGTGGCATGAGTGCCGGAAAAGTTGGGGGTGGCTTAGGCGGTATCGGGATTATTATTGTTATTATTTATACATTGCTAAGTGGTGGCGATGCGGGCGATGTGTTAAATACAGTGACGAAAAGCATTACACAAAATGGACAAGTAGCTGAGGAATATACACCGACACCTGAAGAGGAGGAGTTAGCGGAATTTGTAACAGTCGTGTTAGCAGATACAGAGGATGTATGGGCGAAAGTTTTTGAAGAAAATGATATGACCTATACAAACCCAACGCTTGTGCTGTTTACGGAAAGCGTTAGCTCAGGTTGCGGGATGCAAAGTGCGGCGGTTGGACCATTTTATTGTCCAGTAGACCATAAGCTATATATTGATTTAAGTTTTTACGGTGAATTGAAAAATCGCTTTAAAGCACCTGGCGATTTTGCGATGGCATACGTTGTGGCACACGAGGTTGGGCATCATGTTCAAACATTATTAGGCACTTCGCAAAAGGTGCATGCATTAAATGGAAAAGTGATAGATGTAGAATATAATGAGCAAGTGAAGCGCCTTGAATTGCAGGCAGATTATTTAGCTGGTGTGTGGGCACATCATGTGAAAAATCAAGGTTATTTAGAGGAAGGCGATTTTGAAGAAGCATTGACTGCTGCCAATGCGATTGGTGATGATACATTGCAAATGGAGGCGCGCGGCTATGTTGTGCCAGAAAGCTTCACACATGGTACGAGTGAGCAACGCATGCGTTGGTTTAAGAAAGGCTACCAAAATGGCACATTGCAAGGTAGCGATACGTTTAATGCAAAGGACTTGTAATTACCATTTTCATTTCCTGACTTTTTATGTATAATTAATAGGTTAAAATTTCATTACTACAATTTTTATATAAATGAAAGAGAGTGAATCCTAATGGGGCGTAAATGGAATAACATTAAGGACAAAAAAGCAGGGAAAGATGCAGCAAATAGCCGAGTTTATGCAAAGTTTGGTCGTGAGATTTATGTAGCTGCAAAATCTGGGGAGCCAAATCCAGAATCAAATCGTGCATTAAAAACAGTTTTAGAGCGCGCAAAAACATACTCTGTACCGAAGCATATTATTGAAAAAGCAATCGACAAAGCAAAAGGTGGCGGCGATGAGCAATTTGACGAGCTACGCTACGAGGGCTTTGGTGTAGGTGGCACAATGGTCATCGTTGATGCTTTAACAAATAACGTTAACCGTACTGCTTCAGAAGTGCGTGCTGCATTTGGTAAAAACGGAGGAAACATGGGCGTGAGTGGTTCAGCTGCACATATGTTCCAAAGCACAGCAGTATTCGGCATTGAAGGCAAAACAGAGGATGAAGTGCTAGAAATTTTAATGGAAGCGGATTTAGATGCACGTGACATTATCGATGAAGATGGTACAATCATTATTTATGCAGAGCCAGACCAATTCCATGCAACACAGGAAGCATTCAAAGAAGCAGGCATTGAAGAATTCGCAGTAGCCGAATTATCAATGCTACCAATGACAGAAGTTGCTTTAACAGATGATGATTTAGCAAAATTCGAAAAAATGATTGATGCGTTAGAAGACTTAGAGGATGTACAACGTGTTTACCATAATGCAGATTTAGGAGAATAAATAGCAATATATAAGACATTGTGAATTAAAAATTTCACAGTGTCTTTTTTATATGACAATATTGTGAAATATTTAGCTGAAAAAATTTGACTATTGTGAATTTTGTCGAAGTAAGTCACAATATTTAGTAACGTTTAAGAAAAGGAAGGGAGATTATTTATGCGACGCAAGGATAGATTAGCAAGCCGTATTGTAGCAATTACTATTGCCGTTTTTATTGTCCTAATAGCAATGAATGTTTTTATGACAATTTATAGCACAGAAAAATCTGTGAAAGCCACTTTAGGAGAGCATAGTGTAACGGTAGCTCAAAATATAGCTGAGTATTTAGATATTGAGGGCTATAAGCAGTTAGTAAATGCACCAGAAGAGAGTACATTATATTGGGAATTACGCGAGCAATTAAATGATTTACGTGAAAAAAATGGTGTGTTGTATGCTTATACATTTGCTCCACCTACAAACGGTAAAGAAGGAAAGGCTGTTTTTTTAGTTGATGGCATGCCAGCGGATGATCATGAAAATGCAGCCACTATTGGTGATGAATCTAGCGCGACATCAAATGCTGACCTTGTACAAGCACTAAAGGATGATTATTACTATACAAATATAATTGAAAGTGAATATGGACAATTTATTTCAGGAACAATTCCCGTAAAGGATGCAAATGGTGAGGTTGTCTTTTATTTAGGAATCGATATGGATGCTGGCTATGTTGACGTCATTAGCGGTTTAATTGCGAAGGAAGTTATTCCTGCTATAGTTATTATATTTAGCGTAATTGCTATTTTAGGTCTAGTGATTCTTTACTATTATATTAATAAATCACTCCGTCCTTTAAAATCATTGAAGGAGTCCGCAACATACTTAGCTGAGGGCAATATTAAAGAGGCTAATCATGTGGTTTCTAACATCGATATGGCAAATGGCAATGAAATTTCTTTATTTGCAAAGGATTTTACAAATGCATTAAAACAGCTTACAAAGACATTTGACACGATTCATGTAAAGGTAAACAGCTTGGAACAGGTAGTTGAAGATATTAATTCGACGGCACACCATGTAAATAATTCGAATAATGCCATCGCTGCAAGTGTCACGCAAATTGCAGAGGGTAGTGGTAAGCAGCAAGTTAGCAATGATGAAGTTATGCAAGCAATGAGCGAAATGACAATTGGCATTCAAAGATTAGCTGATTCAACAAGCGATATTGCCGAATCCTCAAATGATATGACAGAGTTAGTTGAGAAAAGCACGTCGAACTCAAAGCAAGTGGTTCAGCAAATTCAAAGTGTGGAAACATCGGTTATTCGCACATCCGAGCAAGTGCGTGAGATGGGTGAACGGTTCCATTCGATTGAAGAAATGATTAATGTCATTACAAGTATCGCAGATCAAACAAATTTATTAGCATTAAATGCTGCAATTGAAGCAGCAAGAGCAGGTGAAGCTGGTAAAGGCTTTGCTGTAGTAGCGGATGAGGTACGCAAGCTAGCAGAAATGTCACGCACATCGGCGGATGATATTCACCGTCATTTACAAAGCTTTTTAGAAATTGCAGAGCGCGCATTAAGCGAAATGGCTGTTAGCACACAGGATGTTAAAGAAGGAAGTTTAGCTGTAACTGCAATCGGTGAAAACTTAGAAAATATTTTACAGGCTGTTTTGCGAGTAAATAATAACATTCAAGAAAACTCGGCAGTGATTGAGCAAATGTCAGCAAGCTCTGAGGAAATATTAGCGTCTGCTGAAGACATGAGCCAGCTCGTTAACAATACGACAGCGCAAACACAAGAAGTGGCAAAATCAATAGACATTCAAGTGGACATGGTAGAAAAATTAAATGAAGTAGTAGAAAAGCTTGATACTACTTCAAAAGATGTTGTAAATGAGATTGAGAAATTTAAATTATAATTAGGATGGCTGGAAATAGGCTAATGTATTTTGAAACATAGTTACTTTATAATACTAGATTTAAGTTTGGATAGGCTACATTTAGTTGGACACTTTTTATGAGGTATAAAGGACAATACCCAAGCCTATCAACGAAGAAGAGCTTTACGTGGAGCAATGGGCATGATAGCCTCGTTTGGCTAAGCCAGCCTGATATAGCTGGCTTTCTGGCGCAAAGAGTCATGCCCATAGAGGCTCCATGTCAAGCAACTTGTACACCCCATATGCTTTAAGGGCACCCTTATAAAAGTTGTCCAAAAGTATTGCCATACCAGTTTTTAAATAAATAAACCGTCCCCTCTGTGATTGTATATCGCAGAGGGGGCGGTTTTGTTAATTTACCATTTAGAAAATAATTTTTTTCTCTGAAAACCAAAACTAAAATTATTTAAGTATATGCTTTAGAAAAAGATATCGTAAAAAGTGAAGGGAATTTGCCTATTTGCAAAATATATACCATTTTATATATGCTTAAACCCATAATTATCTATTTATTCAAAAATTACAGAAATGTTTGAATTTATAGGTTTTATGATATATAATGGAAATATATTAAGGTAGGAGGTGAATCATATGAAGTTACGTGAACAATTAGAGCGTTTAGAAGTTTCAGATACTAAACAAAAAGTTGCAGCTAACTCAGGTGTGAGCAATAGCTGCACAAGCGGTGGCTGTCACACTATCGTAATCAGTTAAATATTCATGTGTTAATCACTTTGTTACATCCATAAATGAACGATTTTTATTAAAAATAATAAAAATCGTTCATTTATTTACTTTTTAAGACGAGGAGGTAAGTTCTTATGAAAGAATTTATGCATGAATTCGAAACAAAATACCTAAAAGTAGATATAAATAACTTCTATTTCAAAGCTAATTTAAAAAATGAGAAACATATGACCATTAGTGATGCGTTTCCTTTTAGATATATTATATTTGATAATGCACAGCATCTTCAGGGGTGGAAAATACATCTTTCTCCCACATTGGATCAATACCCTTTAGTATTAAGCCAAGTAACTAAAATTCTTCAAAATAAAAGAATTTCTTTTAAATATGTTGCGGATATGAGGGCATTCACATTTTTATCAAGTAAAAACACAAGCATTAGCCAATTCGGTAAATACATAACTATTTACCCTTCGGATAAAGCAGAATTTATAGAAATAATTGAGAGAATATATTCAGAAATTAGCTGTGAAACTGGGGTGCAGGTTCCTTCAGATCAAAGATATAAAAATAGTAGCTTTATTTATTATAGATACGGAGCTGCTTTTCCTGAATATGAAATTTCTAATGAAAATGAAAGAAACTATAATATAATGAATGGGTTTGCGGAACTAAAGGAAGATGTTAGAAAAGGGTATTTCACTCTTCCTTCAGGTATTGAAGATCCTTTTGAGAATAGCACATGGAGCGATGAAATTATTCAAGAAGTTCCAGTAAAAGGACACCTAACTAATAACACTTTTTCAGTCAATAAAATATTGAGACACTGTGCTACTGGAAATGTTTATGAAGGATATAATGATGTAAATAATGAAGCGGTTATTATAAAGGAAGGGCGATTGGGAGGAATTCCTTCTATGGAAGAGCCTTTGTATAGAGCTCAAAAAGCTCGAATGAACGAATTTCAATTCTTCAACGAAAATAGCGATAAATATAATATGTTATTTCCTAAAGTGATAGATTATTTTTACGATGAAGATTCTGTATTTATCATAATGGAGAAACTTGAAGGTAAGTCTCTAAAAGAATTTATTACTGAAAGTCCCATTTTAAAACCTGAAAAATCGGAAGAGGAAAAGGCGGATTTCATAAAATCCCTTAAGGATATTTTTAATCAGATTTTCGATTTCATATTACAGTTACATTCAAATGATCTTGTTTTCAATGACATTTCTGATGACAATTTTTTTATAACAGCTGAAAATAAAGTTGCTTTAATTGATGCGGAAGGCATTTCTAATATTCAAGATAATAAATGGTATGGCATGGGCACAGATAGATTTATGTATAGAATGCCAAAGGGTATTAAAAGTGAGGCTAAAGATTTATACATGTTTTCACAGCTCATTTTATACTCTGTAATAGGTAGAAATAAAGGTTATTCTTTTGATGAAAAGTATTACGAAAAAGAATATAGTGCAATCTTGTACAAACTTCCTATAGGCACACGAGGTTTATTTAATGCTGGCATGATGTTAATGAATCATGTATTAAAAGGGGATTTAACTAGTGATGTTAGTGCAGAATTTAAAAAACTTTTATTCACTGATGAAGAAACATCCCCTTTAAATGAAAATAGCTTACAGCCAAAAGATCTTATTGCACGTATTGGCAATATTGAAAAAATTTTATTAAGATATTACTCTAATTTATTTGCAGATAATCCAAACAACATATTTAAGTTTGCTACTTCTGACTATCATCACAATAGATTATCTTTAGTATATGGATTGCCAGGTGTTTCTTTATGCTTGCGGGATTTCAACATCATTGATGATCAGCAGTTGCTAGACGTAGCCCATATACTACAAGAGTATGCTCTAAAAAACCAAAATATAAGTAGACTAAATGATGGTTTAGTTTTTGGTAAAGCTGGGTTTACACTGTATCTCTCACAGGCTGGAGTGCCTATGGAAAATAATCATTTCTTTTTTAATTTGATAAAAGCTTTAAGTAAATACAATTTTGTGAATTTAGATTTTGCTAATGGCTTATCTGGCATTTATGTGAGCCTAAAGCTAATTAATCAATCTGGCAATTATCCAGATCTGAGTAAATGGATTACTATAGTCAAACAACACTTAGGAAGTACAACGTGGCCGATTAGTAAATATCAAGGATTAGAATATGGCAACACAGGTTTAGCCTTCTCGTTAATATTTGCAGAGGCAAATATTGATAATTGGGATATTGCATACAAAAATATTGGGGAAGATTTACAGACAGTTAAAGATGACTCAATTTTCTCAGGCTTGTCGTATAGTGTTCAGGAGTGGCCAAATATTAGGTCTCCGTATCTTTTTTCAGGTAGTGCAGGATCAATTTTAGTTTTACTTCACTATTATCACAATACAGGAGAGCCAGATTGGGCTTTTTTAAAAGAATTAGTTTTATCTTTAAAATCACCATTCTTCTACAATTATGGAGTGACATATGGAACTACTGGATTAGCACTAGTTATTATGGGAATTTTATTACTTCCTAATATCCCTCATGACTTTAAAGAAGAATTAGAGGATATGCTTACTCACAAAATAAACTATGTAGCAACACATTTTCAAAGTAATAATGGCGCAATAGGGTTTTTAGGAGATAAGCAATCATTTTATGCAGATGATTTTGGAAATGGGGGCTTAGGCATTCTTAAAGTCTTCAAATTATACAAAGAATATGTAGCAGATAAATTGACATGGGATAATTTAAGTTTCAGCTCATTACCAATACTTCCATGTAAACAAGAAAATCTCGTAAATAACAAGGAGTACGTTTTATAAAATTAGTACTCGCTATGGAGGCAAATATTTACGAGGAGGAAAGAAATGATTAAATTGGTTATCAACTTATTTCAAGGAAAGTGGAAACTTACATTTATCAGTTTTCTCATGTTAATCGTACTTTCTTTAGATGGGATTGTTCTTCCATATTTTTTAGGTAAATTTACAGATGTGATGACCAATCAAGAATATAGCCAAATACCCTTATTACTGTTTATATGGTTTATATTATGGCTGCTAATTATAGCAGCCCAATTATCGAATGCCTATTTCTTTGGTAAAGTGAGAAGCAAGATAAATATTGATCTAAAAGATAAAATGTTTAAAAAGTCATATGATGCTGGCAATAGCAAAGTTCCAGCTAGCCAGTACATATCGACTATTACTTCGGATATAAAGCAGATTGAACAAGATTTTATCAATAACACAATGAATTTTGTCTATAGTATATTACAAGGTGGTATTACGTTAGTATTTTTATTGTTTATCAACTGGAAAGTTGGCATTATCTTTGTGTTACTTGGAACCCTGCCTACCTTTATTCCTAAGCTGACATCACGTTGGCTTCAAAAAGGAACAGAGAATTGGCAGGAAGCAAATCAACAGTATATAGGGCAACTTGAAGATGGCTTGAATGCAAGGAATTTAGTGAAACGTTATGGTGCTCAAAATTTCATATTTAAACAATTGCTAGCGGGAGTAACAACAGAACAAAATAAATACTTTTCTATGAACTTTAAAAGGTCCACATCTGCATTCTATGTTGGTGCACTCTATGTCGTCTCGGCAATGGGGTCATTATCATATGGTGCATGGTCCGTTATCAATGGGGAAATATCTGCTGGTATGCTCATCACCATTTATATGGCTGCTGATCGAGTAGTAACACCACTTATTTCCTTGGCGAATATTTATAATGCGATGACAGCTTCGGAACCTTTACTTAGAAAAGTGCTAAATGAAGAACCAAGTCATACACAACCAACAGAGCCAGTGTTTACTACAAACAATGATTATTTAATATCTTTAGAAAATGTGAATATTGGATTTAAAGAGAACAAGCCAATTTTAGAAAGTATTAATCTTCAAGTCGAACAAGGTGATCGTATTTTAATAGAAGGGGCTTCGGGATCTGGTAAATCAACATTGTTAAAAACGATGATGAATGAGCAGGATGTATTGTCAGGGGAAATTCAATATAGTAGCAACTTACAAGGAAATTTAACAGAAGCATTTGCAGTTGTTGAGCAACAGCCGTTTGTTTTCCGTAATACATTAAAATACAATTTAATAATTGGCCAAGAAATAGCTGATGAAAAATTGTATGAGGTTTTGCACAAAGTAGGTTTGAATCGCCTAGCGAATGAAGAAGGCTTACAAATCCAACTAGGTAGTGATGCTCACCAGCTATCTGGCGGGGAGTTGAAGCGATTAGAGGTAGCACGTGCAATGCTATCTAATAAGGAGATTCTTGTTGTAGATGAGGCACTTTCAGGGTTAGACGGGGAGAGTGCGGACCGTTTGAATCAGCTAATTACAAGCTATCCTGGAACTATTATCAATATTGAACATAGAATAGATGAAGAAATACGAGAGAGATTTAACAAAAAATTGAAGCTTTAGAGAATGGATTTAAAAGTAACTAGCGCCTACCACTTAGATGGTGTGTGCTAGTTGTTTTTTACTTACTAGAGCATTTTGTAATAATTATTAGGTTTCCTTCCTCGTAGTCCCTATTTATGTAATAATATTAGTTATATATTATTGGAATAGAGATATAGGAGATGGTGAAAATGACACGTTTTTTAAAATCTATACAAGGTAAGTTGCTTGTCTTCTCATTTTTAATTTTTTTTATACCAAGTCTTATTATTAGTGTTATCAGTTATATGACGGCAAAGCAAGGAATGGACGAGCTAGGAGAAACGGTTATTAAAAATAGCGTAGAAACGGCTTTGCAATTAATTGAATCGACCAATTACGAAGTGGAACAAGGGGTATTAACGCTTGAGGAAGCGAAGGAACGTGTGAAAACACAGCTGATTGGTGCAATGGATGCAGAAGGAAAGCGTTTACTTACATATCCAGCAAACCTAGGGGAAAACGGCTACATTTATATTTTAGGCCATGACGGAACATTGCTGGGGCACCCTACACGCGAAGGGGAAAGCTTATGGGAAAGTAAGGATAGCTCAGGAAATTATTTTATTAGGGAAGTAAAAGATAAAGCATTAGCAGGTGGGGGATTTACCCATTATGATTTTGAGCTGCCAGGACAAACGGTTGTCGCACCAAAATTGATTTATTCAAAGTTAGACCCGCATTGGGATTGGATTGTAGCCTCAGGCACATATATGCAAGATTTCAATGAACCGGTTAACGACTTAGTTAAAGTTATTATAGTAACTCTTATTATTTCAGCTATAGCAGGTGGTATTGTAGCAGTGATCTTCTCTCGCTATTTAGCCATTCCATTAGTACGCTTGTCGAGACGAGTGAGTCAAGTAGCAGAAGGAAACTTGATGGTAACGATTGACCAGCTTAATCGACAAGATGAAGTTGGGACTTTGAACGAGGGCTTTAATAATATGGTTATTCAATTAAAGGAGCTTATTTCAAATGTGGAGCATTCAATCTCCGAAATTCAAACGACCTCTAGCAATTTATCTGCGGTTGCAGAAGAAACGACGGCATTAGGAGAAACGATTGTTCAGTCAGTAGGAGAGGTTACAACAGGTGCTGCACAACAGGCAATAGACACTGAGCAAGCAAGTCGTTCGACAACTGAGTTTGCTACTCAAATTGAAGTATTACATGCGAAAAACGAAACGATGCTAACAGCATCTGGTGAGATGCGTAGTTCCAATGAGCAAGGGGTAGCGAATTTAGAACAACTACAGCAAAGCTCTGAGGAATCAAATGAATTAATGATACAA
The DNA here is from genome assembly GCF_025291715.1 of Metasolibacillus sp. Taxonomy (GTDB): domain Bacteria; phylum Bacillota; class Bacilli; order Bacillales_A; family Planococcaceae; genus Metasolibacillus; species Metasolibacillus louembei. The sequence continues at coordinate 144,786 of NZ_JAMBIZ010000006.1, forward strand.
ATGCAAAAAGTATTTCATAATTTAATGCAAAAGTTAGATGAAATTGAAGGAATCGTTAGTACAATTAATGAAATTTCTGACCAAACAAATTTATTAGCATTGAATGCCTCAATTGAAGCGGCGAGAGCCGGGGAGCATGGCAAAGGCTTTGCGGTTGTAGCAGAGGAAGTGCGCAAATTAGCTGATCAAACACAGCAAGCAACAGGAGAAGTAAGAGGTACGCTACGTGGAATTGAAGAAGAAACAAGCCGAGTAACGAATGAAATGGAAAAAGCAGCAGTAATTGTCCAAAAGCAACGACAGTCTGTGATGACAACGCAAGGCTCATTTGAAGCAATTGAAAAATCAGTCGAGCATATTACAGCGATTATTTATGATATATCGAAGAGCGTCAATCAATTGAATACCTCGAAAAATGAAATGTTGATGTCGATGGAGAGCATCACCAATATTAGTGAGAAAAACGCAACTGTAACGAAGGAAGTCACTGCATCGGTGGAAGAGCAGCAACATGCAGTGGAGGTTGTTACAAATTCAGCAAATGAGTTGACGAATGAAATTACGAGATTACAAGAGGCGATTATCAGTGCCTGGCACACAAACAATTCTGACAATTGACGACAATTCAAGAGATTATTCTTCGGAATAGTTGCAAAATGGCGAATAGTAGTAAATAATTAAAAGCGAATTGAATGTTCTTGATTTAAGAACATAGCTTTAATTAAGGCGTCATTGATTCAAACACAATTTGAAGGTGGGGACATCATGGGAGTAACATTTAAAGATTACGAGTATAAGCGTCCAAATTTAGACGAAATGAAAATGGCTGTACGTGCGTTGATTGAGGAGTTCAAAAATGCACAAAGCGTGGAGGAACAAAGCGCAGTTATTGAAAAAATTAATGAACATCGCAATAATTTCTCAACGCAAGCGAATTTAGTTTATATTCGCGCATCAATTGATACGAACGATACTTTTTATCAAGCAGAGCGTGATTATTTAGATGAGGCAACACCACAGGCGGAAGAAATCGTATTTGAATATTATCAAGAGCTTGTGAAATCACCATTCCGTGCACAGCTTGAAGAAAAATGGGGAACACAGCTTTTTGCATTAGCTGAAAATCAAATTAAAGGCTTTTCACCAGAAGTGATTGGACTAATGCAACAGCAAAATAAGCTAGTTTCAGAATATAGTAAGCTTGTAGCATCTGCACAAATTGAATTTGATGGTAAAACATTAACCTTGGCACAGTTAGGACCATACGGTGAATCATTGGAACGCAATGTTCGTAAAGAGGCACGTGAGGCAAGTGTTAATTTCTATGCACAGAACGGTGAAAAATTCGATGAAATTTACGATAAACTAGTAAAGCTACGTCATGAAATTGCGACAAAGCTAGGCTTTAAAAATTATGTAGAATTAGGCTATGTGAATATGAATCGCATTGATTACAATGCCGAGATGGTGGAAAAGTTCCGTAACCAAGTGCGCGACTTTATCGTGCCGGTCGCAACAGAGCTTTATAAACGTCAAGCGAAGCGTATTGGCGTTGAAGACTTTAAATATTATGATGAGGGCTTGAATTTCTTAACAGGTAATGCAAAGCCACAAGGTACTCCTGAATGGATTATTGAAAATGGTAAGAAAATGTATGAGGAGCTGTCAAAGGAAACAGGCGAGTTCTTCAACTTTATGATTGACCATGAGCTAATGGATTTAGTAGCGAAAACTGGAAAAGAAAGTGGCGGCTATTGTACGTTTATCGATGACTACAATTCACCATTTATTTTCTCGAACTTCAATGGTACATCAGGCGATATCGATGTATTAACACATGAGGCTGGTCATGCATTCCAAGTATACTCTAGCCGCAATATCGGTATTCCAGAGTATCTATGGCCAACATATGAATCAGCAGAAATTCATTCAATGAGTATGGAATTCTTTACATGGCCATGGATGGAGCTATTCTTTAAAGAGCAAACAGATAAATATAAGTTCTCTCATTTAAGCAGCTCATTATTATTTTTACCATATGGTGTTGCAGTAGATGAATTCCAGCATGTCGTTTATGAAAACCCAGAGATGACACCTGCTGAGCGTAAAGCTGCTTGGAAGGAAATCGAAGCGAAATACTTACCACATCGTGATTTTGACGGCAATGCCTATTTAGAGGCTGGTGGCTTCTGGCAACGTCAAGGGCATATTTATGCAAGCCCATTCTATTATATCGATTACACATTAGCGCAAATTTGTGCATTCCAATTCTGGAAACGTTCACGTGAGGACTTTGCCAGTGCGTGGAAGGATTATGTACATTTATGTGGCTTAGGTGGCTCGCAATCATTTACAAATTTAGTACGTGAAGCAGGCTTAATCTCGCCATTTGAAAGTGGCTGTGTGGAATCGGTAATCGGCACAATTCAAGACTACTTAAACTCAATTGACGATACACAATTATAATCAAAAGGATTGCTAGGGCATAATCTTATGCATTAGCAATCCTTTTTCGCCTTCAAAGATTGTATTTTTTAAGCCTATATGCGATTATTGCTAGTAGATAGATGATGATCGAGGTGGAAATATGATAAAGAAATTATGGTTTCAAGTAGCGATTGGCATGCTATTATCGCTATTGATTGTGAAGTACTTCATGGAAATTCGCACCATCTTTAAGCCGTTTGTCATTATTTTGAAAACGGTATTCATCCCATTATTATTAGGTGGGGTACTTTACTATGTTACGGAGCCGATACAGCGTTTCTTGGAAAAGCGTAAAGTCCCAAGGTGGGGAAGTATCATTATTATTATTGTCCTGCTAGCAAGTGCACTTACAGGCTTTTTATTCTCAATAGGTAATCCAATTGCGAAAGAGGTTAATAAATTAGTCGATAATGCTCCTTACATTGGTGAGAAAATGCAGGAAGCAACAGAGTTCATAAAGGATCATCAAGACCATTTGCCACCGCAAGTGGATAAGTTTATTGATTCTGTTTCAAACTCTGTCCAAGAAATAGCCGTAACAGGTAGCAAAATGATTGTAACCTTTGTTAGTGGTGCAGTATCTGCCACATTTACATTAATTTTAGTGCCATTCTTCTTTATCTTTATGTTGAAGGATCACGAAAAATTTGCTCCACGCATTTATGGCTTATTTACAGGGGAGCGTCGCGCATGGATTAAGAAAACATTAAAGGATATCGATGATGCACTAAGTAGCTATGTACAGGGACAAGTATTGATTAGCTTTTTACTTGCGTTGATGATGTTTATCGGTTATTTAATTTTACGATTAGATTACGCATTATTATTAGCGATTCTCGCCTTCTTTATGAACATGATTCCGTTCATTGGTCCATGGGTTTCACTTGTGCCAGCGCTGGTTATCGCACTTATTCAAAAGCCGATTTTAGTCGTTGGGGTGTTAGCCGTTACACTTATCGCACAGCAAATCGAGAGCAATTTAATTACACCGAATGTCATGGGGAAATCGCTGGATATTCACCCATTAACGGTTATTACAATTGTTTTGGCTGCAGGAAATATTGCAGGATTTATCGGAATTTTAATTGCAATTCCAACATATGCGGTCATTAAAGCGATTGTCAAAAATATTTACGAAGAGCGCAAAAAAATTAAAGAAGCAGCGACGAAAACATTATAAAGGAGCATTTTATGCTAACATTTGAACAAAAACAGGCGATTATTGAAACATTCCCCGAATTAACGAAAAAGGAAGTTTCATTAAAACGCTTAAATTATCACTACGAAAATAGTCTATATGAAAAAACGATTGTTGTGGAAAAATTACATCCTAATGGCAATGGCTTCGTCTTCGTTGGCGATTTATTGCAATATGAGGCAGAGGCAAATGACAAAGGTCTCGTCAATATTCGCGATTATGATGAATCAGCATTGCGTGCCATTATTGCAGCAGCTATTAGCTATTTATCCGAAGATGTGGAGGAAGAGCCAATTATAGAAATTTGGCGCTCACGTGAAGGGGCTATGCTAGAGCTAATTTATGAAAATCGCTCGTGGGCAATTTACCATCAAGATAATTTAGAGGAAGCCTTTGGCACGCGAGAGGCAGCTATAGAATATTTACGAGAAGAAGGATTTAGACCTTCGAAATAAGGAGAGACCAGAAATGGATGGAAAGAAATTTGCATTAACCATCGTTAGCATTGTTGTTGGTGTATCGCTATTAATCGTTATCGCGATGTTATTATTTTTTAAATATTATGAGCCAAAAACGCCAGAGGGCGAGACAGTAGAGCTACATGAATCAAGTTTATTGACACCTGAGCAAGCACCGACTATAATTGTCTTGAATTCGAGATAATGAGAGGGTGGAGAACATGCAGCATATTTTTGAACATGGCACAAATGGGCGTACACTATTATTGCTACATAGTACAGGTGGCACAGAGCGAGATTTAATTGGATTAGCGAAGGAAATTGATGCCGATGCGAATATTTTAAGCGTTCGTGGCAATGTGTTAGAAAACGGTATGCCACGCTTTTTCCGTCGAGTTGCAGAGGGCGTATTTGATATGGAGGATTTACTTTTCCGTACAAAGGAATTAGATGATTTTGTGCAGCAAGCAGCAGTGGATTATCAGTTTGACCGTAACCAAGTCATTGCAATTGGCTATTCTAACGGAGCGAATATTGCTGGTAGCCTATTGTTCCATCATGAAAATGCATTACGTGCCGCAATTTTACATCACCCAATGGTACCGAATCGCGATGCCAAAATTCCCAATTTGGCAAATGTAGACGTATGGATTGGTGCTGGAACGAATGACTTCATGTGTCCACCGCAAGAATCAGAGCAGCTAGAGCAAATGCTACAGGCGCATGGTGCAAAGGTAGAAACTGCATGGTTCAACCAAGGTCACCAATTAACGATGCCAGAAGTACAAGCTGCAAAAGCTTGGTACACAGGGATTTTTAAATAAAGGAAAGCGCATGAATTCAAATTGATTTCATGCGCTTTTTCTTGTGAGCAAATCACTTATCTTTTTTTCATAAATGGCAACCACCAATTCCAGTCGCCGAACAGCTTCATTAAACTTGGCACAAGCATTAAGCGAATAACCGTTGCATCAATTGCAATCGCAATTGCAATGCCAACCCCAATTTGTTTAACAGGCATTACATCTGTAAAAGCAAATGCCCCAGTAATAACGATCATAATTAAGGCAGCAGACGTAATAATTTTACTTGTTGAAACAAGTCCATCGACTGTAGCCTTCGTATTATCCGCGCCTTTTAAATATTCCTCTTGAATGCGGGAAATTAAAAACACTTCATAGTCCATGCTAAGTCCAAATACTAAGCAAAAGACGATAACAGGCATAATCAAGACAACGGTTCCTGCTTCAATACCAAAATGCCCATATTGGAATATATAGACGATAAGCCCGAATGTTGAAGCAAGCCCAATAATATTCATAATAATCGCCTTCACAGGAATTAAAATGGAGCGGAAGGCAATCATTAAAATAATAAATGTCGTAATCATAATAATCATTAAAGCAAGTCCAATTTTATTGGCAATTTCATCGAAAATTTCTTGGTTAAATTTCGGTGCACCTGCTAATGTAAAGGAGACATCTAAATCTTTATCTTTCCATTCACGTACAAAATCTTGAGCTTCAGTCGATGAGCCGCTTGTATTTAAATGAACAGCCATATACATTTTATCTTCCTGAATAAAATGCGATTGCACTGCTTGTAACTGCGGGTCAATGCTAGCAGCTTGCCATATCTCAACAGAATCAATTTGCGCTGTCGTAAAGAGTGAATCAATCTTTTTCACGAGTGCTTCTTGCTCAAGCGCTTGTTGAATATCGAGCATTTTTGTTAAGCCATCCTCATCATCCCAGCCCTTAGAGCGTTCTGCCAACAAATAAACAACCGCATCTGCACCGAAATCAAAAGCTTTTTCCATTTTATCAAATGTTGCTCGTGATTCATAAGAGGTAGGCAACGATTCCTTTGATGGAATAGTTAAATCCATATCTTTCACTGGAATCATCGCAGCCCCTAGTAAAATCAATGCTACTACAATAATCATCAATGGTCTGCGCATAACAAAGGCAGCAAATGCTTGCCATTTCGTCGCTTTTTGTGACACGCGTAATATGCGCCATTTATTTAAGCGATCGCCTAGCAGCATAATTGTCGCTGGCAGCAATGTTAACCCTGAAATAATTGCTAAAAAGACAACGATTGAGCCACCTAATGCGATGTTTTGGAAGATCTCTACTTTAATTACGACCATCGCTCCAAGCCCAATCATGACACATAACGCTGAGAAAATGATGGAGCGACCAGCTGTTTGAATCGCAATTTGCACAGCCTGCTCAATACTTTTTGTTTGACGCTCCTCGCGATAACGATTAATAAATAGCAAGGCAAAATCAATGCTCAAAGCGAGCCCGAGCATCGGTACAATATTTAAAATGAAAATGGATAAATCGAAGGTGCCGCTAAATAAAGTTAATACGCCAAATGATACGATAACTGTTGCTGCGCCAACGATAACTGGCAAGAGCGATGCAACAACTGTACCAAATGCTAGTAAAAGGACGATTAATGCAATAGGTAAGCCAATTGCCTCAGCCTGCATTAAGTCTTTCTGGCTTGCCACATTAATATCCTTTGAAATGGCTGGCTCACCTGTAATAGAAATATCATTGTCATAAGATAAAATTTCGCGAATCTCATCGACTATAGGGAAATAGTCGGTTACACTATTGCCAAAATGCAGCATGGCATAAGAGAAATTGCCATTTTGCAGCTGCTTCATACCGATAGGAGAGATACTTTCCTGAATAGCCTCAACTTGCTCAAGTTTGTTGAGTGCTATTGTAATTTCATCATCTGTTTTATTTTCAAATAGAACAAAGATTGTTTTCGCTGGTAAATCAAATGTTTCACTTAATTCCTGCATCGTCTTGCTATGGTCATCTTTTACAAAAAAGCCATCACCTTGTAGCTTGCTTGGTAATTGTAGTGCGAAATAGCCCATAATAAGAAAAAAGATAATCCAAATGCTTACAATTGCTTTAGCATGTTTTGTAACGAAGATAGAAAATTTCTGCATGTTTGAAGCCCCTTTCCTTAGTAAAGAGTTTACAAGGTTTCCATGTATAAAGAAAGAGATACTGAGGTAATTAAGTGGAACGTAGAATAAAACTTTGAAAACGTAGAATAAATCTCAAAAAAGGTAGAATAAACTCCAAAAAACGTAGAATAAAGTCTTTCTAAAAATAGGGGTTGCCATTTTTCGGAAACCCCTAATGTTTAAAAGAAAATATTTAATAAGAAATAGAAGCCTGCTGCCATGATGGCTGAAATCGGCATTGTAATAATCCATGTAATGACGATTTTACGGGCTGTTCCCCATTTTACGTCTTTTACACGCTGTGCAGTACCTACACCCATAATCGCAGAGGAAATAACATGTGTTGTTGAAACGGGTAAATGCAACAGTGTTGCACCAAAAATCACTGTTGCAGATGATAAATCAGCTGCCGCTCCGTTAATTGGGCGGATTTTCATGATTTTACCACCAACAGTTTTGATGATTTTATAACCACCAATAGATGTACCTAGCCCCATTGCGACAGCACAGGCTAAACGTACCCAGCCTTGTACTTCATCATGTGTTTGCAGACCGCCAGCGATTAAAGCCATCGTAATGATACCCATTGCTTTTTGCGCGTCGTTCGTACCATGTGTGAATGCTTGTAATGCGGCTGTACCGATTTGCATTGTACGGAAGCCTTTATTTGTTTTATAAAGGTTCATGTTTTTAAAGACTACTTTAAACAATGACATCATTAAGAAGCCAACTGCTAATGCAATAAATGGCGAGAAAACAAGTGCCTGAATAATTTTAATGAAGCCAGAGTAATTTAAAATATTAAAACCAGCAGCGGCAATTGCTGCACCTGCGATTGAGCCGATTAATGTATGTGATGAGCTTGATGGAATACCGTAGTACCAAGTTAATAAATTCCATGTAATGGCTGCGCATAATGCTGCTAAAATTACGACAGAGCCAATCATCGGTGTTTCAGGTGTTGACAACGAGAATGGGTCAACGATATCTTTAGCAATTGCTTTAGCTACACCTACGAATGTAATCGCCCCAACAAAGTTCATAATGGCTGCCATTAATACCGCTGTACGTGGTGGTAATGCACGTGTAGATACGGAAGTTGCAATGGCGTTTGCTGTATCATGGAAGCCGTTAATAAAGTCGAATGCTAGCGCAAAAATAACGACTAAAATTGTAAGGATTAATATTGTTTCCATTAGTTATTTCTCCTACTTTTATGCGTTGCGCATAATGATTGTTTCAATTGTATTCGCTACGTTTTGACAGTAGTCAGCAATTTCTTCTAATTGCTCGTAAATATCTTTGAACTTGATTAAACGAATTGGGTCTTTTTCATTTAAGAATAATTTTTTAATCGATGAGCGCAATACTTCATCACATTGACGCTCATAATCCTTCACTAAAATGGCATGCTGACGCATGCCAACTAAATCTTTTTTATTCAAAAGCTCCATTGCCTTTACAAGCTCATCGGCACTTTTTACGATATAGCCTAAGAAGTTGCGCATTGAATCATCGATTTCATTTAATGAGAACATTTCAAAGTGGGCGATACAACCTTCTGTACCATCTAAAATATCGTCCATACGGATGGCTAATGCTAAAATATCTTCACGCTCGATTGGTGTCATAAACGATTTATTTAACATAACGATTAATTCATGAATTAATTTATCGCCAGCCGTTTCATATTCCTTCATACGAATGCTGATTTCTTTTAAATCTGCTACTGTTTCGATACGGTAGTCGTTAGCGTAATGTACAGCTTCTCTCATATTTTCTGCAATTTTATGAAGGGCTGTGAAAAATGGATCTGATTTTCTTGAACTAAACATGGAATGCCTCCTAAGCATATATGAAAATTTTCTCTTTTAATAAAATAATAACAAAAGCTTTACGAAATCAATATAATTTTATATTCACATTAACAATCTTTACAATGCTGTAATATTTATTTTGTTCATATTGTATATATATGCGTAATAATTATAGGGATAGTATGCTGGGACATCCGATATAACAAGGTTTTTGGCTATATTGTATGCAATGGTGGCATAGTATATACAATTGCATATTTTGGATTGTAAAGATAATGTAAATTCAATGAAGTGGAAGAGGAAGTAGGCGGATGCCAGTTTCCCCTGTCACTTCTTTTTTACAAAAGATTTTCTAGTTCCTTTTGTAAAAATGGTTTAGCATTTAAAAATTGAATAAAGCTATCATATTTTGCTCGTTCTTCAGCGGCGGGTTTTTTGCCTGTGTAGTATGCGCGAATTAAAATATTTTTTGGTGTGTTTTCCATATCGATAAATTCAAGTAGCTGTGCCTCGTAGCCTACGAGCGATAACAATTGAGCTCGAATGGAGTCAGTTGCCAATGCGGCAAAGCGTTCACGAATTAAGCCATGCTGTGTCATAATTTCTAATGCAGGTGATTGCAATTGGCGATTTAGTTCATGCTGGCAGCAAGGGACGCTTAAAATAACGCTTGCTCCCCATTTTACAGCGCGTGCAAGTGCCATATCTGTTGCTACATCACAAGCATGTAATGTCACAACCATATCAACAGCTGTTTCATCATTAAAATCTTGAATGTCGCCAACTAAAAATTGTAAATCCTCATAACCTAAATCTTGTGCAATTCCATTACATTCCTCAATAACTTCCTTTTTTAAATCCAGTCCTGTTACGTGAATATCTAATTTCTTAATAATTTTTAAATAATGGTAAAGGGCAAAGGTTAAATAAGACTTGCCAGAGCCAAAGTCTAAAATGCGAATTTGACGGTTCTTTGGTAAGTAATCTAAGGCATCGTCAATAAATTCTACAAAGCGATTGATTTGCTTAAATTTATCGTACTTTTGCTTTTTGATCGTGCCATTTTCAGCTTGCACACCGAGGCGAACGAGAAAAGGATGGATAGTTGTATCGTCTAATAAATATTGCTTTTTACGATTATGTGCTAAATCTACTTTTTTATTAGTCTGCACTTGCTCAGATTTCCATAACACTTTATTTTTCTTGGACAATTGAATGTGAATCGTTTGCTCAGTAAATTGAGCATGAATTTGGCGGAATTGCTCAAGCACTAAATCAAAATGCTCTGGAAATGCCTCTAACGGAATGTTTTCATGCTTCAAAATGCGCTCATATTGATATTCAATTTGAATTGTGTAAATGCCTTTTAGCTCAATTGGTTTGAGCTTCACTCGTTTTATTTCATTAGATTTTAAACGGGGCTGACTAATAGTTGCAGAGATTAATGTTTTATCATGTAACAGTGCTAAAAATTGTTCTTTCATCTGTTGGAATTCCATAGTAATATACCTTCTTTATAATAAAATTGACATTAGTTTAACATAACTATTTGTGTGAAAGCTAAAGATAAAGGGTATAACAAATAAGCGGAGGACAATTAGTTGAATTACGCCTTGTTTTACAATGCAATAAATTATATGTTTATTATAAGGCTTTTCGATAGATAACCTCTATACGGAAAGTAAATTTTTTTAAGGAGGGAAACAGTATGTCAGATCACGGATTTCAATTATTAGCAATTATTATTTACATGGTGGCGATGGTCGTAATCGGCTGGTATGCGTATAAGAGAACTTCTAACTTAAACGATTATATGCTTGGTGGACGTGGGCTAGGTCCTGCTGTAACGGCATTAAGTGCAGGGGCAGCTGATATGTCAGGCTGGTTATTAATGGGATTACCAGGAGCTATTTATATCTCAGGTTTAGTGGAGGCATGGATAGCCATTGGTTTAACGGTTGGTGCTTATTTAAACTGGCTAATTGTTGCACCACGCTTACGTGTTTATACACAAGTATCAAATGACTCGATTACGATTCCAAGTTATTTGGATAATCGTCTTCGAGACAATACAAAATTAATTCGTATCGCATCTGGTATTATTATTTTAGTATTCTTCACGTTTTACGTATCATCAGGTATGGTAGCAGGTGGTAAGTTTTTTAATAGCTCCTTCGGCTATGATTACCATGTTGGATTACTTGTTGTTGTGGCAGTAACAGTTGGCTACACATTGTTTGGTGGATTTTTAGCGGTAAGCTACACGGACTTTTTACAAGGCTTAATTATGTTTTTAGCATTAATTTCAGTGCCAATCTTCGGAATTTTTTACACAGGTGGTATTGGGGAAACAATTGATGCAATTAAATCGGTCAACCCTGAAAATTTAAATTTATTTGCTTCAACAGCTACAGTAGCTGGTGTAGTATCTTCACTTGCATGGGGCTTTGGTTATTTCGGGCAGCCACATATCATTGTTCGCTTTATGGCGATTAATTCGGTAAAAGAAACGAAGGAAGCGCGTCGCATCGGTATTGGCTGGATGATTTTAAGCTTGGTTGGTGCGATTGGTACAGCATTAGTAGGGGTCGCTTACTATCAACAAAATGCGGCAACTTTAGGAGAATTGAAGGACGCAGAAACGGTATTTATCGTAATGGGGCAATTATTATTCCATCCGTTTATTGCAGGAATTATGCTTGCGGCAATTTTAGCAGCAGTAATGAGTACAATTTCTTCACAGCTAATCGTAACGTCTTCTGCGCTTGTAGAGGATATTTACAAAGCTTTATTTAATAAAGATGCAACGGATAAGCACTATGTGTTTATGGGCCGCTTAGCAGTTTTAGTTGTAACAATTGTTGCGGTTATATTAGCATGGAACCCTGAAAACTCAATTTTGAAATTAGTATCATTTGCATGGGCAGGCTTTGGTGCTGCATTTGGTCCTATCATTTTATTATCACTTTATTGGCGCAAGCTAACGAACATCGGTGCATTAGCTGGAATGGTTATTGGTGCTCTAACTGCTTTCATATGGGGGAAAAATGCTACATTATCAGGCATGCTTTATGAAATTGTCCCAGGCTTCTTCGCTTGTTTAATTATTGCAGTCATTGTATCTCTTGTAACATACAAAAGAAATCCTCAAATCGAAGAGGAGTTTGAAGAAACACTTCGATTAATAAAAGAAGAAAGAAAATAAAAATATGATTTTCACATAGAACATCATATTGAGTAATTATTTAATAGTAGGTAACGGCTGTTTGAAAAGAGAAAATCTCTTCAAACAGCCACTTTTTCTTTATGTATAACATAATAGCCTTTCATACATGTGTTATGTTAGGATTATGGCAACTAGGAGGACGATAATTGATGAAAGAAATTGAAAGCATACAAGAGCGTGGCGTATTAGTTGGTGTGAATTTAAAAAATGATGAGCATTTTGATTATTCGATGGAGGAGCTTGCGAATTTAGCAGAGGCACTCGATGTAGAAGTAATCGGAAGCGTGACGCAAAATTTAGAGCGCGTGACCCCGTCTCATTATGTAGGCACAGGGAAAATTGAAGAAATTAAAGCATTTTATGAGGAAGCAGATGCGAATATTATTATTTTTAATGATGAGCTGTCACCCTCACAAATTCGCAACTTGGAGCGCGATTTAGAATGTAAAGTGATTGATCGCACAATGCTTATTCTTGACATTTTTAGCCGTCGTGCAAAGACAAAAGAAGCGCAAATGCAAGTAGAGCTAGCGCAATTACAATATATGCTACCGCGCTTAGTTGGCTTGCATGCTTCTTTATCACGTCAAGGTGGTGGTACAGGCGGCGGCTTTAAAAACCGTGGTGCAGGGGAAACAAAGCTAGAGCTTGACCGTCGAAAAATCGAGGATCAAATTGCGAAATTGCGTCGTGATTTAGAGCATGTAAAGGCACAGCGTGATACACAGCGCAAGCAACGACGAAAAAATGCAGTGCCCATTGTCTCGATTGTCGGCTATACGAATGCCGGAAAATCTACGATTATGAATCAGCTCTTAGCAAAAATAGGGCAGCAGGAGGAGAAGCAAGTATTTGAAAAGGATATGCTGTTTGCCACGTTAGACACTTCTGTTCGTCACATTGAGCTAGAGGATCGCAAAGCATTTTTATTAACAGATACAGTTGGCTTTGTTAGTAAGCTACCTCACCATTTAGTAAAAGCATTCCGTTCAACACTAGAAGAGGCTCGTGAAGCAGATTTGCTATTGCATGTTGTGGACGTTTCAAATGAGGAATATCGCTTTATGATGGATGTCACAAACGATACATTAAAAGCGGTCGGTGTAGAGGATATTCCGACAATTTATGTTTATAATAAGTCAGATTTAGCTAGTGTCGAGTACCCACTTATGAGCGGAGATAATTTGTGGATTGCAGCTAAAGAAGGTGTTGGCTTAGATGAGCTTTTAACAATGATTCGCCAGCATATTTTTGCGGACTATGTGACATGTAAAATGCTCGTTCCGTATAAGGCAGGTTCAGTTGTTTCTTATTTAAATGAGCAGGCATCCATTTTTAGCACAGAATATGAGGAGCAAGGAACATTGCTGCAACTTGAATTGAAGGCAGCAGATTATCACAAATATGAGCAATATGTAGTAGAATAAAGAGCTTGTCTGGAAAGTATCTTTCCAGACAGCTCTTTATCCACGTTTTTAAAAGTTTATTCCACGTTTTTAAAAGTTTATTCCACGTTTTTAAAAGTTTATTCCACGTTTTTAAAAGTTTATTCCATATTTAGATTTCCAAATAAAGAGGGCAATCAATAAAGCAGTTAAGCCTTCTACAACAGGGAATGTCCACCAAATCGCCTGCGCACCGAAAATTTTAGGGAGCACTATAAGAACAGGAATAAACAATACCGCGCTTCTCAGTAGCATAATCGTTGTAGCGAGGCGAATTTTTTCAATGGATTGGAAAAATTCTGCAAATACCATATTAACACCAAGGAATATATAGCCTATCGCAAAATAAGCAAAGCCTTGAATAGCCATTGATTGGACTTCTGCACTTCCTTTATCACCAAAGACACCGATGAGCTGCGAAGGAAAGAGCATCGCAATAATGGCTGTAGACAAGCCAAGAATAATAGCTGTTTTCACACCAATTTTCAATAAGGCAATTAAGCGTTTCTTTAGCCCTGCACCGTGGTGATAACTAACTAAAGGCTGTAATGCCATACCGATGCCGAAAAATACTGTTAATAATACAGCATGAATATAGTTGACCATTGCGTAGGCAGTGACACCGTCTGAGCCTAAATAACGTAAAAATGTAACATTATAAAGGATAATAATAAACGCCATAGAGGCTTCAACGATAAAGCTAGGGAAGCCGATTGTCATGATTTTTTTCATATCGATGACAGCAAAAAAATGACGGACGAACTTTAGCTCGCATTGTTTATTAAAAAAATGGAGGAACAATACAAGCATACCAAAAATCGTTGATAGTGCTGTTGCTAAAGCACAACCCTTTACCCCGTAGTCCAGTATGAAAATAAAAATATAGTTAAAAATAATATTTAATACGGACGTAGTAATAAGCCCCAGCATTGCAAGCTTTGGACTACCATCATTGCGAATAAAAATACTCAATAAATTTTCAATCGTATAAAACAGGCCAAATAATAAAATAATATACAAGTACTGTTGCACATAAGGGTATGTTGTATGATTGGCCCCAAAAATATAGGCAATATCCCTTAAATTGAATAGCAGCACAGCAATGATTGCCGTAACAATCCCAATCATCATCACAAAAGATAGTGTAAATATTTGATGTGCACGCTTTTTATTACCTTCGCCAAGAGAGATGGAAAAGAGCGTAGCGCCACCCATTCCAATCCACAGAGAAATAGATAGTAAAATAGAAAAAATAGGAACCGCAATATTGACCCCTGCTAAAGCAGTTGCACCGACACCTCGACTGACGAAAATACCATCGACTAAAATGTTGACGGACATGAGTAGCATCCCAACCATTGCTGGGTATAGGTACGAGAAAAATAGCGGTCTTACAGGTCTTGTTTCGATTGCATTAACGGTAGTCATAAGTAATGACCTCCTTTACAATCGTTTTTTCTCCTTTAATATTTAGCTCTCCAATACGCCATTCACCATACAATTGAGCAATTGTATGGAAGTTGATGGTGGGTGAAAATAATTTTGTCAACATGTTATCAAAACCTTTCTCTATATAATCACGTATAATATATGGTATATAGTAACTATATAGTCAAGGGGGATACAGCATGTTTAATAAAAATATAAAATATTTTACAACTGGCGAGTTCGCAAAAATATGTAAGGTGAATAAGCAAACACTCATTTATTATGATCAAATTGGATTATTATCTCCTATTTTTAAAGATGATAACGGCTATCGCTATTATTCGATTGCGCAATACGACCTTTTCAGTGTAATCGAGCTTTTAAAAACACTTGGTATGTCCTTAAAAGGCATTCAAAATTATTTAGCAGAGCAGTCACCTAATGCATTTCTTACATTAATGCGTCAACAGCAGCAAATTGTTGCACAAAAAAGGAAAGAGCTCGAACTGATTGAGGGCATGATAAAGGTAAAAATCGGTTCACTTGAGGAGGCAGCGAATATTGATTTTAACGAGATAACAATTGAACGCTATCCAGAGGCTACATTTTATTTAAGTAGAAATATCGAAAATGTAACAGAGGAGCAATTTGTACAGGCAGTTGCTGATTTTATTGATGAGCTCGATCGCTCACAATTAGATACAGGACATCCAATTGGAGGAATGACGAGACGAGAGCAGGTGCTAGCTGGAAATTATACGAATTATAGCCATTTATATATGGAGCAGCCATCACCAAGGGCAGGACATCCATATTTTAAGGCAATTGCTGGAGATTGCCTCGTTGGTTATCATATTGGGACGACAGAAACATTGCCAAAAACTTATGAGCGTTTGTTTAAGGTGATGATGGAGCGGGGATATAAGCTAGGGCAATATGTTTATGAAGAATACATTTATGATGCGATTGTCAAAAAGCGTGAAGAGGATTATGTGACAAAAATTATGTTAGAAATTGAAAATGCAAGCGAATAAATTATTTATTTGAGTTAATTTCATAATTCTAACCCCTTGTCTCCCAAGGGTTTCAAGACAATAAAAAACGGGCACCTCCCCATTTTGGTATAATTTAAGTGACCAAACCAAAATCAACCAAGAGGTGAATGCCCTATGACTATTGTAAAACAAATGAGCCTTTTTGACATCCATGAATTATTGAAAATGGAAAGTTCTCGTCGTTTTGATGCGATTTTAGCCACTTTCGATGTGCAGCCGATCTTTCAGCTATTTCGAAAGAAGACGATGCGTGGTGCTCCACGTGAATGTAATTACGGTGCGATGATTCAATCATTGATTATTCGCATTGTCGAGCGTATCCCAACCGTTAAAGATTTGGTCAATCGTTTAACGGTTGATTTCGTCTTTCGTTTAGATTGTGGCTTTTTAGTTTCGGACACCGTGCCATCTGAAGCCTCGTATTCACGTATGGTCGACGCGATTAGTCAATCAGATGTGTTAGATCGCATGCACGATGAACTGATTCAGACTGCTTTTACAGAAGGTTTTCTTGAAGAAGAACATCTTGGTTTTGACGCGACACATTTTGAAGCGAGAGATGCCGCAAAACCTTCTGAGAAAAAAGAAATCGCTCCGAAAAAACGTGGGCGTAAATCAAAGGAAGAACGTGCTGCCTGGCTCGCTGAACAAGCCGAAATCGAAGCGAATCAAACGACTTATGAAAAGAAGTTGGAAGCACAAAAAAATGAAAGG
>NZ_JAMBIZ010000070.1 GCF_025291715.1 Metasolibacillus sp.
ACTAAATTTAAATAAAGAAGGGGCATTTAAAATGAATATTTCTAGAAAAATAGAGGTTGAACAGTTACGAGATAGGAAGAGTGAGCTATTTGATAAAGAGGTACTTAACATATTAAATGGTCAAGTTATGTATGAAGAATTTAAAAACGAAAAGCTAATGGGTGATTCTGATTATGCACCATTTAATGAAGCGATGTGTGTAAACCGAGTTACTACACAAGTTTTTGATGAAGAATTTATTAAGGCAAGGGCAGCAGGACATAACAGTTCAGTAGAAAGTTATACAAAAAAGGTTATAGATCCATTAAAAAAACTTTTTATGAAAGAGTACAAATGTATTGTTTTATGGTTTGGTGAAGATATGTTTTGTCAAATGAACTTACTTACCATACTTTCTCACCTTGAACAGTCTGCTTATGAAGGGAAGGTATACTTAAATAGCTTTAGAGAGGATGAATTTAAAGTAAATCAAATTGAACTTGAATTGGGGAATTATTCTTCTATATACAATGAAGTATTAGTAAACCATAAAAAGACCTCTCATAAGGTACCACCTGTAATGTATCAGGCTATAGACTTATTTTTAGAAATGTTAACAGAAGATAATGCAGTAATGAAATTCATCTCTAAAAATAAAGATTTATCAACTCGTGAATTATTAATAAAGTTGTTTTATCTTTTTCCAACAATCGGATATGGGGATACTCAGTACATAGAGCTGATT
>NZ_JAMBIZ010000071.1 GCF_025291715.1 Metasolibacillus sp.
GTTGGCAAACTCATGATCCACTGTGGCTTGAATAGCGTGTTTAACGCCAAACTGGTCTTTTACGCTGAGAGTCTGTTTAAACATATATATTTCCTTAAAAAAATTGCAGTGGAAATCCCACATAAATTATTGATGTTTAAAAATTTATCGCTAAGCAACTTTATGATTTAATTTAAATAGCTGATTTAGAGAAGTGTAAAATGTACGGCCATCCAAATTTAAATCAACTTCGATTCCAGATTCCAGTAGAACTCTTTTACCTACTTCAATTTGTTTTAAACCTTGACGTGTATTTTGCATTTTATGTAGAGGAATTAATGAAACAATAATTTCAGTACCATTTTTAGATTTTGCAATTAAATCATTTACTTTTAACAACTTATATCCTATTTTTTAGAGATTTTTTCAATTTTGAAAACATTTTAAAGCTTAAAAAAAGCACTTATGAGTGCTTTTTATTACTGATTATTATTACTTAGATAGCAACAATATTTACAGCATTCGGTCCTTTTTGACCTTGAGCTACACTGAATTCAACTTGCTGGCCTTCAAATAAGGTCTTGAAACCTGAACTCGCGATTTCGCTGAAATGAGCAAAAACGTCTGGACCTGATTCTTGTTGAATGAAACCAAAACCTTTAGTTTCGTTAAACCACTTAACAGTACCTTTAACAACATTTGAGTTTGACATAATATATCC
>NZ_JAMBIZ010000072.1 GCF_025291715.1 Metasolibacillus sp.
TGAGCATCTAAAATACGAATTAAAGTCGCTGCAGGACCAGTCGGATAGCGACGGCCTTGTTCCCAGTTTTGCAGGGTTCTCGCGCTGATATGCAAACGTGCAGCAAATTCAGCCTGGGTTAAGCCTGTTTTCTCACGTACTTCTTTAATATCCGGTAATTCAAGCTCTGTGACTCGACTTGCCTTTATCTCCTTACGCTTGATGGCACCAGCTTCTTTGATTGAAGCAACCAGGTCATCAAATAAGTTGTTATCCATGAAATTGCTCCTTTACTAATTGACGTAGAATCGAGGTTTCTTTGTCTGTCAGATTATCTTTCACAGACTTTGGATAAGCCACCAGGAAAAAGATCTGATCATCTTCTGTAACCCAATAATAGATCACACGGATACCGCCACTTTTGCCTTTATTGCCCTGAGCACAACGTACTTTACGAATTCCACCACCATTCTTGATTAAGTCGCCCTTATCAGGCTGTACCAAGAGATCTTGCTGGAGCTGACGATACTCTTCATCACTCACAAGCTCTTTGATTTGCTTAGTAAAAATACTGGTTTCAATGAATAACATAGGTTTAAGTACGTCAATGGCGTATAAGAATTTTAGCAGTTTTAGAATAAAAAAACGAGAGCTGTGAACTCTCGTTTCGCATAAGCAAAGGCTTACAAATATAAATATTAGGTAT
>NZ_JAMBIZ010000073.1 GCF_025291715.1 Metasolibacillus sp.
GAAAAAGAAAGAGGACGAGCCATATGCTAAAAGGGAAAAAGATACTTCTATGTGTAACAGGAGGCATTGCGGTCTTTAAAGCGGCTGCGTTAACTAGTAAATTGACACAAGCTGGTGCTATTGTAAAAGTAATGATGAGTGAGTCGGCAATGAAGTTTGTTATGCCTCTTACATTTCAAGCACTTTCTCGCCATGACGTATATACAGATACATTCGATGAGAAAGACTCGGCTGTTATTGCACATATCGATTTAGCAGATTGGGCAGATGTAGTACTTGTTGCACCTGCTACTGCCAATTGTATTGGGAAGTTAGCTGGTGGTATTGCAGACGATATGATTACAACTACTTTGTTAGCTACTACAGCCCCAGTGTGGATTGCACCTGCTATGAATGTGCATATGTATGAAAACAAAATTGTACAAAAAAATATGATGACGTTGAAAACGTTAGGATATACATTTATTGAGCCTGGAGAAGGTTTTTTAGCGTGTGGTTATGTTGCGAAGGGAAGACTAGAAGAACCGGAAGCAATTATTGCACGGTTAGAAGAGGCTTTTTCCGAACAAAAACCGTTGCAAGGAAAAAAAATATTAATAACTGCTGGCCCAACTCGTGAAAAGATTGATCCAGTGCGTTTTATGACCAATTTTTCTTCTGGGAAAATGGGATAT
>NZ_JAMBIZ010000074.1 GCF_025291715.1 Metasolibacillus sp.
GAATCTGGTAGTGGTAAATCAACAACAGGTAAAGCAATTATGCATTTAACGAAAGCAACAGAGGGTAGCATTCATTTTAATAATAGAGATTTAACAAAATTAAGTCGCTCTGAGCTACGTGAACAACGAAAAGATATTCAAATGATTTTCCAAGATCCTTATTCATCATTAAATCCGAAGAAACGTGTTCTCGACATTATTGCTGAGCCTCTTCGAAATTTTGAGAAGCTCTCACCTGATGAAGAACGTAGAGCGGTTCAAGAATATCTTGATAAAGTTGGTCTAAATCCAGAGTCAATTTATAAATATCCACATGAGTTTTCTGGTGGACAAAGACAGCGAATTGGTATTGCACGGGCACTTACATTAAAACCGAAGCTTATTATTGCGGACGAACCAGTATCTGCGCTTGACGTCTCTGTACAAGCACAAGTATTAAACTTCTTGCAAGATTTACAAGCTGAGCTCGGACTAACATACTTATTCATTAGTCATGATTTAGGTGTAATTCGTCATATGTGTGACCGTATCGGTGTTATGTATCGCGGACGCATCGTTGAAGAAGCAACAAGTGCAGAAATTTATAATAATCCACAACATATTTATACGAAGCGCTTAATATCAGCTATTCCTGATATTCGTCCTGAAAACCGCGAACAACA
>NZ_JAMBIZ010000075.1 GCF_025291715.1 Metasolibacillus sp.
GAACATACAATTGCACTTGGAAAAGGATTAAACATTGTTGGATTACTAAATATCCAGTTTGTAGTATTCAAAGATCAAGTGTACGTAATTGAAGTAAACCCACGTGCGAGCCGTACAGTACCGTTCTTAAGTAAAATTACAGGCGTACCGATGGCGAATGTTGCAACGAAAGTTATTTTAGGGCAAGACCTAGTAGAGCAAGGATATGGAACGGGTTATCACCCAGAAGAGAAAGAAGTATATGTAAAAGCTCCGGTATTCTCATTTGCGAAACTACGTTCAGTTGATACAACATTAGGACCTGAAATGAAATCAACAGGGGAAGTAATGGGTAAAGACTTAACACTTGAAAAAGCATTATACAAAGGGTTAGTTGCTTCAGGAATTAACATCCCAACGCACGGATCAGTAATCATCACTGTAGCGGATAAAGATAAAGAAGAAGCAATGGAAATTGCAAAACGTTTCCACGAAATCGGCTATAACTTATTAGCAACAGCTGGAACAGCACAGTCGTTAGCAGAGCAAAACATTCCAGTGCAAGTTGTAAATAAAATTGATTCTGAAGAATACAACTTACTTGATATTATCCGTCAAGGAAAAGCACAGTTTGTAATCAATACATTAACAAAAGGCAAACAACCAGCGCG
>NZ_JAMBIZ010000076.1:0-327 GCF_025291715.1 Metasolibacillus sp.
TCTGAAAAGAATGTGCATAATGATAAAAGTCTGGTAATGATGGCAGAGAGGTCACACCCGTTCCCATACCGAACACGGAAGTTAAGCTCTCTAGCGCCGATGGTAGTTGGGACCTTGTCCCTGTGAGAGTAGGACGTTGCCAGGCAAATGGAGGATTAGCTCAGCTGGGAGAGCACCTGCCTTACAAGCAGGGGGTCGGCGGTTCGATCCCGTCATCCTCCACCATTTAGCCGACTTAGCTCAATTGGTAGAGCAACTGACTTGTAATCAGTAGGTTGGGGGTTCAAGTCCTCTAGTCGGCACCAGAAAATCATGGCGGTTGTGGCG
>NZ_JAMBIZ010000076.1:337-618 GCF_025291715.1 Metasolibacillus sp.
CGTTGCTTCCCCCCCTCCCACCCCCCCTGCCAAATATATTTACACAACATGGCGGTTGTGGCGAAGTGGTTAACGCACCTGATTGTGGTTCAGGCATTCGTGGGTTCGATTCCCATCAGTCGCCCCATTTTTTCTTAAAATATTAATATGCGGGTGTGGCGGAATTGGCAGACGCACTAGACTTAGGATCTAGCGCCTTTGGCGTGGGGGTTCGACTCCCTTCACCCGCACTTTTAATAAAATATCTCAAACATGTCTTGCGGAAGTAGTTCAGTGGTAGA
>NZ_JAMBIZ010000077.1 GCF_025291715.1 Metasolibacillus sp.
GAAACCGTGTGCCTACAAGTAGTTAGAGCCCGTTAATGGGTGATAGCGTGCCTTTTGTAGAATGAACCGGCGAGTTACGATAACGTGCAAGGTTAAGCTGAGAAAGCGGAGCCGCAGCGAAAGCGAGTCTGAATAGGGCGAGTGAGTACGTTGTCGTAGACCCGAAACCAGGTGATCTACCCATGGCCAGGGTGAAGGTAAGGTAACACTTACTGGAGGCCCGAACCCACGCACGTTGAAAAGTGCGGGGATGAGCTGTGGGTAGCGGAGAAATTCCAATCGAACTTGGAGATAGCTGGTTCTCTCCGAAATAGCTTTAGGGCTAGCCTCGTGATAGAGAATACCGGAGGTAGAGCACTGTTTGGACTAGGGGGGCATCTCGCTTTACCGAATTCAGACAAACTCCGAATGCCGGATATTTATGCACGGGAGTCAGACTGCGAGTGATAAGATCCGTAGTCAAGAGGGAAACAGCCCAGATCGCCAGCTAAGGTCCCAAAGTGTGTATTAAGTGGAAAAGGATGTGGAGTTGCTTAGACAACTAGGATGTTGGCTTAGAAGCAGCCACCAT
>NZ_JAMBIZ010000078.1 GCF_025291715.1 Metasolibacillus sp.
ATCCACAGTTTCGTATCCTGATAAAGCTACAGCTTCTTTTACATTAGGGAATAAGTAAAATGCACCTTGTGGTTTAATGCAAGTAAAGCCAGGGATTTGAATTAATTTATCATAAATAATGTTTAATCTTTCTTCAAATGCTTGACGCATTGTTTCTACAGGTTCTTGTGAGCCTGCATATGCTGCAATTGCGCCGTATTGAGCGATTGAAGTAGGGTTTGACGTACTATGACTCGCTAAGTTCGTCATCGCTTTAATAAGCTGCTTATTTCCTGCTGCATATCCAATACGCCATCCTGTCATAGAATGAGATTTAGATACACCATTAATAATAAGTGTTTGTTCTTTTAATGCATTAGAAAGCTGGGCAATCGAAGTATATTCTGCTCCACCATAAATTAATTTTTCATAAATTTCATCTGAAACGATTAAAATATCGTGTTCTAAACATACTTCTCCAAGCTGTTGTAATTCCTCTTTGCTATAAATCATTCCTGTTGGATTGCTCGGTGAATTAATAATAACTGCTTTCGT
>NZ_JAMBIZ010000079.1:0-254 GCF_025291715.1 Metasolibacillus sp.
CTGTGTAAGTCATATTCTAATTGAATCTTGATACCTGCAGTTTGTGCACAACCACCTGACCCAGGATATACATGTGCTAAATGTTTCGGTACTTGGAAAATCGTCGCATCTAAAATACGGATTCGTTGAAAATACGTGAGTGCTGCACTTGAAATGGCTGATGTTTTACAAAGTTTACTTTTCCATAATGCAGAAAAAATATATTTCAAAAATTCAACCGCTTTTTTATCAAAGCGTTTATTGAGTCCTTCTGG
>NZ_JAMBIZ010000079.1:264-530 GCF_025291715.1 Metasolibacillus sp.
AGCGAGTTCTTCCAAAAGAGAAGGGGTTAAATGACGATACAGCTCTTCAGAAAATAGTTGTAATTCATCTTGAATTGAAAGATTCATAAAAAATGTCATCCTTTCTAGCTAGCTTTTTAGAAAGAATAACGTTTTTTGACACTTGGGGGTAGTGCAAATTCTTAAGTTGATGGGCATGGGGTACCGCCAGCATTTCGGAAAAAAACCACGCTAAGAAAATCAGAGTTAAAAAATCAGAAAATATATCATTATTCCAAGACACATAC
>NZ_JAMBIZ010000007.1:0-124650 GCF_025291715.1 Metasolibacillus sp.
TACGACAGCTTTGACGGAAAATATCAGACGCTTAAGTTTACGCGTCCAACAGAATGTGCAACCTGTCCACTACGTGATGATTCGCTCTGTCAAAAGGTATTTAAAATTAAATGTGAAACAGATCTCCGCAAATACACGTATCCAGCACGTGGCTCCGTATTATGGAAAGCAATTTATAAAGAACGCACAGCTGTCGAACGAGTAAATGCCTATTTAAAGCAATATTTTCAGTTAAACAACGTCCGTCACAGAACCGGTAGAAAAGCCAAACTACACTTCAATCTCGTGACGTTTATTTATAATGCCTGCAAATTAGCAGTCGATCGTATGAATGTATTTTTACAGCTTCAAAACAACGCAGCGTAATTTTAAAAAATTAAAAATCAGGCACAGGAGCAGTCTAAGCTCTTAAAAAAATCGAATTATGAAATTGATTCAATTACAGATAATTCTTTTTATATTATATGTACACTTACAGCTTTGAATTGAATATATTTTCTTACATAAATAAAACTATAGTTCGTTACTCATCAAGAAATTTTTAAAATAGGCTTCATAGAATATGAAAAGAGAGGCTATTTGCAAAATAAATAGCCTCTCCTTTCAATTTTCTATTGTGCTGCCGCTTGAATATCATCAAACGCCCAATGTGCTGATGTGACATCTTTAAATAATGGCGCTCGCTCACTTGCTTGTACTTCAAGCTCAAACAATTGATTTAATACTTTTACTGCCTGTGCCCTTGTTAATGCACCTTCTGGGTTGAAGGTTGTTTGACTTGTACCTGTCATAATGCCAAGTGCATGCACCTTAGCGATAGCTTCAGCTGCCCAGTGATTTGCTTTAACATCTGTAAATGTTGATTTTGTATCAAATGTTAATTCTGCACCCTGCTGTTCCATCCACCGTACGACCACCGCTGCCATTTGTGCACGTGTAATTGTGCCATTTGGTTGGAATGTTGTTGCTGTTGTGCCTTGGAACAAGCCCTGTGCTTTGACATATTCAATTGCGTCCTTTGCTCCATGCTTTGCTGTGTCTTTGAAGCTAGGTGGCGCTGTTGGAATTTCGTTGTTTGTTAAGTGTCTTGCTAACATACTTGCCATCTGGGCTCTTGTCACAGAGGCATTGGGACGGAATGTACCGTCTGCATAGCCTTGGATGTATGGAATCGAAACAGGGTTCTCCACAACTGTTTCCTCTTTTTCTACTGGTGTATATAAAATTGTAAATGTTGAGAACTTTGTTACACTAAATTGAATACCCTTTGTTGCTTCTTTAAAGTCTACAATTTGACCATGTATTACCTCTTTTGTGCCATCGCTATGCTCGATATATACCGCTAAATTATCTAACTGCTCCTGCGTCACATTATTTGGTAATGGCAATGTTAATGTTACAGGGCGGTTTTGCATATTTGTTTCGATTGTCATCGGTTGTCCAAGCACCGTTACTGTTGTACTTGTTAGTTGTTTGACTATCTCTTCTGTTTTTGCACGTTGTTCTAGCTGTTGTTTTGTCGCTTGTGCTTTGACTGGTACTACTCGGAAATAAATATCGCTGTTGATATTTGCGAAAGAAGTTGCTGGAATATCAAACTTCACTGTCTCCATATCAATGCCTAAGCCTGTTCCAGCTGTTGTTAGTAATTCAGCCGCTTCTCTGCCAATACTAATATTTGTTTCACTTACCTGTTGTTGCTCGTCTGGAATAACCATACGTGATTGCTTGTTTTGTTGATTTGCTAGTTTTTCAATTGCTTCTCTTGCGTTTGCAGAAGTAAAGTTAACTGTATCTTTGACGATACCATTGTTCGTTTCACGTGTAATGACTGTTTGGACAAGCACTGCATCGGGATTGCTTGCATCTACGACATCCACTCTAATTTCAGTTGTTGTAGATGGTGTTGAATTTGACCCGGATGGCGATGTGACCACTGGTGGATTTGTCGTTGGCACCGCAGTCCATTTCGCATAAAGTGTTGTATTTCTCGTTACTTTATCTGTTGCAAAATTCCAAACTGTTTGTAATGTGCTATCCTTATACCAGCCTGCAAATGTGTAGCCTGATCTTGTTGGAGCTGATGGAGCTGTAATGCTCTCTCCTTGTGTTACAAATTTCGGTGCTATATCACTGCCACCATTTGTATTGAATGTCACCATATATCCCAAAATGCCTGTTGAATAAATTGTCATCGCTTGTGGGATAGTTCCATTCCATAGTGTAGATGGCTGCATCGAGCGATCTGTGTACCAGCCTGTAAATTCTGGTGTGACATCTTGCGAGACAAAGGCTGAACCATCTATCGTGCTGACAGCTCCTTTAAATTCCACTGTCTCTAGCTTATTACCTTTAAAGGCCGTGCTCCCAATCTCCTCCATTGTAGAAGGAATTACTACATTCGTTAACAAGTTCCCTGAAAAAGCGGATGTGTCAATTTTTTTAATCCCTTCTGGAATGACAACGCTCGTTATATTTTTGAACATAAAGGCCGTACTCCCGATGATTGAAACGGGCTTGCCATTAATTTCAGCAGGTATGACTAATTGTGCTGGTACAGTACCGTTGTAGCCTGTGATTTTTACTGTATCATCGCCATTGCTAGTAGTAATAAATCCATCTGCACCTGGTGTCACCGCATTAGATTCTAATGACTCTGCACTATCTCCTATACTGTTCGTTGCTACTACTTTAAAGGTATAAGTTGTGTTATTTGTTAAACCCGTCACTGTGATTGGGCTCATCACACCTGTTGCTTGTAATGTTGGCTTCTCTACTCCGTCCACATAAACCTTCACTTTATAACCTGTAACCGGACTTCCTCCATTGTACATAGGTGCCATAAAATTTACAGTTGCTTGTTCATCCCCTGCTAATGCTGTTACACCTGTTGGTGCAAATGGCACTGTCGTTATTGGGGGCGGGATTATTGGCATTGTTGGTATAATAGGAGGATTAGACATCGCTGACTCCTCACTATCTCCTATACCATTTATTGCTACCACTTTAAATGTATAAGGTAGACCATTTGTCAAGTTGGGTACTGTTACGATCAAAATATTCCCTATATTTGGCGTAGTCTCTGTTGATATTTTTTCTAGAGACGGCTTCTCTATGCCATTTTCATACACCTTCACTTTGTATCCTGTGATGGCACTTCCTCCGTCACTTGCTGGTAGAGAGAAGGTTACTGTTGCCGCCCCGAATAATGCTGTTGCACTAAGCATTGTTGGTGCTCCTGGCTTTGTTGCTGGAGCTATTAATGTGACTGAGTTAGATTCATCTGAATCCTCACTCTCTACTATCCCCTGCATTGCAACTACCCTAAAAGTATACGTTGTGCCATTTGTTAAACCTGTCACTGTAATTGGACTTTGTGTACCTGTTGCTTGTAAGCCTACTTGTTCATGTCCTCCTACATAAACTTTTACTTTATGCATAATCACACCTGCACTATCACCTGTAACCACACTTGCACTGTCTCCAGTTGTGAAGCTCACTGTTGCCTCGCCATTCCCTGCTACTGCCGTGATATTTGTTGGCTTTGGTGGTAGTGCTTGCGGTTCAGAATAAGCTTTAAAGGCTGTTGTAACCGTTGCTTGATCCCATGGTGTCGATTCATTACCGTTCAGATACCAAGGTGTTTCTTGGACATTATTTTGGAATTTAAATGCATTTGCACCGACTGTTATCGGTGGATTTGCTGGCTCTTTAAACTCGATTTTCTCCAAATTGTTTTTTTCAAATGCAGAGGATTCTATCGTTTTTATACTAGATGGAAATATAATACTTTCTAACTGATTCGATGCAAAAGCATTATTTCCTATACTTTCTAGATGACTTCCTTGTTCGAATATAACTGTTTTTAGTTTATTCCCGAAAAAAGCAAAGCTTCCTATATTCATGACACTGGCTGGAATTGTAATAACTTCTATATGATTATCATTCTCATCCTGTCCAAAAGATACAAAAGCATTAGGCCCTATTTCTTCTAATTTAGATTCATCTTCAAAAGTTACAGATGCTAATCGGTTACTTATAAAAGCTTCTTGGCCTATCTTTTGGACAGAAGCAGGAATCTTAATAATAGGTAACATATTTCTTTTGAATGCAGACATCTCTATTTTTTCCAATTTAGATTCAGACTCAAAAGTTACAGATGTTAATTGATTGTTTTCAAAAGCATTTGTACCTATCTTTTGAACAGAAGCAGGAATCTTAATAGTAGTTAGCATATTAGTGTGAAATGCCGATGAGGCTATTTCTTTTAACTCTGATTCATCTTCAAAAGTTACTGTTGTTAATTGATTTTCCGCAAAAGCTAGTAGCCCTATCTGCTTAACTGTGTGAGGGATGGTTACATTCGTTATTCCTTTATTCCAAAATGCCCAATCTTTGATTACAGTTACCTTTTTATCAACGCCCCCATACGGTAGCGTACTCGGAATATCTAAATCTCCTATTGGCAACCCTCCACTCCATCCTGTAATTGTTAATGTATCATCTGCATTCAATATTGTTGTGAATCCATCACTAGCCGCTTTAGTAGATATCAATCCCAATTGCGACCAAATTAACATTGCAATGATGAACATGCTACCCCATTTCTTTATCATCTAACATTCGCCTCTTTTCGACATATTTTCTATAGTATAAAAGAATCATGCTATATCATGGTGTTAAGATTTCTTAACGTTTAAACTCCATCTATTCATCTAGTAAAATATCTTGTATAATCCAACTAAAATAGGGTGAAGTGAAGGTGACTCAAAATCAAAAAATTATTACTATTGCTCACTATTTTAATTAGTACATTACTAATAGCAGGTGCTACTTATTTCTTAACACAGCCTCGCTCATCTGCGCTTCAAGCAGTTAATGGGGTGATGGATTTACGGCACTATACATTTTCGAATAATGCTCCTGTGCAATTAGACGGAGAATGGGCATTCATCCCAAATCAATTAGTTGATAGTTCGTCATTTGATACATATCAAAGCTATATAGTGGACGTTCCTTCTCCTTGGGTGAAATATACTGTAGATGAAAAGCCGTTACCTGCCTTTGCAAGTGGTACATATCGATTGAAAATTTTAATAGATGACTATGAAGAAATTTTAGGCATTAAAACGAATACAATTCGCATGTCAAACGCCTTGTATATCAATGGTAAACGTATTGGCAATAGCGGTGAGCCCGTGGATGGGCGTAGCTATGTACCGCATAATACGCCCTACGTTGCTTATTTTTCTCCTGATACACAGGAGCTTGATTTAATTGTTCATGTGGCGAATTTTGATTATGCTCCAGGTGGCGGTATTATTAGTTCGATTTTCCTTGGAGATCAGTCTAGTATTACTAAGCTGCGTGAGGGAGCACTTTTTTATGATTTAATTACACTGGCAGCATTTTTAACGATGTTTATCTACTTTTTTGGCTCTTATCTTTATTCAAAATTAGGGATTGAGCAGCTTTACTTTGCACTATTTTGTTTTTCTAGTGCACTTTATACGCTTACACATGGTGAGAAGCTTTTACTGACCTTTATTGATATGCCCTATGCGCCATTTCAGAAAATACAGATGATTTCAAGCGTCTCTGTAGGTCTCTTTATATTGTTATATTTCTATCGTGCGTTACTGCCATATATGAATCGCCAAATTGTGAAGGGCTTATGCATCATAGGTATTCTTTTCATTTTTATAGGGATGTTACCTACAGCTATTAATTCACAATTGCAAAATATCAATTCCATTTATGTATTTGCCAATATCGTTTATATTTTCTATGTACAAATTATCGCAATATATCGTCGGGCTACAGGCATTATGTACTTATTATTAAGCTCGCTAGCCATTTTACTTTACTTTATCGTGGCTACTTTAAACACAAACATTAATCTTGAGCTGAGTGCCTTACCACCATTGCTACCATTTATTTGTTTAACAATGCTTTCCTTATATATTTCACATCGCTTTGCGGATTCTTATTTAGAAAAAGGCAAGCTGACTGAGGCACTGCTTCAGGTTGATCAATTGAAGGATGAATTTTTAGCAAAAACATCGCATGAGTTTCGAACACCTTTGCATGGTATTATGGGGATTTCACAATCAATGCTTGATAAACAAAGCACATCTGAGCAAGAAGAAAAAATAACGCTTATTTTTAATATTGCGAATCGCCTGTCCTATTTAGTCAACGATATCCTTGATTTTTCAAAGCTTAAGGACAATGAATTAGCTTTACGCATCACCTCTGTTGATTTATTTGCGGTGACGCATATGACAGTTGAAGTACTCTCTTATACGGTCACGAAAAATATTAAAATCAACAATCATATTACAAGGGGCACCTTTGTTCAAGCAGACGAGGATAGACTTCGCCAAATTTTATATAACTTAATTCATAATGCAATAAAGTATACGGATGAAGGGCAAATCGAGATTACTTGCTATGAGGATGATGCCTTTTTAGTAATAGGCATTCAAGATACAGGCTGTGGTATGCCACAGGAGGAGTTAAAAAACGTTTTCAATGCCTTTCAGCAGTCCGAGCATTCAATTGGTGGGACAGGCTTAGGTTTATATATTACAAAGGAGCTTGTGGAGCGACAAGGAGGGCAAATTGCTGTTACTTCTGTTCTTAAGCAAGGAACGACTTTCTCTGTAAAACTTTTAAAGGCACAGGCAATTAATGAAGTACCATCAATCATGTTGAAATCGACTCACCAAAAACCTTTTTTATCTTTCCCATATATCGTAGAAAAGGCTAATGCTAAAAAAATTATGATTGTAGATGATGATGCAGTGAATTTGAAGGTGTTAATTGATATTTTAGAACCGGAAAACTATTCTATTATCGCAATTAATAGTGGTCTACAAGTTTTCGAGCAATTAGAGCAGCATCCTAATATTGATTTATTAATTTTAGATATTATGATGCCAAATATTTCAGGCTATGAGATTTGCCAGCAAGTACGTCAAAGTTACACTGCTGCAGAATTACCTATTTTAATGTTAACAACTGCTATTCGTCCAGAGGATATGGTGGCAGCCTTCCAGTCAGGAGCAAACGATTTCTTGCATAAGCCACTTGATATCATCGAGCTCAAAACACGTGTACGCAATTTAATTTTATTAAAGGATTCTGCGGAAGCAGCAATTACAATGGAAACAGCATTTTTACAAGCACAAATTAAACCGCATTTTGTTTATAATGTGCTCAATTCGATTTTATCGCTGAGCTATTTAGATTTGGAGCAGGCACGAGCGATGATTACAAATTTTGCAATATTTTTACGCAGTAGCTTTTCTTTTGAAAATACAAATAGTCTTGTGCCACTCACTAAAGAATTAGACCTTGTTCAAGCATATGTAAATATTCATCAAACAAGGTTCCCATCACAGCTGCAATTTGATATACAAGTGAATGAAACAGCAGCAAATTGTGTGACTCCTCCGCTTTTGCTACAGCCTTTAGTTGAAAATGCATTAATTCATGGGCTTAAAACAAAGAAGGAAGGTGCTAAGCTCTCTATCGTAATTGAAAAACAACAGCAACTAATTATTTTTAAAATTAGTGATAATGGCATTGGTATTGAGCAAAAGCAATTACAGCAAATTCTTGCAGACGGTATGAAGCATAGCCAAAGTGTGGGTCTCCGCAATATTGCTAAGCGTTTAAAGAAGTATGAGCGTGCCTCTATGACAATTAATAGCATAGTAAATCAAGGCACCACTGTCGAAATTCAATTTCCATTTCACTTTAACCGAAAGGAGTGATATCCCTTGTTAAATGCTTTTATAGTAGATGACGAAATATTAGCGATAAATTTATTGGAGGCATTATTACGGGAAAGTAAGCTAGTTCATATTACCGGGAAATTTCTAAACCCTTTAGAAGCATTAGAAAATATCCCCATTCTACAGCCTGATATTCTATTTTTAGATATTGATATGGCAGAAATGACTGGAATTGAGCTTGCTCGTACACTTGAACAAACGGTACACCCAGTTGATATTGTTTTCGTAACAGCCTATGAGCATTATGCGCTTGAGGCATTTAACGTGCAGGCAACAGATTATATTTTAAAACCAATTGATAAAAGTAGGTTATTAAAAACGATTGATAGAATTCAGCAACGCAGAAAAGGAAATAATGCCATAGTAGAGCATTCTATGGAGCCTACAATCATTCAATCTCTTCAATTTCATATACATTCAGGCAAAGTGTCGATTAACAATATCACATTATCGCTCTCAACAAAGGAGTTTCAAATTTTATTCTTTTTAGCGCAGCATGCTGGACAAACCTTTCCAGCCTCTGAGCTTTATCAGCTTATTTGGGAGGAGGATAGCATCGGACAAACACAATCTTTAAGGGTACACATTAGCAATTTAAGAAAGAAGCTTGAAGCCATTCCTAATTATAGTACTAAAATTGTCATGGTGCGAGGACAAGGTTACCGCTTAATTTTTGAAAATACAGTCGTCTAATCAATTAAGGGCCATCCGGAATCGGATAGCCCTATCAAAAAATCACTATTTACAGTTGAACTTTAAGCACTGTGTTCATTTGCTTTTAAAGATACGGCAATACCCGCACCAATTTTCGCATTATGTTTAACTAATGCAATGTTGGCATCAAGTGATTTACCTTCTGTTAATTCCTTCACTTTACCTAATAAAAATGGCGTTACATCTTTCCCTGCAATACCTTGTTGTACAGCTTCCTCTAAAGCCGATGCAATAATTCCATCAATAAAGCTTGCTTCCATTGAATGCTCGACAGGAATTGGGTTTGCAATGATTGCACCACCACGTAAACCTAAATCCCACTTCGCACGCATCATTGCGGCTACTTCTTCAGCTGAGTCCGCACGGAAGTTTACAGCAAATTCGCTTTCTCTCGTAAAGAATGCTGGTAATACATCTGTTTCATAACCGATAACAGGTACACCTTTTGTTTCTAAGTATTCCAATGTTAAACCGATATCTAAAATGGATTTTGCACCTGCACAGACAACTGCTACGTTTGTCATTGATAGCTCTTCTAAGTCTGCTGAAATATCCATTGTTGTCTCTGCACCACGGTGTACGCCACCGATACCGCCTGTTACAAATAGTTCGATGCCTGCAAGCTCTGCACAAATCATTGTTGCTGCAACCGTTGTCGCACCTACTTTTTTCGTTGCTAGTAAATAGCCTAAATCACGACGTGAAGCTTTTGCTACACCTTGCGCATTCCCGAACATTTCTAGCTCATCGTCTGATAAGCCGATTTTAATTTGACCGTCAATTAATGCGATTGTTGCAGGTACTGCGCCGTTATCACGAATAATTTGCTCTACCTCACGCGCTGTTTGCACATTTTGTGGATACGGCATACCATGTGAAATGATTGTTGATTCTAATGCAACGATTGGTAATCCTTTTTCCTTTGCTTCTAAAACCTCTTGTGAGTAAGATAAATATTGTTTCATTATAAATTCCTCCAATTATTATATTCGTTTTGTGTTACTGGTCGTACTGTCGTGTTTGCCTGCAATGTTTTTGCCGCATGATATAGTGCAAATTGCACTGCCTCATGTAAAGTATCGCCTTGCATCACACCATGTAAAGTCGCACTAACAAAGGCGTCTCCTGCCCCCGTTACATCCTTCACATCTTCTATGGCGTAGGCAGCGTAATTTTGTAATCCTTCGTTATCTCCAACTATTACGCCTTGCTCACCTAAAGTTAACACTACATGTGCCGCTCCTTTTTGTAGCAACGCCTTTACAGCTTCTTTATAGCTTGCCTCACCGTCTAAAGTCATATTCAAGTATGTTTCCGCCTCATCTCGATTGCAGATAAAATAGCTAACCCCCTGCAAATCATCGGGCATTCGGTTCATTTTAGGTGAAGAAACTGGGACGATTACTAACGGAATATTGCGCTCCTTTGCAACCTGCTGTACATACACAACAGTCTCCTTTGGACAATTTAAATCAATGACAATAGCTGCAGCATTTACTAATGTTGCTGTATGCTTCTCCAATAATTTTGGTGTTAAAGCATCGTAAATAGCCATATTAGCTAATGCAATAACGAGCTCACCATCCTTGTCTAATACTGCTGTATAAGAGCCCGTTTGCTCTGCTTCTAATTTTTCTATTACATCTAGCTCAATAAAAGCACGGCTAGCTTGCTCAATCATTTGTGCATCAGCATCTTGCCCAAGTGTTGTCAACAGCTTCACTTGATTCCCTAAACGTCCGAGATTTTCTGCAATATTGCGTGCAACGCCACCGACACTTTCACTTGCCGTTACAGGATTGGATGTTGCTAGCTGAACTTTATTTGTAATATGAAGCTTTCTATCAACATTAGCCCCACCAATCGTAAGAATAGCCTGCTTCTCTGGTAGAACATATGCCCGCCCAATAATTTCGCCTTTTTTAATTAAGCCTGAAATAATATTAGCGAGTGCGGGTCGTGACATATTTAATTTTTCCGCCATGTCTTGCTGTGATAAATATGGGTTTTCTCGAATCGATTGTAGGACAAGTTGCTCCTTGTCGTTCATCGCAATCCCCCTATCTGAACTTTTGTTTAAATTATAAACTTTTGTTCAAAAGAAGTCAAATTGAAAAATCCTTATATTTAAAGAAGGTTACATCGCAAGATAAAAATAGAGCCTTCGTTTTCTTGGTGGGTTACTTGTTTTATTTGTGAATTGCTCAGTTTATTTGTGACTTCTCGGATATATTTTCGAGTTGCTCGTTTTATTTGCGACTTCTCCGATATATTTGCGAGTTGCTCAGTTTATTTGCGACTTCTCTGATATATTTGCGAATTTCCCGTTTTATTTGCGACTTCTCGGATATATTTGCGAGTTGCTCGTTTTATTTGCGACTTCTCCGATATATTTGCGAGTTGCTCAGTTTATTTGCGACTTCTCGGATATATTTGCGGGTTGCTCAGTTTATTTGCGACTTCTCGGATATATTTGCGGGTTTCCCATTTTATTTGCGACTTCTCCGATATATTTGCGAATTTCCCGTTTTATTTGCAGCTTCTCGGATATATTTGCGAGTTGCTCGTTTTATTTGCGACTTCTCAAATATATTTGCGGGTTTCCCGTTTTATTTGCGACTTCTCCGATATATTTGCGGGTTGCTCAGTTTATTTGCGACTTCTCTGATATATTTGCGACTTTCCCGTTTTATTTGCGACTTCCCAAATATATTTGCGATTCTCTCTTTACAGCAAAAACCGCTTAAAGTGTACCCTTTAAGCGGTTTTTATTTTATGGTTCTTCAATTTCGCTGCCGTCTTCGGCTACTAATGGCTGAATTAATACTTCAACACGGCGGTTTTGGGCGCGTCCTTCTGCTGTTCCATTATCAGCAATTGGCTTGTACTCACCTTCACCTATTGCGCTGAAATAGCCGGGGTCTAAACTAGGATTATTTTCAAGAATGCTATCTAAAAATCTAGATGCTCGCATTGCCGATAAATCCCAGTTTGAATGGAATTGTGCATTGTTCATTGGCACATTATCTGTATGTCCTCGAATCAGTATTCTACGAGGTATATCAGATTGCAATATATTTGATAATTCCAGTGCAATTGTTTCGTACTCTGGCTTAATATCTGCGCGCCCTGGATCAAATAAAATACTATCGCGAATAATGATTAAGACGCCGCCATCATCTATTTTAACAACTTCAAACTGCTCCTCTAGCTCATTAACTGCGATAAATTCCTCAATTCGTTTTACTGTTTCTTGTAGCTCTTCTTGGTCTCGTATATACTTCATAGTTTGGTCTGTAATGTCATCACTTGTTGCATTTGGATCCGGTACTGCTGATGGATTTTCCATAACCCCAACGCCGCCATCAAAAATTTGACTAAATACATCAGACATTTTGTTTAACTTCTCTTGATCTACTGAACTAGAAGCAAACAGTACGATAAACAAAGCTAATAACAATGTCAATATGTCCGCATATGGAACTAACCATGATTCATCAACATGCTCTTCATGCTTTTTATGTTTTTTATGCTTCTTTGCCAAGGCCACCCGCCCCGCTTTCCATGATTTGCTTACGTTCTTCTAAAGATAAGTAAGAAGCAAGTTTTTGCTCAATGACACGTGGTGCTTCCCCTTCCAGAACAGATAAAATCCCTTCAATCATCATGCGCTTTTGCTTAGCTTCTACTGCTGATTTTCGCTTCAGCTTATTAGCAAATGGATGCCATAATACATACCCTGTGAAAATACCTAGTAGTGTTGCAACGAAGGCAGCAGAAATGGCATGTCCTAATTTATCAATATCACTTAAATCAGTTAAAGCGGCAATTAAACCAATAACGGCCCCTAATACTCCTAGCGTAGGTGCATATGTACCAGCTTGTGTAAAAATTAAAGCTCCGCTCGTATGGCGATCTTCCATTGCTTCAACCTCTTCAGATAATACGTCGCGAATATAATCTGCATTTTGACCATCTATTGCAAGTGTTAAGCCGTTTTTTAAAAATGGGTCTTCAATTTCTGCGGCCTTGCTTTCAAGTGCTAGCAAGCCTTCACGACGTGCTAAATCTGCCCATTGTGAAAACATTTTAATAATATCAATATCGTTAGCTAGCTTTGTTTCTTTAAACAATACTTTAAATAATTTTGGCACTCGCTTTAATTCCTTCATAGGGAAGGCGATTACTACTGCAGAAATAGTACCAAAAATAATGATTAAAATGGCAGCTGGATTCGCCAATGCGCCTATTCCTACCCCTTTTAGTATCATACCTGTCAATAATGAAACGAATGCTAGAACTATACCTACCACCGAGGAAAGATCCATTATGTATACCTCCATTAACCTAATTCTTTTTATTTATATTCTACCATTTAGTATAATCTTATTTTCATTTTTTTTCGATGTATTAATGCATTTTTCTATAAATTTCGGTATATTTGATTAGATGGTATCATTACAATCG
This sequence comes from Metasolibacillus sp., assembly GCF_025291715.1. GTDB lineage: Bacteria > Bacillota > Bacilli > Bacillales_A > Planococcaceae > Metasolibacillus > Metasolibacillus louembei. Next base: position 12,984 of record NZ_JAMBIZ010000007.1, read on the forward strand.
ATTTTTATCATATAAATATTGGAGGATATAAGAAAATGAGCACAGTTTTTGAGGGGAATTTATTAAAATATGCTGAACTTGCTGTAAAAATAGGAGTAAATATCCAAAAGGATCAGTACCTTTTCATTCAAGCTTCGACAGAAGTCGCACCATTCGTTCGTTTAGTTACAAAGGTCGCTTATGAAAGCGGTGCACGCCAAGTATTTGTTGATTTTTCAGATGATGAGATTGGGCGTCTACGCTACGAGCTAGCTCCTGAAGATTCTTTTGAATTCTACCCTGAATGGAAAAAGCTTGAGCGTGAATGGTTAGCTGAGCAAGGCGCAGCATTTATGTCCATCGTTTCTCAAAGCCCAGATTTATTAAAAGGTGTTGATACGAAACGTATTGCCACAGCTCAAAAAGCAGCAGGTACAGCTTTAAATAAATACCGCCAATATGTACAATCAGATAAAATTAGCTGGACGGTAATTGCTGCCGCTTCTAAAGACTGGGCTGCTAAAGTATTCCCTGAACTTGCAGCAGACGAGCAGGTGAATGCATTATGGGATGCTATTTTTAAAGCAACACGTGCTGATTTAGAAAATCCTGTAGAAGCATGGAAGAATCATGATGATACACTTCATGCAAAAGTGGATTACTTAAACGATAAAAAATATGCACAGCTTCACTATACAGCACCTGGTACAGACTTAACAATCGATTTACCAAAAGGACATTTATGGTGTGGTGCTGGCAGCATCAATGAGCGTGGTTATGAATTTATGGCAAATATGCCGACAGAGGAAGTATTTACAGTTCCTCACAAAACAGGTGTCAATGGCTATGTTTCTAGCACGAAGCCATTAAGCTATGGCGGTAACATTATCGATAACTTTAAATTAACTTTCGAAAATGGTCGTATCGTCAAAGTGGAGGCAGAGCAAGGCGAAGAAATTTTAAAACAATTAGTGGAGACAGATGAGGGCGCACATTATTTAGGAGAAGTAGCACTTGTACCACACGAATCACCAATTTCGGCATCTGGTCTACTATTCTTCAATACATTATTTGATGAAAATGCATCAAATCACTTTGCTATCGGTAGTGCCTATGCATTTTGCTTAGAAGGTGGCAAAACAATGTCACAGGAAGATTTATTAGCAAATGGCTTAAACCAAAGTATTACACACGTTGATTTCATGGTTGGTTCAGGTGAAATGAATATCGATGGCATTACAGCAGATGGACAAACAGAGCCTATCTTCCGCAATGGCAATTGGGCTTTTTAGTCGAAATTCCCTTCAAAATGTTGACATAAGTTCAACTATTAAATTTAAATAATATGAAATAGCTCTACTTTATGAGCTATTTTTCATGTATAATGTGTAGTAATGATTGTATGAAGGGAGATAACAGTAATGTTTAATTTTAACCACCATCACCCAGTAGCACCTGAGTTCTATACAACAGTATTAGGCTTTACAGTAGTTATTATACTTTCTGTATGGTTCTTTATTCATTACTTACGTGTAGGTTTAAATTCATCAGACGCTACTCGTATCGATGCTAAAAAATAATACAATGCCTGAAAGACTATGTCGTAAGCACATGCTTACTGCATAGTCTTTTTTATATAATATTGCTATTTTTCAAGGAAAAGCTGACAATTTACTATTTGGCATTCTTTCTATTTTGCTTTACAATTTAGATGTAAAGGAAAGGGGCAACAACTATATGACTTCATTACAAGAGATTTTAAATTTTAATGAATTTTTCGTCGCACATAAGCAATACGAACCTTACATTACGACAAAATACCCCGATAAAAGGATCGTTATCCTGACTTGTATGGATACGCGTTTAGTCGAGCTATTACCGAAAGCAATGAACTTTCGCAACGGAGATGTCAAAATCGTAAAAAGTGCTGGCGCTATCGTCAACCATCCTTTTGGCGGGATTATGCGTAGCTTATTAGTAGGCGTTCATGCATTACAAGCCGATGAAGTTTATGTAATTGGTCACTACGATTGTGGAATGAGCGCCGTTGACCCTGATCAAATACTTACTAGTATGAAGGAGCGCGGTATTTCTCAGGAAACACTCGATATTATTAACTATTCAGGTGTTGATTTACGAGAATGGTTACGCGGCTTTGGCGATGTAACAACAAGCGTTTTAAAAAGTGTGGACTTGATTCGTCAACACCCACTTATGCCAAAAGGTATACCTGTTCACGGTCTTGTTATCGATCCGAATACAGGCCGTCTTGATTTAATACAGGATGGTAGCGAGTTTTTGTAAATAATTGAAGGGATGTAAGGTAGAGTGGTATATAATCCTCTTTCCTTACATCCCTTTTTTACATGATCAATCCTCTGCAAGCAATGCAAACATATAATGGTCAACCCATTGCCCATTAATAAATAATAGCTTACGTAGGAGCCCTTCTTTTTGAAAGCCTACCTTCTCTAATACACGTATTGACGCAGTATTTGCTGGTGCGACATATGCTTCAACACGATGAACCCCTACTTGTTCAAAGGCAAATTTCACTACCGCCCTCGCTGCCTCCGTCGCCATCCCTTTTCCTACAAAATGCTGGTCCATAGAGTAGCCAATAAAGGCACTAGAGTATGGTAGTCTTTTCACTGCATAAAGGGAAATATGTCCTATTAAGCGATTTGTTCCTTTAGCAAATATGCCGAAGGAAAACTCCCGCTTTTCTTGCAATAAATATAAGCTTTCCATAATTTTTTTACGCTGTGTTTCTACTGTATAAAAATTAGGATGGTGTAATGGCTCATATGTTGACCAAAAATATTTATTTTCAGCTAACAACACAGCCAAGCTAGGTGCATCCGCTTCTACTAAAGTTCGCAAATCACATCGATTACATGCGATCGTAATCACCGCATCACCCTTCTTTTGAAATAAGCTTAAAAAATCTCTCAGCATTTTTTTCACAACGCCAAAGCGTCTTCTCCTTAAAGTTTATCCTGTGCTAGTTATTTGCGCTTTTTCTTTTTACTTTTCACTACATTTTTCGGCTTCATATCCACTGATGGCACTTGTTCAACTTCTTCTTCAGTTTCATCCTGCGGAGCAACAAACTGATTTGTTAAATGAAGCCCTCTTCTTTCTGCTTCTTTTTCTATATGGGCTAACGTTTCCTTTAAAACTTGCACGCGTGCATATAATTTGTCGTTGCCAGGTACTAAAATCCATGGCGCATGCTCACTATCGGTTTTGGCAAATGCTTCATTAGCCGCTGTCGTATAATCTTTAAATTTCTCTCTATTGCGCCAATCCTCATCTGTAAGCTTCCAAGCTTTATAAGGATCTGCAGCGCGATCATTAAAGCGCTTTAACTGCTCTTCTTCATCAATATGTAGCCAAAACTTAATGACAATGTAATCGCCATCTGTTAGCAGCTTTTCAAAATTATTTATTTCTTCATATGCGCGGCTCCACTCATCCTTTGTTGCAAAACCCTCTAAACGCTCTACTAACACTCGTCCATACCAAGAGCGGTCAAATATAGCAATTTGTCCATGCTGAGGTAATTTACGCCAAAAGCGATGTAAATAATTGTAGCGAAGCTCATGTGGCTGTGGGGCAGAAATTGGATGTACAACTAGGCCACGCGGGTCTATACGCTCTGTCAATCGCTTAATTGCGCCACCTTTACCAGCTGCGTCCATTCCTTCAAATACAAAAATTAAGCCGATTTTGTTATTAAATAAAAACTGCTGTGCATTGAGCATTTCATACTGTAGCATTTTTAATTTCTTTTTATACATTTTTTTATCCATGCTTAATGTTAAATCTAAGTCGCTTAATTTTTTCATTTTCCCACTCCTTAATTAGTAAATTATTATTATTTTATCTTATTTAGAACGACAATCATATATGGATATGGAAATCATTTATATTTAAAGCCTGAGAAATTTTACAGCTCATAAAATTTCTCAGGCTTTTTAGTTTTTCAAATGGGGTTAATTTTCTAGCTCTGTTAAAATAATTGGTTTATCTTTTGTAACGATAACGGAATGCTCAATTTGCGCAACAAGTGATTTATCTGGTGTAATAAATGTCCAGCCATCTCCAGCTTCCACGATATGCTCCGCCTTCGCAGAAATAAAAGGCTCTACTGCTAGCACCATGCCCTCTTTCATAATTGTCGAATCCCATGCATCATAATAATTTAAAATATGATCAGGTGCCTCATGTAATGAGCGCCCTAAGCCATGCCCTGTTAAATTCATAATAACCGTCAAGCCATTTGCGTTTGCTTCACGTTCTACCGCTTTTCCGATTTGATTTAATTTTGAGCCAGCTTTCACTTTTGTCATAGCACGGTCAAAGGCAGATTTGGCAACAGCACATAGCTTTTCCTTATCCTCATAGCCATCACCTACAACAAAGGAAATACCCGTATCTGCAAAATAGCCATTGTATGAACCAGACACATCGATATTAACTAAATCGCCTTCTTTAATTACTTTATCACCTGGAATACCGTGTGCCACCTCATGATTCACGCTAATACAAGTATAGCCTGGAAAATCATATTCGCCCTTTGGTCCAGATAAAGCACCCGCTTCTGCAAACATACGACCAGCGATTTCATCTAATTCCTTTGTTGTAACTCCAGGCTTTGTAGCTGCTTTCATCGCCTCGCGAATTTCTGCAACGATACGCCCAATTTTTTTAAATGCATCTAATTCTTCTTGAGTAGTTACAATCATTTTTTAACGTCCTTCCTTTTAAAGAAATCTTTAATAACTATACCACAAATGTATAAATAAATTGTATAATGGACTTCCAATAACAAAATTATAACTTTTCTTAAAATTTTAACAATCCATTACATCAAAGCATCATTTATATACATATACAGAGGTGATGAAATGACTAACCCAGCTATTTATTTATTATTTATCATCCCTATTTTTATTTTAACATTTATCATTGTTAAATTATTACTTAATAATTCTAAAATGGTAGAAACAAGATTGCTAAGCATCGCATTAATTAGCTTTTGCCTTGTGCTGTTAGAAGGGCTTTTACGACATACATTGCTCTCTAAATATATCCCTTTCTCTTTTTCAATCTTAATGGGGTTATGTCTATTAATCTCACTATCTACACTTTTACATTTAATGTATGTATTATTAGTAAAGTATTGTCATTTACAATCACATTCGTTTATCGTTACGCTTTTTTATATTCCTATATTGTGCCAAGTGCTCGCACTTTTTTTAGGCTTTAGTCCATCTATAGAAGATTTTAGCGTCCAAAATATTTGGATTATTCCAAATACTCTTTTTCATACGGTATGGGTTTTTGGTATTGTTAGTGTACATATTATGGTTGCTATTATTTTATCAGCCTTTGGTATTTTTCACGCTCAATCGATACACGGAAAAAATGCCTTTCGATTTTTCCTTATCGCCTATAGCTTATTTTTCACAGCATTTATCTTTACACTTTTTTTAAAAGATTATTTCCCAGCACTTTCTATCCTTTTATTTATGGTTATGACTAGCATTATTTTTATTGTAGGTATTGCGAAATTCGAGCTTATCCCAAGCTTGACATCTCGCTATCAAACAATGTTTGAAGTGTCACCAACTGCTATTATTTTGCTTTCAAACGAGTATGAAGTGCTTGAATATAACCATCATGCACGCAACACGTTTCATGCCACATCAAGTCGAAGCTTACTTGATTTATTGCATACAATACATAATCAAAAACAAGGTATATTGCTAATGAAAGCTTTGAAGGACTCAAAAGGGCTTAGTAATTTTATATTAGATTTTGAAAATCCTTCAACATTGCAAACAATGATTTTAGTATTTGAAGCAACAATTATTTCTGTAGGCTCTAATGAATACTACTATATTATGTGGCGCGATATAACGAATGATACTGAAAAGGAATTACTTGCACAGTATTTAGCTTATCATGATGCCTTAACAGGTTTGCATAATCGTGCCTATTTTGTACAGCACGTAGAAGCATTTATTAATCAATCGACATCTACAGATCTTCATGCATTAATTTTAATAGATTTAAATTCCTTTAAACAAATTAATGATAACTATGGTCATTCCGTTGGTGATTTAGTGCTGCAGCATATGGCTTCTATTTTACAATTTCTTTTTAAGGATCCACACATTGTTGCTAGGCTTGGCGGAGATGAATACGTACTCTTTTTGCAAAATTTGCAGAGCATAGAAGAGCTGGAACTAGCTATAGCAGCGATTCAGCAACGTTGTGAAGCAGATATTTTCCATTTCGAAGACATCCAAATAACTATTTCTCCTAGTATTGGTCATAGCATATATGCAGTAGATGGCGATACACTAGAGCAATTATTACATGTGAGCGATGTCAATATGTATATTAATAAAGCAGCCATTAAGCAACAACAGGCTCTATTAACAGAAAAAAATTAAATACTGTAATAGGAGTGTTTTTAATGCAGCCAATTCATATATATTTGCTTGTATACGGCATACCTATATTTATTTTATTTATTATCCTTGTTATTTTATTTACGAAAAATATGACATTGCTTGAAAATCGATTACTATGTGTTATAACAGGTGCACTAATTTTCGCTTTTTCAGGAGAGTTTACCCGTCAGCTTATCACACTAAAATATAACCCTTTGATTTCCAAAGCAATTGTTGGTCCTTTTATCGTGCTAGCAATGGTTGGAACGTTACATTTAATTTATACTCTTGTTGCTAAAAATGCCAAAATTCATTTTCGTAAAGCGTTATATTATACGCTCTATACACCATTACTCGTTCAACTATTTATCAGCCTTTCACCAATAGCACCTGTGCAGCAAAGCTATGAACGCATTGGTATTTGGACGTATCGAATCGCACACAGCTATAATATTTGGGCGCATAGCTTAACTACATTTACTATTTGCATCACGTTATTTATGTTTATTTATGGTTTTTTTAAAACAACCATTTCAATTAGCAAACAGCTATTGCTTTTTTTAGCGACTAGTTATACATGCATTGTCTTAGGCTATATTGCTGTTTTAAGCTTAGGCATGAATAAATTGATTCCACTTCCTATGTTATTGTTAAACTTTTTCACTGTTGTCCTGTTAACAATTGGTATTCGAAAATTCGATTTAATGCCCTCGATAGGTCAACGTTATCGTCTTGTTTTTGAGCTAATGCCAGTTGCTATTACAGTTGTTGATTGTAAGCTAAATATTATCGAAATTAATGATCGTGCTCGTCGTTTTTTAGCCTCTCAAGAAGCTTGTGAGGAAAATTTACTCGTTGCCGCTCGTAGCGAATTTAACCAGCAGCAAATCCATATGCTCATTACCACCATTCGAGAAAAGCAGCTCATCCATAATTATATTATTGATTTAAAAAGTCGTGACGGAAGTATATTGAAAGTATCCATTGACGCTACTTTTATAACGCTCGGTATTGAAAAATATTATTATATTATATGGAGAGAAATTACGGCGGAGTTTGAACGGGAAAATTTAATTAAGCATTTAGCCTACCATGACTCATTAACAGGCATATATAACCGTGCTTATTTTGTTGAATATGTTACACAGCATTTAATGCTTAACCCAACGCAACAAAATGCGCTTATTTTGCTAGATTTAAACTATTTTAAGCAAATCAATGATACATATGGACATCAAATTGGTGACTTCGTTTTACAACATGTAGCCAACATTTTAACATTATGTATCCCTGCGCCACATAAAGTTGCTCGCCTTGGCGGTGATGAATTTACAGTATTTCTACAAACTTTAGATCATGAGGAAGAGCTATTACATTATGTAAATACGATACGACAAGCTTTTAAAGCACAGCCCTTTACACATGAAGAAAATATATCATTTGAAGTTTCTCCAAGCATTGGCTACAGTCTAGCACCGTATGAGGGGAAATCATTTGAGGAGCTATTCCATGTTGCCGATTTCAGTATGTATGCGGATAAAAAAAGAATAAAAGCGATGATGAAAGAGAAGCAATCTAAAAATATTTGATTGTAAAAAGCATTGAAAAGGGAGCCGCCTAATTTTTCACAATTTGGCTCCTTAATTTATTTGCGGGTTGCTTGTTTTATTTGTGACTTCTCTGATTTATTTGCGGGTTGCTCATTTTATTTGCGACTTCTCTGATATATTTGCGGGTTGCTCATTTTATTTGCGACTTCTCTGACTTTATTTGCGGGTTGCCCATTTTATTTGCGACTTCTCTGACTTTATTTGCGGGTTGCTCATTTTATTTGCGACTTCTCTGACTTTATTTGCGGGTTGCTCATTTTATTTGCGACTTCTCTGATTTATTTGCGCTTTCCGGATTTTATTTGCGACTTCTCTGATTTATTTGCGAGTTGCTCATTCTATTCACGACTTTCTTGATTTATTCGCGACTTGCTCATATTTCAATTGTCTAAAAAAACAGGCTGCCTCATTCAAAATAAATGAAGCAACCTGTTTTTATAACTAAACATTGAAAGCTATTCTGTTACAGGCTTTTTAATAAAGCCTAAAATAATTGCTGTGACAGCTGCACCGATTAATACAGCTAATAAGTACAAGAATGGATTACCTTCCACAACAGGGAATACGAATAATCCACCATGTGGTGCTGGAAGACCGATACCGAATACCATCGTTAATGCCCCTGCAATAGCTGAGCCGATAACAGATGCTGTAATCACACGTACAGGGTCTGCTGCTGCAAATGGAATTACCCCTTCTGTAATGAACGAGGCGCCCATAATATAACAAGTTTTCCCTGCATCTTTTTCACTCTTCGTAAATTTATTTTTGAAGAACGTTGTAGCAAATGCAACGCCTAGTGGTGGAACCATACCACCAGCCATAACGGCTGCATGCGGTCCGAAATTTCCTGCATCAATCATGGCGATACCGAATGTAAATGCCGCTTTATTAATCGGACCACCCATATCAATCGCCATCATACCGCCAAGTAATAAACCAAGTAATATTAAGTTACCTGTTCCCATACCAGATAAAAATGTTGTAATTGCTTCATTAATGCCTTTAACTGGCTCAATCACAATATACGTCATAATAAGCCCTGTAAATAAAATACCGAATAACGGATATAGCAATACTGGTTTAACACCTTCTAATGATGCTGGTAATTTATCAAATACTTTTTTCAAGCCAAGCACTAAATAACCTGCTAAGAAACCTGCAATCAATCCACCTAAGAAACCTGCTCCACCAGTTGCAGCCATTAAACCACCAACCATACCTGGCGCAAAGCCTGGTCGATCTGCAATACTCATGGCGATAAATGCTGCTAATACTGGGATCATTAAGCCAAATGCATTACCGCCACCGATTGTATTTAATGCTGCTGCAATCGGGCTATAGGAAGGGTCATTTGGGTCAGATGCATGAATCCCAAACATAAACGAAATGGCGATTAAAATACCGCCACCAACAACGAATGGTAACATATTCGATACACCATTCATTAAATGCTTATAAAAGCCTGTACGTTGTTGCTTCTCTTCGCCTTCTTGCTTGCCTGATGATTGATAAACTGGCGCGTCTTGTTTAACGGCGCGTTCAATCAATTGCTGTGTTTTACGAATACCGTCTGCTACAGGTACTTGAATTACATGCTTGCCTGCAAAACGAGCCATTTCTACTTGCTTATCTGCCGCAACAATAATTGCTGTTGCATTGGCAATTTCATCTGCTGTTAAGGCGTTTTTCACACCTGTTGAGCCATTCGTTTCAACTTTAATGTCAACGCCCATTTCAGCCGCTTTATTTTTTAATGCATCCGCTGCCATATACGTATGTGCGATACCTGTTGGACAAGCTGTTACCGCTAAAATCAGCCCTTTTGATGAAGTTGCTGTCTGCGTTGGTGCGACCTCTTCTTCCTCATCCTCTTTGTCTTGACTATCAATCAATGCTAAAATCTCATCTTCCGATTGTGCCTGCATTAACTGCTCGCGGAAGGCAGGGTCCATTAATAACATCGATAAACGTGATAACGTTTCTAGATGCGTGTTATTTGCACCTTCTGACGCTGCAATCATGAAAAATAAATGACTAGGCTGACCATCTAGTGCATCATAATCAACGCCTGCCTGTGAGCGCCCAAAAGCAAGTGCCGGTGTGCGTACAGCATTTGTTTTTGCATGCGGAATCGCTACACCTTCGCCAATACCTGTCGTGCTTTGTGCCTCACGTGCTAAAATTGCCTCTTTATAAGCTTTAGCATCTGCTAATCTACCCGCTCTATCCAATTTCGCTACTAGCTCATCAATCACCGCTTCCTTAGAAGTGGATGATAAGTTTAAAATCATTGTCTCTTTTTTCAACAGCTCTGTAATTCTCATTGTTCTCTCCTCCTTACATTGTTGTTAGTTTAATTTGAGGAAGTAGCTCCTCAACTTCTTGCTGTGTACATAATTCTGGGGAAAATGCGGTCGCACTTCCTGATGCTACGCCGTACTTAAAAGCTTGCTGCACATCACCAGTTCGGAAATAATTGCTTAAAAAACCTGCTACGACAGAGTCACCTGCACCTACTGAATTTTTCAGCACACCTTTTGGCACGTTTGCATAGAGCGCAACATCTTCGCTAAATAACAATGCCCCTGCACCAGCCATCGACACGATAACGTGCTGTGCGCCCATTTCAACAAGGCGCTTACCGTAAGGAACAGCCTCCTCCACCGTTTCAATTTTTACATCAAACAACTCACCAAGCTCATGATGGTTTGGTTTAATTAAAAAAGGTTTATTTGGTAAAACATTTAGCAGCACTTCTCCTGTTGTATCTGCGACAACCTTTGCCCCCTTTTTGGTTGCAATAGACGCCAATGTTTCATAAATTGTTACGGGCAAAGACTGTGGGATGCTCCCGGCTAATACGAGCACATCATTAGCAGTTAATGCATCAATCTTATTTAATAATGCGGTTAATTCAGGCTCCTGAATTGTTGGACCTTGTCCGTTAATTTCTGTTTCTTGTCCCGTCTTTAGCTTAATATTAATACGCGTATCCTCTTGTACCTCAACAAAGTCTGTGACAATGCCTCTTTGTTTTAAGGAATCTACAATATAATCACCTGTAAAGCCACCAACAAAGCCTAATGCCTTATTATCCGTCCCTAGTCGCTTCAATACTTGTGAAACGTTAATACCTTTACCGCCAGGGAACTTCGCTTCCTTTTGGATTTTATTCAATATACCGATTTCAAAATCAGCTACCTCCACGATAAAATCAATAGATGGATTTAATGTCATCGTATAAATCATGCTTTAACCACCTTTACATTTGTTTTTGCCTGTAACGCTTTATGCAGACTTTCTTTAATGTTATTCGTAATAATCGTAGCTTCCCGCAAATCAGCTATTTTAGCAAAGAATACTTCGTTGAATTTTGAATCATCCACTAAGACATATGCTTCCTGTGCTAAGCGAATTGCTGTCATTTTAATCATCGCTTCCTCTGGGTCTGGTGTTGTGTAGCCATATTCTAGATGGACACCATTTGCCCCAATAAAGCATTTATCAAAGCGATATTGCTCTAGGCTAATAACGGCTCCTTGCCCAACCATTGCCTTCGTTTGATGCTTAATTGCCCCACCAATTAAATAGGTTTTAATATTGTTCTCTATTAACAAATCAAGGTGGTAAGCACTGTTTGTTACGACAACTACTTGCTTCGCTTGTAAATATGGAATCATTTCATAAACCGTTGTGCCTGCATCTAAATAAATGCAATCTCCATCTTCTATTAAGTTTGCAGCAAATGATGCAAGCGCTTTCTTTGAGCTGAGGTTTTTGGAGGATTTTTCAGAAACGCTCGGCTCAACTAGCTTACCTTGCAGCCTTGCTGCACCGCCATGAATACGCTTTAATACTTTTGCCTTCTCTAGCTGAATTAAATCTCGCCTAATCGTCGATTCAGAGGCATTTGTTATCTCGATTAGCTCTTGCATCGTAACAATATCTTGTTGTTTTAGTAGCTCTCGAATTAAGCGTTGTCGTTCAACTGTTAACATCTCTCCACCTCCGCTATGTTGTTATCTCTATATTAGTTCGAATTTTAAAATAAATCAACAACTTTCTTTCAAAAACCTTCAAAAAAATTCATTTTTGTTCATCAAGCAATTTTTTAGAGATGGAAGCGATAATTGTTGAAACTTCCGCATATGCTCATGCGTATAAATAGTAAAACTTTTAAGGGGATGATTTGATGGAAGATCGTAGAATTTTAAGTGCATTAAGCTATTTAAGCATTTTCTTCGCACCGTTTATAGCACCAATTATTATTTGGCTAGTTTCTCAAGATAGCGATGTTCGCCGTCATGCAAAGCGCGCTCTTATTTCACATATTATTCCAATTGGATTAGGCTTATTAGCAGGGGTTTTCTTCCTCTTTACAACAATTTTTGGCGGGGCTCAGGAAGACGCAACACTATTTTTCGCAGGCTTCGGCGGTATGCTACTTTACGGTCTAGTATATTTAGGCTTTGTCATTTGGAATATCGTGCAAGCTGTACTCGTATTCCGCAATGTTTAGTAAAAGCGAGTAGTTGGGTATACTAATAGTACTAGTACAAGCTGAAGTCAAAGGAGCGAATCAATTATGAAACTCGGTAAAATCGTGAAAACAGCTATTAAATGGGCACCTGTTGCATATCCAATTATAAAAAAAATATTAGATGATAAAAAACAGCAACCAACAGCAACTCGTCGTAAAAGTTAGTGTAAAATTAATGAAAAAGCCAAATGACTACAGAGCGCAACTTCTGTCATCATTTGGCTTTTCATTTTGTATTAACAGGTCATGGTAGTTTCACTTTATACAGGATGTAACCCTTGCGCTTTAATCGTTGTACGGCTAAAGCCTTCTTTTAATTTTTCAACTTGTAAAACTGCTGGTATCGCTGCCTTTAGCTCTGCTACATGTGAAATGACTCCAACCATCCGTCCTGATTTTTGCAAATCAATTAACGTATCAATGGCGCGCATTAAAGCTTCCTCATCAAGTGAACCAAAGCCTTCATCAATAAACATTGTATCGATTTGCACATTGCCTTGGAAGCTTTGGATAACATCTGCCATCCCTAATGCTAGACATAGAGAAGCATTGAACTTTTCCCCTCCTGATAATGATTTTACATCACGTGTTTGCCCTGTATAGCTATCATACACATCTAAGCTTAATCCACTTTGTCGGCCATGCGATTCTTGACGATTTGAACATACTAGCTGATATTGTCCATTCGATAAATGCTTCAAACGATGATTTGCTGCCTCCGTAATTTGCTCTAAATAACCAATTTGTACATAGCGCTCGAAGGAGATTTTTTTTGCATTTTGCCCACGCAATACATTGTATAACATGATAACCTCATTCGTTGTTTGTGTTAATGCATAAATTTCATCAGCTACTTGCAATAGCTTGTCTTTATAATCTAAACAAAGCTTTTGATAATGTTTCGAAGCATTCGCTGTTTTTAAAGCTTCTTCATACGCCTCTTTATATGTGAGTAATTGCTCTGTAGCTAATGTAATATCCGCCTTTTTGGCATCTGCTAATTGTGCTGTCTCTTGCTCGATAAAAACAGTTAAAGCATGTAACTCCTTCGCATAAGTCATATATTCCTGCTGTAATAATTGAATTTGCTGTTGTGTTCGACAACACTGAATAAATTCTTCCTCTGTCGCAAAGCCCAACGCCTCTCTTTTTTCATTAAACTGCGTCGTCACCGCTGCTAGCTTTTGCTGTAATTCTTCATAGTGTGCTGATGATAACGTATGTTTCTCCGCTATTTTTATATGCTCAGCCTGTAGCTCATCATAATTTTGCTGTGCTTTATTCAATGCTCGCTTGAGCGTCTGCAATGCTTGCTGCTTGTGCTCTATTATTTCCTCTAACTGTGCCAAGTTCTTCATTGCTGACGGTACATGCAAGTGCTTTTGCTGTAATACTGTTTGCTGTTGAATGAAGTCATTTTTCAGCGTCTGATATTGCTGCTCGCTGTCTTTTTGAGTTTGTTCAAGCATACTAATCGTCAGCTGCCATTCCTTCAACTGTTGACGGTTAGCCGTTAATTTTTGCGTTACTTGCTGGAATTGAGCTACTTCTGTCTTGTTTTGCTCATAGCACTCCTTATAAAAAAGCTCCTCGCTCTTTTCTACATCTAGCTGCTGAAGCTGTTCATATAGCTGTTCTTGCCCTTGAACAGTGAGGTTATACGCTGATGTTAATTGCATAAATTGCTGGTGAAGCTTATTCGCCTGCTCCTTTAATTGCTGAAGCTGTGGCTGCTCTATGAGCTCACTAGCATTGTCATTAATCGCTGGATGCTCTACACTGCCACAAACTGGGCAAGGCTCTCCAGCAACTAATTGCAATGCGAGTATATGCGCTTGGTTTGCAAGCCAGCGCTCCATTTTTTCATCATAGAGCATTTGTGCGTCATTATATTTTTGCCCTATATAAGAAAGCTGCTCTGTAAGCTGCTGCTCTGTTCTATTCATATCTGTAAGCTTTTCGAATAAAGCTACAACTTCCTTAAAACGTTGCTGTTGCTCTAATAATTTGGGTAGAGCAGCGACCTGCTCTTCTTGCTGTTCAATCACATATTGTTGCTCATTCAGTTGCAGCTTTAGCTTCTCCACTTGCCTATTATTTTTTTCTATCGTTTGCTGCTGACGCTCAAGCTCTTGTTGCTTTTTTTCCACCTCAGCTGTTAACAGCATGATTTCCTCATATAATGGTTTAATTTTCTCTAGCTGTAGCAGCTCTTGTTGATAAGCAATTCGTTCCTCTTCACGCTCTTTTTCTGCTTGCAATAGCTCATATGCTTGCTGCTGTGCTAGTTGCAATTGCTGCTGCTTCTCTAATAATACAGTTAACTGTGTTGATTTCCTTGTTACTTCATCCTTCAGCTGTGTACACTGCTCAGCAATCGGTAATAGCTGCTGTGCTTTCATTGCAGCTTCATATTCTTTTTTCTTGCTTTCAAATATAGCCTCATCTGCTTTTTTATTTATAAGCTCTTGCTGCTTTTTTTCAAAAAACTCAATTCTTTCATTTAGACGCTGCCATTCTAGCACAGCTTTTTGCTGCTCCTCATGCTTGGCAAATGCTTGCTGATAGAGCTGCTCATCAGCAGCTGCCTTCATTTCATAATATTGCAGCTCAGACGCTAATGCTTCATCTATTTGATATAAATTGGCCTCCCCATTCAAGCGTTCAAAAAGCTGCGAATCGCGCTCTGGCAGTGCTCCTGCAAGCTGCTCAACATAGCTTTCACTGCGAGCAACAGCCATTTTTTGCAGACGTTCTGCCTCCTGTTTTTTTGTTTCAAGCTTTTTTGCAATTTCCCCATAGCGCTCCGTCTTAAAAATTTTGCGCAAAATGGCCTCTTTATTATCCGATTGTGATGTTAATAGCTTACGAAACTCACCTTGTGGCAGCATAATAATTTGGCTAAATTGATCGTAGGATAAACCGATGAGCTCCTCAATTTTTTTATTAATTTCCGTCACCTTTTGTCGCTCGACAGCAGGCTTTTCTGTACCATTCTCCTGTATGTGCATAAATTCATAGGCTTCTCCACTCGCTGTTTTACGCCCTTTTTTAATATGTGCAAGCTGACGCTTTATTCGATATAGGTTACCACGTACTTCAAACACTAGCTCTACCGCTGTATGCACATCGTCCTCAGCAAAGTCGCTACGTATCGATTTATTTTCTTTACGATCTTGTCCACTAGCAACACCGTATAATGCAAAGGTAATACCATCAAAAATTGTCGTCTTCCCTGCACCTGTTTGCCCAGAAATGACGAATAAGCGATGCTTTTGTAGCTCTGTAAAATCGATGACCTCTTTTTTCTTAAAAGGACCAAATGCTTGCAATGTTAAACGAATTGGTTTCATTCCACCGTTTCCTCCTCGCGCTCTTCCTGTAACAGCTCCTGCAATGCCTCATCAAACAATTGAAGCGCATATTGCGAAGGTTCGTCTCCTGTCATTTCCTTCATAAAGCCTTGAAATAATGTGCGTTCATCCAATTGATCACGCATGATCACCTGTTCTTTCTCTCGTTCAACAACTATTGCCTTTCTCTCTACGTGCAATGCATTTTTATAAACGGTACGAATTTGCTCCATAGCCCCTATAACAGGAGTTATGTCTGTCAAACGAATGAAAACATAGTCCTCACTTTTTTTATGCTGCAAAATCTCCTGTAATGTGCCTTCTACAATACGTAAATTACGACGTGGAATAAGCGGTTGTTTTGTCACCGTTACTATGCCATCAGCAGCTAAATCAATTATCAAAAAGCCTTTTTCATGTGCTGCTTCAGATATAGAATATTTAAGTGGTGAGCCCGCATAACGAATCGTCTCATTCAACACATAGTGCGCCTGATGCAAATGCCCTAATGCTGTGTAGTGAAATGGAGCAAAATAATGTGCATCAACACATTCCGAGCCACCAATTGCAAGCGGGCGCTCCGAGTCGCTCGTATTCTCTTGCTTTTCTCCATTCGGTGTCACAAAGGCATGAGCAATCGCCACATGACGTGCATTAGCATCTAAAGTTGGTGTAATTTGTTCAATTGTTTTTTTCATTGCATCATCGTATGTAAGTATTGTGCTCTCTTGTAACACGGCCTTTACTGTTGCAGGCTCAGCAAACGGAATGAGATGAAAATGAACTTCACCATGCTCATCATTTAACACGACAGGTCTCCGGTGCTCACTAAAATCGCCAGCAATATGTAATCCAGCTTGCTCCATTAATTGCTGCCCAAATCTTAGACGCGTTGGACTATCATGATTTCCTGCGATAGCTAGCACAGGGATTTTTCGTTGCAACGTAATTTTATTCAATATATCATCTAATAAATCGACCGCCTCTACTGGTGGAATTGCTCGATCATACAAATCACCTGCAATAATCACGACATCTGGCTGTTCTTCGTCAATTGCTGCAATAAACTGCTCCAATATAAAGCGCTGATCCTCTGTCATATGAACGCCTTGAACAAGCTTTCCTAAATGCCAATCGGCTGTATGGAAAATTTTCACTATTACCACCTTCTTTATAGTTAATTTCTGCTTTAAATATTAGCTGTCTCAAAGTAATAGTACCATCAAATTATACCTTAGTATAATGACATCCATTAAAGAATATTTACATGTTTCTAGCTGATTAACATTAAGCTTTTTAAATTTAGTAATGTTAAAATAATCTAATTCAGCTATAGTTATATGTAATAGATTCTATATTTTGTTATTTAAGAGGGTGTGTTTAAATTATTACTTTTTGGCTATTAACACTATTCACTGTGATTTTCTTACACTACCAGTTTAACTTCGGAAAAGAAGGTAAAACTAAACAAGCATTCGCACTGGCTATTATTTATACTATGATTTCATTTTGTTTTGCTGATAATAAACTTCTTTTTATAGCTTTAATGTATGTAATTATAGCTATGTGGATTATTACTTTTGTATCCATCTTCAAAAAATAATAAGTTGAAATCTTAAGGATTTTATGGTAAAATATTGTTATTATGTTATTTGAAGGTGAAATTATGAAGAAAATTATTGCTTCAGTTTTTTGTGCCGCTGTATTACTTATAGGATCAACTGGTGCTTTTGCTGGGGAAGTTAATCCTTATTACGGAGCAATACATTGTGGCAAGAGTGCTGGTCCTTGTCCATTTGCATAATTTTAAAAGATAAAAGTTTATAGTAAGTGTATTAAAAAGCCACGAATCCTGATTTAACAGTGTTTGTGGCTTTTTCTATGGAGATTATTTATACAGTTTGCATAAAAAGAAAAACTGCAAGGAATCGAGCTCCCTACAGCTTGTCTTTTTAGTAATTCGGTTGCATTTTACCGTTCGTGATATCTTCCATGTAATGACACGCAGCTTGATGTCCTTCTTTCATCAAATTAGATGTGCGCAATAGCGGCTCCTCAGTACGACATTTATCTGTCGCAAATGGGCAACGTGTATGGAAGCGACAACCATTTGGTGGATCGATTGGTGAAGGGACATCACCTTTTAAAATAATACGCTCTTTTTTCGCATCTGGATCTGGCACAGGAATCGCCGATAATAATGCTTTCGTATATGGGTGCTGTGGATTTTCAAATAAGCTAACCTTATCCGCAATCTCCACAATTTTCCCTAAGTACATTACGATAATGCGATCTGAAATATGACGTACTACACCTAAATCATGAGAAATAAATAAATATGTTAAACCATATTCATTTTGTAATTCCTCTAATAAATTTAATACTTGTGCTTGAATTGATACGTCGAGTGCAGATACAGCTTCATCACAAATAATCAGCTTTGGATTTACAGAAAGAGCACGTGCAATACCGATACGTTGACGTTGACCTCCTGAAAACTCATGTGGATAACGGTCTGCCTGATATGGACGTAAGCCTACTGTTTCCAATAACTCCTCGATACGTGCACGACGCTGATTCGGCGGTAAAACATTTTGAATTTGCATCGCCTCATTCAATACAGCTGCTACTGTTTGGCGCGGATTGATTGAAGCGTAAGGGTCCTGGAAAATGATTTGTAAATCTTTACGGAACTTACGCATTTCTTTTTTCGAAATTTTAGTCAAATCAGTACCTTGGAACTCTACAACGCCCTCCGTTGGCTCCTCTAATCGTAAAATAGCACGTCCAGTTGTTGATTTCCCACAGCCTGATTCTCCTACGATACTTACAGTTTCACCTTCGTAAATCGTGAATGTCACGCCATCTAACGCTTTTACATGATTTACTGTACGTCCAAGAAATCCACCTTTAATCGGAAAATACTGCTTTAACCCCTCAACCTTTAACAGTTCTTTTTTCGCCATATAGCGTCACCTCCGAATCGCCGTCCCACTCATCTGAATACATCCAGCAACGAATTTGCTCATTTGCTCCGATAGTTTCAAGAGTTGGTGGCTTACTATGACAGCCTTGCGTAGCTACTGGGCAACGCGGTGCAAAACGACAACCTACAGGCATTTCATGTGGGCTAGGAACCATCCCTTTAATCGGAATTAGCTGTTCTTGGTCCACATCATGACGAGGCAATGAATTTAATAGTCCTAATGTATATGGATGCTTTGGATTTTTAAAGAGTGAACGTACATCTGAATACTCTACTACTTGACCTGCATACATAACCGCAACATAATCACATGTTTCTGCAACAACGCCTAAATCATGTGTAATCATAATAACAGACATACCTAAACGATCTTGCAAATCACGAATCAGCTCTAAAATTTGCGCTTGAATTGTTACGTCAAGTGCTGTTGTTGGCTCGTCCGCGATTAAAATTTCTGGATCACACGCAAGTGCCATTGCGATCATTACACGTTGACGCATCCCTCCTGAAAGCTCATGCGGGTACTGTTTGACACGCTTTTCCGGAGAAGGGATACCTACTAGCTTTAACATTTCTACAGATTGCTTTAGCGCCTCTTGCTTTGAAATCTTTTTATGAATAATCAGCGTTTCACTAATTTGCTGACCTACCGTATAAACAGGATTTAACGATGTCATCGGCTCCTGGAAAATCATTGAAATTTGATTCCCACGAATATCGCGCATCTGTTTATCTGTTAATTTTAGTAAATCCTTTCCTTTGAAAAGAATTTCACCTTCTCGTACCTTCCCGTTTTTGGCAAGAAGACGAAGGATAGATAAGGAAGTAATACTTTTACCTGACCCTGACTCCCCTACAATACCAATCGTTTTTCCTTTTGGTACAACAAAGCTTACACCATCAACTGCACGTACCTCTCCACCATCGGTACTAAAGACTGTTTGCAAGTTATTCACTTCTAAAATATTGTCTAATTGTTGTGTCACAATGATTCACCTCATTTCACTTTCAACTAATTCAAGTCAATTCGTTTATTTAATAATTTGTATGAAACATCTACGAGTAAGTTTACAAGTACGAAAATTACTGATATGACGAGTACCGTTCCTTGTACAATTGGGAAGTCCCGTTGCCTAATCGCATCAATTGTTAAACGCCCCATACCGTTAATTGCAAAAATCGTTTCTGTTAATACTGCTCCACCTAAGAAACCACCAAATTCAAGACCAATTACTGTTACAACAGGAATTAAAGCGTTTTTAAGTGCGTGACGGTAAATAACGATACGTTCTGAAACCCCTTTTGCACGAGCTGTACGAATATAATCCTGCCCAATAACTTCAAGCATCGAGGAACGTGTCATACGTGCGATAATCGCTGCCCCACCTGTACCTAATGTAATAACTGGTAGCACCATCTGTCGCCATGATTCTCCCCAACCAGATGGCCGCATTTGCACAATGTTAAATAGCCATTCAGGCATGTCCGTACCAAAAGGTAAGTTTCCTAGTGCGAACCATTGAATTAATACTAAGCCGAGCCAAAAGTTTGGCATCGATAAGCCAAATAACGCGATAATCATTATGAAAATATCCGTTAAAGTGTAATGACGTACAGCGGAAATAATACCTGCGATTAAGCCGATAAATACCGCTACAATTGTTGAGTATATTGCTAATTCAACCGTAATCCAAAAACGTGCCGAAATTTCATCCATTACAGGTCGCCCTGTGCGCACAGAATTTCCTAAGTCACCCTTTACTGCACTTGTAATAAAGCGTCCATACTGTACATATGCAGGGTCGTTTAACCCTAATTTTTCACGTAAGTTTTCAATTGTTTGCTCTGAAGCACCTTCACCAGCCATTACGCGTGCAGGATCTCCAGGAATAAGGAACATCAATGAAAATACTAAAATCGATACCCCAATTAATACTGGAATCGTTTGTAACAAACGACGAATAATATATTTTGTCATAGCTGCCCCTCCTTTATTGCTTCATTTTTGGATCTAGTGCATCACGTAGACCATCTCCGAATATATTAAATGCTAATACAACAATAATAATCATCATTCCTGGGAACATTACCATATGGCTTGCATTATGCATATAAGTACGTCCATCGTTTAACATTGCACCCCATTCTGGAGCTGGCGGTTGTGCACCTAGACCTAAGAAAGCTAAGCCAGAGGCAGTTAAAATAGCTGTTGCAATACGCATCGTTGCTTGAACGATAATCGGTGACATAATATTCGGTAAAATATGTAGGAAAATAATACGTCCATCACTCGCACCGAGCGCCTTCACAGCATCAATATATTCCAATTTTTTCACCTGTAGCGTAGACCCTCGAACAATTCGAGCAAATGCTGGTACAGAGAAAATACCTACCGCAATAATTACATTTGTTAAACTACCACCCAATACAGATACGATAGCTAATGCTAATAAAATACCTGGGAAAGCTAATAAAACATCCATAATACGCATTGTGATCGTATCAACCATGCCACCGTAGTAGCCTGCTACAATTCCTAATACGACACCCGCAACGCCTCCAATAAATACGGATAAAAATCCAACTTTCAATGTTAGCTGTGTACCGAAAATGATACGAGTAAAAATATCTCGTCCGAAGTTATCTGTTCCAAACCAGTGCTCTTTTGAAGGTGGTTGGAGTTTATTTATTAAATCTTGTGCATTCGGATCTGTTTTCATAAATAGCGGACCGATTATGCCAACTATTATGATGAACAAAATAATTAAGCCTCCGACTACTGCGGCTTTATTTTTCAGCAATCTTTTTGAGAAGGTTTTAAAAGCTTCTACTCGTGGATTACTTCTTGCTTGCGTTTGTACCTTTTCAGTTTGCACGCTCATTGTGACCATCCTTTCATTAATCGAATTTTTCAGATAATTTTTTACCCTTGTGCCTTTGTTAACCTTTTTGCAAATTACCCCTCAAATTTATTTATGCAAACCTGTAACATCGGCAAAATCTTTTCTTCATCCTGCTACCTCTATTGCCGATGATTTAAAATATTTGCTGTCGATGATGCCCTACTTTCGTACTAAAAAAATAGTTAATACAAAAAATGTAGGCAATCACACTATTTTCGTACAAGAAGGAATATTGCTGAATCAAGATAAAGATTACATTAGTATGAATAACAGTATAGCTATGAATATAGCGTTTTTTCAATAGTTTTTTGATTGTTCTAAAATATAATATTACTTTTTGGCGAATAATTTCTTTTCTAAAGTCTATTGTGTTTTGTTGTCGAAACCTGTAAAAATGTATGTTTTGAAAAGGTTTACTCTTTCATCTATTTTATAGTATTAACTTTTTATAAACAACGTAATTAAAAGAAAAATCTCTATTTTTAAACAATTTATTGCCTGCTTAGAGGGAGGTATGGTATATTCTAACCAGATGTTACAACCTTGTAATATTCTAGAATAATTTTTCCAAGGGGGATTTTCCGTATGACATTTTCAAAAAAGTCATTATGGCTACTCTTCTTAACTTTAACGTTAACACTTGTTTTAGCAGCATGTGGTAGCGGTGATAAAGAAGAGGCAGAGAAAGAAGGCACTTCAAATGAAGGCACAAAAACAGAAGGCACTGATACATCTGGGGAAAGTGGTGGCGATTTAATTATTGCTGAGTTATCGGATGCTTCATCATTAGACCCACACGGTTCAAATGATGTTCCATCTTCAAATGTTCAAGGTCAAATTTATGAAACTTTAGTTGTTCGTGATGCAAACGGCGACCTAGCTCCTGGCTTAGCAGAGTCATGGTCACAAGTTGATGAATTAACTTGGGAATTTAAACTACGCACTGGCGTAACTTTCCATGACGGTGAAGCTTTCAATGCGGAAGCAGTAAAGAAAAACTTTGATCGTCTTTTAGACCCTGTTGTCGCTTCTCCACGTGCATTTTTATATGAAATGGTAACAGAAGTAAACGTTATTGATGAAACAACTGTACAATTTGTAACAGAATATCCATTCTCACCGTTACTTGCCCACTTAACACATAACGGTGGTGGCATCATTTCTCCAAAATCGATTGATGAGGATTATGCAGCAATTTCAGGCGATACGCTTGCAGGTTCTGTTATCGCTACAGCACCAGTTGGTACTGGTCCATTCAAATTCGTATCTTGGGCGCCAGGTAACGAAATTAAACTTGAAAAAAATCCAAGCTACTGGGGTACACCAGCACATATTGATAGTGTAACAATTAAAGTTATTCCAGAAATGGCTACACGTGTTGCTGAGCTACAATCAGGTAATGCACATATTATTGGTACTGTTGAACCAGCTCAAGTAGCAAATGTTAATGGTTCAGGTGTTGCAACAGTTGATGAAACAGCATCAAGTTCTTTAACATATGTTGGTTTTAATACAACTAAAGCACCATTCGATAATCCACTTGTACGTCAAGCAATTTCAAAAGCAATTGATCGTCAAACAATCATTGATGGTCTTTACGAAGGTTTCGGTATTCCTGCAATTAGCCCACTTTCACCAGGAATCTTTGGCTATACAGAAGATGTGACACCAACAGATTTCAACATTGAAGAAGCGAAAGCTTTACTTGCTGAAGCTGGCTATGCTGATGGCTTTAAAACAACACTTTGGACAAATGATAATCCAGTTCGTCAAAATGTTGCAGTTGTTTTACAGGATGCTTTAAAGCAGTTAAATATTGATGTAAGCATTGAAGTAATGGAATTTGGTGCATATTTAGAGAAAACGGCTGCTGGTGAGCATGAAATGTTCATCTTAGGATGGTCAAACAGCACAGGTGATGCTGACTACGGTCTATATGCATTATTCCACTCATCACAACACGGTGACCCAGGTAACCGTTCATTCTACACAAACTCAGAGGTAGATGCTTTATTGGATGCTGGTCGTCGTGAAGCAGATCAAGATGCACGTCTAGGTATTTACAAAGATGCAATCCAAATGATCTCAGAAGATGCACCTATGGCATTCGTTTTACACCCATCAGTTTTAACTGGTGTATCTGATAAAGTGACAGGCTTCCGCGTAACTGCTGATAGCATGTACCACTTAAAAGACGTTAAAATTAACAACTAATTAAAAAAATAAGGGTGTCTGAAAAGTAGGCTAATATAATACGCCGCTTTTTCAGACACCCTTTTACTTTTTAATTAAAATCCCATCTCAATATAGCTTTTCAAAGCGGGCTATTGATCCCCTCAGTAAGGGCTCATTCGTAAATCTTTTTCTTGTTTTGTTTTACTTTGCTCCGCTTGTATAAGCTGTTCAAAGCTTATTGGATTCGGCTTTGGCAACATCGTTTTTTCTAAAAATGTACCATTATATTGCTGCAAAAATGCATTGGCCATTGTTAAATAGCCATCCATTGTTGGATGAACATCTGCCGCATTTGGTAAATACTTATTGAAATTAGAGTCAACTTCAATAAAAGAGGCACCATGCTCCTCCGCTTGTTGCTGTAATATGGTATTTAATAATTGTAATTGTTGTGCTGTCCCTTCCCTTTGCGTAGGGTGCACATGACTGTACGGAAAATAATAGCCCATGACATAAATTTCAGCATTTGGTGCAGCTTCAGTTAATTGTTGTAACAGCTTGCCCATATTTTGTCGCACTTGATTCAATGAAAAATCAGCAGCTAGTTGCGAGAACGTTAATGTTCCCTCCTGTGGTCGATGCTGAACGATTTGTAATAAATCGTTTGCTCCTGCTGAAATCGTAATTAATGTCGCTTTTGATAATAAGCTTTTCGCATCAGGCTGTTCGATACGCTGTAAAACATTTGCCACTGTATAGCCTGGAAATGTTAGCTCCTTCGAATACAACTGAATATCATTGTCACAGCTTAATCGGAGTGCAATTAAATCGGTATAACCTGTATCAATTTGTCGATAAGGTGTTTGCCCCGCTGCTAGTGAATCCCCTAACGGTATATATATTTCCTGTGCCTCTACCTTTGTCGCACTTACTATTAGCAAAAGTAACACAAGCCATTTTTTCATCGCTAAAACGCCCAGCTTCCTTGACGGAAAATCGGCTCAACAGTGCCATCTGCTAGCTCACCATCAATATCCATCTCACCACTGCCAATCATAAAATCCTCATGCGTAATCGATGTATTAATGCCTAACGCTTCAAGCTGACCTTCCTCAAGCTCACGCCCACCTTCATAGCACGTTGGATACGCTTCACCAATTGCTAAATGGTTCGATGCATTTTCATCAAACAATGTGTTGTAATATAAAATATTAGATGCTGAAATAGGTGATTCATGTGGCACTAAAGCAACCTCACCTAAATAAGCTGATCCTTCATCTGCACTAATTAGCTCCTGTAACAGATCATTGCCTACTTCTGCCTGTGCCTTGATGATTTTTCCCGCTTCAAATGTCAGCATAAATTGATCAATAATATTGCCTTTATAAACAAGCGGCTTCGTGTTTGATACAGTACCGTTTACACCATATTTCGCTGGCAAAGTGTATACTTCTTCTGTTGGCATATTTGCAATAAAAATTGTGCCCTGTGGCGTTTTGCTGCTACCACATTGCCAAATATGCTTATCTGGCAGCTCAATTGTTAAATCTGTACCTGGCGCTTTATAGTGGAGCTTTTTATATTTTTTATTATTTAACTGTGCCGCTCTTGCTTCCAAGCTTGCTACATGGTTTTGCCATTTATCTACAGCATTCCCTTTTCCAATATGCACTGTGGCAAAAATCGCTTCCCATAATGCATTTACCTGCTCATTTGCTGGTAAGTTTGGGAATACTTTTGCCGCCCATTTCACAGATGGCACCGCAATAATTGACCATGCGATATCATCGTTCATTACTGCTTTACGATAATTCACGAGCGCTGTGCCCGATGCTTTTTGCTGTGCAGCTAGCTTTGTCACATCAATACCTGCTAATAAATCTGGGTCCTCTGCATCAATCCACAATAATGCACCTTGGCGTGCAATCAATTCTTCACGCTGCGCCACAATCCATTTTGGAAACTTCTCAATCTCCTCAGTTGTTGCATGCTCAAAAAATGCGCGCTCAAATGTTGCATCTGTTAAATTCACATGCACACGCCCTGCACCAGCCTCATATGCTTTTTGTACAACTAAGCGAGTAAAATCAAGCGTATCTGTTGATGTATTAATTAATAAATATTGTCCTTGCTGAATGTTGACACCCACACGCACAGCAAGCTCTGCGAATTCCGCTAATTTCTCCTCAAATGTCATCATATATACCCCTTTTATTTATTAGATTTTTTTCCTTTTTTAATGCTTGGAGTAGGTGTAGCGATTGTTTTCGCATTCCCTTCAATAAGCTCTGCTTTATGCCATATTTTTTGTACGGCCTTCAAGTCTAATTCACGTAGCCATTTTTTATACGTTTTTTCATCTCGGTAGGATAAAAGTGTTAGCACTTCTCCATCTGCCCCAGCACGTCCTGTACGCCCTGAGCGATGCGTATATTGCTCTATTGTCCGCGGCACATCTACATGGATAACATGTGTTAAACCTGTAATATCCAATCCTCGTGCTGCGATATCTGTTGCAATTAAAATGCGTGCATCACCTTTACGGAATGCCTCAAGCGTTTTTTGGCGCTCTTCCTTCTTCATATCGGAATGCAGTGCAACAATTGGTGCATCTTTATAGGCTAATTTATTTTGCTTCATCAACACTTGGTCAATATTATTAACAAACGCTAATGCTCGTACACCTGAAATATTCGCTAAGCGACGCAATAAATCCGTTTTATCACGCTCATCAACCTTGACATAAGAATGAACAATTTTACCTACCTTTACCATATCCTCAGGCTTAATTTTAATATGTATCGGCTCAAACATTAATCGCTCCGCTACAATTTCAATTTCCTCTGTAATCGTCGCTGATACGACAACGACTTGACGTCCATATGCTGCACCATCGATAAACGATTTAACAACAACGCGGTATTCACGGCTTAATAGCTGGTCACATTCATCAAGTACGACTGTTTCTATTTCCTTTAATTTTAGCTTTCCTGAACGTGCTAGCTCATTTAAACGACCTGGTGTACCAACAACAATTGTTGGCTTCTTTTTCAGCTTTTCGATTTGACGAGCTGAATTAGCTCCACCAATTAATTGCTGTACTGTAATATCTGTTCCTACGATCCATTCACGAATTACATTAACGATTTGCATTGCCAACTCCTGTGACGGTGCAACAATCAATGCTTGTGTTTGCTTTTTACTACCACTCACTTTGTTTAAGATTGGTAGCACATAGGCTAATGTTTTCCCAGAGCCAGTAGGTGATTCTGCTACAATATCTTTACCATCTAACATTGCAGGAATCATTTCCTGTTGAATTTTCATTTCATGTGAAAATGTCCATTTTTTTTGTAACGCCTCATTCAATAATTGAATTGCCGACATGATTATACCCACCTTTATCCTACTTACTGTATTAGTTAGTGTATCATATTTCTTTGTGAAAAAGGGTTTAGTGAAAAGCCCCTTTTATATTGAAGTAAGGCTGTTTGAAAAGATAGTTCCTTTCAAACAGCCCCTTCTTTAAAGCACTACTTCATAGCCACATGCAATAATTGCTGCATCTGCCAACACGAGTAATGAGTCGATGTAACGTTGTCCTAAATGTAGCTCTTTATTAATGATAGATAGCTCCGTACAGCCTAAAACAATGAGATCACACTGCTGTCGCAACATCTCCTCTTCAATGGGCTGCCATAGCTCCTTACTTACAGGTTGTCCTGCTTTTACGTAATCATAAATAGCAGACATCACTTGCTGTTGAACTTCCTTGCTTGGCAAAATTGGTTGAATATCCACCTCAAGCAATGCTTGCTGATATACTTCAGCCGCAAGTGTACCATCTGTTGCTAAAATACCCACACGCTTTGCCCCTAGCTCCTGTGCATGTTTTGCTGTTTCTCGAATCATATGCAAGATTGGGACTGGGCAAGCCTCCTGCATTTTGTCATAAAATGTATGTGCTGTATTGCAAGGAATACAAATAATATCTGCCCCATACGCAGCCAGCTTCTGTGCATCATGCTGTAACACTGGAATTGGGTTCGGCTTTGCTGGATCTAAAATATAGGCAGTACGATCAGGTATTGCCGTATCATTATCAATGATTATATGGACATGCTCCTGATCCTTGCTTGCCTTCGTACGGCGCACGATCATTTCACCAATAAACATCGTTGCAAGTGGACCAACACCACCAATAATTCCTAACGTCTTTTTCATTTACTCACTCAAACCTTTATTGTTAAAGTATTTCTTATATTTACGATAATAATTCAAGCTATTAAGTGTTAGCTTTATCCAACGCTTGGCATTCATATCTTTATCATAAAATAATGAATTTGTGAACTTCCCTTGGCGAATTAAGCTTTTGGCTTCCATTTTCATCTTTTCATTTGAAGCATATTTAAATAGGACACCTTTGGGAATAATCATCCATAAATGAGCGTTATCTGCATATGTTAGCTGTTGTTTAATATTTAGCATATGATCATCAGCAACATATTTCATTAAATTGTAGCCTGCTGCTGTTACGTAGTAGCTTGAGCGTCCGTTGCGTAAGTTGATTTCAAATAGCTTATATTGCCCATCACGTGTGTCATACTTCATATCGAAATTGGCAAAGCCTATGTAGCCAATGTCCTCTAAAAAGGCGCGTACTTGATCCATCAGCTCTTTATCAAAGGTCGTAATAATTGCCGCATAGCTGCCAATTCCTTCTGGTGAATGCTCTTCTAATATAGGATTTCCTAAGCACATTAGCTTTACTTTGCCGTCTTTTCCGACATATGCATTTAACACGCGCATATATGAATCATCGCCTGGAATAAACTCTTGAACAATTAACGTATCCTGATAGCTCGATTGGTAAATCGCCTTTAAAATAGCAGTTTTTTCTGCCTCATCATGCGCTACAAACACTTTCTTTTTCCCTGGGAATGAGCATGCCCAATATGCCACTGAGTTGGAAGCTTTAATGATAATTGGATAGCTGAATGGCGGTTCGAAGTGTTCATAGTTTTCTACTGTCACCGTTGTTGTCCCTGGGTATTTAAAGCCATATTTATCACACATTTTATAGAAGTTTTCCTTCAATAAAATTTGATCCATTAGCTCCTCATCAATGTATGGCACTGTGAAATATTGTTGTAAGGCTTGTTTATTTTTAATAATTAATTTTGCATAGTCGTCACCACATGCTAATAATAAAAGCCTTTTGCCTTCATATTGCTGTGCGACTTTTTCTAATGCTGGTAAAAAAATCTCATCTTCGTTTAAGCGGTCAATTGCTTGAAATGTTAAAATATTGCTATCTTGCGTAGCTGTTAAATGGGAACGTCCTAAAACAAGTGGACGAATACCGTAGGCCTCAAAAAAAGAACGGGCCATGCCGTAAGCGTTCATATCTGATCCTAATAATATTGGTAAAAATGGTTGTTCCATTGATTTTTTCAACTCACTTTAAATTTATAGTATGGACTTTAGTTTATCATATTTTAGCGATTCATTATGTAAAAAACTGCGCACAAATAGACAAAAACAAGCTATTATAGTTATATCAAAAAAAGCTAGGTGATACGATGGGACAATCTACCGAACTGTTACAAGCACTCGAATTAGAAATTAAGCAAACATTAAACTTACTTATTCAACTAGCTATTGAGGAAAAGCATGCTGAGATGAATACCGCTTTCGCAAAATTGCTTGCCAAAGTACAGGCAGGAGGTTTAATTGATTATCAGCTCAACGTACTTGTAGAGCCACAAACTTGCAATATAGAAACATCTCTTTTGCTACAAAGCTTGCAGGAGGCAAAATCAAAGCCGCGTAAAAAGCATAAACTACTCACACATCGCATGATTTTGAAAATATGGCTACGAAAAAATCCACTTTTTAGAAAAGAATTTCTACCACAAATGTTTTAACGTGCGTGTTAAAAATGAGAGCATCTAATTCAGACGCTCTCATTTTATTTTTTAGGCTCATATTGTTTCACTTCCCATTGTTTGTACCAGTTTGTTATTTCTTTATCTGGCTCTGCTGCGAGCTGCTCCTCTAGCATTTGCTTTAGCAGCATGTACTGACGCTCAACAGATTTTGGAGCATCAATTGCATCATATAGCTTCATTAACATAAAATAATATGATTCGTCATCGGGATTCAAATTTTGTAGTTTTTTAACAACAGTAATTGCTGACTCATACTTCCCCTCATCTGTATAAAACCTACTTAACTGTAATGTGTGCTCGATCCACAGTTGCTTTAAATGCTCCCGTTCACTTTCTATCCAAATATAATCACAATCATTTAATAAATGCTCTTTATATCCATTTACTACTTGTTCATGCTGATTACATGTGTCAATTGAAAGAATAGGCAGTGCTTTAAGCTGTTTCAACCATTCATTGACATCAATGAATACATTGCCGAGCTGCAATTGATAACCTGCATCAAATGTTGGGCTGGAAATATAAATATCGAGCAAATTATATTTTTTTAATGTTTGACGAATTGTAGATATAGTTGTATACAGCTGACTAACTGCTTTATTCATATCAATCCCTTCCCAGAACATTTCAAGCAATGTGTCTCTCAAAATTGTTTTTTGCTGGTTTAATAGCATATAAATAAAAACTTCCTTTGCTTTCGCTGTACGCCATTTCATAGGCTGCACTTGCCCGTTTGCCAATACTACCTTCAAGCCTCCAAAAAGCTGTAGCAATGTGCTATTGTTTTTAGAAACCCTTCTATTACTATAGATTAATTGCAATCTAGCCATTGTTTTATGTAATCGCTCTTTACGTACAGGCTTTAGCATATAGTCAATCGCATGTACATTAAAGGCATCAATTGCATAACGATCGTATGCGGTAAGAAAAACAATCTCAACCTCTGGCTTGATAGCCTGTATTTTTTCTGCAAGCTCTAAACCATTCAAAGCAGGCATTTTAATATCTAAAAATACAATATCTGGCTGTAACTCTGCTATATTGCTTAGCGCTTCTAACGGATTCGTAAATTCACCAACAATGTATAATGGCTGTATTTCACACTTTACTAATAAACTTTTTAAACGCTTAATAGATAAAGCTTCATCATCTACAAGTATTACTCTCAAGAAACACCCTCCCACTCCAATAAAATATAACTAATATATTGGTTATATAACAAATTATTACACAATCAACTCTCATCCAAAAAAAGAGCATGAATCTAATCAAACACTAAAAGGAATAATTAGGTATTTTCATTGAAATATTATTCACTTGGTTAACTTTAATTTTTAATGTAACATATTATATATATCGAACGTATAGCTATTATTTTATTAGTAAATTGAAGTATTTCAAGAAAGAAAAAATGGAGTTAATTTTTTATGATAACTAACAAACAAAAAATTCACCAATTTATTCAATTCATAATAATATTTTCAATATTTTTTTCATTACTATTTTTCTTACGCTTCAACTCACTACATAACTTCTCTGTTTCCACAGAAGCAAGCATTAAAAAAGGGGTACTTGATTTTGAACAAATTCATAGAGTACAAAGCTTTCAAATGCATTTAGATGGGGAATGGCTTTTGTATCCTAACACTTTGCTTATTGCAAGGGACATAAGGGAGCACAGTACACCTGTTTATACCAATATCCCTGAAACGTGGGACCCATATATAAAGCCTGAACAAGATTATGCCCCCCACGGCTCATACTATTTGAAAATCATTAATGTACCTGACGTAAAGGTTGTTTATAGCTTAACAATTCCTGCTAGTCTTTCGCCATATATGCTTTATGTTAATAATAAATATACTAACCATTATGGTAAACCGACGTTAAATCCTAGAACGCCTTCTGATGACCCTAGGCCTATTACTTATCATTTTTCATTACAGCCTGGAGACAATGAAATTATTATTGCTGGCTTTCACATGAACCAATACATGCCGGGCGGTTTAACAACATCGCTTACTTTTGGTGATTCACATTCATTAGAAATAGCAAAGTGGCATGCTATTATCGCACAAATAATTATTTGTGCATTTATTATCTTTTATTTTTCATGTGCGATTTTACTATTTATTATTGGAATTAAAAGAAGTACAGTAGCCTATTTTTTACTAGCAGTCATATCTATATTTATTACAATTGTTCTTTCAAATGATAGGCTATTACTTTGGTATGTCAAAATAGATTGGCTGTCAGCGGCGAAAATATTGCACTTCTCTTATGTCATGGCGCTATTTTGGTTTATTTTATTTTTCAATGAGTTAATGAAGAAATACATTCATTCGAAAATATCAAACGTGATTGCTATTATTTGTTTAGCTTATTTATTATTATGTGCAATGCTACCTGTTAGCTTTATTTATTATACGAAAGTTATGTTCTCTGCATTTTTTATTGTTGTTTTAATGATAATGGCTATTATGATTTATAAAATCGCTTTCCGTAAATATAAAGGATATATGATGCTACTTTTAGCTGTTGCAGCTCTAATGAATCATTGTGTATTTTTCATTAGTCATTATTTCACGAAGAAGCTTGATTTTTTCTATCCGTTCGATTTATTCATTGCAATGACAGCATTATTAGCCTTTTTATTTATAGATTATTTTTATAAATCATCGAAATCAAAGCAATTGGCTATGCAGCTTCAACAAGAACTGTATCGTAAGGATGACTTTCTTGCGAGCACATCACATGAGTTGCGCGCACCTTTACAGCATATGCTAAGTATTACACAGTCTTTATTAGCAAAAAAAGAACAGCAGGACTTGAGATTATTAGTAACAATCGGACAGCATATGTCGCTAATGCTCGATAATTTACTAGATTTGATTTATTTAAAAGAGCAATCAATTAAGCTGCAATTTAAGCCTGTCAATGTAAATTATATCGCTACAAGTGTCTGTGATATGTTAAACCATACCATTAACAATAAACCCATTGACTTCATGATTGATTTACCAGAAAATTTACCACCTGTGCTTGTTGATGAGAATCGGCTTATACAAGTTTTTATTAACTTAATTCATAATGCCATTAAATTTACAGAGGAAGGCTCTATTACACTGCAAGCAAAAGTAATAGGCAATCAGTTATATATATCGATCACAGATACAGGTATTGGAATTGAGAAAAATAAACAAGCTCTCATTTTTGATCCGTATGAGCAACTTAATAATGAAGCACAGCTTGGTCTTGGACTTGGCTTAAGTATTAGTAAAGAAATTATTGAATTACATGGTGGTGCTATTCAAGTTACATCAAATATTGGTGAAGGCTCTACATTTACATTTTCTTTGCCGATTGCTAAAGGACTAACAGCTTCACAAAATAGGCCAATAATAGAGCAGAGTCAGGCACTCTCGAAATATATCTTTTTACAAAATGATTTGTCTGAAATAGAGAAGGAGCTCGCCGTTTCCACTAGTGAGCAGCTATCGATTGTTCATCAAGCACAAATTTTGCTTGTCGATGCAGATCCTTTAAGCTTACAAGTATTATTAAAGGCATTAACAACCGATTTTTATAAAATTGAAACAGCTACAAATGGCGTAGATGCACTTGCTAAAATTCAAAGGAAAAACTTTGATTTAGTTATATCAGATACGGCCTTGCCACAAATGTCAGGCTATGAATTAGCAAAGCAAATTCGTCAACGCTTTTCAATTTCTGAGCTACCTATTTTGTTTTTAACGATGCGTCAACAAAGTGAGGATATTCGATTAGCATTTTTAAATGGTGCTAATGACTATGTGAGAAAGCCAATTGAATATATTGAATTGAAGTCTCGTGTTGATGCATTAATTCAAGTAAAGCAATCAAGCGAAGAGCGCTTGCGATTTGAGGCTGCATGGCTGCAAGCTCAAATTCAGCCACACTTTTTCTTTAACACATTAAACGCCATTATTTCATTGTATGGTGTGGATAACGAAAAAATGGAAGAACTATTATTCGCTTTCAATGACTATTTACAAATGAGCTTTAATTTTGAAAATGTGGACTTGCTTGTGCCTCTTGATTATGAGCTACAGCTTGTGCGTTCTTATATGGCTATTGAACAAATTCGCTTTGAGGAGCGCATTCAAATAATATGGGACATTCCGAATGATATTGCCTTTTCTGTCCCTCCACTTGCATTGCAAACACTTGTTGAAAATGCAGTGCGTCACGGTATACTAAATCGCCCTGAAGGTGGAACAGTGACATTACGAATTACAGAGCGAGAGGCTTGTTATGTAGTAGAAATTATTGATGATGGCATTGGCTTTAATCCGGAGCTGCTTGATAGAAAAGAAAGCGTCGGGCTTTTTAATACGGAGCAGCGTTTAAAGCAATTATTCGGCACAACGCTAACAATTGATAGCATTATCGGTAAAGGAACTACCGTTTCCTTTTCAATACCGAAAAAATCGAATTTCTACTGAATTAATAAAAAAAACGCAAGAAACCCATTTATGAGCTTCTTGCGTTTTTTAATTAAACTATTTTCTTTTTTGTTTGCTTTGCCATTGCCTATACCAGCTCGTTACTTCCTCGCTAAGGTCTGCTGCTAATTGCTCCTCTAATACTTGCTTTAACAAGGTATATTGCTCTTCAACTGCTTCAGGATTATCTAATATATCGTATAGTTTCATTAGTGTAAAATATTGCAACTCTTCATCTGCATCTAAAGCTTGTAATTTTTTTTCTACTTGTATCGCTTTCTCATACATTTGTTCATTTATATAAAATTTACTAAGCTGTAATGCATGCTGTCGCCACATTCGCTTCAAGCGCTCTCGCTCACTTTCAGCCCAAATATAATCACAATCCTTTAGAAAATGATTTTGATACGCATTAAATACTTGATCATGTTCTTCGTATGTATCAACTGTTAAATTAGGTAACGCGTCAAGCTGCTTTGTCCATTCATCTACATCAACGAGCACGTTGCCAAGTTGCAATTGATAGCCTGAATCAAGCTGTAGACTAGCAATTTGCACGTCATGTAAATTATATTGCTTTAACGTTTTTCTAATTGTATAAATTGTTGTATATAGTTGCTTAACTGATTTTTCAATATCTACTTCAGACCAAAATAATTCTAGTAGCGCATCCTTCGATATGGACTTTTCATTTCGAGATAATAAGTATGAAAATATTTCCTTTGCTTTTGCCGTCCGCCATTTCATAGACTGTACTTGACCATCTGCTGTTACAACTCTAAGCTCACCAAAAAGCTTAAGACAAGTACTATTATCCTTTTGAGCTGGCTTATCATTGAGCAGTAATTGAAGCCTTGTAAGCGTTTTATGTAAGCGATCTTTTTGAACAGGCTTTAACATATAATCAATAGCATGAATATTAAATGCATCAATTGCATAACGGTCAAACCCTGTAATAAATACAACTTCAACAGAGGGTTGTATTTCTTGTACTTTCTCTGCAAGCTCCAAGCCATTCAATTCCGGCATTTCAATATCTGAAAATATGACATCAGGACGTAGGCTTTTTATATTTTCATATGCCTCTATTGGGTCATTATACTCTCCGACAATTTCTATTTTTTGTAATTCATTTTCTAATAACAAGGTTTTTAAGCGAGCCATCGGCAATACCTCATCATCTATAAGTACTACTCTCAAAAAGTGTCCTCCTCTCTAAAAATTTCACTATAGTTAGAGTGATGTAGAAATTACCATTTATGTTGAATTAATAAATTTAATTTTAAATTTCTACAAAGTTATTACTATTTAAACTATTGGTTAACTTACACATTTAGTGTAACATACTTATATATCGTACTTAATGGCGAAACATTTAATGAACGACTAAAGAAAATGGGGCTCAATTTATTATGATAAAAAAGCATAGTCATTACCATAAATTAAAAGTTATTGTAATTATTTTATTATTTTTTTTATTACTTTTTTTCATGCGTTATAATTGGGTCAACCATTTGTCCTTTTCAAACGAAGCCAAAATCCAGCATGGAATTATGGATTTTGCACAAATTGACAATAGCAACAGCTTTAAAACAATTCTCGACGGGGAGTGGGAATTTTTCCCCAATACTATACTTATTTCTAGAAATAATAAAAATACCACTACCCCCATCTACGCCAACTTACCTGAGACATGGGACACGTATATACAACGCAAACCTGGCTCAGTGCCCCATGGCTCATACTATTTAAAGATTATTAATGCGCCTGATTCTAATAGGCTTTACGGTTTGACGATACCTGCTAGCCTGTCACCTTATAGTCTCAAAGTAAATAATGAATACGTTGGTGAATATGGTAATAATACAACTGTCCCAAGAAAGCCTAGCGTAGATGCTAGACCTATTACATATTATTTTCCTCTGCAACCTGGGGACAATGAAATTATTATTTCTGGCTTTCATACGAATGAACATGTCGCTGGCGGTTTAACAAAGTCACTCATTTTTGGTGATTTACATTCGATGGAAGGCTTAAAATGGTTTTCTGCTGTTACCCAAATCATTGTATGTGCCATTTTTCTCTTTTATTTAATTTATACGATTTTACTTTTTATTGTTGGCATAAGAGAAAAGTCATTATTGTACTTTGCCATACTCATTTTTTCAACATTTATTACAGTTATTGTGTCGAGTAATAAAATTCTTTTATGGTATGTACCTATCAACTGGGTATGGTCAACAAAGCTATTTTTCTTTTCATATATTATGACAATGCTATGGTTTATTTTATTTTTAAATGAATTAATAAAAAATTATGTGAATACAAAATTGCTTAACATTCTTATAGCCTTTTGTTGTACGTATTTATTATTTATTGTTATCGCACCAATTGATTACGTGTATTCTACACAAATCGTTTTCTATATATTATTTTTTGTTTCACCTATTATTCTAGCCATTGTTATTTATAAAGTAGCAATCTCTAGACAGAGAGGTGCTGTTATCCTGCTTTTAATGGCTACTGCCATTAGTAATAATTCATTATTTATAATGATTAATCGCTCTTTAACAACACCTTATAGTCACTATCCTTTTGACTTA
Source organism: Metasolibacillus sp. (assembly GCF_025291715.1). Lineage (GTDB taxonomy): Bacteria > Bacillota > Bacilli > Bacillales_A > Planococcaceae > Metasolibacillus > Metasolibacillus louembei. The sequence continues at coordinate 50,038 of NZ_JAMBIZ010000007.1, forward strand.
CTTATAGCCATTATTGCTTTATCTGGCTTTTGGTTTATGCGTTATTTTCATATATCCGTCAAGTCAAAGCAGCTTTCCATTAAGCTACAACAGGAACTGTATAGAAAGGATGAATTTCTTTCCAACACATCTTATGAGTTACGTACACCACTCCAGCATATGCTAAGCATTGCACAATCGCTATTAGCGAAAAAAGAACAGCATGATTTAAGACTGTTAGTGACAATCGGCCATCATATGTCCTTTATGCTTGATGGCTTGTTAGATTTAATTCATCTAAAAGAAAGAACGATAAACTTGCAAATCAAGCCGATTAATGTACAGCATATTGCCACAAGTGTTGGCGATATGTTTCAGCTCACAATTAAAGGCAAACCAATAAATTTAATTATTGATATACCAGCAGATTTGCCACCTGTGCTTGTTGATGAAAATCGACTTATTCAAGTTTTCATTAATCTAATTCATAATGCCATTAAGTTTACAGATAGAGGCTCTATCATAGTTCATGCTAAAGTAAAAAACAATCAGCTTTATATTTCAATTACAGATACAGGAATGGGCATTGACAAGAGTAAGCAAGAGATTATTTTCGAGCCGTATGAACAAGTGGATGCTCATATTAAGTCCTCTCGCCATATCGGCTTAGGGCTTGGGCTTAGCATTTGTAAGGAAATTATTGAGATGCATGACGGCTCAATTACTGTAGACTCAACGATTGGTCAAGGAACTACCTTTACATTTTCACTACCAATTGCAAAAGGCTTAATTGTTGAACAAAGTGAGCCACCTACGAGCAGCATGTTATCAAAGTATATCCTTTTACAGGATAATCTATCGGCTATAGAGCAAGAGCTAGCTATATCTGTAAATCAGCATACAGACTCAGCTAACGTAGCACGTATTTTAATCGTTGATTCAGATCCTTTAAGCTTACAAGTGCTATTAAAGGTACTATCAACAGAAGCTTATAAAATCGACACAGCTTTAAATGGGATAGAGGCTTTTGAGAAAATTTATAAGCACAGCTATGATTTAGTTATCTCTGATATTATGCTACCAAATATGTCAGGCTATGAATTAGCGAAGCAAATTCGAGAGCAATATTCTATTTCAGAGCTTCCAATTTTATTTTTAACAGCACGTCAACAAAGTGAGGATATTCGCCTTGCCTTCTTAAACGGGGCTAATGATTATGTAAGAAAACCGATTGAATATGTGGAGCTGAAATCACGTGTCGATGCATTGATTCAAGTGAAGCAATCCAGTGAGGAGCGCTTGCGCTTTGAGGCTGCATGGCTGCAAGCACAGATCCAGCCACACTTCTTCTTTAACACACTAAATGCGATTATTTCCTTGCACGGTGTCGATGATGAGAAAATGAAAGATTTGCTACTCGCCTTTGGCAACTATTTACAAATGAGCTTTGACTTCCAAAATGTAGATTTAGTCGTACCGCTCGATTATGAGCTAAAGCTCGTACGCTCTTATTTGGATATCGAGCAGATTCGTTTCGGCGATAAAATTCAAATTATTTGGGATATACCTGAAGGCTTATTATTAAATGTACCACCCTTATCTATTCAAACATTAGTAGAAAACGCCATACGCCACGGTATTTTACCACAGCGTGGAGGTGGCACAATTACGATTCGTATCACAGAATCAAACGAGGAATATAAGATACTTATTATCGATAATGGCATCGGTTTTGATACGACACGTCCCCGCAAACAAACAAGCGTTGGACTCATCAATACCGAGCAACGCCTCAAGCAGCTTTTTGGCACAGAGCTTGCTGTAGAAAGTGCCATTGGAGAAGGGACGACAATTGCTTTTACAATTCCGAAATCCCATATTTCCAAACTCAGTTGATGAAATATTGAGGTGATTTTATGCAATACGCAATTTTTGGAGATTTACATTCACATAAAAAGCATACTAAACGGGTGCTCTCGCATATACAGGAGGTTGCGCCCAATGCCTCCTTATTTGCTTTAGGTGATTTATATGAGTGTAAAATTGGCAAGCGCAAAGCGATGACTGCACGCAATATTCCGTTAGAGCAAGCAGTAAAGACGAAGGAAAAATTTGAGGAACTGTTAACCTTCCCTTCTGTTATCGGCAATCAGGAGGAGCGCATTGCACTTGTCACAGGGGACGAGCGCTTTTTACAATATGAGGAGAAGCTTTATATTGACAATGCGCTGCTTATCCATGGACATCAATTTGAGTGGAATGAGCAGTTTGAGCCAGCATTCCCTGATTTTCATACACCATTAGTCTTTTTTGGTCATAGCCACCGCGCAGCGATTTATGTGAATGGGGTACGCACAGCAATTTCCTATAGTGAGCCGCTATTTGTTGGAGATAGACCATATGTCATTAATGTGGGATCTGTAGTCGACACATTAGATTGGTGCTTGTATGATAGCGACGCTATGACAGTGATGTTTATGCGAGCTGAAAGTGAAGCTACTAATCAGATTTTTAAAGACCGTTAATATTAGAACTAAACTTAATGAAGTTAGAAAGAATTAATGAATATTTTAGAAATACTTTTTGAAAAGATAAGTAAAAACCCTAAAACATATAGAGTTCACGGGGATTTTATAGAAAATATTTTACCTATCTAGCTTGATAGTATTTCAAAGAAAATAATAATATTTCTGTACTAAAAAAGCCGATTTATACCAAATCCCTTGGTATAAATCGGCTTTTTTTCGCTTTATTTTATATACTTCTTCTTTTCATTATTAAAGAACTAAATAACACAATCAGCCAAATTTTTGACGATAGCCGCATTTTCTACATAATTCCTCGACTGCCTCGCGACGTGAAAAGCCTTCAACAAGGCGATTTGCTCGCTCCCCTTCTACAATATCGCTAAATGATGTTTCATGTACATTTCCTAAATTAATAACCCCTTCACCATCTAAGCAGCAAGGTACAACCGTCCCATCAACTAAAATAGCCGCATGGCTACGCAAGGCATGGCAAAAGCCTTTGCTGCTATCCTCTGGCTCTAAAAGGCTTGGCCATCTAAATTCATGGTCTTGATTTAAGTAAATGTTGCGACCAATTTTTATTCCTTTGCCAGGCTCTACACGTTCTTCAATTAAATAATCTAAATTGTATTCTTGCTCAAGCATTTCAAGCGTCTCACGATTTCTTCGAGCAACAACATCCGATACTTCATTTTTTTGTAAATTCCATAATCGATAGGAAATAAGTACATTATGCTGTTGTACTTCACGTACAAAGTGTAAAATATCTCCTAAGTATTTCTCACGGTTTTCAGAGCCCTCATGTCCATCAAAGCTATGTAGTGAAAAGTTTATTTGACGCAATGCAGGCTTCCCTAATAGCTTATGAAAATTTTTCTTAATGAGTGTGCCGTTCGTTGTAATATTTACTTTAAAGCCCTTTTCATGTGCAGCATCAAGCAATTGATCAATACGTGGGTGTAGCAACGGCTCTCCTTTGACATGCAAATAAATATATTTTGTATGTGGTCTAATTTCATCTAAAATTTTATTAAATTGCTCCACCTTGATTAAACCTTTTGCACGTGCTGTTGGCGGACAAAAGCTACACGCTAAATTACAAACGCTCGTTATTTCGATATATACCTTTTTAAATGTTTTCACAGTTCATTCACCATTCCATAATTTTTCATCACATTCTATCTTATCAAATTTTTATTTCTTTGCATGTAAAATACTTCACTATGTAGCATAATTCCTCCGAATGTTAGCCATATTTAAAAGTAAGAGGAGGATGATTATGACTGAAAATACGCTCGCTATCTACGCTTTAGGTGGTATGAATGAAATTGGGAAAAATATGTACGTTATTGAATGTGAGGAAGATATTTTTATTATTGATTGCGGTGCAAAATTCGCCAATAACAATTTATTAGGTGTTGATTTAATTGTACCTGATATTACTTATTTACAACAGCATCAAGATCGCATTCGTGCGCTGATTGTGACACATGGGCACGAGGATCATATTGGTGGTATTCCCTATGTTTTGCAACGGTTGAATATGCCGATTTATGCGAGTCATTTTACACTCGGATTAATTGAATTGAAGCTGAAGGAGCATAAGCTATTGCGCGATACGCAGCTCATTGAAATTGATGAAAATTCTAGCCTACAATTTGCAACAACGTCCATCAGCTTTTTCAAAATCAATCATAGTATACCTGATTGCTTAGGCATCGTTTTTCATACAGCTCAAGGCAATATCGTGCATACAGGCGATTTTAAATTTGATTTCACTCCTGTCAATGATAAGCCTTCTGATATTCATAAAATGGCAGCCCTTGGAGAGCAAGGTGTGCTTGCGCTTATTTCTGAAAGTACAAATGCCGAACGCCCTGGTATGACACCATCTGAACAGCTCGTTGGTGATAATTTAAAAAGTGCCTTTGCGAAAGCAACAAATAAAATATTCATTACAACATTTGCCTCCAATGTGAATCGGATTCAGCAAATTGTTGAAGCAACAATTGAAACAAATCGCAGGCTCGTTTTGCTTGGTCGCAGCATGGTTAATGTTGTATCTGTTGCGATTGAACGAGGTTATTTACGTGTTCCTCATCGCTTACTAATTGATGCGCGTGAAGCGCAGCAGCTTGCACCTGAGCAAGTGGTTGTTTTATGTACTGGTAGCCAAGGGGAGCCGCTTGCTGCACTTGCCCGTTTGGCGAGCGGTCGACAACGTGATTTGCAGGTTTATCCTGAAGATACAGTTATTTTTGCTACTTCCCCTATCCCAGGCAATGAAAAAAATGTTTCAAAAGTAATTGATGACTTATTTTATTTAGGGGCAAATGTTGTATATGGTTCAGCAGGTATGCACGTTTCTGGACATGGCTATCAGGAGGATTTAAAGCTAATGCTAACATTGATGAAGCCAAAGTATTTGATTCCAATACATGGGGAGTATCGCATGCTTTACAAGCACCGACAGCTTGCAAAATCTGTGGGTGTTGAAGGTAATAATATTTATATTTTAAAAAACGGTGAGGTTGTCGATTTTGTTCACTCTGTAGCACAGCAAACGCGCACTGTACAAGCTGGCGAAACCTATGTTGACAGAGTAGGAACTGGGGAAGTAGAAAACATCGTCCTGCGGGACCGCCAGCAACTAGCAGAGGATGGCATGCTTGTGATTGTGTTAACTATTAATCAAGAAAACGGACAACCTCTCGCTCCACCAGATACGATTTCTAGAGGCTTCGTCTATGCCAAAAATGCGGAAGGGTTATTGCTCGAAATTAACGACCTCGTTATCTCCTCTATCCAGCCTTTTCAAGATGCAAATATTCGCGCTATGCAGCATGCGATCAAAAAGGCTGTCGGGCAATATATTTTCACAGCCACACGTAAAAAGCCGATGATTTTGCCAATTATTATTGCAGTGTGATACTTTAATTAGCTGGGCGAACCTTGTCGTGACTTGGACGGCTCGCCCTGTAGTTTTATTGGCGCTTTTGGTGATTCTATTAGCGCTTTTTCGTGTTTTATTGGCGATTTTAGTAATTTTATTGGCGCTTGCTTATAGTTACATCACGATTTAAATCATTTTCAATAAAGCCTCTTCCCCCGTCATGCCAGGTAAAATCCCTTGTCTGCCTGCCTCATATGTGACGGATTCAAGCGGAGCCTTTAACAATTGATCAATCGTTTTGACACCGACTGCACGCCCAGCAATAATTTTGCGCTCAGCTAAACGATCATTTAATAAAGCAATGTCCAAAGCACCACACATAATATAACCGCGATCATTTGATATCGTTAACAAAGTTGTGTTTGGCAAATACACCGTGACTGCTGTAAACGAATGTCCTTTAATATGCAAAGCTTCTATTGCAACGATATGCATCTCTCCTCTCTTGTTGTATACATATGGCAACAAGAGAAAAGATGTGCCTTCGAAATTGTGTGAGAATTGTGTGTGTGCCTGGCACTATTTTCTACACGAAAATACAACAACCTCATTATCAACATGTGTCTCTAAATGGACAGGACGTCCCCATAGCTTATAAATATAGCCGAGCACCGCCTCCAAATATTGCTGATCTAGCTCCATTCCTTCATAACAATGCTTTAAATAGAGCTCGCCATTGCGTTTAAAATCACCATCAACGACAACAATATATGGGAAGCCTCCATTGACACGCATTGAAACTAATTGATCACGAATTGCTTCATGTTCCTTATCTGTAATGCGGTATTCATCACCTGTTTTGGCAAATACATATAAATCCTCTCGCTGGGCGAGCTCCTTTGTTAAATAATTACGAATAAAGGATGTATCTGATTCAATTTCACGCACTTCAAATATTTTTTCTCTTCCTGAGTTTGGTTTGATGCCACGCTTTTGCATGTCCTCTGTCGGCTCATTATAGCATCGCTCAATATCCTCGAAAATTTTCAAGCCAAGATAATATGGATTGATTGATGTTTTAGAAGGCTGAACAACGCCTGCATTTAATTTGGCATAATCAATCGTTTCAGCTGTCGTTAAATTAAGCTCACGCATAATACGTTGATGCCAATAGGATGCCCAGCCTTCATTCATAATTTTTGTTTCAAGCTGCGGCCAAAAATACAGCATTTCCTCACGCATCATCGTTAAAATATCACGCTGCCAATCCTCTAGCTCACGGCTATGCTGCTCAATAAAAATGAGCAAATCCTTTTCTGGCTCTGCTGGGAAGGTTTTCTTTTTCTCTATTAGCTTTTTACGTGGCTCATCGATATGCCATAAATCATCATATGGCGTTGTACGAGCTTCCAACGGCTCCTCTTCTTCCACTATTTGTGGACGAATGATAGCAGGGTCAATATGCTCTTGAATTGCTAGCACCGCATCTAAAAATTGCTCGACTGCATCCTTGCCATATAGTATCTCATATTTTGCGATACGTTCAGCAGTTGCTGTCATACTTTCCACCATATCACGCCTCGTATTGGAGAAGCGGATATTGTTTTTAAAGAAATCGCAATGCGCTAAGACATGCGCAATGATTAATTTATTTTGCGTTAACGTATTCGTATCAAGTAAAAATGCATAGCATGGGTTTGAATTGATAACAAGCTCATAAATTTGACTTAAGCCTAAATCGTACTGGAGCTTCATGCGATGAAATTGCTTGCCGAAGCTCCAATGCGCAAAGCGTGTAGGCATCCCATATGCGCCAAATGTATAAATAATTTCAGCAGGACAAATTTCATAGCGCATCGGGAAAAAATCTAAGCCAAAGCCTGTAGCAATTTCCGTAATTTCATCAATTGCTTTTTGCAGCGCTTTTTCCATTACTGCACTCCTTCTTTTTTAAAAATGCTTTTTAGCGCATCATAGACATCTACTTTGCGCTTAATAATGTAATGACGAAACTTCGGATTGTCAATTTTGCTATATGCCGACATAAGCGCAGACGTTCTACTATAAGCATTGACTTCGCCATAGCCGAACATGCTAGATACTTCCATCAATTGTTCAATTAATTGGAGGCAACGCTCATTATCTGATGACAAATTTTCTCCATCTGAGAAATGGACAGGATAAATATTGTAGCGGGCTGGGGAATATTTTTCGTTTATTAGTTGCAACGCCTTTGCGTAAGCAGAGGAACAAATCGTCCCACCGCTCTCACCCTTTGTAAAAAACGCCTCCTCTGTTACAACCTTTGCTTCTGTATGATGTGCGATAAATTCAATATCAACAGCGCTATATTTCGTGCGTAAAAAACGTGCCATCCAAAAGAAAAAGTTACGTGCACAGGTCTTTTCGAAAATGCCCATTGAGCCACTCGTATCCATCATTGCAAGTACAACTGCACGCGATTCAGGCTTTACAACCTCATCCCATGTTTTAAAGCGCAAATCGTCCTGATGAATTGGATTAATCGTTGCCTCACCCTTGATGGCATTGCGCTTAATTGCTGTTAAAATTGTACGCTTTTTATCGATATTACCCATTAAACCTTTTTTGCGAATATCGTTAAATTCAATTTTATTTGTTGCAATATTGGCCACTTCTTTTTGCTGTAAGTTTGGCAATGCAAGCTGTTGGAACAAGATTTCTTCCACATCCTCCAGCCGTACTTCTGCCTCATAATAATCCTTCCCTGCTTCCTTACCAGCTTCTCTTCCTTGCCCTTGCTGCGGCTTGCCATCTCGTGCAACGACATCACCTACTTGGCTATCGCCCTGCCCTTGCCCGACATGCTTTGACTTATCTGTGTTGTAACGAATTTTATATTCATCTAAAGAACGAATCGGGATTTTAATAACCTCTCGACCATTTGATAAAATAATGCTTTCCTCACTAATTAACTCTGGTAAATTATTTTTAATCGCCTCATCAATTTTTTGACGATGGCGCTCTTGGTCCTGATATCCTTTACGATGGAGGGACCAATTTTCCTTTGAGATAATGAACTGTTGCTGTTTGTCACTCACTTTATCCACACCCATCTGCAAATTCGCTTTTTTTATCTTATGCACATCTAGCAAAATCTTGAACTTCACTCGCTAAATAATTTCGGTATAATGAAAATAAACAATATTCAGAAAGAGGGTTTAAAGATGTGGGAGCAACATTTAGTTGAAACAGCACGCGGGATTTTTGAAGTATTTAAAAAAGGAAATGGTCAGCCTGTCTGTATTACACATTTATATAGCGAATTTAATGAGAATGGCAATTTATTTGCAAATACATTTACAGCACATGCAACTGTATATTTAGTAAATTTGCGAGGCTGTGGCAATTCAACAGATGACCTTTCTACATTCAATTACAGTATGGCGCATACGGTCGCTGATTTAGAGGCAATTCGCCAAGTGCTTGGTTTTGAAAAATGGATATTTGCAGGGCATTCAACAGGCGGTATGCTGGCACTAAAATACGCTATTATGCATCCACATAGCCTTATACATATCGTTGCTGGAGGGTTGTGCGCTTCCTCAGAGTATATGCATCACCCAGATAGCATTTATTGCATAGATAACCCAAATAATCGGCGCATTCAAGAAATTTTAACAATGCTAGGTAATCCTCAATCATCTCTCGAAGAAAGACGTGCTGGTAGCAAAGAATGGTCGCTGATGTCCTTATATCATGAATCATCTTATGACAAGATGATTAGTCGCCCTAATAGTGGAAAAACAATATCAAAACGCCTTGATTATTTTTCCTATGAGGAGCTACCTACATATGATTTGCGCCCTGAATTGCCTCATGTCACAACAACTGCTTATATATACTGCGGCCTTCATGATGCACAATGCCCACATATATTTTCTGCTGAAGCAGCTGAGCTTATGTCAAACGCCACATTGAAAACTTTTGATGAGAGCAATCATTTCCCTAACATTGAGGAAGAAGAGGCTTTTTATCAATTTATAGCTGATACATTTAGTTAAAAAAAGCGGTGTGCAGAAATTCGCTTCCAAACACCGCTCTTCACAAAGTTTATTCTACGTTCTCCGTTAAATCAGCTGCTTCACAAACCAATCAATCATTCGTCCATATACAAACCATAGGAAAAAGTGGACAAGAAAGCCTGGAAATAAAAGTTGGTATTGATCACTATCATAGCCAATATCACCCATCATTCGTAAACTGCGTTGTAGCAAAGGGTCTGTCAATAAAATATCTTTGATTGGATTGACAGTTAATTCAAAAACATAGTTAAGACAAGCTAATAATGGTAGCCAAAAAGCAAAGCGTTTCAACTGCGACAACTTGTCCACCTCCAATAGGATACTATTTCCATCATAACATGCAAAATATAAAAAGCAGGAAAAGGCCATGTAAAAAGATATTATCTTTTTACATAGCCTCCTTTTGATTATCGATTCAGTAAACTACCTACATAGCGCAACAGCTCGTTTGCTGATGTTGTGTTGTAGCCATGTTCATCGACTAACGTTGCAACAACCTCGTTGATTTTTTTCAGTTGTGCCTCGTCCGGTGTTTGCGAAGATGTTGTAATTTTTACGACATCCTTCAAATCAGCAAATAGCTTTTTCTGAATAGCTTCACGCAGGCGGTCATGCGAATGGTAATCGAAGCGTTTACCCTTTCTTGCAAAGGCGGACAAACGAATTAAAATTTCCTCACGAAATGCCTTTTTTGCATTTTCAGATACACCAATTTGCTCTTCGATTGAGCGCATTAGCTTTTCATCCGGACTCATTTCCTCGCCAGTGAGCGGGTCGCGTAGCTTATTTTTATTGCAAAATGCCTCAACATTATCAAGATAGTTATTCAATAATGTTTTCGCTGATTCCTCGTAGGAGTATACAAATGCCTTCTGTACTTCCTTCTTAGCAATTTCATCATATTCGCGGCGAGCAACCGCAATATAGTTCATAAATTTTTTGCGGTCTTCCTCTGAAATCGAGGCATGCTGGTCTAAACCATCCTTTAAGGCACGCAGTACATCTAAGGCATTAATCGACGGCACTTCCTTGCGAATAATGGCTGATGAAATGCGATTGATGACGTAACGTGGGTCAATGCCCTGCATCCCTTCATTTGGATATTCCTTTTTCAGCTCTTCAATATCAACCTCATTGTAGCCTTCTATGCTTTCGCCATTGTACAGGCGCATTTTTTTAACAACGTCAACCCCTTGCTTTTTCGGGATTTCTAGTCTTGTTAAAACCGAGAAAATCGCAGCCACTTTGAGCGCATGTGGTGCGATATGTACATGTGCCATATCGCTGTCATGAATCATTTTTTCATAAATGCGCTCCTCTTGGCTCACCTTTAAATTATACGGAATTGGCATGACGATAATACGCGAATGCAATGCCTCATTCTTTTTATTGGCAATAAATGTGCGATATTCTGTTTCATTGGTATGTGCAACAATCAATTCATCTGCACTAATTAAGGCAAAACGCCCTGCTTTAAAATTGCCCTCCTGTGTTAATGACAGCAAATGCCATAAAAACTTTTCATCAAGCTTCAGCATTTCTTGAAACTCCATCATGCCACGATTCGCCTTATTTAGCTCGCCATCGAAGCGGTATGCGCGCGGGTCAGATTCCGAGCCGTACTGCGCAATTGTTGAAAAGTCGATGCTCCCTGTTAAATCCGCAATATCCTGTGATTTTGGATCAGAAGGAGTAAATGTCCCAATACCTACTCGGCGGTCCTCCGAGAAGAAAATACGCTCAATTCGCACATCCTCAATACGCCCATCATACTCCTGCTCAAGGCGCATCGTATTTAAAGGGGACAGGCTTCCTTCGATGCGAATGCCATACTCCTCATAAAAGGTGTCGCGCAAATGATGTGGAATTAAATGCAATGGGTCCTCATGCATTGGGCAGCCCTTAATGGCATACACCGCTCCGCTATCTGTACGCGAATAGCGCTCTAAGCCACGCTTTAGCAACGTTACAATTGTTGACTTCCCACCACTGACAGGTCCCATTAACAATAAAATTCGCTTGCGCACATCAAGCCTTTTTGCTGCTGGATGGAAATATTCCTCAACTAATCGTTCAAGCGCTGTTTCTAAGCCGAAAATTTCCTCTCCAAAAAAGTGATACATTTTCTGTCCATCTCGCTCTTCAACACCTGCACTTTTCAGCATGTTATAGACGCGCGAATGGGCTGTTTGTGCAACTTCTGGCCGCTCTTTTACGATTTCTAAATAATCGGCAAAGCTACCTTCCCACTTTAGGCGATTTTCTTCTTCTCTGTAATTTTTAATTTTATTTAAAATACTAATCGTGATTCCTCCATTCAAACCTTTATTGTACATCGTATGAATGGAGCCTGATGTTGATACCAATTATTTTATATCGTTAGCTCTGCACGATTACGCCCAGCCCGTTTAGCACTGTATAATGCTGCATCTGCATTTTGAAATAATTGTTGTAAATTCTGTATAGTGCAGCAAGGGTCTGTTGCGACCCCAATGCTAACTGTCACGTATGGTAAAAAAGGAGAAGCTTGATGTGGAATGCGTCGTTGCTCAACAGCTTTGCATATATTATTTGCAAAATGCAATGCCTCACTATGCTCCATATCAAAAATTAGGTAAATAAATTCTTCCCCACCAAAGCGCCCTACAAAACAACGATTACTCGCTAGTGCCCTCAAAATAACTGCAATTTCTTTCAGCACTTTATCTCCCTCTAAATGACCATAGTAATCATTAAATTGTTTAAAGGCATCAATATCTAAAATCATTGCTGTTACATGGCGTGGGATATCTCTCATATTCGCCTGCACATAATCATATAAACCTCGGCGATTTGGCATTTCTGTTAATTCATCATAAGTAGCTAGCAACTGTAAATCTCCGTTCATCTGCACTAATTGGCTATTTAGCTGCTCCTGTGCTAGCATCTTATACTGACCGTAATAAAGGAAACGCGAGCCGATTGCGCTAATTACAATAAATAGCACTATATTAACCAAATGTGTTAAAGCCCTTTCGCTATCTTGCTGCATAAGCATTAAACCACTCATTAAATAAACAGTTGGAAAGCTTTGAAGCAAAATGAATTTTCGTAAACGTACATGATATAGCATAGTAACTGCTAATAAACTAATTAAATAGGCTGTCACTTGTCCATATGAGCGTTGATCTAATAATGCAATAGATACGCCCCACATTAAAACAAACCAATAATAGCCCCATACGGCTGTTTTAATATAGCGATATTTAAAAAACCTTTTCTCTATAACGCTCACTAAAATTAAAAATAATATCGAAAGTACAAGGAGCATTATATAAAGTAAAAAATAACCATCCCCAATTGTCTTCGTTCGAGCAATATGCACTATTGCCAATAACACTTCAAGTATAATAATTGTTGCTGCACAATATTTAGCACGCTGCAAATTGTGCATTGTAAATTTCACATCAATTTGTTGCGCATCCAATTCCACTATCCACTCCTTTTATTTGAGGTGCTTGATATTATGTAATAATATCTTGTGTAGACTATTCATCCACTCCATTTTTTCTATTAACTCATCTTGAATTTTTAACAAATCCGTATTTTCTGTCTGTAAATACGCTTCTAATTGTAGTAATGCTATTAATATATTTTGCACTTGATCTGACACAGCATGTACTTGTGCCATATGGGCAATTAGTTGCTGCTGTATGGAAATTCTAGGCAGATAGATTTTTTGCTCTATAGCCTTTTCAATTTTCAATGACTGTGCTTGTAAATAATAAAATAAATATTTACTTAAAATAATGGACTGACATGGAATCATCGCCATAATATTTTCTCCAATGTAATACTCTTGCTGACAAACATAATATGCGTTTTTACTTGGGTAGATTAAAACTGCTCCTGTTGGAACTTTTGTTAAATCACTTTCATGCTGTAGCGAGGATGGTATTTTAGGTAATAGCTGCAGATTATTTTTCAATAAATCCCAATAATCACAACTAACAAACGGTATACCTTCACTTACAAAATAATGTGTAGGCTGTCTAGCAACACCTTTTACAATTGTTACAATATCCCCCAATTTATATTGTCTCATCAAAGTATTCCCCCCTACTTTATCAGCTTATATTTTTAAGCCGATAATTTCTCCTTGCTATGAAATAAAACATATATACTATATCGTTTGTACCATTATAATATAACTTTTGTAAAATGTACTATTTTAAAGGTATCTCCATTTAAAAAGTTTTTCACTAGCCTCTATCTTAGAGGTGAAATGCTATGTCAGATTTTTTAAAGCTAGTAGGAGAACAGCTTCGAACAATTCGTGTTGCAAAGGGATTAAGTCAGGAGGAAGTTGCAGAAAAAACGGGGAAAATGGGCTATAGTAAAGGGCGCATTTCCAATATTGAAAATGGTCAATCCAATATTACGTTAAAAACGCTTGAAAGCTTAATGCAGGCATTGGACATTGCACCTGAAGAGCTTTTTAATTTCCAAAACCTCTCAAGCGTTACAGATATCGAGGAAAAAAATTTAATGCTGAGCATTCATCACTCACTATTAAAAGAACGCAACTTAGATGAAGTGAAATACGTCGTTCGTATCACCAAGGATTTTTTAAAGACAATGGATTCTCAAGCCAAAAAGAACAGCCCTGATTAAACGAATCAGAGCTGTTTTTTTATACGCGATATTTATTTGTAAGGCCTCGTAAAAAATAACGAGCAAAGCTATCGCCACATTCTTTATAGTTTTTATGGCTTGGGTTGCGTAAAATCGCGCCCATTTCGCCCTTTGATACTTTAATGCCACCGCCATCATCAATGAAATCAATAACATCTTCAGTCGTCAAAGCCAGAGCAATTTTCACTTTTTTAAATAGCATATTATTTGGACTTTCTTGACCCGTTGCCTTCGGTGGTGCTACAGGCTCTCCTGTTGCGGATAGCTGTGGGCCACGCTTAAAGGTAATAAAGCCGTTGAGAAAAGCCTCCAGCATTTTATTATTGCATTTTTTATAATTTGCCGGCTCCTCCTCATCTTCCTTTACTTTCATAAGCATATTCATTACATCGTCTTTCGTCACATCTATGCCACCAAGCTTAAAAATTTCTACCATATCTATATTTTTAATATCGAACGCGTAGCGCAAACGAATCAATATATCATTATTTGTCATGAGCTAACTCCTTTCTTTGATATAGTGCCAGGCACACACACAATTTACACACAATTCTTATTGTACATCTTACTAAAAAAATTGGCTAATGTGTTTATTATTTTTTGTTGACTATGCCAAGCACTTGTGAATACGAATTATCCCAGCGCCATTCACAGATAATAGTTAATCTATTATTTTGTAACTCAGCAGAAAGCTGTCCGTTCATTTTCTGCATTAAGCTTTTGGCAATTGCTAGCCCTAAACCTGTGCCATTTTCTGCCCTTGTTTTATCCCCCTTATAAAAGCGTTGGAATAGATGATTCACATCCTTCTCTGATAAATTAGTGACCTCGTTACTAATCATAAGCCTCACTATATGCCCTTCCTGCTCTAAGCGAATAAGAACATTGCTATGTGCATGCTTAATCGTGTTCAACACTAAGTTTTCGATGACACGCTTTACAGCTGAGGAGTCTGCAATCATTGTCAGCTCCTGTGTTGGCATATCTATAGTCGGCTGCAAATTCGCTTGATGAAACTGATCATAAAAGCCTACTAGCACCTCTGATAAAAGCTGGTTCATTTTAATGTGCTCAGGCTTTAACAAATAATCAGTTGATTCAATTAGCGATAATTCAAAGAAGTCCTCTAGCAAATCCTTTAAGCGCAAAGCGCCTCGTTTAATAATGGCAGTATATTGACTACGGTTGTCCTGCTCTAAAAATTGAATATAGCCTAATATCGAGGTCAGTGGTGTGCGAATATCATGAGAAATGTTAGCAATCGCCTGCTTCAATTCATTTTCCTGCTGGCGTTTTTCTGCTGTTGCCTGCTTTGTTAAATCAATTTGTGCATTAATGGTCTCTGCCAGCTTTTGCAAGTCTTTATCCCAAAATTGTAAATCTAGCTTTTTCTCGGTTTCTTTACGATTTACAGCGTTTAGCTGACGATATGCTCTTTTGACCTCACGTTTCAACAAATAAAAGCGCAGTGCAAAAAATAGAGCAATCGCTATACATATGAAAATAATATCCGCTCACCACCTTCTATTATTTAATTTCTTTTTGCTTAAATATGATGCTACCAATAACCGCAAATAAAGCAAATGTCATAAGCGGCACAATGAGCATTGAGAATGTGTAACTTTCCTTCGATATATCTAGAAATAATTTAAACACCGAATGATTAAATAGCCATTCAAACAGTGTGAACTCTTGGCTTAGCATATACAAAATGCTATCAATTAAAATGAAAAAGATAATGGAAAAACCAATTGTTTTACCGCTATCTGTAAAAATAATCGCCACTACAGCCATCATGGAGGCGAATGCAGCAGCATACAAAATTGTTAGACCTAGCGTTTTAGCCACATAAATGAAAGTTGGCATGCCATAAAAGCCTGACAGCAAGCTACTTGAAAATAGGAGCGCTAATGGAAACGCCAATGCAATAATTATTGCACCAAGCGAAAATACAAGCAATTTGACAAGATAAAGATGCACTCTACTATTGCCTGAAGCACAAATACTTTTCATTGTCCCAATCGAATACTCACTTGAAATAAAAAATCCTGCAAATATACAAGGAATCAAACGGATAATATAGTTATTGCCAGCTAAAGCCGAAAACGTATACAGCTCCTTGACTGCGACTGCCTGTGCATTAAATGTCGCCTCATCGAAAAACACAAGGAATGGATAAGTGATACCTGCTGCCGCTAAGATCACAACTAACACTAAAAATACACGGTCCTTTTTCAGCTTAAATAATTCAGCCATCATTAAATTACTCATGTGACACACCTCCAATCAAATTCTTGAAATATGTTTCCAAATCCTCTCCCATTGGCATAAACTCTTCAATGACTAAACCTGCTTGCACCAATGTTGTTGAAACATAGCCCGCTGAATCTGTATAAGCAAAAAGCTTCATTGTGCCATTTGGTAACACTTCAAAATGCTTCGTATTTAACTGCATTTCAAAAACTGTCGCCGCTTTATCTGGATTATCCACTTTAATATGAATGTATTGCTGACATTTTTGCGTTAATTCCTCTGTTGTCAGCTGCTCAATAAGCTTACCTTGATGAATAATGCCGTAATGGGTTGCTAGGAGATGTAGCTCACTTAAAATATGGCTAGAAATTAAAATGGTAATAGCGTATTCTTGATTTAATTTTTTGAGCAGCTCTCGTATTTCAACTACGCCCATTGGATCAAGCCCATTAATTGGCTCATCTAAAATTAAAAACTCCGGATCACCTAATAGAGCAATCCCCAAGCCGAGGCGTTGCTTCATACCGAGGGAAAAATTTTTCGCCTTCTTTTTCCCAGTGTTCTCAAGCCCAACAAGCTTCAATGTTTTTTCAATACACGCTTTCCCTGGAATTCCTTTTAGTAATCGATGCGCCTCCAAGTTTTCAGCCGCTGTCATATGCGGATACAACGCAGGAGCCTCAATAATTGCCCCAATGCGTTTGCGTGCTTGAATCAGCTCCTGCTCCGTGCTATAGCCAAAGAGCGCTAATGACCCACTGCTTGCCTTCGCAAGCCCTGTTACAATCTTAATTAATGTTGATTTCCCAGCGCCATTTTGCCCAATAAACCCATAAATCGAGCCTTTTTCAATTGACAAATTTACTTTATCAAGCGCTAGTTGCTTCTTATATTGTTTCGTTAACTGATTTGTTTGCAATACATATGTCATACGAAATCCCTCCTTCTTATGATACTTTCTAGTGTAAAAAGCAAAACATAAGAAAGGCATAAGT
Source organism: Metasolibacillus sp. (assembly GCF_025291715.1). Taxonomy (GTDB): domain Bacteria; phylum Bacillota; class Bacilli; order Bacillales_A; family Planococcaceae; genus Metasolibacillus; species Metasolibacillus louembei. Next base: position 67,424 of record NZ_JAMBIZ010000007.1, read on the forward strand.
CAATTCTTAAGAAAACATTAAGTTTCTCGAATCAAGCTAAGCGGTAGCCCATCCCCCAAATCGTTTCGATATATTCCTCATTCGGATTAGCATGTGCTAGCTTTGAGCGAATATTGCTCATATGCACATTAATTGTATTATCATCCCCATGAAACTCCTCATGCCAAACACTTTCAAATACATTTGCCTTCGTAAAGACCTTTTTCGGTGAGGACATTAATAATGCTAAAATGGCATACTCGCGTGCAGTGAAAGCAATTTCCATCTCTCCAACCTTCACTTGCTTCGCTTCCGTATCAAGCGCTAAATCTTTATGCACAAGCACTTTCGCTATGCTCGGCTGGTTTAACACTCGCATTCTGCGCAAATGTGAATCAATGCGTGCCGACACTTCCTCAATATCAAAAGGCTTTGTAATGTAATCATCTGCTCCTGCTCGTAGCACATCCACCTTCGTCTGCTGCTCTAGCTTTGCTGAAATAATAATAATTGGCACATGCTGCTGTTCTCTTATTTTTGCTAACACTTCCTCACCTGTTAACCCTGGCAACATTAAATCAAGCAACACCATATCCCATCGCTGCTGCTGCAAATAAAGCATTGCCTCCGTGCCTGAATAAGCAGGCTGTGCCCGATAACCACTACTCCGCACAACATCACAAAGCAATGCATTAATATCATTATCATCTTCAACAATTAAAATATTGATTTGTGCATTCATTGAATTCCTCCTTTTTGTTTGGGTGCCAGGCACACAAACAATTCACACACAATTATGTCTTATAGCATAATTGTGTGTAATAAAAACTGCAACAGCAATATTACTTTTAAAAGGTCGAATCGTGCTTCATTGAGAAATTCGGGCCAAAAAATAACAGGCTAGCCCTTTAGATTTGGGGCTAGCCTGTTATTTAAATTTAATTTCCACCTAATTCACGTTCCACCTTTTCACGAAACGCTTCTTCTGTTAAAAATTTCAATTGAAAGCTATTCAAATTTCTTTCCAGCTTTGCCTGCTCTAATACAGATAAATTGTTTGCGAAAAAGGCTAGCTCTGTCCTATTTTGTTTTTGATCCATTGCATACATAGCAATTGTAAGAACAAATGCTGTCGACCCGCCTTTTTGTCCTGCATGTTTAAATAATTCACGATTAGCAGGGCTTTCCATTAATTGCTCCATAACGGGATCTAAATATTGATAAACCTCCTCACTAAAATAGGATTTATTATTAAGCTTCTCCATAATGGCAACATAGTCCTTTGTCGTGGAGGCAGGTAAACGATCCGACCATACTTTTTGTATATCCATGGATAACGTTTTAAGCAATTGCTCCTTTTCTTCCTTAGACAATGGAGCTGTTTGCCATTGGTGATAAATCGCTATCGCTCTATTGCGGTACTCCTCCATATCCATCGCTTGCATCGCTTCTACCAGCTCTTTACTAGACAGGTTTTGCTCCTGCATCAATTGACTAGGAATATATAAAACGCTGGTTAATGGATAAATTACATCATGCTTTGATAACTCTAACTGCTGCAAAGTATTATTAATATTTTCCATACCTAGCACATCCATTAAATAATCGGTATTTGCATTGGAGCTGTATGCAATCATACCTTTTACCACTTCCTCTAGTGGTACCATATCTTCTTTTGGCAACTGCGCTAGCCATGCCTCATGTGCACCACCGTCTGTTTTAGGTAAATAAAATTTATTTAAATCCGCTACGCTTACAAGTTGCTTTGGATTGATTTTTCCCTCTGCTGCTTGCTGCGCATATGTAATCGCTAAAATAATTTTTACTGTACTGGCTAAAGGCAGGCGTTCATTTTCATTTACATTCACCCAGTTTTCATCATTGTATTGAATAGACATCGCAACATCGCCATTCGCAGCATGCTCTTTTACAAACTCCATAATATACTCAGGATTAGATGTTTTAAATTCTTTATAAAGCATGTATCCCTTTATTCCTACAACGAAAACGAGGATTGCCACAATTCCAGCAATAATCCATAGCGCTATTTTCAAGTAAAATCTACCTCCTCTTCTAATCACTACCTTTACGTTTTGTATTTATAAAAAGTTTCATTTCTCCATTTAACTGCTTTATATACAAATAAAAGCTATCGGAAATGTCTTCCCGATAGCTCCTCTATATTCCATTAAAACAGGGACCTATTAATGCAAATGTGCATCCATTTCATCAGCAATTTCTTCACCAGACATCGCTTTTGGATAATATGTAGGCCAGTTATCCATTTCCTCTAACAACTTTGCGCGATCATCGCCAAAGTAAATATGGAAATGACCTGATGCTTGATCTGAAATAATATGGTCGCTAAATTGAACATATTTTGGTGCTTGTGAACTGTCGTCTACTTGCTTGAATATATAGCGAACACCACGATTGCCCTTTTCGTATGTTAAAATTTCATAGCCATCATACTCATATGTTCCTATAACAGCTTCTCCATCCTTATAAAATGTCATTGTCTTGTCCGCAATATCAATTTGTGTAACATCTGTTGCATAGCCAATTTTATAATATTCCTTATACTCCTCAGCTGTTTTATCACCATGGTAAGCTTTATGCTCTAGCACGCCATCCAGTGTGCCATCTAGCAAGTATGGGTAAACAGATTGCCATTCACCTTGCCAATTTGTTAATGGGCGATCTGTAATATCACTATCTTCAAAATAGCCTTGAGAAATTTGTTTATCTTTTTCGGATAGTTCTGCATGATCATGGTCGTGGTCATGGTGCTCATGATTATGTTCCTCGACTTCAGTAACCTCTTCCTTTTCTTTTGTTTCTTCCTGACATGCCACTAAAGCAAAAGTAAGTGTAGCAGCTGCAAATGGCATAAACCATTTTTTATTCATTGTAACTCCTCCTTAAACGTAATACTTACGATTTAAAACTATATAGTAATCATTACTATTTGTAAACCCCTTTTTTCACATTTACAAATAATAATGATTACTATTTATTTTGACAAACGCTTCAGGCTTGCTATATCATAAATCGTAATCATTACTTTTAAAAGTGCTATAAAATGAAAAAATCCCTGTTACCATACTTAATTACTATTTAGAAGCTGGTAAGACAACTTTATTAAATTATATTTGGGCGAATCGTCAAGGTTGCAATTATTATCAATGATATGACTGAAGTTAATATCGATACTCAACTTGTGGAGGATGATGGCTTTTCACGTACAGGGAGCAGCTTTGTAGAGTTAACAAATAGCTGTACATTGGGTGAGGATTTACTTATTGAAGTAAATCCCTTGCTACAACAAAACAAAATTAGATGGTATTGTTATTGAATCGACAGGTATTTCAGGGCCATTACCTGTTGCACAAACTTTAACGATAGTTGATGAGGAAATGCAACAGGATTGGCACCAGTTTATTGATCTATTACCTGTTTTTGTTGCTACATAGTAAATAAAGGGGCGCCAAAAAAATATCACTTTTCCAGATATGCCCCTGTTTTGAAATTTGGTTGAGCAGACTTGCTTGTCTTGCGTGTGAATCATTACGGTTGAATTAGTTTAAAACACTTGCTTTTTCTTTATTCAAGAGTGATTTCGACTTTCGGACTCCTCTACCTATGAGGAAGTTTCTATTTTTTAATAAGCTTTCCTCTCTTCATTTTCATATCATCTAGCTAAACACTCCAGCTGCTCAAAATACGTTGTCGTAACATGAAAATACATTTGTTCACCATTGTTTACATCAACTTTGTGAAGCGCTTCATTAATGATGCTTTCCACTACTTTCCTAGTGCAAACACCGTATTAAAAGCTCGTGCTCGCATTATTTGATTTGAGCCAAATATAGCACTTGGTAAGCCATCTATTGAGATTGACTCACTGAAATATGCATAGCTATTTAAGGTAAAATATTAACAATTAATTCATCAATATTTGGCACTTCTTCAATCAATCCATTGTCTTTTAGCCAGTTAGCTGTTTCTTCCCAAGACGATTTCTCCTGTGTCGCAAACCCTAATTCACTTTTCATTTTAGGAAGTAAAATATTAATGCTTTCCGTCTCAACTTCTTTATTTAAAGGGAAGTTTGCTTCATCTTGTTGATTGAGAAGAATTTGTAATGCTTCTTCACTATTCTTTTCCATAAAATCGAACCCTTTTCTAGCCGCACGCCAAAATGCTTCAATTTCTTTTTGTTCTTTCTCCCATGTTTTCTCACTCGTAACAGCGACTAATTCATAATAGCTTGGCACACCATAATCTACTGGATTTATATAACCTACATCATGACCTTCGCTTTTTAACTGTGGTACTTCATGGTTTACATATGCACCAACGACCGCATCAACTTTTTTTGAAACTAAAGATGACCCTAGTTCAAATTCAACATTAACCATGTCTACTTTTTCATAGCTTCCTCCACTGTTTTCTACAATCGTTTTGATAATCGTTTCATTTAATGGGATTCCTGGATAACCAATTTTCTTCCCTTCTAATTCTAGTGGATGTCCAATCGGTTGATCTGCACGGAATACGATATGATTTAACGGTGAGCGAACAACTGCTGCTACCGCTTTTACTGGTATTCCTTCATTTGCCACTGCTTGAATGACATCTGGTTGATAATACATGCCCATCGTTACTTTGCCGGCTGCTGCAAGAGATAATGGATCTGTTGGATTTGCCGGAAATTGAAATTCAACATCTAACCCCTCTTCCTCAAAATACCCTTTTTCTTTCGCAACGTATAAATAACTATGTACCGCATTTGGATACCAATCTAACATTAGTGTGATTTTATGGTATTTACTTTGCTCTTTATCATTACTCATTTCACTTTGGCAAGCTACAAGCATAAATATAAACACCATACTTATAGCAATGCTTAAACTCTTTTTTAACATTACTTTTTTCTCCATTTCAAAAAATATTTTTCTATAATTAATATAACTGTAAATAATGCAATACCGACGAACGATAATATGACAATTGGCGCAAAAACACCTGCTCCATCAAATTGGGTCATCATTCTTCTACTAAAATAACCTAATCCTGATTGTGCACCTAGCCACTCGCCAATTGCCGCACCAATGACACTCATCGGAACAGCAACTTTTAGCCCTGAAAAAAATGACGGTAAAGCTGAAGGAACTTCTAATTTTAAAAAAATTTGACTTCTTGTTAAATCAAATGTTTGAAGCAATTCTTTTAATTCTTTATCGGTGGAGCGTAAACCATCAAACATGCCAATCGTAATCGGGAAAAAGGTTATCAAAATCGTCACAGCAACCTTACTCCAAATTGTATAACCAAACCATAGAACAAAAATAGGTGCTAACGCGATAATTGGAATCGTTTGAGAAGTAATCAATAAAGGATATAACGCTTGCTCTAAAACCTTTGAATAATGCATTGCTATAGCAATTGCAATTCCTAGCACAAGAGAGATCGCTAAGCCTATACTAATGACTACAAATGTGGCAGGAAGATGGTGCTGCAATAACACATCTTTTAATTCCCAAAGTTTAGTAGAAACTTGCGTCGGTGATGGAAGAATAAATGACACATCAATAAACCTTGCAATGACCTCCCAAGCAATAAGCACCATGGAAAGTAACAGAACAGAATTCATATATTTTTTCATTATGTCACCTTCATTTTAAAACGATTGATTAGTTCATTTTTCAAATTGATTAATGAAGGCTCATCTAATTGTTGTCTGTTTCTTGGTCTCTTTAGTGGTACTTCAATTTCCTCAATCATTTGAATTGGCGTGTCACTAATGATGAAAATTTTATCGGATAAAAACAATGCCTCCGATATATCATGTGTAATAAAAACAATTGATGATTTAGTTTCATTCCATTGTTCTAACAGCCACTCTTGCATATATAACTTGGTCATCGCATCGAGTGATGAAAATGGTTCATCTAATAAAAGTAAATTTGAACCAGTTAACGTAGCACGTAAAAATGACACACGTTGCCTCATACCGCCTGATAGTTCATGTGGATATTTATTAGCAACATCTTCTAAACCAAAATCTTTTAATCTGTTTACAACAAATTGTTTATCATAGTCTCTGTTCTTTCCTTCAAGTGGTAACGCAACATTTTCAGCTACTCTTCGCCAAGGAATGAGTAAATCGTTTTGTGGCATATAGCCTACTTTACCTAGACGATTTGTTTCTTTATCACCATTTAGAAAAATGAATCCCTCCGTTGGTTGTTCCAGCCCTACAACTAGCCTAAATATCGTTGATTTACCTGTACCACTTGCCCCAACAATAGTGACAAATTCGCCTTTATTTATGTGAAAGCTTAGTTTATCTAAAATAGATTGCGGTTGATTATAATAAAATGATACATCTTTAAACTGTAGTGCATAATCATGCTTTTCATCCATACTCATAACCTTCTTATTCAATATTTTCCTAGATTCACCACTTCTGTTGATGCTAGTTCATCCTTTTTTTCGTGTTTGTCCACTCATAAATAAAATGAATCATTGTTTTGGTGAAAGCAATAAGTTGATTAATGGAACAAGATTCATTAACCGCATGAGCATTTTGAAAATCACCTGGCCCATAAATAACTGCTGCAATCCCTGCATCGCCAAACCATCCTCCATCGGTAACTGAAGGAGACACATCAATCGTCACTGCTTTTCCATGATTAATTTGATGAGAAGTGGATAATAACTGAACCGCTGGATGGTTCGGGTCAACTTCTAATGAAGGAAAGATTTCGCCTTTCTCTTCAATCATTGAACAGCCTCCCCATTCGAAGGTGGGTGGGTAATGCTTGAGCCACGGGTCAGACTGTGCAACGGAAAGTAAATGTTCTTCAATCTCTCGAGATACTTCCTCGTACGTTTCATTCGGGTAATAATGCACAGTAATCCATAGTTTACATTCATCGGCAATAAAAGCTGGATGTCTACCGCCTTCAATAACAGCTGGATTGATTGTATTTGTGCCAGGTGGGAATCCTTCGTATTGCTTCGTCACAGCCCAATGACGTTCTAATTCTTGCAACCCTGCTATTATTTTCATCATTTTTTCAATCGCACTCGCTTGCAAAAGACCTCCACCTGCATGAATCATATTTCGTCTCGTTGCATCATGAAACGTTTTAGGGCTCTTCACCGTAATCCACCCTGTAATTACCCCTCCTTGCCCTTGTATGCGAAGATCGCTCGTATCAACGACAAGCGCAAAATCAGCCTTATATCCACGCTCACAACATTGAAGTGTGCCAGCCTCTCCTACTTCTTCTCCGATGACAGATTGAAAAATAAGATCCCCATTCATATCAATATTTGCCTCATGTAAAAGCTTTAGCGCAAACAATGCTCCTGCAATTCCGCCCTTCATATCCGCTGCGCCTCTACCTATAATCGCCTCTTCAGTCACGATTGGATCGAAGGGATTCGTTAACCATTCTTCGTCCTCTCGAATTTCAGCTACATCAACATGTCCGTTAATAATTAAACTACTATATAATTCAGATGCCTTTCCCTTTTTCACACCTACGACATTCGAATCTCCTGGATATACATCCCAGATATCCGTTTTAAAATGAAGATTTTCTAAATAAGTTGCGATAAATTGTTGAATACCTTTCGTATTTCTTGCTGGTGGTGCGGGTGTTTCAAATTTTATAAGTGTAGTAACCAAATCGATTAATTCTTGTTTACGATTTTCTACTTGAAGCATCAATTCTTCAATATTCTGTATCACAACATCTCCGCCTTTTTACAATAGAAAGCTACTTGCGAAAAGAGACAGCCCTTCACCTTTCACGTACGGTTTCTTTCCACTAGATTGTCAATATCAATAAAATAACTTGTGAAATTCTATTTAATTATTATTCTCTTATCCATTCGATTATTGGATTGCATTAAGTTCTTGCTAATTCTTTCACTGGCCATCTTGAAATGTTTTCAGCCATATCCCAAAACATGTATTCAAAGTAACTTGTTTTTACAAATATTTCTTCAAGCTTTTTCAGCTCATCTTCTGTTTTACCCTGTGCAATATCATTAATTAAACCGATGCAGTCCTCAGCGATTGTAGTAAATTCATCGGAAGAGTATGTTTTAACCCAATCTCCATAAAGCTCCTGTTCTAGCGCACCTGGCCATTCAGCTAACTTCTTGCCAATCCAATTGTAGCTCCATGCACATGCCAAGACAGCTGCAATCGTATTCTCTACACCACCTAGCTGTGCCTGACTTAGCATATAGCTTGTATATGCGGTCATTGTAGCTGATGGTTCTGTATTTTCTAAGTCTTCGTTCGAAATACCAAATCTTGCTGCATACGTACGATGTAAATCCATTTCAAAATTCATTGTTCCATGCAATAAATTTGCAAAAATAGTCATTGTTTTTAAATCATTCGCCTTCGCACTTCCAATTGCAAAAATTCTAGCGTACTCAATTAAATAAACATAATCCTGCTTCATATAATGGATGAATTTTTCCTTACCAAGGGACCCTTCTCCAATTCCTTTTACAAAAGGATGCTCTAAATAACTGTTCCATACTGGCTCCACTTTTTTAAATAAACGATCAGAAAATATCATTGCATCTATTCTCCTCTATAATTTTTAAAATATACAAAAAAACCATTCCACTAAAATAGGGAATGGCTGAATAAATATACAAGTTATATATGTATAGTTGACCATTACTTCCCTACGCTAGTATGACCTAGATCAGGTTCAAAGGGTCAAGACAAGTCTCTCTCAGCAAAATTATGCTCCCCTAGTAATTTGTATATTCAATTGTCTTTAGCTAATCATAGATATTTTTGTTTGTCAAGTGCTCCTGTGAAGACCTATTCATATTTTTTATGTCAGCCATGCCGTTTGTATTGTATTCAATCACACGTGTTGATTAGCCAAAATCATCCAGCATTTATTTGATAAAATTCCCGCTGAAATGCGAGGATTTCTTTGAGACCGATGCGCCATTCGATTGGCAGAGTAGCACAAAGAAACTGGCGTTTAAAACCAGTGAAAGATAGGCATTTACAGTTGTTTTTCTTGTGTCCTTCCGTGTGTAAAAATTTTAATAATACGTAAGCAATCAAGGCTGAAAATAGCTGACTGAATACCGCATTTTTGGTCGTGCCAAATAACACTGGCACATTCAAGTTTTGTTTAATCCAGCGAAAAAAGGATTCAATTGCCCAGCGTTCCTTGTACATGCCGGCTATTTTTTCGGCTGTTACATCCTGAAGATTGGTGACAACACGAACAATGGCACCTTCATAATCGGTAAACTCCACGACACGGTGGCGTTTCTTCGTTTGTTTTTGAGACGTACCAAGTGTACATTTGAAATCAGCGATGATATTAGATCCTTCAACAGTCGTTCTTTTTAATGATTTTTTACGGTTTAACTGAATATTTTCTTTTAGACGGATGACAAAATCTTGTCCCGTTGTCGCATAGCGATCTACCTTATCAATCGAAAAATAGGCACGATCAGCGACAAGGATAAAACGCTTATCTTCAAGCTCAACGCCAATTGGACCATCGTTTTTCAAACCTGTTGTTTCAACGACCTTGAGAGGCATCCCGGTATGATTTGTATAGCTGACATGCAGTTTAATGCCCGAACGTTCACCGTGATAGAGCGCCCACGGTCAACGATTTTTACCGACAGTAATCGTTGTCGAATCAATGGCCAAGAGTTCTTTTTTCATTTTAAGCGTACGTCTTGCCGCTCGGTTTAATCGGCTGACAATCCATTCGAAAATACGTTTGATGATCAGATAATTGAGTTCACCCAAACGTTTAGAAAGCGTGGAATAATCAACTGATTTCAAGCCTTTCTCTGTGGCCACATCGGAAGCGTCACGCAAGCTTTTCCATTCAAATGTAGCAGCGCCAACTAAGTACTGTCGAAGTGTTGCAACATCACATTTACGAGCTGTATCTTCAAAACCAAATTCAGCGAGAATTCCATCGATTTCTTCCTGTGAAATAAAGTTTTGAAGTAGTGTGAAAATCGTGGTATTCTTAGCCATGAGAGATTCCTCCTCGTAAATGTTGGTGTGGTAACTTACATTTTACATGGAATCTCTCTTTTTTATTAGGTTTTTATGGTGAATATTGGCTAATCAACAGACATGATTTAAAAGTAATTTAACCTAGCTTTTTACTCCAAGGTGTACCAAGCTTTGGTAAAGCCCAACGATCCAAGCCATACCAGCCGGCAACTTTCCATGCAAGCACTAACCATGTTGCAAGGATGAATAGCAACGGATTGATACTTAATGTTCCTGCAAATAAAAAGCTCACATTCATCAATGCACCGCAAAAAGCTGCAATGCCCGTTAATAAACCGACAATTAAACCTAGACCAACTAAAAACTCACCATATGCAACAACGAACGAAAATAGCTTTGCATGTGGAAGCACACTATTTTCTAGAAAGCTTGCATACCATCCAGCTACATCTGCTGTTTCTTGTGATTTAGCAAGTGCACCCTTTACAAATCCTTCAACTGCTTTCCCGCCATTTTCACCAACCCATGCATCGTTCTGGATTTTACCCCAGCCTGCAGTTAGCCATGTGTACCCAACATAAAGACGAATAATTAACCAAATGATTGCGGAACGAGTATCACTAAACAAAAATCTTGAAACAGGGTTTTCAGGGATATAAATAGTACTTTTGTCTCTCATACATTTCTCATCTCCTTATATGTTCATTATATATATTAATAGTATAATTTTCCACAGGGTTCTGAAAATAAACCATTAAGCCTTGACGTATTTGTGTCCATTTTTTTCGAGTGCTCAAAAGTAATATATGCATTCATCTTGCTGGCTGTGAAGATGGGTGTTTTCTGTATCTTATACTCTGATTTTGGCACAAAAAAGAGGATGGGGGCTTATCCCATCCTCTTTTTACAAAGTTGTTCATTTAAAATAAACTCACCACATCTTTACCCTACGCAAACCCGCATTCCACCGTTGGCGTTTAAAATAAAGTCACGCTATCTTTCCCTCATTTTCACACATTTTCGATCACGTTTTGACCGTTTTTCTACCCTTTTTTCACGCTTTTTGTTCACGTTTTTTTCGATTTAAAAAATAGTTCTGTAAGTTAAGGATTGAAGAATTTCAGTAGTGACAAGGGTTCCAGGGATTTTTGATACAGGACTTTATTTTAAACACGAAATAAAAGATGTTGCGACTTTTTTATAAAGTACAGGACTTTATTTTGGGGTTACATAGAAGTCTAAAGGTTCATGGGTTCAGGGATACCTAATATCAACTATTGGAATTTAATTTTTATTCAACTATCCTGCATCAAGGTTATTCCAATTCAGAATAAAACTTCTTTCATTTATCCAGAAGAATATACGACGATGATATTTAATTATCTTTCATTAAGTCTTTCACGATAAGCTATATCTAAGTATGGTTTCAATTGTTGAAAACTATCAACCAAATCCATATAAATCTGTGCTTCACTTTTTGTATTATTCATCTTCTTATTCCCTTGGAATACTCTATCTAATTCCATTTGAATCTCTGAAGCAAGTTCATAAGATGAAAAATGTAAAATATATGCACCTTTTTTATATGTAGATGATGTAAAGAATTTGTTTGTGAATTTTCCATTTCTTTTTTTAATTTTATATCCAAAACAATCAGTTATTTTTTCGTTAAAATAGACATAATCAAGGTTAGTTAAATAATTGTCAATTTCTTTTATTATAGATAAAACTTTTGGTTTATTCGCAAAGTATGTATAAATATATCCTTTGGATTTTATAGAGGAAAACCCCATATTTTCACAATAGACAATATACTGATCTAATAACAATTCTGTTACACTATCATTCTCAATAAAACTTCTGTCCAATTTCAAAAAGAACTCATAAATATCTTCCCATGAAATTTCCTTATATGGTTGAATAATTACGCCATCATCAAACATTTTTTCGTGATCCTTTATCTGTTGCATATCAATCTTATTGCCGTCAACTTTAGACTCAATTAACAAAGTTATATTGTTTAATTTGATTAAAGCATCTGGAACAGTGTCCTTTTCCACATTAGAATTCTTATTATCATTCTTAATCCTATCGGAAATACCTATAACGTAACCATACCCTGAACGTTCATTCAATTTATTTCCAACTTGTAGGGCATATCTCCTCTCAATAGGTTCCTCTAACAAGATTTCAGAAATTCCCAGACAATGTTTTATAAACTGGAAGGTTAGTTGAACATCTGAAAATCTCAGAAGATCAATAAGTGCCTTCGTAACATTATTTTCTTTCTGTGTATACGTATCGTAAAGTGTTAATCCTTTTAATTTTTCCATTATAAACCCCCTTGTACCATTTTATCCTTGCTTAAGTCCTAATCAAATATTAAACCCTTTGGTTGTTTGGTTCTAATCAATTTTTCTTTATCTTTGGTGGTTAAGTATTCATCTTGGTGTTTCTCAGAGTCCTTAATCCAATCAGCTTTATTCATAGCCCAAATAAATTCATCTGTAGTTTCATCAAATTCAGCCATGACATATTTTTTCACTATTTGCGAGTAAAAGTAGTGTATTGATTTTTGAAGTAATTCCTCTGTACGTTGATACTCCCGATCATGTCGTTCCCTTATAATTTCTCTTTGTTCTTCCTCTTGTCTTTTTTTCTCTTCAGCAATTTTATGGGCCATTCTTTCTTCATCTATTATTTGTGGAAGCGAAAAAATATAGAGGAATACTTTCTTTAATAATGCGTCAAATGTGTCTGTTTTGGTTTGTTTGATAAGTTTTTCATGCTTACTCCACTTTCGCCATTCAAGATAATATCCTACTTCAACATTCATGTATCCAGTGGAAACATATTTATAAGTTTTATAGGATGAGTATTCTTTATCGTTTGGAGACAACATCACTTTCTTTGATGGTAATTTAAAGTTCAGCATAAAAACATAACCCTTATATAATATCTTTGTTTCATCATGCGTAATGTTTATTCTCGCTCCTGCCTTTTCAAGAGCCTTAAATAAGCTATCTATAAAGGGTTCCAGGGATTTTTGATACAGGACTTTATTTTAAACACGAAATAAAAGATGTTGCGACTTTTTTATAAAGTACAGGACTTTATTTTGGGGTTACAAAAGTTAATTCCAACAGTGCAACTGCTTCACAATGTGTACTATGCGGAAACATATCAACAGGCTGAATTTCCTGTGTTTGATAGCCGCCATCCTCCAAGATGCGTAAATCGCGTGCTAATGTGGCAGGATTGCAGGAAACATAGACAACGCGCTTTGGCTTTTGCTCGATAATTGTGTTTAATAATGCCTCATCACAGCCTTTACGTGGTGGGTCAACGACTAACACATCCGCTTCCTTGCCTTCCTTATACCAACGTGGGATAATTTCCTCTGCTGGGCCTGCTTCGAAATAGGTGTTTGTGAAGCCATTTAGCTCAGCATTGCGCTTAGCGTCTTCAATGGCTTGTGGTACGATTTCTACGCCCATTACGTGCTTTGCCTTTTTAGCTAAAAATAATGAGATTGTACCAATGCCACAGTACGCATCAATGACACGTTCATTGCCTGTTAACTGTGCATAATCTAGCGCCTGCTTATAAAGCACCTCTGTTTGGATTGGATTCACTTGATAAAATGAGCGTGCGGAAATTTCGAAGCGCACATCGCCAATTGTGTCTTCAATGACATCCTTGCCCCATAGTGTCACTGTTTCATCACCAAAAATCACATTGGTTTTGTTTGGGTTGATATTTTGGACAATGGATGTGACATTCGGTACAAGCTCACGAATTTTTGCCACTGTGGCTTGTACTTGTGGGAATTTACGTGCTGTTGTCACGACTACAACCATCACTTCATTTGTTGTGCGTCCTTTACGAATTACGACATGACGCAGCATACCTTTATGTGCCCCCTCATTGTAAGGACGAATGCCTAATGCTGTTAATTCGCGCTTAAAGTCAGCCATTATAACATCTGCTTCTGCTGTTTGAATTAAGCAACGTTCCATATCAACGATTGTATGTGATTTTGTTTTGTAAAAGCCTGCGATTGGTGCTATTTCGCCTTGTGCAAATGGAATTTGTGATTTGTTGCGGTAATGCCACGGCTCGTCCATTCCTTTGACAGGTAATACAGGTGCATCGATTTTACCAAGACGCTTCATCACATTTTCAACCATGCGCTGCTTCCATTTTAATTGCCCCTCATAAGACAAATGCTGTAGCTGGCAGCCACCACATTGCACAAAGTAATCGCACGGTGCTGTTACTCGGTCAGCGGAAGGCTCAAGTATTTCCAACACTTTTGCAAAGCCATAATTTTTTAACACTTTTAGTACATGCACTTGTACAAGCTCCTGTGGCAGTGCTCCTGCGATAAATAATGGGTAACCATCAACCTTTGCAACACCATTACCATCATGTGTTAAATCCTCTATTGTTACCGTCAAGCGGTCATTTTTCATTACTGGTGCAGTCATTGTAAATCCTCCATTTCAATGTTTTTATTGTAGCACGCAACCTTTTTGCATGCTAGAGACGCAAAATATTCTAATTTGTTTTGTCTGTCTGACATGGATATATAGTATAATAGAAATAGAACCTTTAGATTACATTTCCGAGGAGTATAGAGCAAATGGCTGTATTAATTATCGGCTCAGTTAGTAATGATATCCTTAGACTTCAGAAATTTTTCAATCGTATTGAACTAATGAATATCCATTGCTTTACAACAGCGGAGTCTGCAATTCAATTTGATTATCTATTTTTAAAAGAAGATATCCAATTGATTGTTTATGATGCGAAATTGCATTTAAATAACTGCGAAGAACATTGTCAGAAAATTGAGGCTTTAACGAAATGGTGTGATGCACCTATTATTCTCTCCACCTCCTATGAAAAGCCTATTATTCTCGACCGACTGTTTGAAGTAGGTATCTTTGATTTTATCTTGAAGCCATTCGATTTCACTCATTTTAAAACGCGTGTGCAAGTTGCGTTAAAATATGATGCGGAAACAAAGCTTCGCAAACAGCATCAATATAAATTAGCGCAGGATTTAGCCATTGCCAAAAATGTTCAAAAAAATTCATTATCGCCTGCGTTATCATTACCGCATATTGAGCTAGATGGGCTTTATATTACATCGCAAACACTTGGTGGCGATATGTACTGCTGGTTTTCGCTAGATGAGGATTTAACAGCGGTTATGTTGTTTGATGTGATGGGGCATGGCATTGCTGCATCGTTAATTACAATGTCTATTCGCTCCTTATTAAAAGGGATTATCACAACGCTAATAGATCCAGTATCTGTCATAACAGAGCTTAACAAGCAAATTTATGAATTGTTTTCGACAGATGATTTAGATAGCTTTTTAGTAACAGCGGTTTATATGCTCATCGATAAAAAAAATCGCACATTGCAATATGTCAATGCCTCACATCCAGCAGGTGTCCTGTTTGGCAAATACGGAGAAACTGTTGCTTTATCAGCTAACTCTCCTATTCTTGGACTGTTTCCAGCTATTCAAGTGAAGGCAAAGCGCGTGCGACTAACTGGCTGGCATCGCATCATTTTATATACGGATGGCTTGCTAACCTTACAGGATGACGAGGAAATAGATTTACATTTCTTTCATTCCTATGCATCACAAAGCAACAGCTACGCATTGCAAAAATTTTCCCAAAAATACGAGCTAGCAGACCAGCAATTTGAGGATGATATAACCATTGTTTCAATTACAATTACATTATAGTGTGGTGATTATTGATGGAAATGATGCTGCATGTAGCCCCTTGTCAGCAGTCCATATTTTTTATTGATCAAGTAATGGTAAACTATACCGAGCTTTATAGCATTCCAAATGCTCAAGAAATTTGCTTTGTCACCCATGAGCTTATCATTAATGCTGTTGAAGCAATGAACAAGGCAAATAGGCAAGAAGATATTCAATTGCACATTCTATGGCATGATGCGCAAATTCAAATTACAGTAACTGATTTTGCTGAGGGCATCCCGCCTGAAGAGTGGCAATCTATTATTGAGCCAAATTTAGAGGAAATGAGCTTTTCCGACCGCGGACGAGGCTTCTTCTTTATCGCTCATATGGTAGATCAGCTATGGTTTGAGCAATTAGCTACTTCGCAATTTTTAGTTGGCATTAAGAAAAGTTTATTCGATTAGGAGGCTTCTACATAATGAAGTGGTCAATTCGTAAAAAGGTCAATATCGTTATTTTTACTTGTATTTTATTATTAGCGTGTATTTTAGGTGGCGTCAATTATTATGTGACAAAGAAAAACTTACTAGAAAGTGCTAATGAGAAATTAATGTCAGATGTGCAATTAAGCTATTATGCACTTGATTCTAGTATTCCTGGAGATTGGGATATTATTGACGGTAATCTTTATAAAGGCTCTGTCAACATGGTAGAAAACTATGAGGTTGCCGATCAAATTAGCGATTTAACAAATGGAAACGTAATGTCTATATTTCAAAATGACACACGTATTTCAACAACGATTATCGAAAATGAAGAACGTGCATTAGGGACAAAGGTTTCTGATGCTGTGGCAGAGGTTGTACTAAATAACAAAGAGCGCTTTCTTGGTACAGCAACTGTTCTAGGAGACCCATTCCAGGCTGCATATGATCCTATTTTAAATAAAAATGGCGAAGTAATAGGTATTTGGGCTGTTGCGGTTCCAACAGCACCTTACACAAAAATTGCAACAGCATCTGCCATTGAAAATATTGTCATTTCTTTAGTTATTGCGATTGTCATTACCATTATTATTGGCTATATTATGCAGCGCCTTATTGTAACACCAATTAATGTTTTGCGTAACAATGCTAATGAGCTCGCAAATTTAAATTTGAAGGTCGACTTATTAAAAGCAAGAGGTAATGATGAAATTGCAGATTTAGCTGTTGCCTTCCACAATATGAAGGAGCGTTTAACAGAAACAGTAACAAATGTCGCTCAAAACGCTAATGAAATCGCTAGCTCTTCTCTTGCCTTAGCGGAATCATCACAGCAAACAAATGAGGCTTCAAGCCAAATTGCTACAACGATGAATGATGTAGCTGCTGGTATTACAACACAGGCAGAAAAAGCTGAGCATATTGTGAATATGATGCGTAATACAATTAGCCAAGTCGATAGCAGCTTACTCAATGCTGAGGAAAGCTTTAACAATGCTAAAGAGTCTACACATATTGCGCTTGAAGGTGAGGCGGCAATTAGTAAAGCGATTCAACATTTAGGTACTGTGACAGAGACGGTTAGCTATGCAACGGACTCTATTCAAAAGCTAGGTATGCGCTCAGAGGAAATTGGTGGCATTATTACAGTCATTACAGATATTTCTGATCAAACGAATTTATTAGCTCTTAATGCAGCAATTGAAGCTGCAAGAGCTGGAGAGCATGGCAAAGGCTTTGCTGTCGTGGCATCGGAGGTGCGCGTTTTGGCTGAACAATCGAAAGAAGCAGCACAGCAAATTACAGAGCTGATTAAAGATATTCAAGCAGAAACAGCTGTAACTGTTCGTACAATGGAAAGTAATTTATCAGCGGTTGAGGAGCAAGTTGTTATTATTAATCAGGGTGGAGAAGCATTGAAGGAGATTGTTGAGAAAACAAGTATAACGGAGACAGGTGTGGCACAAATGAAAGATGCCTTCACAACTGTCAATACGAACTCTCATAATGTTCAAGATGCCATTTACGATATTTCAAGCATTATTGAACTATCAGCTGCTGCCTCAGAGGAAATTGCAGCGGCTTCTGAAGAACAATACGCTACTGTTGCAGAAATGGCTGAAAGCACAGCACATTTAGCGTCAATTGCTGATCGTTTGCGTGAAGAAGTAAATAAATTTCAGCTTTAAATAGGAGGTATACAATGGAACAAAAAATAGCTACCATGCAAATAACAGATAAATCTACCTATGTTTCTATTGCCTTTACAGGAAACCTAGAATACGGATTAATTGAAGAAATAAAAAAACAACTGCAAGCACAAAGCTTACAAGCGGAGCTCGGCTTTATTTTAGATATGAGTCGTGTAAAAAATATTGATAGTACAGGGTTTGGTATGATTGTCAATTTTGCCAAAAAAGTCTCGATACAAAATAAAAAAATCGTCATTATTGTTGTAGATAATTTCGTACGTAAGCTTTTCGCTATTTCACAATGCGATAAAATCTTCCCGATTGTTGAAAATGAGAAAGAAGCATTACAAGTTATTCAAGGTAATAGTCATACAGAGCTATCAATAAATGACTACTAAAACTAAAGAGCGTTGTGAAATGCTATACATTGCATCTCACAACGCCCTTTTTAAAACTTCCCGCCGCTACCGCTATAGGAGTGTCCACCACTTGTTGTCCCGCCGCCACTGCTACCGCCCGAATTGCTTGAAGCCTTTTTCGTTTTTGTGACAGTTGTGCGTAAATAGCGATCATGCTTTTTTGTAATACCCGAACCATTAGAATCAAAATAATCACGCTCTGTTGTTGTCATCTTACCACCTGAGCTATAAGCCATCAGCCCAACAACAAGCGCTGCCAATAAAAGCGCTACCCCCGATTGAAACCACCATTGGAATATAATACCGTCTGGTCCATAGCTCATATAGTCATGTGACTCAATAATAAATTGGCTGAATGCCTCATAATAATCACCAGCCGATAAGCTTGGTGTTATTTGCTCACGAATATACGCTAAACGCCCATCATCTAAATAAGCTTTTCCCTTTTTAAAGCCCGATAAAAAGACATCACGCTCCTGCATATCGATGGACATCATCACTGTATTGCCATGTGGCTTATTATAGCCTGGTGCTTCATTATCATAAAAATCGCCCATATATTGCTCGATTCCCTTACCATCAGTTCCATTAACAGTTAATATGATAAAGGCTGTTTTATAATCTGCACTAAGCTCCTTCGCCAAAGCCTCTACTTCTTTTTTCTCCTCTGTTGTTAAAAGGTTGGCATAATCAAAAATATATTGTGTTTGATTAGTAGATTCAGCCAATACAGAAGGCTGCCATAAAGCCACTAGTAAAATAAAAAATGCGAAACATTTTTTCAGCATACTCATAAATAGCCCTCCCCTATCAATGTTGCAATAGCTTTCAGTATAATAAACGTGCCTGCTGCAATTCCACCAAACCAAGCAGCCGCCTTTCCTTTACTAATTGGTGGCTTCCCTACTACCTTGCCTGTATGACCATTCATTGCAAAAATATATTCTGAATTGTTGTAGTCATGGTAAATCATCCATACAGGCAGCAGCACATAAGCGCTATTTTTTTGTTTGATATTAACATTCTTCTGCTTATAGCTAACTGTGCTATAATTGCTCAACTCACTAGCAATATACTTATCTGCGTACTCCTGTACTCGCTTTTCAATGCGAGGTAGCATTTCTTTATCTGTGTAATTATATTTCTCTGCAATATAGCCTGCTAAATAAGGTGTTTTGAAATCCTTCAGTTCATGAAAAGGGAACGGTTCGATTTTATCCATTAGCTCATCATTCATTTTCTCAGAGGCATCTGCTGGAATTTTTGAATAGTTTAAGTTGATTTCACGCATTACATCGAAATAGCTTGTTTCGGTATAATTATAATCACCTTTTGAATATGTGCGCACAACCGTGCCAACTGCCTTTACCTTTGCTTGACTGTTAATATCATAAAGCCAAAATGGCACATACATTCCTGTAATTGTTTTAACGCGCTCAGACATCATAAAATCCTTCGGCATTAGCCAGCCTCGACGACACCATTTTTTAAAGGCCTTTACTGCTTCCTTTTCGCTTATTGTAAAGGGAATCACTTTTGATGGTGCTAAGCTCCCAGATAAACGATCTGCAATAACGACTGCTGATTGACAAAAGCTACAGTTTGTCGCCGTTGTTTCTGCAAGCGTAATAAGCACTGCTCCACAGTTATTACAATGATATTCGTTCGTCTCACTGTCTTCAAAGGTCGTCTTAATCAATTCCTCTGGATAGTTTTCAATCGTATCCTGCCTACCACAGCTTTGACATGTTAGCTTTCCTGTATCTGCATCAAAATTCATATCTCCAGCGCAGCTAGGGCATGTATAATGTAAAATCATTACCGTTCCCCCTCAAAATAGTATGTATTGTAGTCATTATAATCTATATAGTCTAGAAAAAAATAGAGGGCTACATGAAAAAGTGTTGGGACATGCAGACTTTAGCCTACTTCCCCAACACCTTACTAAGCTCGATCTTCCTCACGAATTTCTTCGATTGGAACGAAAATCTCAATATGTCGCTTTAAATTTTGGAATGTTGCTGGCGCATCGCCACCGTATTCCCCATCTAAATTTAAATGCACCTCGTCATCCGATGTGACTTTTACTTTCTTTGCTTTGCGATAAATGACACGCTCATCATTCAAATGTTCCCCACGCAACGCTAAAGAAGCAATTTTAATAAAATCGGTAATTGAGCATTCTTTCAGTACCATCACTGTAAATAGCCCATCGTTGATTGAAGCATCTGGCGCAATTTTTTCGAAGCCACCTACCGAGTTCGTTAAGCCGCATAAAAACATCATTGCGTTACCATCAAACACTTCCTCATCGATTTCAATTCTCATATGTGTCGCCTTAATCGAAGGAATCATTTCGATACCTTTTAAATAATAGGCAAGCTGACCAAGCACCGTTTTCATTTTGCTCGGTACCTCATATGTCAGCTCCGTAATTCGCCCGCCTGCCGCAATATTGATGAAATAGCGCTCATTATTTAATATGCCGACATCCACAGGCAATGTATCGCCTTTGACGATAATTTCTACTGCCTCATCAATTTTACGTGGGATATGGATAGCGCGTGCGAAATCATTCGTTGTGCCCATCGGAATTAAGCCGAGTTTCGGGCGCTTGTCAAAGCCGCTAATACCTGCTACTACTTCGTTTAGTGTACCATCGCCACCAACGGCAATCACCACATCAAATTGTCGCTCCACAGCCGCCTTAGCTGCTGCCGTTGCATCGCCTTCACATGTCGTTGCATGACATGATGTTTCATAGCCTGCTATTTCTAGTTTTTCTAATACCTCTGGTAAATGCTTTTTAAATGCTTCACGACCAGAAGTGGGATTATAAATGATTCGTGCTCGTTTCATTCCGTTAACCATCCTACAAATTCAAATTTTCTTATCTATCATTGTAACGTTTTTACAATCGTAAACGTTCCCTATAGGATTGCTGAAACAGCTTTCTTGAAATCCTCATAAACATATGTCCAATATTTACTATCCTCAATGTATTGTTGACGCATATTCGTATACATTGCTTTTTGTGCCTCTTCAAATGCTGGGTCCTCTTTGTCAGGTAACCCCGCACGTGCATCCATAACAAATTGCTGTAGCTCTGGCGCACGTGGACCCCATTTCCCTACAACTTCGCCTGCTGCGTTTAATAGTAAATAAATTGGAATTGCACGACCACCATTTGTTAAATATTGATCAATTAAATCTGTATCTGCATCGCGCAATGTTGCACGCATGTCTAAGCCTGCTGCCTCTGCCACTTTACGCACGATTGGATTGTTGAGCATGGCATCGCCACACCAGTCTTCCGTAATCGCTAAAATGTGCACATCGCTATTTTTTAATTGCTCAATAAATGCATCATTTGGCACAGTGAATTGATTGTAAATAGCAAAGCTTTCTTCTTTTAATGTTGACATCTCGTTCATATATTGTGCAATCGAAATCGCTTCATCAAAATATTGTTGTTCTGGTTTCATTGTTAGATTCCTCCCTAATGCTTTTATTTTCTATTTTGCATCTTTTCCTAAAATTTCACAACTAATTGATTCCATTTAAAATAGCTGCCGGGAAAGTATTAACTTTCTCGACAGCTCAGCAATGTTAATTAGCGTTTCGCAAGCTCTTCTAATAAAATTTGATTTGTTAGCTGAGGGTTTGCTTGTCCTTTAGATGCTTTCATAATTTGACCTAGCATCGCTTTAATTGCGCGGTCCTTCCCTGCTTTAAAGTCTTCTACAGATTTTGTGTCATTATCTAACACTTCTGTAACAAAGCCTAAAATAACAGCAGGATCAGAAATTTGTACTAAGCCCTTCTCTTTCACGATTTTCGCTGCATCGCCACCATTTGCAACAAGCTCCGTAAATACCTTTTTCGCGATTTTTGATGAAATCGTCCCATCGGAAATCAGCTTCACCATACCTGCTAAGTTTTCAGGTGTTAACGTTGTATCTTTTAATTCCTTACCTTCTGCATTTAAGTATGCAGATACATCGCCCATTAACCAGTTTGCTGCTAGCTTTGCATCAGCACCTGCTGCCACTGTCGCATCAAAGAAATCGGAAATATCCTTATTGATAACAAGCACTGCCGCATCATAAGCTGTTAAACCTAGCTCAGATTCGTAGCGAGCTTTACGTGCATCTGGCAGCTCTGGAATAGACGCTTTTACGCGCTCTAACCATTCGTTATCAATTGATAAGCGCACTAAATCTGGCTCTGGGAAGTAGCGGTAATCATCCGCACCTTCTTTTACACGCATTAAAAGGGTCTTACCTGTTTTCTCATCAAAGCGGCGTGTTTCTTGCTCAATCTCGCCACCAGCACGCAATACTTCAGCTTGACGTACTTCCTCATGCTCTAAACCTTTGCGCACGAAGTTGAAGGAGTTTAAGTTTTTCAATTCTGTTTTTGTACCGAATTTTTCTTGACCATATGGACGTAATGAAATGTTAGCATCACAGCGCAGTGAGCCTTCCTCCATACGTACATCCGATACGCCTGTATATTGAATAATAGATTTTAATTTTTCTAAGTAAGCATATGCTTCATTTGGTGTGCGAATATCTGGCTCAGAAACGATTTCCACTAATGGCGTACCTTGACGGTTAAAGTCAACTAAAGAGTAGCCATCTGCATGTGTTAATTTACCAGCATCCTCCTCCATATGAAGGCGCGTAATACCGATGCGCTTTTTGTAGCCATCTACTTCAATTTCAATCCAGCCATTTTTACCGATTGGCTTATCAAATTGTGAAATTTGGTAAGCTTTCGGATTGTCTGGGTAAAAATAATTTTTACGATCAAATTTTGTTTCTTGCTCGATTTCCATGTTGAGTGCAAGTGCTGCACGCATCGCGAAGTCCACAACATTTTTATTCAATACAGGTAATACGCCTGGATAGCCTAAGTCGATAACCGACGTATTTGTATTTGGCTCAGCACCAAAATGGTTTGGTGAGCTTGAGAAAATTTTTGATTCTGTTTTTAACTCAACGTGCACTTCTAAACCGATAATTGTTTCAAAGTTCATTTTATTTTACCTCCCAAATTTGAGGTGTTTTGCTATGGAAGTCTGTCGCTTGCTCATATGCATAAGCTGTGCGATAAATTGTTTCCTCATCAAAATGCTTACCAATGATTTGTAAGCCTAATGGCAGACCATTTTCAAAGCCACATGGAATTGAAATTGCTGGTACACCTGCTAAGTTAATTGGAATTGTTAAAATATCATTTGCATACATCGTCATTGGGTCATCAATGTTTTCACCAATTTTAAATGCTGGGGTTGGCGATGTAGGACCGATAATCACATCAAAGTCTGCAAATACTTTATCATAGTCTTCTTTAATCAATGTACGCACTTGTTGTGCCTTTTTATAATAAGCATCATACGTGCCTGCTGATAATGAATATGTGCCAAGCATAATACGGCGTTTTACTTCATCACCAAAGCCTTGTGCACGTGTTTCTTTATATAGCTCCATTAAATTTTTCACGCCTTCAGCGCGGAAGCCATAACGAATACCATCGAAGCGAGAAAGGTTTGATGATGCTTCTGATGACGATAAAATGTAGTAAGCTGCTAATGCATATTTAGAATGCGGTAACGATACCTCTTCCACTGTTGCACCTAAGCCTTTTAATACTTCTAGTGCATCTAATACAGATTGACGTGCAGCCTCGCCTACACCTTCACCTAAAAACTCTTTCGGTACAGCGATACGTAAGCCTTTAATATCGCCATTTAATGCAGCTGCATAGTTTGGCACCGGCACGTTCGCAGATGTTGAGTCATTTGCATCCACACCCGAAATAGCTTCTAATAATAATGCATTATCACGTACGTTGCGCGTGATCGGACCGATTTGATCAAGTGAAGATGCGAATGCTACTAAACCAAAGCGTGATACACGACCATATGTTGGCTTCATTCCAACAACGCCACAATAAGCGGCTGGCTGACGAATCGAACCACCTGTATCAGAGCCTAATGAGAAAGGTACTTCTCCTGCAGCAACAGATGCTGCTGATGCACCTGAAGAGCCGCCTGGTACGTGTGCAAGGTTCCAAGGGTTTTTTGTCGTTTTATAATAAGAGTTTTCATTCGAAGAGCCCATTGCGAACTCATCCATGTTTAGCTTCCCAACTGTAACCATGCCTGCTTCACGCAGCTTTTTCACAACTGTTGCATCATAAATTGGCATGAAGCCTTCCAAAATTTTAGAGGCGCATGTTGTTTCTAAGCCTTCTGTGACGATATTATCCTTTACACCGATTGGTAAACCAAATAATGGTCCACGCTCCGCGAAAGGCACTTTATCTAATTCTGCCGCTTGTGCAGTTGCTTGCTCTTTATTTAATGCTAAAAATGATTGTACATCCCCATCTAATGCTTCAATGCGTGCGAATGCTTCATTTGTTAAATCAGCGATTGTTAGATCGCCTTTATGTAAGCTTTCTTGCAGCTCATGTGCTGAACGCTCAAATAACGTCATCTGTAAAGTCCTCCTACATTTTCATTTAAATGATGTCTTTTAGTCTAAAATTGACGGTACTTTTACTTGTCCTGCTTCTTGTTCCTTGACATTTAGCATCATTTTTTCACGCGCTAAGCCTTCACCTGCAACATCTTCACGCAATACATTGACCAATGGTAAAACATGTGATGTTGGCTCAACATTTGTTGTATCTAATTCATTTAGCTGCTCTGCAAAATCAGTAATTTTCCCCAATTGCTCTGCAAACTTTTCTGCTTCCTCTTCCGTAATCGCAAGTCGTGCTAAATGAGCAACATGCTTTACTTCCTCTTTTGTTAGTTTAGCCATTATTTACACCTCCGAATAAAGTTAACCATACGTGTTATCATAACATTTTTCATAATGAAAATCATAAGTTTGAGCAAAAATAACAGATACTCCTCGTAAAATGAGCAGGGCTGTCCAAAAGCCTATGTCTGCTTAGAACATCGTTATTTAACAGAGAAAATAATAAACTGTTGCATGAGAAGTGATACATTGTAAAATCACATTCTCATACAACTGCTATTTGCTACTATTCATAAATATGGACAAAAGGCTTATCGCTATTGCGTTCCTTTTTGATTAATACTTCTGGTCCATTAACCGATGTCACACTCACTGTAATTGTTACATCGCTAGGCAATTGCTTAAGCATAACATCTGTTAAATACTGTGTGAAACCAATAATTTCTGTTGTACCATAAAACTGTATCGGAATTTCCACCTCTAAATTTTGAAGCTTGTTATTTTGATAAAAGCCTGTACCGATAACACTTGTAAAATTAGAGAAATATTTATCAATGTCTTGCTTAAAGTTTTGGAACTTATCATTATCTTCACGATATATCTCCACAGGTGAGCTCATTGGGAACGTCACATATGCCTCGTTAATTTTTTGCCACTCACCTAGACCGCTTTTCCCGCTATCTACCACACTATAGGCGAAATAAGTGCCTGGTACAATGGAATTTCGAGGCTGCTGCTTAAATAGCCCTATAACGATTGGTACATCTGCAAGCTCTGAGCGTGTGCGTAGGCGAGCTACAACTTCCTCTGCTATTTCCTTCGCTGCTGCCTCTAGCTTTTCATTAGGAATTGGTTCCTCAAAATATTCCCCATACTTTTCCTTTTGATAATAGTAAATCGAATTGAGCGCAAGCCCAATTGACATACCACCAAGCTTCACTTTATTATCATCTGTCATCGTTAAATAATTTTGCTCAACAATATGTGCTAAATAAACAGGTGCCTCTACAGCTTTAACAGTTGGCGCAAGCTCCTTGCCATTCGCATCTAAACTAGACGGGTTTAAGCCTTGTAAATCTTCACCTTTGTCCGTTGTTTGATTTTCACGTGCAAGCCAGTAGCTTACCGTATTTGCGGATAAGTACTGTCCTTCCTGGAAAAAGTATTTATCTGTTTCAAAAACATTTTGTGAAATACGCATCAAGCCATTTTCTACTTCTTTTACGTCATATTTCGTATAAATATTAGAGACAATTAAGCCTCTGCTCGCACTTTCTTTATAAGGTGTTAATGTCCTATAATAATTTTCACTTAATTGTCTGCTTGTAATATGTGTTGTTTCTGCTTCTTCTGCATCGTCTGTCTGCTGTACAACCTCCGTGCTTTGCTTGAAGGAAGGTGTACAGCCAGCTAATATAGCTGCTGCTACGAGCACCGATACCCAGCGAAATCGAGTCATCAGTCAAGCCCCTTTACTATTGAAATTGTTCGATTAGGCGCTCTTCATCCCATATCTCAATCCCTAGGCTTTGCGCTTTCTCAAGCTTTGAGCCTGCGTCTTCCCCAACGATTACAAGATCTGTTTTTTTACTAACACTTCCTGAGACGATGCCACCTAACTCTTCTATTTTCGCCTTTGCTTCGTTTCGTGTCAATTGTGATAATTTTCCCGTTAACACAATTGTTTTTCCTGCAAATGGATTTTCGCCGACTTCAACTTGCACTTTTTTCCCTTTATAGCTCATATTAACGCCTACATCTTTTAAGCGTGCAATAAGAAGCTGGACATCTTCATTGGAAAAATAGCTAACGACTGAATCTGCCATTTTGTCGCCAATTTCGTGAATCGCTGTTAATTCCTCCGCCGTTGCTGCCATTAAAGCTTCCATCGTTTCATATTGCTCCGCTAAAATTTTTGCCGCTTTTTCACCGACATGGCGAATACCTAAACCGAATAATAAACGCTCTAAAGAGTTTTCTTTTGAACGCTCTAACGCTTCGACTAAATTGCTAGCAGATTTTTGTCCCATGCGCTCTAGCTCAACTAGCTGCTCTACTTGCAGTAAATAAAGGTCTGCTACATTTCGAATATAACCTTCTCTTAATAGCTGCTCTACGACTTTTTCTCCTAAGCCATCCACATTCATTGCGTTGCGAGAAACAAAATGCTTAATGCCTTCTGCAATTTGTGCTGGACATGTTGGATTAACGCAACGTAGCGCCACTTCACCTTCAATACGAATCAATTCGCTATCACAGGCAATACAATTTGTTGGCATTGCATACGGCACAGCATCCTCTGGACGTTGCTCTAATAGCACGCCGACTACTTCTGGAATAATATCTCCAGCTTTACGAATAATGACCGTATCGCCAATACGAATGTCTCTTTCACGAATTAAATCTTCATTATGCAAGGATGCTCTTGCCACTGTGGTACCTGCTACTTGAACTGGAGCTAAAATGGCTGTCGGTGTAATTACACCTGTTCGTCCTACTGTTAAGTCAATATCAAGCAATGTCGTGACAACTTCTTCTGCAGGGAATTTATAAGCAATTGCCCAGCGAGGACTTTTTGCCGTAAAGCCAAGCTCATCTTGATGAGCATAGCGATTTACTTTTATCACAATGCCGTCTATTTCATAAGCTAAATCATTGCGCTTTTCTGTCCATAATTGTATAAACGTTAAAACTTCCTCAATTGTTGCACATGCTTGACGCTCACGATTGGAGGGGAAGCCTAATTGCTGAAGATAATCCAGCATTTCACCATGACTATCTAAGCCATAAACTTCACCATCTCCCCCAACCGAATAAATAAATGTAGACAATTGACGGCTTGCTGCAATTTTTGGATCTAGCTGGCGTAAAGAACCTGCTGCTGCATTGCGTGGATTTGCAAATAATTCCTCGCCTTTTTCGGCACGTGCTTTATTTAAAGCTTCAAATGATTTTTTCGGCATGTATGCTTCACCGCGTACTTCAATCGTTACAGGCTCCTTTAAACGAAGAGGAATCGCTCGGATTGTTTTTAAATTTGCTGTAATATCCTCACCAACTGTACCATCTCCACGCGTTGCTCCTTGTACAAATACCCCGTTTTCATAACGTAGCGCAATTGCTAAGCCATCAATTTTCAATTCGCAAATATAAGAGAAATGATCGCCAATTGCTTGTCGTACTTTACGGTCAAAATCGCGTAAGCCTTCTTCATTAAATGCATTTGAAAGACTTAGCATCGGATAGTTATGCGTCACCTTTTGAAAGCCTTCCAGCACCGCTCCCCCAACTCGCTGTGTAGGGGAATCTGGGTAAATAAAAGAAGGATTTGCTTCCTCTAACGCAATCAGCTCATGTAACAGCTGATCATACACTGCATCTGGCACAGCTGGTTTGTCCAATACATGATAGGCATAATTATAGTCATGTAATAATGTATTTAACTCAGCAATTCGTTTTTCAATATCCGTCATGTGGTTTCCTCCTACGCCTTTGTAATAGGGGCAAACTTCGCAAGCAACCGTTTAATCCCTATTTGTGGGAAGGCAATATCAAGCTCTGTATTTTCTCCCGCACCTTTTACACTTACAACCGTGCCTGTACCCCATTTCCC
This sequence comes from Metasolibacillus sp., assembly GCF_025291715.1. Classification (GTDB taxonomy): domain Bacteria; phylum Bacillota; class Bacilli; order Bacillales_A; family Planococcaceae; genus Metasolibacillus; species Metasolibacillus louembei. The sequence goes on from NZ_JAMBIZ010000007.1 coordinate 96,163, forward strand.
ATGAACTGCTTTATCTCCCGCTTTCCAGCCATGCTGATCTCCACCTGTTGCCTGCTGATGTGTTATGCGCGAAGTCGATTTTTGTGCAGCTCGATATTGAGGTGCTCGGTCGTAGCGGTTCGTTCTAAATGGCAAATCCTCTGTATGTGTATAGCCACCTGCCTTACTTGTATGCTCCACTATACCGTCAGAAATTTCATCAATAAAACGAGAAACCGAATTATAACTTGAGCGGCCAAAGATCGTTCGTGAGCTTGCACTTGTTAAGTAAAGGCGCTGTTCTGCCCTTGTGATGCCAACATACGCGAGGCGCCGCTCTTCCTCCATCTCCTCCTCATTTTCCATTGCGCGTGAATGTGGAAAAATATTTTCCTCCATCCCAATGATGAAAACGACAGGAAACTCTAAACCTTTTGCTGCGTGCATTGTCATTAAAATAATCGTACCTTTCGCCTTCTCTTCCTCATCCAATGAATCAATATCCGCAACAAGCGCTAAATCTGTTAAGAATGCCACAAGCGATTTGTCCTCACTGCGCTCTTCAAACGCTTTCGTAACAGTTAAAAACTCTTCAACGTTTTCTAAACGACTTTGTGCTTCAATCGTTTTTTCACTTTGTAGCATTTGGCGATAGCCTGAACGCTCAATCACTTCCTCTACAAGCTCTGTTACTGTAAGTATGTCCTGTTTATTTGATAAATCTTTAATCAGCTCATAAAATTTTTCCGCTGATGCTGCCGCTTTTCCTGTTAAGCCTATAAAAACAAGCTCCTGCATCGCATCAAAAATCGATCGATCCTGCTGCAATGCATAAAGCGCCATTTTTTCAAAAGATGTAGCACCAATACTGCGCTTCGGTTCGTTAATAATGCGCGCTAATGAAATATCATCGTCGTTGTTGGCAATTAATCGTAAATACGCTAGCAAATCTTTAATTTCCTTGCGATCATAATATTTTGTACCACCAACAATTTGATAGTTCATATTCGATTTTTTCAGCACATCCTCCATCGCACGTGACTGTGCATTCGTACGATATAAAATAGCGAAATCATCCAGCCTACGACCTTCCTTACGAATTAGCTGTTGAATCGTTTGTACAACGTATTGTGCTTCATCTGTTTCATTGTATGCCTTATAGACAACAATTTTATCGCCTTCATCATTATCTGTACGTAGCGTTTTTTTATAGCGGCTTTCGTTGTTTTCAATTACTTCATTCGCCGCCTGTAAAATACGCTTTGTTGAACGATAATTTTGCTCTAACATAATCACCTTTGCGTCAGGATAATCCTTTTCGAATGATAAAATATTTGTAATATCTGCACCACGCCAACGATAAATAGATTGATCGGAATCACCAACTACACAAATATTGCGGAATTTTTTTGCTAATAGCTGAACGAGCGTATATTGGGAATTGTTGGTATCTTGATATTCATCCACATGTATATACTGGAATTTATTTTGATAAAACTCCAGCACTTCTGGTACTTTTTCAAACAGTTTAATTGTTGTCATAATTAAATCATCGAAATCTAGTGACTGATTAATGCGCAGTCTTCTTTCATAGCCTTCGTACACTTGGCTGACTACCTTCTCAAATGGATTATGAGGATTCATGTTTGCTTGAAATTGACTTGCTGTAATACAAGCATTTTTTGCTGAGCTAATCGTACTTAACACCGCACGAGGATCATATTGCTTTGGATCAATATTTAACTCTTTCAATACATTTTTCACTACTGTTAATTGATCTGAGCTATCTAAAATTGAAAAGCTTTTCGAAAAGCCTAGTTTATCAATATCTCGGCGCAAAATTCTTACACACATGGAGTGGAATGTTGATACCCACATACGCTCACCAGTGCCATTGCCAAGCAAATGATCAATACGCTCACGCATTTCACGCGCTGCCTTATTCGTAAAAGTAATAGCTAAAATTTTAGAAGGATAAACCTCTTTTTCTACTACTAAGTAAGCAATTCGATGTGTTAATACACGTGTTTTTCCAGAACCTGCCCCTGCCATTATCAACAAAGGGCCTTCTGTTGCTTTTACTGCCTCCTGCTGCTGCGGATTCATCCCAGCAAGTAGATTTTTCGTAATTTGCTCCATTTCGCACCACCTTACAGAACATTCGTTCTTATTATATCATAACACTTTTTACAGCATCAACCGTTTTCAAAGCTGCTTGCAAATCATCATAAATAATATTACCAACAACAACTGTATTAGCAATCTTCGCCATTTCAGCAGCTTGCTCTTCTGTCGTAATGCCTCCTCCATAAAAGAGAGAAGTATTCGCTAATACATCCTTCACCGCCTGTACGACTTCCACATCACCATACGCTCCGCTGTATTCCACATAAAAAATTGGCAGCTTAAAGTAGTTTTCTGCCATACGCGCATATGCTACTACATCATCAATGGATAAATCTGTCTTAGCCTTTGTTGCATGTGCTACTTTGCAGTCTGGGTTTAATATACAATACCCCTCTGCCACAAGCTCCTCCCACACCATAATATCTCCATATTCTTTAATCGCTTCATGGTGTAAATCCTTTATCCACTTCGTATCGGTACTATTTAAAACAGACGGGATAAAATAATAATCGAAGCCTGGTGTAACTGATTCTACATTGGAAATTTCAAGTGCGACTGGCACCGTGTATCTGCGTACGCGCACTAATATATCAAGCACATTGTCTAATGTGACATTATCTGTACCACCTACTAAAATTACGTCAGTACCTGATTCGCATACTTTTTCTAAATCTTCATCTGAAATCTCTTTAGCTGGATCGACTTTAAATACATGTCGCCAATTTTTCAATTCCACACTATGTCACCCTTTTCTCAAAAGTTTATCGTTACAAGTATAACGTAATTATGGACAAAACAAAAAAGACATATCTGAAATAATTTATTCAGACATGTCTTTCGAAAAAATATATAGCAGAGGGGCTCACATTCTCCACTTTCCAACTAAACACTTGTCAGGCTGTGTGTAAAGTGCTCTGAGCATAAATAATCTTTTTTACCTAGCATTGTCTGCATAAAATCAACCCATTCATCTGCTGTTTTTAACTGTAAATTATTTAAATAAGCAACGACTTGCTGTCTGTAGTGTGTCATCTTTTCATCATTTAATAGTACTTGTTCAAGCTGCTGATGTAACGCTTTATTTTTATCAAGCGTATAGGCAAGTCCTCGCTCTGTTAAATATTTTAAATTATGCTCCTCTTGTCCTGGTAAAACAGAGTGGACAAAAATTGGGAGCCTTTTGTGCAATACCTCGCTAACTGTCACTCCTCCAGGCTTTGTCACAATCGCATCCATCTGGTCATATAAGCGATTCATTTCTAAGCGTGAGTCAATGTAAGGTACGGGTGTGACGTTAGGTAATCGCCATGCTAGTACTTGCTCATATAGCTTCGCATTTCTACCGCATAAAATATAGTAATGAAATAGCTTATTTTGCTTTAATTGCTCATACAAACCAGGACAGTTCATCAGCCCTAAATTACCACCTGCTATTAAAATATTGCGTGCAAAATTATGTAAGGCTGTTGTACGAAGCATTTCTTCATGTACAGGTATTCCAGTCACAAATATATTGGACTCTACTACACCTTGCTGACAAAGTAGCTCCTTCATCTCCTGCATTGGCACAAAATGATAATCAATTTCTTTAATTCCCCATAGCTGATTCATAAAAAAATCGGTATAAACATTTACTACTGGAATATTACATTGCCCACCCTGTTTTAGCTTGTTTAGTAAATAAGAAGGGCCGCTTTGCGTACAAAAAATAATATCTGGCTGCTCCTCTTCTAACAAGCGAACTAAATATTTCAAAAGTAGATTATAAAATTTAAAGTCGGACTTTACTTCCTTACGATTATCAAACTTGCGACTATAAAACTTGGCATATGTTGTCGGTGCATATTGAATCCATGATAAATAGCTGCGTGAAATGACTTTTTCTACAAATGGGTTTGCATAGCTTAGTAAATCAACCTTTTTCACTTCGATATCGTCATTATGCTGCTCAATAAATGCCATCAAAGCATCAGCTACTTGATGATGCCCTGTTTGCATCGTCAAAAACGGTAAAAACAGCGCTTTTTTCATGTTGGTTCCTCCTCTATTTCAAACGTAGCTTTTTGCGTCTTTTCCATAGTATATAAACAATACATATCACGCCGATACCTATTCCCATATATGGTGCAACCTCTGGTCCGATATGAAAAACGGAGCCTAAAATGCGCCCTGCTATTAAAAAAGGTATCACCCATACAATTGTAGCGATAAGGGCGTATACAGTATAACGCTTAAAAGGTAATCTACTCACACCCGCAACATATGGACTAAGCTGTCTAACACCGGGAATAAATATGCCAAAAACAACAGTTCTTAAAGCATTTCGTTGAAAGCCTGTGCTGACCATTTCCAAATTGCGCTCCGTCAATCCAATAAATTTCCCAAAGCGCTTCATAAAAGGATAGCCTAGCCAGCGCCCCACAGCATATGCCGTTAACAGGCCAATATAAACGCTACTTAAGGAACAAATAATAGATAAAGCTAAATTCAAGCGTCCATAACCAACAAATAAGCCAACTAAAAAAATTAAAGATTCCTCAGGTGCTGGAATGCCAACAATTCCAAAAAATAAGGAGAATATAATAAGTACATAACTATACGTCTCAAGCAATCTTACAACTTCATCCATCCTAGCACCTACCTTAACACGACGAACTTCGTTGTATCAGCATGCTGCTGTAAATATTGCTCTAAATGCGCAAGCATGTAATGCGGTGCTTCCTCATCGGCACCTAATGTTTGCCCATTATCATGTAATAAAAAAATGCTACCTTCCTTCGTTGCATTCGTCAATTCATCCTTTAATGTATGCTCGATTTGTGCTATTCGCCAATCTTTAAAATGCCTTGTCCACAACACTGTACGATAACCATTTGCTACTAATGGTGTAAAAGCATTTAAATGTCCCCATGGTGGACGATAGAATATCGGCTGTTCCCCTGTAATTTGCTCAATTACTTTTGCACATCGTTCAATCTCTTGTTTTGCCTGATGTGGTGCAAGCAGCCAATTCGATGTATGTCGGTAGTGGTGGATACCTATAGCATGTCCTTCCTTGTGCATTCTTGCAATAATTTCTGGATAAGCCTCAGCATGTTTACCAACTACAAAAAATGTCGCCTTAATTTGAAATGTCTTCAATAAATCTAACAGCTTTGGTGTATAAATAGGATGTGGTCCATCATCAAAAGTTAATGCAATCCCTTCCGAACAGCTTCTTTCTACAACATCTGTCTTTTTATAAATCGCCGTCGCTACTATCGAATAAGACAACAGTGCCCCAGTAGCATATAGCGTACGTTTGATCCATTTCTTTTCCAAGCTGTTCTTCCTCCTCTAAATTACACCTCATTTTTAAGTGCATTTGAACATTCGTCAAAGGTTAAGCTTCCATTGCTGAATTAAATTAGCTATTAATTAGAAACTTGTGGCCATTTTCCTCTTTCTATTTTTATACGAATATACTCAATAAAAAGTTGCACATAGCTTTATTATAAAAAATAAAGTTAATTTTTTACTATATGAAATTATGAAGGATTTCTTAATATTTTAAAAGGCTACAAAGAAAATAAATATTTTCCTTGCAGCCTTCTTGTTTTTATTTATGTGTAAATGGTTTCTCATCAGGATAAAGACGTCCTAGCATTTCATCATACATATCATTTCCATAGTCAAAGCAACGGCGCACACGTGAAATCGTAGCAGTGGAAGCACCTGTTTCTTTTTTGATTGTTTCATATGTTTTTTTCAATCGTAGTAAATGTGCTACTTCAAAGCGCTGTGCTAACGATTGAACTTCACTGATTGTGCATAAGTCATCGAAAAATTTATAGCATTCTTCAATATCGTTTAGCTCTAATACCGCCTTGAATAATTGTTCTGTTTGATGTCCACGAATTTTTTCGATTTGCATCTCATTATCCCCCTTTCCTCATTCCGAATACGTTACAGCAGATGCGAGTCCCGGTGTTGTTGGAACAAAGTGGATCCATGATCTCCCTTGCACTAATTTAACTTCACTACCATCTTCCTCGATTGGTACTAATAAGCCATCAACATTTTTCCATTGAATCTCTCTCATCATACCTTGCTGGAAAATATACGCTTTTCCTCCTGCTGATATATCGATATCACGCCGACCAACATTATCGATGATACGATGTGGCATTTCAAAAAAGAGTATGTTCGATAGTTGAATTTCTTCACCTGTTGAATAATCTGTCGTAACGGTATTACCCGAAAATCTTTTATAATGCTCTGTTCCCTCATCGTACGTATATGTGCTATTGAAAGAGCTATTTTGGCTATAGTGAATCGTCGCTTCATTTGCTCTAGTACCTATTTTAGCACTTTCTTCATCACGATAAAAAGTATAAAACACTTTTTTGCTGTAGTCCATTGAAGCGCCAACTTTTTCTGCTCCCGCTAAGACATTTTCTCCTGAAATATAGGAATTATGAGGTGCTATACGATCAGACGAACGCTTAAAATATGTACCATCATAGTGCATGCCATTAATGTTAGAAACGACACCATTTGCTAGCATTGATTTCGCCTCTGGACTATAACCATGTGCAATGTAAAATGCATCTAAGCCTTTTGCGATATCAATAAAATAGGAGCGTGCGCTACGAATCGGTCCGATTTGCTCTGGTATTGCAGATTGATACAAAGCTAAAAAACGCGTCACATCACCTTCTGCTAGCATTTCATAGACAACATCTGCTGCCGCTAAACCTGATTGTGGTCTCGCAGCAGGATGATTATTAATTGTTGCTAAAATAGGACGTTGCGTAATTTCCTCCGCAATCCCCTCACCTGTAAATGGTGTTGTAAAAGGTAGTTCAACTACCTCTTCCTCTGGCTCCTCTTCTTCCACGATGTCCTCAATTACTTCTCCCTCTTGTGGCTTTTCCTCTGCCTTGTTGCCACAGCCTGCAATGATGAACATTGCACTGAGGCTAGCTAATAATTTAAATTTAATATCCATTATTTTCTCCTTTAACGCATAACTGCTGATAGTAGCACTCGATTTTTCAACACATCAAATAGCCCTTTACGGGTAATACGAATATATGGCAAATGTGTCGATTGTAAAAAGAGCAATGTATAAATTGCATCTGTATGGCTGTAGCCGCGCTCATGCAATGCAGCCTTTAACGCTAATTCTTTGTCAATTAATGTTTCAACATCGCCATCATACAAACTACCTGCAATTGGTAAATCAATTGACGCAACAATTTGTTTATTTTCCGTTAGCAAGATTCCACCATTCATCTCTTTCAGCTTGGCAAAGGCAAATTTCATTTCCTCAATGCTTTTTCCAATTAAAATAATATCGCCTGTCGTTGAATAAGAAGAGGCAAAACCTTGTACACTAGAAGCAAAGCCTTTAATCATCGTATTAATTCGCCATTTCCCTTGTCGATCCACTAGTATTAAATAACATTCATCTGCTGCACTATGATTTAAATGCGGAATACTGTACGGCTTTGTAATAACATCATTGACCATTTCAATTCCGACTGGCATTGAGAATTGAAAATCTTCATCACATAAATCGAAATCCATATGAAGCTCACCAAATGCCGACCAATCAATTGTTGGTAATGATGCAACTTTGCTATTATCCCGCTTTAACCATATACCTTTTGACAATACGCCCTCTGGTGTTGGCGAAAATTCATCTTGCAAAATATTAAGCGATGCATAGCGACCTGTTGCCACTAATCCATGTAATCCTGTCATATTGTAATAGCGCGCAATATTGTATGTCGCCATATTATAAGCATCAATTGGCGCTACACCTGCATCAAGTGCCGCTTGGATACATTTGTCCATAATACCATCCTGATAAAAGCTTGGTGTAGAGCCATCTGTTGTCATCATTAAATGGTCAAACACATTCAATTGTTTTGCAACAGCATCCTTTAATAATTGCGGTAAATCAGGTCGAATGGATGAATAACGTAGCGTCACTGCATAGCCATGTAATAAACGACTTTCCACTTCCTCAATCGTCATCGCCTCATGATCACCATCTGCGCCTAATAGCTTCATGCGAGCTAGCGTTCTTTCAGAGGCGCCAGGGAAATGACCTTCAATTTTCTTCCCTTTTAGTTTTGCAACTTGAATCCAATGGAGCATTTGGTCATCTCCACGTAATAGTTTTGGCCAAGCTGTTAGCTCACCGCCAAGCAATACAGAATCCTGCTCTAACCATTCTAAAACAGAGGCGGTTGAATAAATTTCCTCCTCTAGCTCTGTTTCTGTTTGTGAATCAAAGCGTGCCCACCAATAAAAGGAGAAGGGCAATTGTCGAAGCTGTTCTAATATTATAAACGCTTTCTCGTTATCCATTAAAGCTGCAAATGTCATATTGTCGGATATAAATGCTGTCGTTCCCGTTTGTGCTGCAAAATCGGCAAAGGATTGCGGATTATATAATTGAAATGGATGTACATGTGGTTCAATATAGCTTGGTACAATTATTTTTCCTGCTACATCAACAATTTCAGTGCCTTCTACAAATGCTGGCATGCGTTCTCCAACATATACAATGCGGTCATTCAAAATCCAAATATTACCTTCAATCCATTTTTTTAATATGCTATGCAAGTAACGTGCATTTTTTAATACAATCGTCGGCGCAACTTTGCCATCAATCACAGCAACTTGCTCTCGAATATCTTTAATCTTCCAATTGATTTCTGGCATGGCAAAAATGCCTCCTTTTTCACCTATACATTTTCTACAGAAAACGATGCATACTATTTGTGCAATACATCGCCTTTATCGTATCACAGCACTTTCATAAAGCAAAGCGATGTAAATAACATTTTTTATAAGGAGCTGACTATTTTTGTTAGAAGAAAATATTTCAGAGCGTAGCGCTTTTATGCGACTTATTTGCGGTATTTCAATGACTGGCTGTGGCATCGGTCGCATTGCTCATCGTCCAAATTGTTGGACAGGTCATTTAATGATTGCAGCAGGCGCAATGAAAATTGCGGAAGGTGTTTTTCAATATTGCCCACTGAAAGCAATGATGGGTACTAGCATGCAAAACGAGCAAGCTACGTCAAACACCTTTGACAGTCAAGATTTTATGTCTAAAGAACAGGTTAGCCAGTTTATGAAGGAATTTTCAGATGCTATTTCTGGTAAAAACACCGATGCTACGACATCAAATAATTCCAGTCAAAACCCTTCTTAGTCATAAAAAACTATCAGGAAAGCCTAAACTTTCCTGATAGTTTCTTTTATAAAATGCTATTTATTGAAATGTACGCCAGCCAATATCTTTACGGAAGAAAAACTTCTCCCAGCTCTCCGTATTGATTGCTGCATATACTTTTTCTTGCGCTTCTTGTAATGTATCTGCCTTTGCTGCTACGAGCAACACACGACCACCATTACCTACATATGTGCCATCTACAAGCTTTGTGCCTGCATGGTACACCGCATAATTTTCGCTAATTGCTTGTAGGTTAGGCAATGCATTGCCTTTTTCTACATCACCTGGATAGCCTTCTGCTGCAATGACTACACCTAACACCGCTTCATTTGACCATTGTAAATCGAAGTATTTTTCAGCCATTAATGCTTGCATAAATAAGCCAAAATCAGATGTCATACGCGGTAAGACAACCTGTGTTTCTGGATCGCCAAAGCGAGCGTTAAACTCGATTACTTTCGGACCTTTTGCTGTTAAAATGAGTCCTGCATAAAGAATACCTGTGAAGGATACACCTTCTTCCTCCATCGCTTTGACAGTTGGCTCCACAATTTCAATATAGGCTTTTGAAATGAGCTCCTGTGGGATTTGCGGTACTGGCGAATAGGCACCCATCCCTCCTGTATTCGGTCCTTTGTCGCCGTCATATGCTCGCTTATGATCCTGTGCAATAACCATTGGGTAAATTTGTCCTTTATGTACAAATGACATAAATGAAAACTCTTCGCCATCTAAAAACTCCTCAATGACAACACGTGAAGAAGAATCACCAAAGCGTTGGTTACCAATCATATCATTGACTGCATCAATCGCCTCTTGCTCTGTCATTGCGACGATAACTCCTTTACCAGCCGCTAAACCATCTGCCTTCACGACAATTGGTGCGCCCTGCTCTTGAATATAGGCAATGGCTGGCGCCGCCTCTGTAAATGTTGCATATGCTGCTGTTGGAATATTATATTTTTGCATCAGCTCTTTCGCATACGATTTAGAGCCCTCAATTTGTGCTGCTGCCTTTGTTGGCCCAAAAATGGTTAATCCTTCTCGTTGAAAATAATCTACAATTCCAGCTGCCAATGGCTGCTCTGGGCCTACAAATGTTAAATCAATTTTGTGCTCTTTGACAAATGTGACAAGTGCTGCAAAATCCATTGCATCAATTGCTACTAGCTCTGCATCTGCACACATTCCATCATTCCCTGGTGCAACAAATACTTTTTCTACTGATGGCGCAATGCTAAACTGCTTCGCAATCGCATGCTCGCGACCACCACTTCCAATTACAAGAACCTTCATCTTTTGCAACCTCCTATTTTATCTGCGAATTTTTATCATATATCTGCGTTTTTCAGTCGGTTATCTGCGAAATTTCATCACTTATCTGCGAACAAAAAAACGCCCGCTATTATAGCGAGCGTTTTTTATCACTATTTGAACAGCGTGCGTATCCGACCAAAATAGGCTGCTGTTTAAAATAGATAGGGTGCGATTGATATCCCCCGGCCAAAGTGGATCATCAAATCGCTCTTGCTTTCTTAGAAAGCATTTTCGATAACGCTTCTATTACTCCCCGACCAAAAGTAGCAATGAAACATTATTTTATTATACCCGCTCCCTTATACTTATGCTATTATTTTTTAATGTTTGAAGTGGCGTACGCCTGTAAAGACCATTGCAATGCCATATTCATTTGCTTTATCAATCGAATCTTGATCTTTAATTGAACCACCTGGTTGAATAATAGCCGTAATACCTGCCGCATGTGCTGCTTCCACTGTGTCGCTCATCGGGAAAAATGCATCGGATGCTAATGCTGCACCCTGTGCTTTTTCACCTGCCTGTTCGAAGGCAATTTTTGCTGCGCCTACACGATTCATTTGTCCTGCACCAACACCTAAAGTCATTTGACTATCTGCCACAACGATAGCATTTGATTTAACGTGCTTGACAACCGCCCAGCCTAATTTTAAGGCACTCCATTCCTCTTCTGTAGGCTCACGGTCTGTTACAACGTTAATTGTCGCATCGCTAAAGCCGTAACGGTCTGGCTCCTGTACAAGTAAGCCACCCTCTACTGACACGACATTAAACTGATCTTGCTTTGCTTGCGAGAAGTCAATTGTCATTAAGCGGATGTTTTTCTTCGCCGTTAAAATTTCTAACGCCTCCGCTGTAAATGAAGGTGCGATAATAATTTCTAAGAAAATACCGCTTAATTTTTCAGCCGTTGCTTGATCTACTTCTTTGTTTAATGCGATAATACCACCGAAAATAGATGTTGCATCAGCTTCATATGCCTTGTTAAACGCCTCTTCAATCGTCGCACCTGTACCAACACCGCATGGGTTCATATGCTTGACTGCTACCGCAGCAGGCATCTCAAATTCCTTAACAATTTGCAGTGCTGCATTGGCATCTTGAATATTATTGTAAGAAAGCTCTTTGCCGTGTAATTGCTCTGCAAAGGCGATAGAGAAATCCGAGCCTAAACGCTTTTGATAAAATGCCGCTTTTTGGTGTGGGTTTTCCCCATAACGTAGGCTTTGCTTTAATTCATATGTTAACGTTAAGTTTTCTGGGAAGTCTTCTTCTGTTAAGTAATTTGAAATGTATGAATCGTACGTTGCTGTATGGCGGAATACTTTTGCAGCTAGCTTGCGACGTGTGGCAAGTGTCGTTGCACCATTCGCCTTTAATTCCTCTAGCACTTGTGCATAGTCAGCTGCATCTACAATTACTGTTACATATTGATGATTTTTCGCGGCTGAACGTAGCATCGTTGGACCACCAATATCAATGTTTTCGATTGCATCATCGAATGTTACATTAGGCTTTGAAATTGTCTCAACAAACGGATATAAGTTGACGCAAACAATTTCAATTGGCTCAATGCCATGCTCATTCATTTGTGCTTGATGTGAGGCATCATCAAATTTCCCTAAAAGTCCACCATGAATCATTGGATTTAACGTTTTCACACGACCATCTAAAATTTCTGGAAACTTCGTTACTTCATCGACTGCTGTTACAGGTACGTTATTGTCTTGTAACATGCTTTTCGTACCACCAGTTGACAAAATTTCATAACCTAATGTGACTAATTCTTTTGCAAATTGTAAAATACCTTCTTTATTCGAAACACTAATCAGTGCACGTTTACTCACGATAAAATCCTCCAATGTATGTTGAAAATATTCGGACTGTCAGAGAAAGACCAACAGCCTCTAAATTTAGCCCGCATTAACGGTAGCTATAGCTGTCCACGAAAGCTAACAATCAGTGGGAATGACGAACATCCCCACTTCACTTTATTGAAATAATTGCTTCAATGTTGCTGTATATAGCTTGTGCTCTGCTTGATGGATACGCGTCTCTGTCTCTTCACGAGAGCCCGCTACGTCAACTGCAACTTGTGCAATAATTGGCCCTGTATCCATGCCTGCATCGACAAAATGAACTGTAACACCTGTCACTTTCACACCATGTTCAATCGCTTGACCAATCGCATCTTTACCTGGGAAAGATGGCAGTAAAGAAGGGTGAATATTGACAATGCGATTTGGGAATGCCGTTAACAATGTTTCGCCAATTAAGCGCATATAGCCTGCTAATACGACCCATTCAATACTTTTCTCTTGTAAAGCGTCAACAATTGCCTGCTCATAATGTGCTTTTGATGCAAATGTTTTTGGTGCTAGCTTTAGCACTGGTATATTGAATTGCTTAGCGCGTGTTACAACAAATGCTCCTGGCTTATCTGTCACAACAAGCTCAATACGGGCATTCAGCTCTCCACGTTCAATGCTTTCAGCGATAGCTTGAAAATTGCTACCACTGCCTGAAGCAAATACTGCTATTTTTTTCATTACACTAAACTCCCGTCATGCTCACCGTTGAAAACAACGCCCTCACCTTTAACAACACGACCAATAACATATGCTTTTTCACCATTTGCTTCAACCGCTTCAAGCACTTTATCTGCATCTGTTGATGGTACAGCGATAACAAAGCCAATGCCCATGTTGAATACATTGTATAAATCTTTATCAGCAAGCTGTCCCTTGTCTTTTAAAAATTCAAAGATTGGCAATACTGGCCAAGAGCCTAAATCAATTTCCGTTGCAAGACCTTCTGGCATCATACGTGGTAAGTTTTCATAGAAGCCACCACCTGTAACATGGGCACAGCCATGTACATCAGCCGCTTTAATCGCTGCCAATACTGGCTTCGCATAAAGCTTCGTTGGCACTAATAATGCCTCACCGATCGGACCTAACGCCTCATAGCCTTCCACTACTTGATCAACTGCGTAACCATTATCCGCAAAAACAATTTTACGCACTAATGAATAACCATTTGAGTGAACGCCACTTGAAGCAATCCCTACAAGCACGTCACCTTCTGTAATTTTTTCACCTGTAATGATGGCACTCTTTTCGCATGCACCTACTGCAAAGCCTGCTAAATCGTATTCATCTTCCTCATAAAGCCCTGGCATCTCAGCTGTTTCCCCACCGATTAATGCCGCGCCTGATTGCACACAGCCATCTGCCACACCTTTAACGATTTGCTCAATTTTAGCTGGCTCCGCTTTGCCAACAGCTACATAGTCTAGGAAATATAATGGCTCTGCGCCTTGTGCCACGATATCATTCACACACATCGCCACACAGTCGATACCGATTGTGTCATGCTTATCAACCATGAATGCTAGCTTTAATTTCGTACCAACACCATCTGTACCTGAAATTAACACAGGCTCTTTTAAATTCAATGTAGATAAATCAAACATGCCACCAAAGCCACCGAATGTACCCATTACACCTAAACGGTTTGTACGTTCAACGTGTGATTTCATTCGCTTTACAGCTTCATAGCCGGCCTCAATATTTACGCCTGCTTGTTCATATGCTTTCGACATGCGAAAAGCGCCCCCTTTATTGGTTAACTATCATGGGAGTGTCCAAAAAGTGACATAACACACCACTTCTCAGACACTTTTTCCTATTTTGTTGAAACGGTATCTTACTTAATAAAAGTACTTATCTTTTAAAAATTTGAAATATTGAGTTTAGCAATCTTTCTCTCAATTTTAGCCTAATAACTCTTTTTCATGTGGTAATAGCGTGTCTGGGAAAATTTCAGTTGGATATTTTCCTGTAAAGCAGGCTAAGCATAAACCACGATTAGCGTCCTCGAATGGACGTGCAATTGACTCAATCATGCCCTCTGCTGATAAAAATGTTAATGAATCTGCCTCAATCGCTTGTCGAATTTCTTCAACATTATGGCTTGCTGCAATTAGTTCTTCGTGTGTTGATGTATCAATACCATAGAAGCAAGGGTCTGTCATCGGCGGTGATGAAATGACAACATGTACCTCTGCCGCACCTGCCTCTTTCAGCATTCGAACAATACGACGTGACGTTGTACCGCGCACAATTGAATCATCTACCATAATAACGCGCTTATCTTTTACAACTTGCACAACTGGAGACAATTTCATTTTCACACCGCGCTCACGCAGTTCCTGTGTTGGTTGAATAAATGTACGGCCAACATAGCGATTTTTAATTAAACCAAGCTCATACGCAATGCCGCTTTCTTCTGCAAAACCAATTGCCGCAGAAATACTTGAATCCGGTACCCCTGTTACAACATCGCCTTCAATATGCGCACATTCACGTGCTAATTGTTTCCCCATGCGCTTACGTGCCATATGGACATTGATGCCATCAATATCGGAATCTGGTCGTGCTAAATAAACGTATTCCATCGCACACATTGCACGTCCCTGCATATCAACAAAGCGGTCAGATGTTACACCTTTATCATTAATAATTAATAGCTCACCAGGCTCAACTGAACGGACAAATTCCGCACCAATTAAATCGAATGCACATGTTTCAGAGGCAACAACCCAGCCATCGCCAAGTTTCCCTAAAGATAACGGGCGTAAGCCGTGCGGATCGCGTGCTACAAGCATCTCTTCCTTCGTCATGACAAGTAAAGAATATGCGCCCTTTAATAAATTCAGCGCCTCTTTCACTTTTGCACGGAATGGTGATAGCTTACTTTTCTTGATTAAATGCGCTACTACCTCCGTATCAGAGCTTGAATGGAAAATGCTTCCTTGACGCTCTAAATATTGCTTTAAATGATTAGCGTTTACGAGATTTCCGTTATGAGCAATCGCTAAGCTGCCCGTTGACGAATGGAATAATAACGGCTGAACATTTTCCATACCGCTACCGCCTGCAGTTGCATAACGTACATGGGCAATTGCTGCTTTTCCGTTTACTTTTCTTAATTTATCTTCATTAAATACTTCGCTTACTAAGCCTTCACCTTTTACTGCACGTAACCCTTCACCATCTGTTACAACGATACCAGCACCCTCTTGTCCGCGGTGTTGCAGGGCATGTAAGCCATAATAACTAAGGTGTGCAGGACTTGAGTTACCCCAAATCCCAAATACACCACATTCCTCGTTTAAGCCTCTGATTTCAGCAAGCATGGAATTGCTCCTTTCCAAGCAGAACGGAATTCTTCCACTGTTCCTTCTACAAGAGTAGATGTTTCCCCATTAATTGTAATTGTTGAATCGTCTGTTACTGTACCAATTTTCTTTGCATCTGCTACTACTGCTTCAAAGCTTGCTGCATTTTCTGCTTTCACCGTTACGATAAAGCGTGATTGTGATTCAGCAAATAATGCTGTTGTTGCAGAGCCTTCAAGTGTTACATTGACACCAAGACCTTTCGCTGCAAATGTTTTTTCAGCTAAAGCAACGGCTACGCCACCTTCTGCAACATCGTGTGCTGATTGTACAAGTCCGTCGCGAATTGCTGCTAATAATGCCGCTTGACGTGCTGCTTCTACTTCTAAATCAATTGTTGGTGCTTGTCCTGAAATTGCACCCTCTAATAGTTTTTGAAGCTCTGAGCCACCAAATTCTGTCGTCGTTTCACCGATTAAGTAAATAACGTCACCTGCTGCCTTCACTTCTTGTGTTGTCACATGTGCCAAGTCTTTGACTAAGCCAACCATACCGATTGTTGGCGTCGGATAAACTGCTTCGCCTGAGCGCTCATTATACATTGATACGTTACCACCAATTACTGGTGCATTTAATGCTAAACATGCTGCTGAAATACCATCAGCGGATTTTTGAATTTGCCAGAAGATTTCTGGTTTTTCAGGATTACCAAAGTTTAAGCAGTCTGTAATTGCTAAGGGCTCACCACCAGAACATACGATGTTACGTGCTGCCTCTGCTACCGCAATTTTACCGCCTGTTTCCGGGTCTAGGTAAATATAACGAGAGTTACAGTCTGTAGTCATCGCTAAACCTTTATTTGTGCCACGCACGCGCAATACTGCTGCATCCGAACCTGGTGCTACCACCGTATTTGTACGTACTTGGTAATCATATTGGTCATAAACCCACTCTTTTGAAGCAATTGTTGGTGCTTGTAAAAGAGCTGTTAACGTTTCTTTATAGTTTGTTACAGCAGGCTCTGCATTTTCCATCGCTTGGAATTCAGCGAAGTATGCTGGCTCTGCATCTGGCATATTGTAAACAGGTGCGTCCTCTGCAAGTGCATCTGCTAATACTTCCGCTACTACTTCACCTTTATGCAATAAGCGAAGCATTTTATCATCTGTTACACGCCCTACTGCTACCGCATCTAAATCGTATTTTTCAAAGATTGCTTTAATTTCTTCTTCGCGACCTGCTTTAACAACGATTAACATACGTTCTTGTGACTCTGATAGCATCATTTCATAAGCTGTCATATTTGTTTCACGTTGTGGTACTAAATCTAAGTTCATCTCTACACCAGTACCAGCTTTTGAAGCCATCTCTGCTGAAGATGAAGTTAAACCAGCTGCACCCATATCTTGAATTCCAACTAACGCATCTGATTTGACAACTTCTAAACAAGCTTCAAGAAGTAGCTTTTCCATGAATGGGTCACCAACTTGTACTGCTGAACGCTTCTCGTCTGCTTCTTCTGATAACTCTTCAGAAGAGAATGTGGCACCATGAATGCCATCGCGCCCTGTTTTTGCACCTACATACATCACTGTGTTGCCGACACCAGCCGCTACACCTTTTTGAATATCTTTATGATCGATTAAGCCAACACACATGGCATTGACAAGTGGGTTACCTTCATAGCAAGGGTCGAATTGAATTTCACCACCAACTGTTGGAATACCGATACAGTTGCCATAGCCTGCAATACCAGCAACAACTTCCTCAAATAAATATTTCCCACGCGCTGATTTTAACTCACCAAAGCGTAAAGAGTTTAACATTGCAATTGGACGTGCACCCATTGAGAATACATCGCGGATAATTCCGCCAACGCCTGTTGCTGCACCTTGGTATGGCTCGATTGCTGATGGGTGGTTATGCGATTCCATTTTGAAAACAACCGCTTGCTCATCACCGATATCAACAATCCCTGCACCCTCACCAGGACCTTGTAATACTTGAGGGCCTTTTGTTGGGAATTTACGTAATACAGGCTTCGATTTTTTGTATGAGCAGTGCTCTGACCACATAACAGAGAATAATCCGATTTCCGTCCAGTTCGGCTTGCGGCCACCTAGTTTTTCAACAGCTAAATCATACTCTGCATCTGTCATCCCCATGTCTGCATAAAGACGTTGCTCTTTAATTTGCTCTGGTGTTGGCTCGAAATTATTTGTTGACATGTTGTTCCCCCCACTGCTTCACAATTGATTTGAATAATTTTAAACCGTCTGCGCCGCCTACGATTTCATTTGCCGCACGCTCAGGGTGTGGCATCATACCAAGTACATTGCCTTGTTCATTGACAATACCTGCAATATCAGCTAGAGAACCGTTTGGATTGTCATTTGAATATGTGAAAGCAATTTGATTATTTGCCTTTAATTTAGCTAAAGTTTCTTCATCACAGTAGTAGTTTCCTTCGCCATGTGCGATTGGAATATTGATTACTTCATTTGCTTCATATTCGTTTGTAAATAATGTGTTGTTATTTTCAACTTTTAACTGAACTGTACGACACATGAATTTTAAGTTTTTATTACGTAACAATGCGCCTGGTAACAGACCCGCTTCCGTTAAGATTTGGAATCCATTACATACGCCTAATACTGGCTTACCTTGTGCAGCAAACTCTTTTAAAGCAGTCATAATATTTGATTGGTTTGCCATCGCTCCACAGCGTAAGTAGTCACCGTATGAGAAGCCTCCTGGTACTAATGCCCCATCAAAGCCCTCTAAAGATGTTTCTGTATGCCAAACGTATTCTACTTCTTCACCTAGTTCATCCTTAATCGCGTGATACATATCGATATCACAGTTCGATCCTGGGAAAACGAGCACTGCAAATTTCATGGATTAAGCCTCCTCGACTTCATAGCGATAGTTTTCGATTACTGTGTTTGTTAACACCTTTTCACACATTTCTTTAACGATTGTATCGATATCACGCGTTGTCTCACCGATTGTTAACTCTAAATATTTCCCGATACGTAAGTCCGCTACTTCCTCATAGCCTATTTTCTTTAAAGAGCCTTGAACTGCTGAGCCTTGTGGATCTAAAATACTTTCTTTTAGTGTTACGTAAATTTTTACTTTTTTCATGATTAGTTGCCTCCAAGTTTAGTTAAAATAATTTCATATACTTCTGTTAAACTACCTAAATCACGGCGGAATACGTCTTTGTCTAGCTTACGTTTTGTTTCGGCATCCCATAAACGACACGTATCTGGTGAAATTTCATCCGCTAATAATACTTCGCCCTCTGCATCAATACCAAACTCTAGCTTAAAATCTACTAATATAACGCCAACCTCTTCAAAAATTGGACGCAACACTTCATTTACTCGCAAGCTATTATCATATAATGCTTGTACTTGCTGCGCTGTAGCAATACCGAGCACATCAATATGCTCCGTCGTTATCAATGGATCGCCTAGCTCATCATCCTTGTAGTAAAATTCCACAATTGGACGTACAAGCGGCGTACCCTCTTCAAAGCCTAGACGTTTTGCTAGGCTCCCTGCCGCAATATTGCGCACAACTACTTCGATAGGGATAATGTCTACTTTGCGCACAAGCTGTTCATTATCAGATAAGCTTTTAATGAAATGTGAAGCAATGCCTTGTGCTTGCAGCTTTTCAAAAATAAGCGTTGTAATGCGATTATTTAAAATGCCTTTACCTTGAATTTCTTCTTTTTTCTCACCATTAAATGCTGTTGCGCTATCTTTATATTCTACAAAAAGAATGTTATCGTCCTCAGTTGCGTATAATCGTTTTGCCTTACCTTCGTATAATAGCTGACCTTTATTCATTGCGGATTCCCCCTGCGATTAATTTAAGCCTAATCGTTCAAAAATCATATCAACATGCTGAATATGATAGTTATAGTCAAAGCAATCATCAATTTCTGCTGGCGATAAATGCGCTGTGATTTTGTCGTTCGCTTCTACTAATGGACGGAATGCCGTTTGCTCATCCCATGCGCGCGCTGTTAATGGCTGCACTGTATCATATGCTTCTTCACGTGCTAAACCTTTATCAATCAAAGCTAGTAAAATGCGCTGTGAATAAATAAGACCAAATGTGCGATCCATGTTGCGCTTCATATTTTCAGGGAATACCGTTAAGTTTTTCACAATATTACCGAAACGGTTTAACATATAGTTCAATGTAATGGTTGCATCTGGGATAATAACGCGTTCCGCAGATGAATGGGAAATATCACGCTCATGCCATAGTGCTACATTTTCATAAGCCGTTAGCATATAGCCACGCATTAATCTTGCCATCCCTGTCATATTTTCTGAGCCGATTGGATTGCGTTTATGTGGCATTGCTGATGAGCCTTTTTGTCCTTTGCCAAACGCTTCCTCTACTTCACGCTGCTCTGATTTTTGTAAGCCACGCACTTCTGTCGCAAACTTTTCAACTGATGTAGCAATTAATGATAGCGTTGCGAAATATTGTGCATGACGGTCGCGCTGTAATGTTTGTGTTGAAATTGGTGCAGCCGCTAATCCTAGCTTGTCACACACATATTGCTCTACACGAGGATCAATATTGGCATATGTGCCAACAGCCCCGCTCATTTTACCTGTTTCGATAATTTTCGCCGCAGCCTCAAAGCGCTCCAAATTACGTTTCATTTCCTCATGCCATAGCGCAAGCTTCAAGCCGAATGTCGTTGGCTCTGCATGGACCCCATGTGTACGTCCCATCATTACCGTGTATTTATGCTCTTTTGCCTTTTCAGCAATAATGTCAATAAAGTTGTGTAAATCTTTACGTAAAATGTCGTTGGCCTGTTTAATTAAATAAGAAAGTGCTGTATCTACAACATCTGTTGAAGTCAGTCCATAATGTACCCATTTGCGTTCCTCACCAAGCGTTTCTGATACGGCACGTGTGAACGCTACTACATCATGACGCGTTTCTTCTTCGATTTCTAAAATGCGATTGACATCAAATGAAGCATTTGCGCGAATTTTCGCTACGTCCTCTTTTGGAATATCGCCAATTTCAGCCCATGCCTCACATGCTAAAATTTCAACTTCTAGCCATGCTTGGTATTTGTTTTGTTCTGTCCAAATTGCGCCCATTTCTGGTCTTGTGTAACGTTCAATCATTGTTGTTTTGCTCCCTTTATTCTGACCAAATGCCAGAGTTTTGAATTTGCTGTAGTGTCGTCTCAATCGACTCTGTCATAATTGTAACATGCCCCATTTTACGATTCACTTTTGCTTCTGATTTTCCATAAAGATGCACAGACCAATCTGGATATTTCGCAATTGAATTTGTTAATGGAATGACATGCTGCCCTAAAATATTAATTGAAACGGTTGGTGCCCATAGCTTCGGCTGACGTAATGGCCAACCACATACCGCACGAATATGTTGTCCAAATTGCGAAATATTACACGCCTCAATTGAATAATGCCCTGAATTATGCGGTCTTGGTGCTAGCTCATTAATGACCAGTTCGCCATTTTCTAAAACAAACATTTCCACAGCTAATGTACCAACTAGCTTTAAAGAATCAGCAATTTTTGTCGCTGCTTCTGTCGCTTTTTCATAAGTCGTTTCTGCAATGCGTGCTGGTACAATCGTTTCATGTAAAATATGATGCACATGAATATTTTCACCAACAGGTAAGCAGCATGTTTGTCCTTGCCCATTGCGTTGCACAATGACTGAGATTTCTTTTTCAAAAGGAACAAAGCCTTCTGCAATACATACAGAATGTTCAAATAACCCTTTCACTAATGGTAAATCTTCTGCTGATGTTAAAAGCTGTTGTCCTTTTCCATCATAGCCCCCGCGCGCTGTTTTCACGATGCATGGATAACCGATTGTATCAATTTGCGCCACAAGCTCTTCGTAGCTTTCTGCTACAACATAAGGTGCTACAGGACAACCTGCCTCCACAATTGCTGCCTTTTCTGTTACGCGGTTTTGGGTAATACGTACAAGCTCCGCACCTTGTGGCACATAAGCAATTTGCGTTAATCGCTTTAAGCCTTCATAATCAATATTTTCAAATTCATATGTGATAACATCGCTCACTTCCGCTAATTCTTCCAATGCTGCTTCATCATCATATGCCGCTACAATTCTAATATCAGCAACTTGTCCACATGGTGAATCCATTGCAGGCTCTAAAACAGCAATTTTAAAGCCTGCTTCCTTTGCTGCTAAAGCCATCATACGCCCTAATTGACCGCCACCAATAATGCCGATTGTTTGCCCTGGATAAATAACTTTCGTCACTGTAGTTCACCTGTGCTTTCTAACACTTGTGCTTTAATTGTTTCACGACGTTTTTCTAAACGCTCTGCAAGCTCTGTATCTGTTGTAGATAAAATTTGTGCCGCTAATAAGCCTGCATTCGTTGCACCAGCTTTACCAATCGCTACCGTTGCAACAGGCACACCACCCGGCATTTGAACGATCGATAATAAAGAATCTAAACCGTTTAATGCTTTTGATTGCACTGGCACGCCGATTACTGGCAATGTTGTTTTTGCCGCTACCATCCCTGGTAAATGTGCTGCACCTCCAGCACCTGCAATAATTACTTGAATGCCGCGTCCTCGTGCTGCCTCTGCATACTCAAACATTAAATCAGGTGTACGATGTGCTGACACTACTTGTTTTTCATAAGGCACTTGTAGCTCTTCCAATATATCGCATGCATGCTTCATCGTTTCCCAATCGCTAGAACTTCCCATAATAACGCCAATTTTAGGACTCATTATTCGCACTCCTTAATAATTTGAATTAAAAAAATCCTCGAACAGTTTGCTTTCTATGTACTAGAAAGCAAACTACTCAAGGATTGAACACGAAAAGAACTTTGCTTTCCTTATTCCATTCCCAATGTGAATAGTTGCTTCCCTACATAGTCCGGAATTTACGGTACCGGGTAGAAACACTAAAGCCATATCCTTTAGCATATATGAGGGTAAATGTTTTCTTGTTCATATTTTATCAAGCATTTTCTATAAAAGCAACGCAAAAATGCGAACGATAAATTTTCAGAAAACAATAATGTTCGTGTTTTAGAACTATTCTTCTCGTAGTATACCTTTAAATTGTATTTTTTGGCGCAAGTACGTAGGTTCACCATCCACTAAATGAAACAAAGGCTCCTCTTTCCGCCCACATACAGAATAACCATCCTCGCTCATTCTCTGTAGACATTGCTCAATCGTTTCATCCTCCTGTACCTCATACCAAACTTGTTTCTTTGACAATCG
This sequence comes from Metasolibacillus sp., assembly GCF_025291715.1. GTDB lineage: Bacteria > Bacillota > Bacilli > Bacillales_A > Planococcaceae > Metasolibacillus > Metasolibacillus louembei. The sequence goes on from NZ_JAMBIZ010000007.1 coordinate 119,309, forward strand.
TTTTCATCCTTCCAATCATATATGCTGTTTCTACTATACCATGAAAATGTGTCAAATGTTTGTCACTTCTGTAAAGCTATTATGCCTCAGTGTAATTTCTTCAGATGTTTAGACGCCCTTGAATCAAAATAAGCGTTCGAGATATGCCACATCAATGGAGCTTCCTTTTATTTTATAAAGTGCCTTGTTATAAATGATTGTATTAGGTTCAGTCATTGTAAATTGTTGCCCTTTACCTTTTTCTGTATAAAGCTTTAATGAATAATGATATCCCTTTAAATCTTTTGCAGATTGCTCCTTTTGTATTGTAAGCTTGCTCAAGCTTGTTAACAGCTGTGAAATTTGCTCTCGATTCATAATTTCTACATGTTGCCCTGTATGACCATTTGTCATTTCGATTTTCACCACGTCTTTTGCATCAACCTTGATTAGCTTTTGCGGAATATAAGAAACACCAGTTATCACTGTCACAACACATACAATTAATATACAACTCGCCATTATCTTTCGTTTCATTTCTAGAGCCTCCTTTCCATATTTGACGAATGCTGAAAATTTTCGTTTCAAAAAGAAGAAACTTATCTATACTAATAACGTCTATATGTTTCAGTAAAACGAATGGAGATTAGATATGCAAAAACGAACAAAACCTAAAATGCAGACATGGAAAAAGGTTGTATTATATTTAATTGTCCTATTCATCATCGGAGCAGCTAGCTACGGTGCATACACATACTACTCCTTCCAAAAAGCTGTAGAAAAAATGCAAAAGCAGGATCACCCTAATAACACTGAAGTCGCCGTTTCAGATAAGCTTCCTCATATCGACCCATTTTCTGTTCTGCTATTAGGCATCGATGAACGTGAACATGATACAGGTAGAACAGACACTATGATTGTCGTCACCGTAAATCCAGAGAAAAAAAGTGTGAAAATGTTAAGCATTCCACGCGATGCTCGTGTCGAAATTGTTGGCAACAACACTGTTGAAAAAATTAATCACGCTTATGCACGAGGTGGCATTCCGATGTCCATTGCGACAGTAGAAAATATTTTAAATATACCTATTGATTATTATATAGCCGTAAATATGGAAGGGTTTTTACAAATTATTGATGTCTTAGGTGGCGTTACAGTCAATAACGATATCGATTTATCCCATCAACAATACACATTCCCTAAAGGTGAAGTGACACTAGATGGTGAAGAAGCGCTTATTTTCACACGTATTCGCTACGAAGACCCGCGCGGTGATTTTGGCAGACAATTGCGCCAAAAGCAATTAATTGAAGCGATCGCAGCAAAAGCAGCAAGTCCATCTACGTTATTAAAGCTAAACGATATTTTCGATGTGTTAGGCGATAACGTACAAATGAATTTTCCAATGAACAATTTGTATCAATTGCAAAAGCTTTATTCTAATTTAAATAAGGACATCGATCAGCTCCAATTCGAAAAAGGAGATGGTCAACGAATCGACACACTGTGGTACTATCTATTTGATGAGCAAGAGTTAATGGATGTTAGCAATAATCTACAGCAACATTTAGCAGTTGAGTAATAATAAAAAACCTGAGCGATTTAACTGCTCAGGTTTTTTAAGATACGCTTAGTTGTGCTTAATAAGCATTGTTTAGAAAATTGGTTCTTTTAAAATATTATATTTAATCAAATCTTCTTGTTTAAAATAAATCTTCCCTCTTTCAACTTTAATTGTAATGCCTTCATACACTCCTGGAACTGGATTCGTCATGAAATCATCTGGTAAACTCGGCATTTTATAGATAATAACAACACCCGTTCTCCCTACTGAATAGAATTCTTTTCGTTCAGGACCATAACGATTCGCACCATATGCCGCAAACGAAATCCCGTTTTAGACCAAATTAGTTATAGATACCCAATCTTTTGGTATATATTCAAAATCAGATGATGATGAGAATGAGTATCTATTATATTCTGGATAAATAGCTTTGTTTAAATCATCGCTAAGATATATAACCTCTGTATTCGTCAGCATTTTCAAATACTCAGGTGTTGCATAATATTTCCCTTTTATATAAACAACATTCCCTTTTAAAACTTGTGTTATAAGTGTTTTTGCACTTGATGTAGAATATGGCACATACTCATTTTTATTAAATTTAAACGTATGAGCATTAATTGTTTTTGTTTTTTTATCCCATTCTACTGTAAAATCTGCAGATTCTAAAATGGCTTTTAAGGCCTTGAAAGGTACATACACTTTACCGTCTTTCTTTACTGCCACTGCGTTCAAAGCTATCTCTATATTATTATTGTAAAAATAGCTTTCACCAACAGGTACCTCAATTCGATCATGCTCTGTCACTACGATAGCCGTATTATTTGCCTTATCAAATCCAATCGCTGCCCCCGTTGCTTTCATTATTGGATTGAAAGGTACCATATTAATTCCCTTTTTATCAGCATATGGATAGCCTGTTTTGCTTGTGAAAACAACTGATTTCCCATTGACAATTACACCAGCCGGCGCACTATTCGCCGCCATAGCTTTATCACCAATCATCATGACTAGCATTACTATTAACATACACCCAATGAAGCTTTTGTATATTTTACTCAATTTGAACACCTCATTAAATATGATTATTTATACTATAGCACCAATAATATACTATTTCACTTCCCATTCCAATGCCTTTACTACAAGATTATTCATAAACGCTTCCTTACCTTTTTGATATTGATATGTATTATTCGGAAATTTCTTCGCCAATGCTATCTTTAAATCTCCATATTTTTTTGCTTCTTGATGATGATAAATTAAATAGTTTTTAAATTGTAAATGCTTGTTAATATTCTCATTTCCTATTTGAAAAATATGAACATGATGCGTTCTTTTCTTTTTACCCTTCACAAAATACTTTCTACCAGTTATCCCATTTTCACCTTTTGCTTCATATTCAAAATCTAGCATTTTATCGTTATATCTATCAATATTGCTGATATTTTTAACTACAATTAAAATATCTATTATTGGTTTTGCATAGCCTATTGCTTGTACAGATGTGCTACCTATATGAAAGATATTTATTATTTCATGCTCAAAGATTCTGCTCAGTATTTCAGCTTCTATCATGTATAATTTATCCCATTCTTTTGTCCAAGGAACAATTTCTGTTTTTCTCACTTAAATTCCCCTCAAATCTTTGGGAAAGCGCCATGGTCATAGCTCTCTTTCATTGCAAAAACAAAATCATTGGAATGACCAGTAGCAAGATACCCAACAATCAAATAAATATCATCTGATAAATAAGCAGCCAAATCCGGGTGACCCGTCTGCTTGATAATAGTTTTGTAAAATTGCTCTTGAGCAAGGCTCTGTAGCTCCTCTAATTGCCTTTTTACTTCTTTATTGTCCAAGCTTTCAATAATTGCTGTAAAATTATTATGTACCTTCATCCATTGTGAATCGAATGGTTCTTCGTCCCTTTGCTCCAAATAGTAATCGATCTCACTGACATCAGCATATTTTGAATCAATTTTAAACGTTGTTAATGACTTTATCCAAGAAGAAACATTCATCAATACATCCCCCTTCTGCTTAAAAATGCTCTAGCAATGCTCGCCAAATTTCTATCTTGGTACCACAAGAAGGACAATCTACTTCGCCAGCCAAATACGGTAAATCACGAGTAAGCTCTTTTTCATCAATCATTGCTACTCTTTCTGATAACATCGCTTGTTCCACATCTAAAAATTCATCTATAGGAATAACTGGATGAGCCTCTTGCTCCTCTTCAAACACAGGGTCTTGTGCAAAAGCCTCTATACAGCCGTGCCTATCATTAGGCCACAAATAGGCTTCTTGCTTACACATTGGACATACAACAATATACTCGTCCACAAATGTCATTAGTATATTTGCCACTTGATGTGCACCTCTGTATGCTGCATCAGCAACAAGCACATAACGTTTCTCTGAATCTTCTAAAGTATAAGCATATGCAAATACTTCTTCCCATAGCAATGCTATCTCATGTATTGCTTTAATATATTCACTGTAAATCTCCTCACAAATTGATGCTCCTACCTGCTCAGCTAGTGCTGTCCAATCTGCAGGAAATGGCTCTACATCATTGTCGTTGCGACTCGCCTCAATAACACCACATGTAATAAATAAATTATGTCGCACCTCTGGGTCTTTTATTGAACAAGCGATCTGTACTAAGTAAGGTACAACTGCATATGTAATTGTATAAATTGTATTTTGATGAAACAAATATTCTTCAAAAAGTTCGTCTGCTATTTCTTGATCATAGTTTTGTATTAATTGCTGCAATAATGCTGGCACATTTTCCCCTGTGCCATACGGTCCCATCAACTTTCCCCATACATTGCTATTCCATGCAAGCAAAATAAAACCCCCTTCAAATGTTAAAGTTACCGCAAAGTATAACATGAAGGAAATTATTTTACCTTTAAAAATAATTACTAGGATCATTCTTTATAATTTACGATATGAAATGCTTGAACATTTAGTGCTTATGACAAAGTCTATCGGCAAGTTTTTGTATTCTATCAGTAACTTTGATACTTCTATCGGCAAACAGTATCACCTAGGCGAAGTGATGTGCTACTCTCATAAAAGTATCTAACTACACTCCGTATTATAAGAGATTTTAATTGGGGTCAATAAGAACTCGCCCGTTTTAGGTAGAAATTCGCCCAATTATGCATTGACTTCGCCCATAAAACGGCTTGTTTCGCCCAATTTTATTAAGGGGGGATTTTTCTATATACAAAAAAACCACTGAATATTCAGTGGTCTCATTGTTGCGAAGCGATGTCCTACTCTCACAGGGGGAAACCCCCAACTACCATCGGCGCTAAAGAGCTTAACTTCCGTGTTCGGTATGGGAACGGGTGTGACCTCTTTGCCATCATCACTTCACTGTATTAAATTGGAAAGAAATTATTCTTTCAAAACTGGATAAACGGTCATTGAAACAAGTTTAGAATGTGGTTAAGTCCTCGATCGATTAGTATTCGTCAGCTCCATGTGTCGCCACACTTCCACCTCGAACCTATCTACCTCATCGTCTTTGAGGGATCTTACTTACTTGCGTAATGGGAAATCTCATCTTGAGGGGGGCTTCATGCTTAGATGCTTTCAGCACTTATCCCGTCCATACATAGCTACCCAGCGATGCCGTTGGCACGACAACTGGTACACCAGCGGTATGTCCATCCCGGTCCTCTCGTACTAAGGACAGCTCCTCTCAAATTTCCTACGCCCACGACGGATAGGGACCGAACTGTCTCACGACGTTCTGAACCCAGCTCGCTTACCGCTTTAA
>NZ_JAMBIZ010000007.1:124659-125200 GCF_025291715.1 Metasolibacillus sp.
CCGTCGATGTGGACTCTTGGGGGAGATAAGCCTGTTATCCCCGGGGTAGCTTTTATCCGTTGAGCGATGGCCCTTCCATGCGGAACCACCGGATCACTAAGCCCGTCTTTCGACCCTGCTCGACTTGTAGGTCTCGCAGTCAAGCTCCCTTGTGCCTTTACACTCTACGAATGATTTCCAACCATTCTGAGGGAACCTTTGGGCGCCTCCGTTACCTTTTAGGAGGCGACCGCCCCAGTCAAACTGTCCGCCTGACACTGTCTCCTGCCCCGCTAAGGGGCATGGGTTAGAATTTCAATACAACCAGGGTAGTATCCCACCGACGCCTCCTTCGAAGCTGGCGCTCCGAGATCTCTGGCTCCTACCTATCCTGTACAAGTTGTACCAAAATTCAATATCAAGCTACAGTAAAGCTCCACGGGGTCTTTCCGTCCTGTCGCGGGTAACCTGCATCTTCACAGGTACTATAATTTCACCGAGTCTCTCGTTGAGACAGTGCCCAAATCGTTACGCCTTTCGTGCGGGTCGGAACTTACCCGAC
>NZ_JAMBIZ010000080.1 GCF_025291715.1 Metasolibacillus sp.
GAGCCATATTTATAGAGAAGTACCCAAGTGGCTCAAGGGGCTCCCCTGCTAAGGGAGTAGATCGCTAACGCGGTGCGAGGGTTCGAATCCCTTCTTCTCTGCCATAATTGGCCCGTTGGTCAAGTGGTTAAGACACCGCCCTTTCACGGCGGTAACACGGGTTCGAATCCCGTACGGGTCATACTAAAAGAGATAGCATAATCTGCTATCTCTTTTTTGTTGTGTATAGATATAGAAGAAGCTATGACAGATTATAAATAATAAGTTTAAAATAGGATTACCTTTTCTCATGCATAAGAAGAGATAATCCTATTTTTTGAACATGTTTTAACTCTCTATTGAATGTCCATCTTGTTTAATAACAACATGACTATATGCGGAGTGAAGAGTTTTGTAGCCTAAAAGTGCAATAGTTAAGGCAAGGCCTCCTGCTATAATAGCCACATTAAATCCTACATGGGCTCCAAAGTTATCAATAACTAAACCAGCTATCGCTGATCCTAGGGAGACTCCAATTCCAAGTCCT
>NZ_JAMBIZ010000081.1 GCF_025291715.1 Metasolibacillus sp.
CCAGCACCGGGCAGGCATCACACCCTATACGTCCACTTTCGTGTTTGCAGAGTGCTATGTTTTTAATAAACAGTTGCAGCGGCCTGGTTTCTGCGGCTGTCGTCAGCTCAGGAAGCGAGTTCCATCACCAACAACAGCGTACCTTCTCCCGAAGTTACGGTACCATTTTGCCTAGTTCCTTCAGCAGAGTTCTCTCAAGCGCCTTGGTCTACTCGACCTGACCACCTGTGTCGGTTTCGGGTACGATTCCTGTGTAACTGAAGCTTAGAGACTTTTCCTGGAAGCATGGCATCAACCACTTCGCTGTACAAGTACAGCTTGCTATCAGATCTCAGCATAGAGTACCCCGGATTTGCCTAAGATACATGCCTACATCCTTTCACCTGGACAACCAACGCCAGGCTGATTTAGCCTTCTCCGTCCTCTCATCGCATTACACAGAAGTAATGGAATATTAACCATTTTCCCATCGACTACGCCTTTCGGCCTCGCCTTAGGGGTCGACTCACCCAGCCCC
>NZ_JAMBIZ010000082.1 GCF_025291715.1 Metasolibacillus sp.
TTTAGTGACTTTAAATGGCCTAGTTCACCAAACACTTTATTTTCAGCATTTTCACGAATCGCACAAGTATTTAATAAAACTACATCTGCATCCTCAGTTGAAAAAGTTGGTTCATATCCAAGCGTTGTGAAAATACCTGCCATTACTTCCGTATCATGCTCATTCATTTGACAACCATATGTACGAATATAGAACTTTCGGCCTGTACCAAAATTGCGAAACTCTTCAGGTAAGCCAAAATCCCGTTCAATTTTAACTTCTTCTTTCCCGCGCTTTTTCGCATCCTTTAAGGAAGGTGGTTGATATACACTTTCAAAGTATTTACTATAATCTTTCTCTTCTTTTTTCGTAGAGGAATTTGCTTGTTGACTTGCTAATCGTTGTTGCTCGTTCATCGGTAATCTCCTTTCACCCTTAACTATACACACTCTATAGTCCATTTTAATGCGCTTAGACTCACCTCAAAAATGGTTAGATAGCTTGGAGATAACTTGTCCTTTGAAACTTGAGT
>NZ_JAMBIZ010000083.1 GCF_025291715.1 Metasolibacillus sp.
CTGATGGCTGGTGTGAATCAGTACAAAGGTAAGCATGAATTACAGCCTTGGAGCATCTTTCTCGACAACTTATGGAGGGGACGACGGTCAACCGATCGTTAAAGAAGAAGAGAGGTAGACGACAGTTGTCTACAACTAGGGTGGTACCGCGATAAACATCGTCCCTACTGAGCGCTCAGTAGGGACTTTTTTGTACAAAAAAATAGTAAAGGGGCAAGAGAAATGAGATACATTACAGCTGGAGAATCACATGGACCGCAGTTAACAGTTATTTTAGAAGGTGTACCAGCAGGTTTGACACTTACGGCGGAACATATTAATAAAGAATTATTAAGAAGACAAAAAGGTCATGGACGCGGAAGACGCATGCAAATTGAAACAGATACAGTTGAAATTGTAAGTGGTGTTCGTCACGGGATGACACTTGGATCACCGATTACGTTAATCGTAAAAAATGATGATTTCAAACATTGGACGAAAGTAATGGGTGCTGAGCCAATTTCTG
>NZ_JAMBIZ010000008.1 GCF_025291715.1 Metasolibacillus sp.
TTTTTTTATGCTTGGATTATATTACAGAAAATTCAGTTTAATATGATGCGTTGAATTATTTTAATGCGACGCTAGTGAAACGGAATGATATTTTACATGGCTAGGCTAATTATGATATGGCAGGGAACAAAAAAGCAAGTATGGAAATTAGGCATTACACACCTCATTTTATAACCTAGCCGTCCAGCAAATACAAGTAGCAAAAGGAAGTGAATTACTAATAAATCCCTTATCCTATGCTTACTACCAACAAAAATTAAAAGAAGGCAAAACAAAGGGACAAGCATTGGTATATATCATGAGAAGGCTTGTAAACATTATTAACTAAGATATGACGTGATTAGAAGGTGACAATGAAATGAGTAGAGAATATCAAGTGAAGGAAAGTAAAGAAGATATTGATAAATTAATGCTAACATATTTTAATTTCATAAGTGGAAAATATCTAGAAAAAGCACTAAAAAGCTTTGCCGAAAAAGAAGGATATGGACAAGAGATAGTATTTGCCTTTTTTCAATCGGATTTAGATGAATATGATATGGCACAATTACCAAGACCTTTAGATGAAAAACATGTTTTAATAGAATTAGGTTATCCAGCGGTTGAAATTGAACAAATGGCCTTTTTGGACTTTCAAACATTTTACGATTATTTGGACAAAAATGTGAAAAAAGAAGTGGAAAAAACTCCAGGGAAAACTGAGTTGATAAATTTATTAGCAGAAGTGAAACGTAGCTTATGTTTATAACTAACTAAAAAGGCATTTTACCATGTGAATTATTAAGTGATAAACAGTAAAGGACATTTAAAAAAGGATTTATGCAACTAAGAGATAATTTTTATTTTAAACGAAGGTACTGATAGATATGAAGGTGCTAGAAGTTATACTATCTGTACAAGTTTAATTTCAAAGACAATCTTAAATATGACCTTGATTGGCTAACCACCTTTCAAGGTTTTTTTATTACGATTAAAATAATAAGATTCGAGGATAAGAACTCATAATCCAATATTATTGATAAGATAAAGTCATGCCCTATTCAAAATCAATACATCATGAAGGCAGTGCCATCATGAGTATTACCCAACAATAAAAGTAAGCAAGACGACATTTTACAGGGCGAGAGAGGCTTCACTAACACAGCCGAATTTACATAATGACATAAAAACAGCGCGAAGAATATTTTTCGCGCTGTTTTTTATAGTAAACCTTGTTCTTTAAATTTCCGCTTCGTTTTGAATGCCATCATAAAAATAATACACATCACAATAATACAGGCAAGAACGCCGATAATGCCCGCTGTATCGTATTTTGTTCCCGTTACGCCGATAAGCGATACGGAAAAACCGATGCCAACCATTGATAAAATAGCAGCTAATGCATAAATGAACATAACGAATTTTGCTTTATTCATTATTTTTTCCTCCAAACTCTCTTCTATAAAATTAACTCATGTCAATCAATTGACAAAGACAATTAACTATTCTTATGCTATAATATCACAGTTAAACATTCGAAAAAAGAATATGGAGTGGAATAATGACAAACTTACGTCAAGATTTACGTAATATCGCGATTATCGCGCACGTTGACCATGGGAAAACAACTTTAGTTGACCAATTATTAAAGCAATCGGGTACATTTCGTTCAAATGAGCAAGTAGAAGAACGCGCAATGGACTCAAATGATATTGAACGTGAGCGTGGGATTACAATCCTCGCTAAAAATACAGCAGTAAACTACGAAGGTACACGCATTAACATTTTAGATACACCAGGACATGCCGATTTCGGTGGGGAAGTTGAACGTATTTTAAAAATGGTAGATGGCGTATTACTTGTAGTAGATGCTTATGAAGGCTGTATGCCTCAAACACGCTTTGTATTGAAAAAAGCGTTAGAGCAAAATTTAACACCCATCGTTGTTGTTAACAAAGTAGATAAAGATTCAGCTCGTCCTGAGGAAGTAGTAGACGAAGTGCTTGAATTATTAATCGAGCTTGATGCCAATGATGACCAATTAGATTTCCCTGTTGTTTACGCATCAGGTGTAAATGGTACAGCAAGCCTGGATCCAAATCCAGCAAACCAAGAAGAAAATATGAAATGCTTATTTGAGCAAGTTATTGAGCATATTCCAGCACCAGTAGATAATTCAGATGAGCCATTACAATTCCAAGTAGCTCTTTTAGATTATAATGACTTCGTTGGTCGTATCGGTATCGGTCGTGTATTCCGTGGGACAATCTCAGTTGGACAGCAAGTATCATTAATGAAGCTTGATGGCACAGTGAAAAACTTCCGTGTAACGAAAATTTTCGGCTTCTTCGGCTTAAAACGTGAAGAAATCCAAACAGCTAAAGCGGGCGATTTAATCGCAGTATCAGGTATGGAAGCAATCAATGTAGGGGAAACAGTATGTCCTGTAGAGCATCCTGAGGCATTGCCACCATTACGTATTGATGAGCCAACATTACAAATGACGTTTTTAGTAAACAACTCGCCATTTGCTGGACGCGAAGGAAAATGGGTAACGTCTTCAAAAATTGAGGAGCGTTTACGTGCACAATTACAAACGGACGTATCGTTACGTGTAGAAGATACAGATTCACCAGATGCATGGACGGTTTCTGGTCGCGGTGAATTACATTTATCGATTTTAATTGAAAACATGCGTCGTGAAGGCTTCGAGCTACAAGTATCAAAACCGCAAGTTATCATTAAAGAAGTCGATGGCGTAAAATGTGAGCCAATCGAGCGCGTGCAAGTTGACGTACCAGAGGACTGCGTAGGTTCAATTATTGAATCACTGGGGACACGTAAAGGCGAAATGCTTGATATGGTCAACAATGGTAATGGACAAGTACGTATTATTTTCAACGTACCTGCACGTGGTTTAATCGGTTATACAACAGAGTTTATGTCATTAACAAAAGGCTTCGGTATCATTAACCACACATTCGATTCTTACCAGCCAGTAGTAGCGGGCAAAGTGGGTGGACGTCACCAAGGCGTACTTGTTTCAATGGAAAACGGTAAATCGACAACTTATGGTATGATGCAAGTAGAGGATCGTGGTACATTATTCCTAGAGCCTGGTACAGAAGTATATGAAGGTATGGTCGTTGGTGAAAATACGCGTGAAAACGATATTACAGTAAATATTACGAAAATGAAGCAAAAGACAAATATCCGTTCTGCGAACAAAGACCAAACAAACGTCATTAAAAAACCACGTATTATGACATTAGAAGAAGCACTTGAATATTTAAGTGATGATGAATATTTAGAAGTAACACCAGAGTCAATTCGTTTACGTAAGCAAATTTTAGATAAAAACGAACGTGAACGTATTGCGAAAAAGAAAAAATACGCGGAAACGGAGCAATAATTTCGCGTGAACATGTGAAAGGATGAGTAATGTTGTTGAATTTAGCTTCAAACTTGATTCAAGCATCTACATCTGTTGCAACGATTAATGATCCATTAGTTTATGGACGTATGTCAGGAATTACACGCTTTATTTATGAAAATTTTTCACGTATAGATGCAGATGGTGTAGTAGATTATACGATTCCAGGATATATTACACTAGTAGTAATATTCGCTTTATCAGCACTAGTATTTAAGCTAGGCTTTGCGCGTGAGCTACCATTAATGAAAAATATAATTATTTATCTATTTTTATTTGTTGGCTGTATTTTACTCACACTGTTTGCCTTCTTCCTACCAATGATTGAAGGATTAATTGTCGCCGCATTAATTTTAATTGTTTATAAAACACGTATGTGGCGCGAAAAACGAGAGCAAGCTGCTGAAAATAATAATTAATAGGACTGTCATGCTGTTATTTAGGCATGGCAGTTTTTTTTATGAGCTAGGGGAAGTTGCTGATATATTGGAAATTTCGCTGATATCATCATGAAAGTCGCCGATATATCAAGAAAATCCGCTGATATTCATAGCATCGTTTCATTTCAAGCAAGTAAAGTATCCTCTGCGAACACATTTTTCCCTTTATGCATACGCTACTCTAGATATAACAGTTGTACGTGAGGAGGATTGGTTATGTTTAGACACAGGGGGAAAGGTTTTCTAGTGATGCTATCGTGCTTGATGTTTTTCCTATTAGGTGCTTGTCAGCAGGAGAAGCTGACGGAGGTTCGGGTCGGAGAAGTCACACGCTCGATTTTTTATGCTCCGCTTTATGTAGCAATAGAGGAAGGATTCTTTGAGGAAGAGGGCTTGCAAGTTGATTTAAGGACGATTGCAGGTGGTGATAAGACGATGACAGCACTTTTATCTGATGGCATAGACGTGGCACTTGTTGGCTCAGAAACATCGATTTATGTCAATGCACAGGAAGCAAATGACCCGATTATTAATTTTGCACAGCTAACACAAACGGACGGGACATTTTTAGTGGCAAGGGAGAAAATTGATGATTTTTCATGGGAAATGCTGAAGGGCTCTGTTTTTCTTGGACAGCGCAAAGGTGGTATGCCGCAAATGGCTGGAGAATATGTGTTACGTCAGCATGGCATTGATCCACATAACGACCTTGAGCTAATTCAAAATATCGACTTTGCTAATGTGGCAACTGCCTTTGCTTCAGGAACAGGTGATTTTGTGCAATTGTTTGAACCTACTGCAAGCCTTTTTGAGCTAGAAGGAGTTGGACATATTGTTGCTTCTTTTGGTGCGCAATCAGGGCATCTACCATATACGACATTCATGTCAAAGAAAAGCTATTTAGAGGAGCAGGCAGAAGTTGCTGAAAGCTTTACACGTGCTATTCAAAAGGCACAAAATTATGTTTATGCAAATAGTGCAGAAGATGTAGCGAAGTCAATTGCTCCTTATTTTGAAAATACAGAGCTGTCTTTAATAGCTACCGTTGTTGAGCGTTATAGAGCGCAGGAATCATATGCTAAAAATCCTATTTTAGATGAGGCAGAATGGGAGCTGCTACAGGATGTTATTGAGCAAGCAGGCGAGCTACCGCGAAGAATGGATTATAATGAATTTGTAGATACTTCATTTGCTGAGAAAGCGCTGAATTAATATGGCGATGCTAACAGTCAATCATATTTCTCATACGTATTTTTCACAAGAGGTAGCGACAGAGGCATTGCGTGATATTCATTTTTCTGTTGCGCATGGTGAATTTGTTTCAATTTTAGGGGCGAGTGGCTGTGGAAAATCGACATTGCTTTCAATTATGGCAGGGTTGCTAGAGCCAACAGTAGGCGATATTGCAGTTGAGGGAAATAGTCAAAGTACGTCGATTGGCTATATGCTACAGCAGGATTATTTATTTCCTTGGAAAACAATTGAGGAAAATGTCATGCTCGGTTTAAAATTGCTCAAGCATGAGGAAGCACAGGCAAAACAAACAGCACAGCAATTGCTCGATGCTGTTGGCTTACCTAACGTTGAAAAAAAATATCCAAGACAGTTATCCGGCGGGATGCGGCAACGCGTTGCATTAGCAAGGACATTAGCGGTGAATCCTAAAATATTATTATTAGATGAGCCGTTTTCAGCGTTGGATTATAAATCAAAATTAAAGCTTGAGGATTTAGTATGCGCCATGCTGAAAAGCTATGAAAAAACGGCAATTTTAGTGACGCATGATATTGGTGAAGCGATTGCTATGAGCGACCGTATTATTTTGATGAGTGCAAAGCCTGGCACGATTCATAAAATATTTGATGTGCCGCAACAATTAGCCGCTTTGACACCATTTGAAGCACGTACACATGCGAGTTATGGTGCATTTTTCCAAAGCGTTTGGAAGGAGCTTGAAAGCCTTGAACATTCAACTTCTTCATGAACAGTATAAAAGAGCATTGAAAAAAGAAAAATATATTGTTCGACTTATTCAAGTAATCATTCTTCTCAGCTTTCTCGGTTTATGGGAGTTTGCCTCGTCCAATCGTTGGGTCGATCCACTTATTTTTAGTGCACCATCAAAAGTATGGCATCTATTTATTGAAAAGTGGTCAGATGGCACGCTAATGCTACATGTCAATATTACACTATTTGAAACGGTATTGGGCTTTATTATTGGCACATTGCTTGGCACAATTATTGCGGCAATTTTATGGTGGTCTCCTTTTTTCTCGAAAGTGGCAGACCCTTATCTTGTCGTTTTAAATGCGATGCCTAAAGTGGCGCTTGGCCCTATATTAATTGTGGCGATGGGACCTGGCATGACATCGATTATTACAATGGGCGCCATTATTTCCGTTATCATTTCCACCATTGTTATATATACAGCTTTTACCGAAGTAGATACAAATTATGTAAAGGTGCTACAAACCTTTAATGCTAACCGTGCACAAATTTTTAAAGAGGCCATTTTACCAGCATCATTTCCTACTATTATCTCGACATTAAAGGTCAATGTTGGGCTATCTTGGGTTGGGGTAATCGTTGGGGAATTTCTTGTGTCGGCAAAAGGGCTAGGCTATTTAATTATTTATGGCTTCCAGGTGTTTAATTTCAATCTTGTATTTTTAGCATTGATGATTATTGCTGTATTTGCCACAATCATGTATCAGCTTGTGGAATTTGTAGAGCGCAAATTAGTGAAAAAAAGTAGATAGAGATTATTAAGCTTAGCTGATTGCTACATTCACTTTGGATGGGGTAATCAGTATTTTTGTGGGTTAAATCACACTTGAAATGAGAGAGTCGCAAATAAAAGTGAAGTATCAAAATCTAAACTGATGCGATATGACTGCTGCCAGAAAAGCAAATTCCCCTTTTTTGGCAGCATCATTTGTTTTTTAAAATTCCTCATCAAACTTTGAAGAGGTGCGGAAAAAACGAAACTTGCCTGTAGCGAGCCTTCTTTTAGTATTATCAGCAATGCGTGTAGAACATGAATTGCACATATACGTATGGATTGGTCGATTGCGCAGCTTTTTTGCAAGGGGTAAATCATCCTCAAGCTGCTGGATTGTATCACAAATGACACATTTAACACGCATAATTAAATTTCCTCCTATTGAACACGAATCGCTTCTACATGTGTTATTGGGTTATCAATGTTTGAGCCATCAGCCAATAATATATGCACTGGTCCATCTTCAGTTAACGGCTTGCCATCTTGACTATATTTAAAAATTAACGTTTTTGCTTCTTCAATTGAAAAAGTATGCTCTTCTCCATTACGGCATTCAAAAACAACCTCTGTTGCGTCTTCTTTAATGCCAGCGTTGTTTAAGAAAGGTTTAATTTCAATGCCGAATGTTCCTGTTACCATCCCTTTACGGTCGAATTTTCTTTCCGTTTTTAAAGTAGGGGGGAAGACAGCTCCTTCCATAATTTCACGTGACCAGTGTGCACCAACCTCACGCAAATATTTTTCATCCTCTTCCTGTACCGGCTTTTCATCGAAGTATGTTTTTAAATCAAGTTTACGGTCATCAAAAATCCAAACAGTTGGATCAAGTGTTAAGTTATATGTAACAGCGCCTTTAATCGGAATTATTCCTTGCATTTTACGAAATCCTCCTTCTTCCTTACATCAAACTATAGTATACCGTTTTTCTAGCTTAATAATCAATTCATGGTAATTAATTTCTATTATCAATTATGTCTCACTGACATTGTGTCCATACCTCATAGCAGAAGTTGTGACATCTGCTAGAGGCTTGATGGGGATGCCCTTTGATTAAAATGGCATTTAGTATTTATCCTGCTATTCATCGCAAAAAGATTTGTTGAGTCAAGTTAAAAAAGTTACTTGCTATTAGTGGCTGCCTCGGTTTATCATAGTGAAGTAGAGTAAAAGAGTAGATTCCTTATATAGATACTTGCATTTTTACTCACTAAAAGATAAAATTTAGTAATATACAATCCAAGAAATATCAAATAATGGGGGCGTCCTCATGGATACTACATCACAATCTTCTTTTCAGGAAAAGGCATTAACACAATTGCAGGCGGATGCAGAGAAAATTGCTCGCTTAATTAAAGTGCAAATGGATAATTTGACAATGCCACAATGTCCTTTATACGAAGAAGTATTAGATACACAAATGTTTGGCTTATCACGCGAAATCGATTTTGCTGTGAAGCTTGGCTTAATTGAGCGTGAGCAAGGAAAGGGGATTCTTGATTCATTAGAAAAAGAATTATCCCTTTTACATGATGCGTATACAGAAAAATAAAAAAACTCAAACGCTTTACGCGCTTTGAGTTTTTTTTCTAAAATGAGGTTTTTTGAAATGAAAAAATATTTTGCTACTTATTTCCGCAATTTTGACTACCCATTATTTATTACATATATTTTACTATGTCTTTTTGGGCTTGTAATGATTTATAGCTCTAGTATGATGGTAGCTATTACGGAACAGAAGCCACCAGATGCTTATTATGCAAAGCAATTAACCAATTTAAAAGTTGCGGCATTAGCCTTTATAGTAGGTGCCTTTTTTCCGTATAAACACTATAGTAATAAAACAATTCTATTCATGTTAATGTGTGTAATGGCAGTCCTTTTAGCTTGGGTAAATATCAATGGGATGTCGGCAGGAGGCTCTAAAAGTTGGATTTCCTTATTTGGTATCATGAACTTCCAGCCTTCCGAATATGCTAAACTATTTGTCATTTTATACTTTGCAGGCTCACTTTATAAAAAGGGCTTGCGTGAAAGCTCCATTCAAAATGTACAGCCTAATGATATTATTTATCCAATTTCTATATGGCTGCTTATTTTATTTAGCGTTGGGATGGAAACAGACTTAGGAGCTGTTTTAATCATTGGTGTCATCGCGATGTCTATTTTAGCGTTTAGCGGTATTAAAGGTAGAACGCTAGGGAAATTTGTGGCGGTACTAGGTATTTTCGGTACGATTATTATAGCTGCTGTATTTTTAATCAAAGGCGATATTCTTACTGAAAGTCGTATGGGCCGCTTTTTAGTTTTAAAAAATCCGTTTGAATATGCTGATGGCTCGGGTTATCAAATTGTGAATGGCTATTTGGCAATTGGAGCAGGGGGGCTTGAAGGTCGGGGGCTAGGGCAATCGATTCAAAAGCTCGGCTATTTACCTCACCCTGAAACCGATTTTATTATGGCAATTATTGCAGAAGAGCTTGGGGTGCTTGGGGTAGCAATTGTGATTGGAGGACTTGCCTTTATTGTATTACGAGGTTTATATATTGCTATGACGACAAAAGATCCATTAGCGCGTATGATTGCTGGTGGAATTGCTGTATGGATTGGCTTCCAAGCGTTTTTAAATTTGGCAGGTTTAGCTGGGATTTTCCCTTTAACAGGTGTTACGTTGCCATTTATTAGTTATGGTGGTACGTCAATACTTTTATTATCGTTAGCTATGGGAATATTAATCAATATTTCCATGTACTATAAATTTGATAAGCGTAAGCAATCATAGGAGGGATTTTGGGGAATGAAGAAAATCAACAAAATTTTAGTAGCAAACAGAGGAGAAATCGCAATTCGAATTTTTCGAGCATGTAACGAGCTTAATATTAAAACCGTTGCGATTTATTCACGCGAGGATAGCGGCGCTTATCATCGCTACAAAGCAGACGAAGCATACTTAGTAGGGATTGGCAAAAAGCCAATCGATGCCTATTTAGATATAGAAAGCATCATTTCGATTGCCAAAGATGCGAAAGTTGATGCCATTCATCCAGGCTATGGCTTTTTATCAGAAAATGTCGACTTTGCTAGACGCTGTGAGGAGGAAGGCATTCAATTTATCGGACCAACGTCAGCTCATTTAGATATGTTTGGTGATAAAGTAAAAGCACGTGAGCAAGCAATTAAAGCAGATATTCCGGTAATTCCAGGTACGGATGGTCCTGTAGCAGATTTAGCAGAAGTAGAGGCATTCGGTGAAAAGCATGGTTATCCAATTATGATTAAAGCAGCATTAGGCGGCGGTGGTCGTGGAATGCGTATGGTACAAGCAAAAGAAGAACTTGCTTCAGCTTATGAGCGAGCTAAATCAGAAGCGAAAGCAGCCTTTGGCTCTGATGAAGTGTATGTTGAAAAATGCATTGTTAAGCCTAAGCATATTGAAGTGCAAATTTTAGGGGATACAACAGGTGAGATTATTCATTTATATGAGCGCGATTGCTCAATCCAACGTCGTCATCAAAAGGTAGTAGAAATTGCACCATCGAACTCTATTTCTGCTAATTTACGTCAACGTATTTGCGATGCGGCAGTAAAGCTAATGCGCAATGTAGGCTATATTAATGCAGGTACTGTGGAGTTTTTAGTAGCAGGTGATGATTTTTATTTCATCGAGGTGAATCCACGAATTCAAGTGGAGCATACAATTACAGAAATGATTACAGGAATCGATATCGTCCATGCGCAAATTAAAGTAGCTGAAGGGCATGCATTACATTCTGAAGCGATTGGCATCCCAGCACAAAATGATATTCCGCTATTTGGTTATGCAATTCAATCTCGTGTAACGACAGAGGATCCAACGAATGATTTCATGCCAGATACAGGCAAGCTGATGGTGTATCGTTCAAGCGGTGGCTTCGGTGTGCGTTTAGATGCAGGGAACGGCTTCCAAGGAGCAGTTGTGACACCTTATTACGATTCACTTCTTGTGAAAATTTCAACATGGGGAATGACTTTTGCCCAAGCTGCGTCTAAAATGGACAGAAATTTGCGAGAATTCCGAATTCGAGGTGTGAAAACAAATATTCCATTTTTGGAAAATGTCGTTGTGCATGAGAAGTTTTTAAACGGGCAATTTGATACGAGCTTCATCGATTCAACACCAGAGCTGTTCCGATTCCCAGAAAGAAAAGACCGTGGAACAAAGCTATTAAGCTATATTGGTAATGTGACGCTGAATGGCTTCCCAGGAGTAGAAAAGCGAACAAAGCCAATTTTTGTACAGCCAAATAAACCTAAAATCGATTTATTAACAGCACCACTTGCTGGTACGAAGCAAATTTTAGATGAGCGTGGTGCGGCTGGTTTAGTTGATTGGATTAAAGCACAGGAAGGTGTGCTGTTAACAGATACAACGTTTAGGGATGCACATCAATCATTGCTTGCTACACGTATGCGTTCGCAGGATATGTTCCAAATTGCAGACCATACGGCACGCATGATGCATAATTTCTTCTCACTGGAAATGTGGGGTGGTGCAACATTCGATGTTGCTTACCGTTTCTTAAAGGAAGATCCATGGGCTCGTTTAGAAAAATTGCGTCAGCAAATGCCAAATGTACTATTCCAAATGCTATTGCGTGGAGCAAATGCGGTTGGCTATACGAACTATCCAGACAATTTAATTCGTGAATTCATTCAAGAATCAGCGACATCAGGTATTGATGTATTCCGCATTTTCGATAGCTTGAACTGGATTAAAGGAATGGAAGTTGCAATCGATGAAGTACGCAATACAGGGAAAATCGCTGAGGCAGCAATTTGTTATACAGGCGATATTTTAGATGATAGTCGTGCCAAATACACGGTGCAGTATTATAAAGATATGGCACGTGAGCTAGAGGCAGCAGGCGCACATATTTTAGCGATTAAAGATATGGCAGGCTTATTAAAGCCAGAAGCGGCGTATCGCCTAATTTCAGAATTGAAAGAGGCGACAAGCTTACCAATTCACTTGCATTCACATGATACGAGCGGCAATGGTATTTTCCTATATGCGAAGGCAATTGAAGCAGGAGTAGATATCGTTGATACTGCTTTAGGCTCAATGGCAGGCTTAACATCTCAGCCAAGCGCAAACTCTCTATACTATGCAACAAAGGGCGGTAGCCGCGAAGTACGTGCTGATATTGAAGCATTGGAGCAATTAAACTATTATTGGGAAGATGTACGTAAATACTACAAAGATTTTGAGAGCGGTATGAATAGTCCACACTCAGAAATTTATGTGCATGAAATGCCTGGTGGACAATATA
Source organism: Metasolibacillus sp. (assembly GCF_025291715.1). GTDB lineage: Bacteria > Bacillota > Bacilli > Bacillales_A > Planococcaceae > Metasolibacillus > Metasolibacillus louembei. The sequence continues at coordinate 11,941 of NZ_JAMBIZ010000008.1, forward strand.
GTAATCTACAGCAACAAGCAAAGGCGGTTGGACTTGGCGATCGTTGGGATGAAGTAAAGAAAATGTACTCACGTGTTAACTTTATGTTTGGAGATATTGTTAAAGTAACACCATCTTCAAAGGTTGTTGGGGATATGGCGTTGTTCATGGTACAAAATGATTTAACAGAGGATAATATTTTAGAGCGTGGGCAAAGTATCGACTTCCCAGACTCTGTTATTGAGTTTTTCCAAGGCTATTTAGGGCAACCACATGGCGGCTTCCCGCAAGATTTACAGCGTGTAGTATTAAAGGAGCGAGAGGCGATTACAGTTCGTCCAGGCGAGCTGTTAGCACCAGTGGATTTTGAGCAATTAGAAGCTGAGCTTGCAGGGAAAATCGGGCGCGCTGTAACGAAAAAGGATGTGCTTGCATATGCATTATATCCGAAAGTATTTGAGGAATATGCGAATGTTTATGCACAATTTGGTGATACATCTGTTTTAGATACACCGACATTCCTATATGGCTTAAAGCTTGGGGAAGAAATCGAAGTAGAGATTGAAAAAGGAAAAACATTAATCGTTAAGCTCGTATCAATTGGGGAGCCACAGCATGATGGTACACGTACAATTTACTTTGAGCTAAATGGTCAATCACGTGAACTTGTTATTCAAGATTTAACGGTTGAGGCGGATGGCAATGCTGCAATGAAGGCAGATCCATCTAATCCAAACCAAATTGCAGCAACAATGCCTGGCACAGTGTTAAAAGTTGTTGTATCAAAAGGTAGTCCTGTGAAGCGAGGCGACCACCTCTTAATTACAGAGGCAATGAAAATGGAGACGACAGTTCAAGCACCGAAAGATGGCATTGTCAAAGAAATTTACACAGCAGCAGGCGATGCGATTTCAACAGGCGATTTATTAGTCGAGCTAGAATAAAATAAGGCTGATGAGCAATGTGGGCTAGTTCCTACATTGCTCATCAGCTATTTGCATTTTATTGAAGTATTTCTCATTTGAAGAAATAAAAAAGCGAAACCGCATTGGCTTCACTTTTTTATTATTGTCTCTGATTCAAATTGCTACGAGAAACGAGTAGAATCATATAACAAAATAGACCGAACAAGATAGAAATAAATAAAGAGTGCAATAATGCAACAAATAAATTCAATCTTGTAATAACAACAAGCATTCCTGCTAATGCTTGTACAATGACAAGACCGAAAGCGAGAATCCAGCCCCAATAAAGGACTGCTTGATTTTTGTAATGCTTGACAACATGCCATGTAATATAGGCAATCCAAATAACGATAAGTAATACTGCGAAGCGATGCCCCATCTGTACCCACTCATACATATTGCGAGGGAGCTCAGCTGGAGAGCTATTTCGGCAAAATGGCCAGTCAGGACAGACAAGACTAGAGTCCGTATGACGTACTAATGCACCTGTGTATACGACAATGTAAGAATAAAGTGTCACACCAATGATATTCCATTTCAATGTTTTACCAATATACACTTTATCTGCGTCGAATTTGCGATCGACTTCAAATACAATGAGTGCTAACAGCAATACGGCGGCGAAGGAGATTAATGATATGCCGAAATGCAGTGCTAAAATGAAATCGCCTTGTCCCCACAACACTTGTGCGGCACCGATTAATGCTTGAGCGACTAAAAAGAAAATAGCTAAAAAGCCTAAAAACTTTACTTCACGAATATGGCCAAGCGTGCGCCAAGTCCATGCGACTAAAAGAACTATAAGAATGGATACTGAGCCAGTTACAGCACGATGTGAGAATTCAATTAATACTTCTGTTGTAATTTCCTTTGGAATGAGCGAACCGTTACAATCAGGCCAATTTCGTCCACAGCCTAAACCACTATCAGTTTTTGTCACAAGCGCGCCGCCTAGAAGGATTAATAACATCCCAATTGTTGCTGCTACTGCAAGCCATTTTAAATATTTACTATGCTGCAATGATATGCCACCTACTTTGTCTATCAACATCGCTTAAAAAAAAGCGTCTCTAGTTTTAGATGATAGCGAATTATAACGTAAAAGACAACTTCATTCATAAAATGACATTTCAATGTAGAAAGCTTTTCACAAATTGTTCATAAATTCGTGCCGTTACATTCACAAAAGTGATTGTAAAATAGCTTACTATAGAATATGGTATTTCTATATTCAGAACAGTATATGGACTTTTTCTGTATTCTTCACTGAAATTTCACCAAACGTCTAGAAATTGAAGACAAATTTCGCTATAGTTATGTTAGCGGAATATGCTTACAAAAATGAAAGGCAGTTTCATTTACAATTTAGATAACGCTTTAGCAATGGAAAAAAGGTAGCGCTTAGACGATTTCTATCGTACAAAAATCTTCTCGCATTTATTAGACAGATTGTTATCGTTTAATCTAACTTTTTTATTTAATTTTTCCTTGCAGAGGTTATTGAAGGAAATTTAGAAAAACTTTATTTTTCATAATTGAAGCTGATTTGTAAAAGCTGTTTAGTAATGCTGTAAGCGAGATTTTGTAATTTTAGCATCTATCGTGCTAGCATGTGAAGAAATACGAGGATTGTTCAGTGTGCAATTAGAAAATAATATTCGTTCTACTAAATAACATTATACTAGTTGCCCATTTAGGATAAGCTAGTATGGGGCAATCAATGTTATTAAAGTGGCGAAGGCAGCTTGAAGTTAGTACGAGAGCTGTAATTACACTGAGCGTTAGGTAAAGGTTCTTTCTGTAACAATAATTCATATAGAGAACCATAGTCCGAGTCACACATGGAAATACAAAAAAGAAAGAGGGGTTTAATTAAGCTATGATGAAAGGGCTTAAAAAATGGCGTCTATTTTCACTTTTAGCAGTAATGACAGTGTTCCTTGCAGCTTGTGGTGAAGAACATCTTTCCACTCTAAGACCATCTGGTGCTGTCGGGAAAGAACAATTGAATCTTTTACTGCTGACAACAATCATCATGACAGTAGTAACGATTATTGTTTCAGTAATTTACTTACTTGCATTCGTTAAATTCCGTCGCTCAAGAGTCGGAGAAAACGTAATTCCGAAGCAAGTTGAAGGAAGTCACACGCTAGAAGTAATTTGGACAGTTATTCCAATTATTTTATTAATTATCATTTCTGTTCCAGTGTTAATATCTACTTATAAATTTGCAGATGTTGCTGCAATGGAAGAGGTAGATGAAAATGGAGAAAAAACAGCTTTAACAGTTAATGTAACAGCAAAATTATATTGGTGGGAGTTTGAATATCCAAACCAAGGAATTGTTACTGCTCAAGAATTAGTAGTGCCAACGGATGAAAAAGTATATTTCAACTTAATGGCAGCAGACGTTAAGCACTCATTCTGGATTCCTGCTGTTGGTGGGAAAATGGATACAAACGTAGATAACTTAAACAAATTCTACTTAGAGTTTGATAAAACATCAGAAGGCTTAAAAGAAGGCGTATTCTTCGGTAAGTGTGCGGAGCTTTGCGGACCATCACATGCCTTAATGGACTTTAAAGTAAAAGCTTTAGATCGACCAGCATTTGATGCTTGGGTAGCAGCAATGAAAGCTACTGAAGGTCAAACAGCATCAGCTGATTCTACGGATTTAGGTGAAGCAACATTCGCAAACAGCTGCTTAGGCTGTCACGCAATTTCTGGTGTTGGTGTATCTGGCGGTATGGGACCAAACTTAACGACATTTGGAGATCGTAACCGTGTAGCTGGTTTCTTAGAGCATACAACAGAAAAAACAGCTGCTTGGATTAATGATCCAGAATACTACAAGCCAGGTAACTTAATGACTGGTAAATATAATGTTTCAGAAGAAGAGGCTCAAGCGATTGCTGAGTACTTAATGACATTATCTGTAGAAAAATAATAATTACAAGAGATAGAAACTTTGAAGGAGGTTAAAGTTGTGAGCTCTGTTGCACAAAAAAAAGGATTTGGCGCACAAGTATGGGACTATTTAACGACTGTCGACCATAAAAAAATCGCCATTTTGTATTTAGCAGCCGGTACGCTATTCTTTGCTATTGCCGGACTTGAAGCATTGTTTATGCGATTTCAACTATTGTTCCCAGAGAATACTTTCGTATCAGCGGGAATGTTTAACCAATTGTTAACAATGCACGGTACAACGATGCTATTTTTAGCTGCTACACCATTACTGTTTGCATTTATGAATGCCATTGTACCATTACAAATTGGGGCACGTGACGTTGCGTTCCCATTCTTAAATGCACTAGGTTTCTGGTTATTCTTCCTAGGAGCAGTTTTCCTTCACCTATCATTCTTCTTAGGTGGAGCACCTGATGCAGGTTGGACTTCATATGCATCATTATCTTTATATTCTCCAGGACATGGTATTGACTTTTATGTTCTTGGTTTACAAATTTCTGGTGCTGGTACGCTAATTTCTGGTATCAACTTTATCGTAACAATTATTACGATGCGTGCACCTGGTATGACATTTATGCGTATGCCACTATTTACGTGGACATCATTAGTGTCAAGTACGTTAATTTTATTCGCATTCCCTCCACTTACTGTAGGTTTATTCTTAATGTTAGTGGACCGTATGTTTGGCGCTAACTTCTTCGAACATACAATGGGTGGTAACACAATTATTTGGGAGCATTTATTCTGGATCTTTGGTCACCCTGAAGTTTACATTTTAGTATTACCAGCGTTCGGTTTATTCTCTGAAATTATTCCAGTATTCGCTCGTAAACGCTTATTCGGATACTCTTCAATGGTATTCGCTACAATTTTAATTGGATTCTTAGGATTCATGGTATGGGCTCACCATATGTTCACAACAGGTCTTGGTGCAACAGCGAACGCTATTTTTGCAGTAGCAACAATGACAATTGCTGTACCTACTGGTATGAAAGTGTTCAACTGGATTTTAACAATCTGGGGTGGCTCCATTAAAGTTACTGTACCAATGCTTTATGCACTTGGCTTTATCCCGTCATTCGTAGCGGGTGGGGTAACAGGGGTTATGCAGGCTGCTGCACCACTTGATTACCAATTACACGATTCTTACTTTATCGTAGCGCATTTCCACTACGTAATCGTAGGTGGTATCGTTACAGCATTATTCGGGGCAGCGCATTTCTACTGGCCGATTATGTTCAACCGCGCTTTAAATGAAAAGCTAGGTGTATTAACTTTCTGGATCTTCTTTATCGGGTTCCATTTAACATTCTTCTTACAGCATTTCTTAGGCTTAATGGGTATGCCACGTCGCGTATTCACATATATGCCAGACCAAGGTTGGGATTTATTCAACATGATTTCAACAATCGGTGCTGCAATGATGGGTGTAGGTGTAATTTTATTAGTACTTAATGTATTATTATCAATTAAATCTGAACCTCTTAATCGTCGCGATTACTGGGGTGATGGACGTTCACTTGAGTGGGCACTTGAAACACCACTACCATTCTATAACTTTAAGCAAACGCCACTTGTACGTGGATATGATCCATATTGGATTGAGAAGCAAGAAGGAAATAAAGAGGGTATGGTTTATGCTGAGCCACTAGGCGATATTCATATGCCGAACAACTCAATTTTACCGTTAATTATGTCAATCGGTACATTTATCGCTGCATTTGGTGCATTATATAGTCCATGGGGCAAACAAGCACTTGCAGGTACAGCAGAAAGTGTATCACCAGCATTATCTGTTGGTTTAATTGTTGTAGGTTTAGGTATTACAGTTGGTTCAATGATTACTCGTTCATTGAAAGACGACTTAGGCTATCATGTACATGTAGCTGAAGTTGAAGCAATCGAGAAGGATTTAGCACAATTCCGTGCAGCAGGTAAAAAAGGAGGGAACAACTAATGGATTTAAATACTAAATTCACTCCTCAAAATTGGCCTGAGCATGCTGAACAAGCAACAATGGAAGGGAAAAATAAGTTTGTTGGCTTCTGGATTTTCCTTGCCTGTGAGGTTGTTCTGTTCGCAAGTCTTTTTGCAACATACTTAGCGTTAAAGGATTCAGGTCCTGCTAGTATGGATTTAACAAAATATTCAGCGAAGGCACTTTATGAGTTACCTTTAGCATTTGCAATGACGATGTTGCTTTTAACATCATCTTTAACATCAGTGTACGCAATGTACCATATGAAAAACTTTAACTTTAAAGGTGTTCAAACATGGATGGGGATTACAGTAATTTTAGGTATCGGTTTCTTATGCCTTGAAATTTACGAGTTCTATCACTATGTACACATCGGCTTTGGTTACACACATTCAGCGTATTCTTCAGCATTCTTTACATTAGTAGGAACGCACGGATTACACGTTATTATCGGTTTAGTATGGATTTCTAGTTTAATCTTCCGTAATATGAAGCGTGGATTAAATTTATACAACGCACCAAAGTACTTTATTGCATCGCTTTATTGGCACTTTATTGACGTTGTATGGGTATTCATCTTTACTGTAGTTTACTTGATGGGAGTGTTAGGATAATATGGCACACGATACACATTTCGAAGCTCGTTCTCAAGTCCAACAAGAGTATTATCGTAAAGCAAATGCAGCAAAAATGCGCACACAAGTAACGCAATTTGCGATTATGATTTTATTAACTTTCGTAGCATTTGCATCAGCAGTAGCAGATTTTGCACCAAACTTTGTTAAGCCATTTGTATTATTGCTTGCTGGTGTTCAAGTAGTACAGCAATTATATGCATTCATGCATATGGATGATAAAAATGGTCACCACATCGGAGTAATTTCATTCTTCATGTGGGGAGGCGCTTTTATCGCCTTCACATTCTTCTTATGCTTCTTAACAATTATTTGGTGGTAATTGTTGCTTCAAAAAAGGTACTTGGCAAGTTAACTTGCCAAGTACCTTTTTCATTACTGTAAAAATGAAAAAGAAGCAGTTTGAAAAAAGATAACTTCCTTTCAAACTGCTTCTTAAAAATTTTATTTCAGTTTACGCAATCTTTCCATTGCTTCTATCACATTTTTTCTTTCTCCAAAAGCTGAAAGTCTGAAAAATCCTTCGCCATTTGAGCCGAACCCTGAGCCAGGTGTGCCAACAACTTGAGCATTTTCTAAAAGGTAATCAAAGTAATCCCATGATGTCATATCGTTCGGACATTTCAGCCAAATATACGGCGAGTTTTCACCGCCTACATGCCAAATGTTAAGCTCCTTCAGTGTTCCTGAAATAAGCTTGGCGTTTTCCATATAATATGCGATGTTTTCTTTAATTTGTTGCAGTCCATCATTTGAAAAAACAGCTTCTGCGCCCTTTTGTACAATATATGGAACGCCGTTAAATTTCGTTGTTTGTCTTCTTAGCCATAGCTTATTAAGCGACGTATTATTACGAATAAGCGCATGTGGGACGATTGTATAGCCACAGCGTGTTCCTGTGAATCCAGCTGTTTTAGAAAGAGAGCAAAATTCAATTGCACATTTTTCTGCACCTTCGATTTGATAAATACTTGTAGGTAAGCTTTCATCTTGAATAAATGTTTCGTAGGCACTATCAAAAAGAATAACAGCATCATGCTTTAGTGCATAGGATACCCAGCTTTCAAGCTGCTTTTTATTATAAACTGCTCCTGTAGGGTTATTTGGTGAGCAAAGGTAAATAATATCTGCTTTTATATTTTCATCTGGAAGAGGAGAGAAGTTATTTTCTACAGTACCGTTTGCATAAATGATTTTTCGACCAGCCATCACGTTTGTGTCTACATAAACAGGATAGACAGGATCAGGAATAAGAACTGTGTTGTCTATATCGAAAATATCGAGAATGTTCCCAATATCACTTTTTGCGCCATCACTTATAAAAACTTCTGTATCAGAGAGAGAAACTTTTTTTTCGGAGTAGTATTGGCAAATTGTTTGACGAAGAAATTCATAGCCTTGTTCTTCACCATAACCTTTAAAGGTGCTTTTCTCGCCTTGTTCAGCGACGGCTTTTTGCATGGCCTCCACAACGGCTGGAACAAGAGGTAGCGTGACATCGCCTATACCTAGTCGAATCACTTCTTTGCTAGGGTTTTTTTCTTTATAGGCATTTACTTTTTTAGTGACGAGAGAAAAAAGGTAGCTGTCTTGAAGCTCTAAATAATGTTGATTAATATTCAATGGATTTTCCTCCTCAGGAATCGTTTAATTTATATATTTATTGTACCTTCGAATACTTTAGCACAGCCACCTGTCATCCAGACTGTATCATCCGTATATCGGATTGTGAGCATACCACCTAAAAGATGGACTTGAATATCGACATTTTTCTCACAATAGCCGTTTAAAACTGCCGCTACTGCCGAGGCACATGCACCAGTTCCACAGGCAAGTGTTTCACCACTGCCGCGCTCCCATACCCTCATTTTTAAAACATTGCGCTCTACGACCTCGATAAATTCAGTGTTTATACGGTCAGGGAAAAGAGGACTATTTTCAAATAAAGGTCCAAGCTTTGGTAGGTCTAAATCATCTATATTGTCCTTAAATACGACACAGTGAGGATTTCCCATCGATACACATGTAATCTCATAATTTTCTGTTCCAATTGTCACAGGCTCAGCGATAATGCCTTCTCCTGACAATAAAACAGGTATTTTTTCTGGAAGAAGCTCAGCTTTCCCCATATCAACCATTACATTTTCTACAGCTCCATTTTCTATGTAAAGGCTAAGTGTTTTAATACCTGAAAGCGTTTCGACTGTTAGTTCTTCTTTTGCTACAATGTTGTAATCATATAAGTATTTCGCAACACATCTTATCGCATTTCCACACATTTTTCCTTCACTGCCATCAAGGTTAAACATTCGCATTTTTGCATCAGCTACATTGGAAGGAAGTATTAAAACAATGCCATCGCCCCCGATTCCAAAATGTCTATCGGACAGCTTAATAGCAAGGGCTTCAGGTGAGTTAATTTCAGCTTCGAAGCAATTGATATAAATATAATCATTTCCTAGACCTTGCATTTTTGTGAATTTTAATTCCATATATTCATCCTTTCTTGAATATGCTAAACATATTCTGTAGTTTTAATGTGTTAAATCATACAGTACATATGTTTTGTCTGTCAATATCAGAAATAATGCTAAATTTAGATAATTGTTATGCCGAGAAAGTGTTTTTTCTCACTCGATGATGTCTACTTATCAAAATTGCTTTAATTGTCATAGTTCTTCTATTGATGTTAATGGTTATAGCGCTTTATAATAGAGATATTGAAGTTAAAGGAGCGCGGTATTATGCCATTGAGCATTTTTGGATTTCAAGCTTTATGGAGCCCTTATTTTATAGGGGTCATCATATTTTTAACTGTTGTCTATTTTTTAGTTACTGTGACATGGCGCAAAGATTTTAAAGTGAGCGAGCCTTTGAAGAGAAGTGAAGCGATTTACTTTATATTAGCCATGATTACTCTTTATATTATTAAGGGCTCACCAGTCGATTTGCTAGGTCATATTATGTTTACTGTTCATATGGTACAAATGGCATTTTTATTATTGCTAATCCCGATTTTTTTAATAAAGGGAATACCATGGTGGGTGTGGAATGTTGTGGTCCATGCACCTGTGATTCGAAAGATTTTTAAAATCTTTACACAGCCGCTTGTAGCTATATTTGTGTTTATTGCATTATTTTCGTTTTATCATATCCCATCAATTTTTGATACGATTAAGCTAGATGAAACGTTGCATGGCTTATACACATTTATTTTATTTGTCTCAGCTATTTTTATGTACTGGCCGTTATTAAACATGGTAGAGGGGCAGCATCAATTAAAGCCACTGTATAAAATTGCTTATATTATTGGGAATGCCGTATTAATTACACCAGCTTGTGCGTTAATTATCTTTGCATCAAACCCGATGTACGCAACGTATACAGATGCGGATGTATGGCTGAAAGCGATGGAGCTATGTGTACCTCAATCTACGTTATCTGGCTTAACATTATCAGGACCAGAGCTGTTTTCATCGATGAGCCCACTGAGCGACCAGCAAGTCGGTGGTGTGCTGATGAAAATTATTCAGGAAATTATTTTTGCTGTTATTTTAGCTAGAGTGTTCCGTATATGGTGGAACAGTGAAAGAAAAGACCCTGATGAAATTACAGCGAAAGCATTAAAAGAATTTCAAGAGCAAACAATTTATAAATAAGACAGAGAGTTGGAGAATGAAAAATGGGTGTACCGATTTTACCTACAATTAGTACAACGTTTATCGTAATTAGTGCAGTTTTAGTTGCGATTGGGTGGTATTTAATTTATAAGCGCAAAATAGAAGCACATAAAAAGGTGATGCTAGCAGCAGGTGTTGCGGCGTTAATCTTCTTTATTATTTATGCATCTCGTACAATTTTTGTTGGCAATACAGCTTTCGGCGGACCTGATGAAGTGAAAGGATACTATACGTTCTTTTTAATTTTCCATATTATTTTAGCTACAGTTGGAGCGGTATTTGGTATCGTTAGCATTTTATCTGGTTTAAAAACAAATTTAAAATTGCACCGTCGAATTGGACCAATTACAAGCCTTATTTGGTTTTTCGTAGCGATTACAGGTGTAGCAGTGTACATGCTGTTATATGTAATTTACAAAGGTGGAGAAACAACTTCGGTTATTAAGGCGATTTTAGGATTTTAAAAAGGAGCTGTCCAGAAAATTCACTTTCTGGACAGCTCCGCTTTTTTACATAATCAATTTTTGATTAAAATTGTGCTCCTGCGGTTGTCACAATAGAGCTTTTCCGCGACGAGTAATCGCAGGAGCAAATGTTTTTAACTGCGACGAGTAACCGCAGGAGCAAATGGTTTTAACTGCGACGAGTAACCGCAGGAGCAAATTGTCACCACCCTCGTCGCAAAGGGGGCGTCCCAAAATGACTTTTTGGGCGCCCTCTTTTTTATGTTATTGCTCATGATTGATGATTGGTAAAATGGTCGAATTTTTTACTTCTCTTAATGATAAATTTGTTTGGATTTTAGATATACCAAGTGTGTTTAGCTTTCTGATAAAGTAATCTAATTCTTTACGATCGCGAATGACCACCTTTAATAAATAATCGTGTTCCCCCGTTAAACAGTGACACTCCAATATTTCAGCCATTGTTGCTAAAGAGCCTTCGAGTTTTTCTAGTAGCTCAGATTGATGGATATTTGTGCTAATAAAAATATAGCAAAGTAAATCGAAGCCGAGCTTTTCTTGGTTTAGAATAGCTACTTGTCTTTCGATAAAGCCCTCGCTTTCTAGTCGTTTAATTCTAGCATGTGTAGCTGGTGACGATAAATTTACACGCCTTGCTAATTCCGCATTGCTAATATGTGATTCTTTTTGAAGTAAATCTAAAATTTCGAAATCAATCGCATCTAACACTTTACTTACATATGACTCCATCAAAAATCTCTCCTTAATAATCATTCAAATTTCAAGCTATTTCTAATATGTATTTTGAATTTTATTTTATTAATATTAGTCTTTACTTAATTTTATTTTGTTTTTATAGGTTTTAAAAGAATGTTATTTTGCTGTGTGAACGAATCTATTATACTAAATACAAATGTCATTGTGCAATGCTCTATGTTCAATGGGGAAAGGAGCTAAAGGGAATGCCGAGCCGTTATGTATTATTATTGCTTGTGACAAGTTTATTTTGGGGAGGAAATTTTGTTGTTAGTAAATCGCTTGTAGAACATGCTTCTCCGATGACGTTGACAAGCCTAAGATGGTTGATTGCGGTTGTTTGCCTGTTGCCAATCGTATGGTGGAAAGAAAAAAAGCTGTTGCCTCCACGCCAAGCATTGCTACCACTATTTTTAATGGGACTAACAGGGGTTGTTTTATTTAATATTTGTCAGTTTTTAGCGCTAGAGCATACAACTTCAACAAATGCAGGTTTAATTTCAACATTAAATACGATATCAATTGCTATTTTCTCCTTGATCTTTCTAAAAGAGAAGATTACTATTTGGCAAATAGGTGCAGTGCTACTTTCGCTATTTGGGGTTATTTTAGTCTTGACGCAAGGAAAGCTAGGGATGCTTCTATCAGTTGGCTTTAACATAGGAGATGTATGGATGATTGTGGCGGTTTGCATATGGGGTATTTATTCTATTTGTAGTAAGTGGGCAATGCAAATTGTTTCTCCGTTACTATGTACGTTATATGCAGGAATTTTTGGACTTATTATTTTATTACCTTTTAATGTGGCAAGCTTTTCTGTTACGAATATCAATACTTCCTTTATTCAAGCGTTGCTTTATACAGGGATTATTTCAACGGTTGTTTGCATGCTGTTGTGGAATGTAGGGGTACAAAAATTAGGAGCAACGACAGCGGGAGTTTTTTTGAATTTTAATCCGATTTTTACTGCTATTTTGGCACTTCTTTTGTTAGGAGAGCAATTGACCTCAGTACAAGTGATGGGGGGGCTTCTTGTTATAGGAGGGTGCTACTTATTTTCTCACTTTAAAACGGAAAAATGCGTAAGGCTGTAAAGAAAGATTAATCTTTCCTTACAGCCTCTCATTTTGATTAAATACCAAATTCAGTTAAATCCTTACGAACGTCTGCTAAGATTTTTTCGCAATCTTTTACTAAATGAGCAGGGAATACTTCGTCAGTGTATTCTACGCCATGTGGATAGTAGTATTTACCAATAACAGGTTTAAGTAATTTTAATGTTGCATCATGAGCGCCTACATCGCCTGAAATAGCAGTGCAGAATAAGCGTAAATAATAGCGACCTTCACGTACATCGAAGCGACGGTCAAAAGTCATACGGTCATAATCCCAAGCACCATGACATTCTAATCCATGTTTTTCTAAAAGTCGTGTCAACACTTGTTGATCAACTACTACGTCTTCAAGGTTTGTGTTTTCAAAATACATTGTATAATCCTCCTCTAAAAAATCGTACATACTTATATATGCTCCATTTTATAATAGAGCAAATTTAGCTTTGTTGCAATGACAACATTGTGTCAAGCTTGCTTTAATTGCTATAATGTGAAGTAACAAATAGGTTTAAGGAGGTACAAATGGAATCCCTTTTCCGAATTTTGATTATTGTCGCCTTTATAGGTATTATATATTATTACGCAGGACCTAATGCAAAGCAGCATGATCCACTAGAAGGACCAAATGTTGTCCAGCAGCCGATTTTAGAAGAAAAGGATATTGTCGATAGTGAGCAGACATTAACACGACCGACAGAGGGCCTGTCAACGTATATTGGAAAGCAAAGCAAGGAAATCTTATCTACATACGGTCGACCTACACGCATCGATAAAACGCCTTTTCATTACAAGTGGTGGGTTTATCATAATCAAGATGGGTTGAAAATGTTTGGCATTGCGGACGATACTGTCGTGCAAGTTTATACGAATAGCCCCAATATGGATGTCGCTCCTTATGAAATTGGAGAAATGCTAGGAGATATTTATCGTATGACGATTATTGAATCGGAAGTGACAGCTCAAATTGGCGATAATATTTATATGTTTGCGATGAATGATTACGATTTGCATAGTCGTATATTAGTGAAGTTTCAAGATATCTTTGCGCAGCTTTATATCGATACAGAAACAGAAAAATTAATAGGTGTCCGCTTTTTAGATAAGGAGACGCTCGTAACGCATAAACCTTATGAGATGCAATTTATTGGAGAAATTATTAATACGCCCACACCATCTTCTTATCATCAAAAATATATCCATCAAGCAAACGTAGACCAGCTTTTAGATTTAACAAATGTGTTTCGAGAGCAGTATGGTTTACAGTTGCTTGTAAGCGACCCAGTAATTCAGGAGTTAGCGATGAAAAATAGCGAGAATTTATTTTTACGAAACGCGACAACGCAAGAAACAGAGATTGAGGATATTTCCTTAAAGGATCGTCTTACTGCTCTAGATATTCAATTTAAATCAGCAAGTGAAATAACTGCTACGACCTATATCGATGTTATTGAGGCGATGCATGGCTGGCTTAATTCAAAAGAGCATCGCAAAGTATTGCTTGATGAAGGCTTTACACATATTGGTACAGGTGCATATATGGATTATTATACGCAAATATTAATCACAAAAAATAACCGAGATTTGTCTGGGCTACAGTAGCATTTATTACTTCTTTTCATACAGTAATGAAAAGGAGTGAACTAAATGTGCAGCTAGCCGAATTGTTAAAAGATTGGCCGTGTATTGTAAAAGGCTCAATTCGAGAGCAAGTAACAGGAATTGATGATTATGCGCAAAATATTCAGCAAGGCTATATATACGTGCTGCGAAAAGGAAGAAAATATAATGGGCAGGCATTTTTACAGCAAGCAATCCGCAATGGAGCAAGCGCTATTATTGTAGAGGATGATGCACTACTCGATTTAAAACTGTCAATTCCAATTGTCTGGGTGCCAAATAGTATGCAGTTTTTATCATTTGCAAGTGCAAAGCTGCGGAATTTTCCAGCGGAGGCTTTAACCGTAATTGCAGTGACAGGAACAAATGGAAAAACGACGGTCAGCCATTTTATTAGTCAACTGCTGCAAATACAGGGGAAAAGCTGTGTCGTTATCGGAACGAACGGTGTGTTTTTAAATGGTGAGCGTTTACTTACTTCTTATGAATCTTTGACAACATTGCAGGCAAAGCAATTACAAGAAGTATTTCAAATTGCTGTACGTCAAGGTGTCGAATATGCCATTTTAGAAGCTTCCTCAATGGGCTTGGCGCATCATCGATTAGATGATTGTGCGATTGATGTCGGCATTTTTTTAAATTTATCAGCAGAGCATATTGAGGACCATGGCTCACTTGAAAATTATAAAAAGGCGAAGCAACGACTTGCCGTATTGGCGAAAAATGTCGTTTTAAATGGGGATGACCCATTTAGTCGCTCCGTTGGCATCAATTTAAAGAAAAAAACAGTGCTCTTTGGCTCAAAGGGACGAGTTGATATGCAGTGGCAGCTATTGACGGAAAATGAAGGACATAGCACATGCTGCATACAATACAAAGGTGAGGACCATATACTTGTGCTCCCATTTGTTGGTGAATTTCAAATTCAAAACATCGTTGCGGCACTTGCCACATTATATGTTTTAAATTTTGATATAGCACAGCTCATTCCAGGATGCTTGCACGTAAAATTGCCAGAAGGACGTATGCAGGAAATAACGAATGATAGAGGCTTGCGTATTATTATTGATTATGCGCATACACCAGCAGCTTTGAAAGCGGTGCTACAAGCATTAAAAATGGAACGGATACGCCTTGTTTTTAGCTGTGGTGGTGAAAGGGATAAAGATAAAAGGCGAAAGATGGGTACAATTGCTTCAACATATGCCTATAAAATTTATTTAACGACAGATAATGCAAGAAATGAGAAGCCATCTGATATTAATGCGCAAATAAAGTCAGGCTTTTATAGCGAGCAGCCGTATGAGGAAATAGAGGACCGAGCACGAGCGATTGAAAAAGCGATTTGCGAGGCAAGACGAGGCGATGTAATCGTCATTGCTGGGAAAGGGCATGAACAAACACAAACAATTGGCTCTATCACAATTCCATTTTCCGATAAAGAATGTGTGGAAAATGCCTTGAAAAAATTAGGCTGTGCAGAATGAATAGTCACCATGTGCTTAATTGTTATCTAACGCTATTTGTATTATGATAATTTTAAGAATTATAAAAGTGGGAGTCGTCTTGAAAATTTATTTTAAGGCGACTTCTTTGTACTGGAGGTAAAGCAGTTTGAAAAAGAAATTATTCATTACACGCAAATTACCAGCACATATTGTGGAGCCGTTACATAGTTATTTTGATGTTGCTGAATGGTCTGAAGAGGAGGCTGTCATACCACGTGAAAAGCTTTTAGCGGCGGTGAAAGATTGTCATGCACTGTGGGTAACTTTAGCTGATCAGGTGGATGCAGAGCTTTTAGCACATGCACCAAACTTACAAATCGTTAGTACATTATCAGTTGGTTTTAATAATATTGATGTGGATGCAGTGCGTAGTAGAGGAATTATTGCAACGAATACACCAGATGTTTTAACAGAGACGACAGCAGATTTAGTATTTGCTTTATTATTAGCTACTGCACGTCGAATTCCAGAGGCGGAGCGCTATTTACGTGAAGGGAAATGGCAAGGCTGGTATCCATTACAGCTCGTTGGAAAAGATGTTGGTGGTGCTACTATTGGGATCATTGGATTAGGACGGATTGGCCAAGCTGTAGCGAGACGAGCATCAGGCTTTAATATGAAGGTGCTTTATCATAATCGCAGCCGTAAGCTTGTTGAAGAACAACAGTATGGTTTTCATTATAAAACGCTTGAGGATTTGTTGCAGGAATCGGATTTTGTTGTCGTGATGGCACCATTTAGTAAGGAAACAGAGGGACTTATCGCTGAGCGACAATTGGCGCTGATGAAGAAAGATGCAGTATTGATTAATGCGGCACGTGGAGGTATTGTCGATGAAGTTGCGCTTTACCAAGCATTAAAAGATGGTAAACTGTGGGCAGCAGGGCTAGATGTTTTTGAACAAGAGCCAATTGCTTTGAGTCATCCACTTCTTACACTACCAAATGTTGTTGCATTGCCTCATATAGGGAGTGCCTCCTTACAAACGAGAACAGCAATGATGAAATTAAATGTTGCAGCGCTAGTTGCTTATGCGAAAGGTGAAACGGTATTGAATCGAGTTGATTCCTGATAAATATCAACAGACTTGGCAAATGAATATAGTGTCTTTTACAAATTTTGTATGAGATGAATAAGCATTCCGATTCCACATAATCTATATTTCTGTTATGATAATGACAGACTGGAGGAAAAAAGAATGTTAATGACTTCTGAATGGGCATTTATTTTAGATGAAGCGGATGAATTAAGCGCGATGATTCTTTCTTCAGAGCCAGTGAAAAGGCTGAAAGAGGCATATGCAGTAGTTTATACAGATGTCGAGCTTGCTAGTCAAATTCAAGCATTTGGGCGAATGAAGGAGCATTATGAGGACGTGCAACGCTTCGGTAAATATCACCCAGATTACCATACAATTATGAAAAAAATACGCGAGCAAAAGCGAGCATTAGACCTTGATGATCGCATTGCTGCATTAAAGCTTGCAGAAAATGATGTGCAAGATTTATTGGACGAGATTAGCCTAATTATAGGGCGTTCCGTCTCAGAAGCGGTCAAAGTGCCAGTAAGCAATCCATTTTTTAATAGTGGTAGTAGCTGTGGCACAGGCTGCGGTACAGGTGGCAGCTGCTCTTGCTCAGCATAAAGCAAGTTAAAAAGGCGCATGAAATTTCATGTGCCTTTTTATT
The DNA here is from genome assembly GCF_025291715.1 of Metasolibacillus sp. Classification (GTDB taxonomy): domain Bacteria; phylum Bacillota; class Bacilli; order Bacillales_A; family Planococcaceae; genus Metasolibacillus; species Metasolibacillus louembei. The sequence continues at coordinate 29,296 of NZ_JAMBIZ010000008.1, forward strand.
TTGAGGTATTTATTCGTCTTTATATTTCAATAATATAGGCTGTGCTAAGTCTGGACGGTCTGTCACGATGCCTTGTGAACCTGTGCGTAATAAGCGGCTCATCGCCACTAAATCATTGACCTCTTTAAAGAAAATAGCAACATTTAATCCATTTAAAAATTGGATAAATTTCGTTGAATCAAATGCAATGAGCGCAGATTTTGTTGGGATTGTAAACACATCGACCTTTGGGTTAAATAAATGTCCAAATTGGCTTGTAAAGGATGTGTATGCTTTTGTCGCCTCGCCCTCATTAGCACCTAACACGATTTGATTTTGTGCATATAAATTAAAGCGATCAATTTGCTCCTGATAAGGACTTGTGACAATCACTTGTGGGGCAAGGTTAAATTCTTCAATAATGCGCCATAGCTTTGAAGGAATTAAGCTACCTTCATATGTGTCAGGGTTATCTTGAATATTTAAAATAAATTTCTTATCTGGATATGTTTCGAATAATTTTTGCAATGTGACAACTGTAACATGTTCATTGACAAATGGTTTATGACCTTCTAAATCTTCGAATTTCTCACCGAAATTAATTTCTTGAAGCTCAGCTAATGTGAAATCTTTTACAAAACCAATCGCAGTGGATGTACGCTCTAAAGTTTCATCGGTGAAGGCAATAATTTCTTCATCTTTTGTTAAACGTAAATCAACATAAAAGCCATCGACTCCTAGCTCAGCTGCTTTATCGAACGCCAATAGCGTATGTTCAGGTGCTAAATGTGCACCACCACGATGTGCAAAAATGAACGGCTTTCCTTGCAATAACTCTTTTACTTGTCGTTTTTGTGGCTTCGCTACCGCTTTAGAGCCAGCCCAAACTGCTGCGCTTGCAGCTGCAATAGCAAGTGCAACTTTTGCTTTTTTCCCCATATGTCTTCCTCCTCAAATTGTTCCCTCAAGCATTGTGAATTGAAAACAAATAGACTGTATTGATTTTGTTGTAACAGCTTAGAAAATGACCTATAAAGCCTAGTACATGGAAGCTAACAACTGGATTAACAGCAGCTGTCATTTTTCAAATAAGCCTATTATTCCTCATTATAGCTGAAAATGTTACTTACTGTCTAAACTCTGTTGCTATCAAATTAGACATTTGGTATGCTTTTATCATGATTCAGTCGCAAATGCCCATTTTTATATATGGTGAGCGAGCTGTGTAACATGCGTTTTTCCAGCAGGTTGAGAGCATCTTGCTGATTTAAAATATACTTACAGCTGCTATAATAATTTGAAAGCAGCGTATCCAAGTGTAAAGGATGAAGAAATGAGGAAGATTTATGAATGAAAGACAGGGACTTATTGTTTATGTTAATCAATTGAAGCATGCCAAATCTTTGCGTAAGTATGGTCATGTTCACTATATTTCAAGAAGGCTAAAGTATGTTGTTATGTATTGTCAGCGCGACGAGATTGAGGCAATTACAAATAAATTACAACGCCTTCCATTTGTGAAAGACGTTGTAGAGTCATTCCGTCCATTTTTAAAAACGGAATTTGAAAATGCAAAGCCTGATAAAGCGAAAGAATACGATTATAAATCAGGTTTATAGTGCATGCATTGCAGGAATATAGTGATTTAATCGCAAAATCCCAATTAAATATTGGTAAAATAAAGTCGGCTCGGTAAAGCTAGAAGAATGCTTTACTTCAAGATAGTGTATTGGCTGATTTACTTGTTCAGACGCTTGTTTAAAAATTTCAAAGCGTTGTGTCGGCTTTTCTTCATTATAAGGAATTCCTTCACGGCATATGTAAATCGGCATAAATTTACTTTCTTGTGCAGGCTGAAGTGCAAGCGCAAAGGAGGCATACGTCTTTCCTTCCTTTTGTGAGGTAAAGACAAATGTGCGATGAATGCGGGCTTTATTTGTTTGCATTAGCTCACAAAGCTCAAAAACATCACCATAGCCTTGCCCTAATTCGATAAATTGTTGAATCATTATAAGTCACACCCTTTCCAACCATAATAGTATCATGATGCAGGAGGATGAGCACATGAAATTTGCCATTAGCTTTTTCGTTATTTTAGTTACTACAATCAGTGCGCTGCTATTTATGCAGTTTCAGGTTTATTCAGATCATATTGATTTGAATGAGCATACATTTAATTATTCACAGGAAATTGAAATTGTTTATCGAGGAGAAAGCTTAGATATCCGCCATCATTTCAAAAATTTGCCGAATAGCGAAATTGCGATTGTTTGGCCAAATAAAGCGGAAAATGCAAGCTGCTTTATTGAAACAGAATATAGCTGCTCTCGTTTAAGTGAAGATTTAAACACATTTAATAGTGGAGAAAATGGTACGCAGTCGTTATCTTACATAATTCCTTTAAATGGTGGCTTGAAATCGAATGAATTGATGAAAGATTTATTTATTAAATTAAAGGATGGTACTGTCAAATATACAACATTGCATATTTCAACAGATAGTGAAATTGGTGGGCAATGGGTAACTGGTTTGCCGTTAGTTGGTCAACAATCATTGTCGCTTGTAAATTATTCAATGTTTAACGGAGAGGGCAATGTACAGGATCTGTATTGGAAGGCAGGTAATTTATCATTACAGCAAATGACAAATACTATTTCTGTGTATGCGAAAAAACCGACTACTGCTGCTTTTAATGAAAAGCTAGCAAAGCTTGAATTTTTAAGCGATGAGCATATTGCCGTTGTAGAAGGGGAAAATAATTCACAGCTGCCAAGTAAGCGTATTTTATTTTTACCACAAATTACAACGAATGAAATTCAACGCCATGTCCTATTTGCTCAATTAAATGCGATGTATCATTTTGTTGATACGCCAAGATGGGTTAAGGAAGTAATGGTCAGCTATTTAACAGGTAGCTCATTTGGTGGAGAGCGAGCAACCGAGATTATCCAGACATTGACGAATAAAATGACAGATGAGCAGCTAGCAAAATGGCTTGAGCAGCTAAAGGCGCTAGAAGGCAAGGAAGTGACACCAAGCGTTTTAGACGAGGCACTATCTGCTGTCTTCGGCATTCACACATCGTATTTTTCACTGAATACAGCTTCTAAAGAAATATTCCCATTCTTGTTTAATGATAAACGTACTGTTTATTTGAATGGAGAGCAACAAAAATCAATCGATGTAATTTTTAAAGATGGGCTTGTGCTATACTCTGCACAGGATGTATTGAATGGACTAGGCTACACAGCTAGAAAAGGTCCAAAAGGCTACTATGTTGAAAGTGCTACTCGCGCTTTCCGCTTCCCAAATGAACCAGGCTTCTATGTCTTTAACCAGCGACGTTACAATACAAATTCGGAGCCGATTGTTCAAATAGCTGGACAATACTATATAGAGGAAACATGGTTGCAGCGCCTATTTTTAGTTGAGGTGCAAAAAACAGAGGAAAATATTAATTTACAAACTGCTGAAATGGAGCAGGAAAAATAAAGGTTTGGTGAAACTATGCGCGTTGTAGCAGGGGAAAGAAAAGGAATGCCGTTAAAGGCTATAGATGGCACAACGACGAGACCGACAACAGACAAGGTGAAAGAATCAATTTTTAATATTATCGGTCCGTTTTTTGAAGGCGGTGTCGCATTGGATTTATTTGCAGGCAGTGGAGGCCTAGGCATCGAGGCACTTAGTCGTGGAGCGGACAAGGCTATTTTTGTTGAAAAGGATGGGCGCGCTTTTCAAGTGCTTCAGGAAAATATAAAAAAATGCCGTTATGATGATGTTACAGAGCTTTTCAGAACAGATGCGATGCGTGCAATCAAAGGCTTATTAAAACGTGATATTGTACTTGATTATGTATTTGTGGACCCACCATATCATAAAGCAATGTATTATGATTTAGTTGCACAGCTTGTGGAAAATAATAAAGTAGCCACAACAGGTATTATTGTATGTGAGCATGCGAAAGAAGTTACACTACCTGAAAGCTACGGTGAATTTCAATTAATCAGACAAGAAATATATGGGGCAGCGGTCGTATCGGTTTATCGTTGTACGAAGGAAGAGGGAGAAATAGTTGGCTGAAAAAATTGCAGTAGTACCTGGAAGCTTTGACCCGATAACAAATGGACATTTAGATATTATTAACCGAGCAGCCGATGTTTTTGATATCGTGTATGTAGGGGTACTTAATAACTCATCGAAAAATCCTTTATTTACAATAGATGAGCGTATTCATTTAATTCAAGAGGTAACGAAAAATCGCCCAAATATTCGCGTCGAAAGCTCGACAGGCTTATTGGTGGATTATGCGAAGGAAAAAGGGGCACAGGCTATTGTCCGTGGCTTGCGTGCGGTATCTGACTTTGAATATGAGATGCAAATTACATCGATGAACCGTGTGCTCGATGAAAGCATTGAAACATTTTTCATTATGACAAAAAATCAATATTCTTTCTTAAGCTCTAGCATTGTGAAGGAAGTAGCGAAATACGGTGGCAATATTGCTGAGCTCGTACCACCAATCGTAGAGCAAGCTTTAAAGGAAAAATTTAATCAAAAATAACGTAGAGGATGCCTAAAGAGATCTATCTTTTTAGGTATCCTCTATTCTCTTCGTTAAAAAATTTTAGATGAAAATCAACCAATACAATACAGGAATAACAGCAATATAAAGAAGACGCATATATATATATGGTCGAAAGGCGATAGCATTCGACTTGGCAATAACAAGCACCTGCATATGAATACTTAAGCTTTGTGCAGTTAATCCTGTTACAAGTGCTAACACAAGTAATGTACCCTCGTAATTTAGCTGCATTAAACGCAAGCCATTTGTCATTTCAAGCAAAGCAGCGAAGAAAATTTGCAAATTGTTATTCAATGTGAAGAAATGATTCATACTATGCAAGAGAACTGAATAAATCGTTGTGAAAAAAACGATTGTTGCACAAACAACGAGCACTGTTGGTACGCTATCTTTAAGGCTATGAGCAAAAGCATGGCGAGCGGCAATGGATTGCGATGCTTTTTGTCTTTTATGATGAGGTAAAGCAAAATAAACGATACAAAGCAAGAGAAGTGAGAAAATATGTAGCACAATTAAATATTGCCATCCAATCGTGACATCGCTTATTAAATCTAAACTGACAAAGCCTATAATAAAGAGAGGGCTTGGACAGTGACAAATGCCAAGTAAAATAGCTGCCTCTCTTTGTGACAGCTCCTGCGATTTGACAAGTTGGGCAATTGCAGCGGCTCCTGTAGGAAATCCACCTAGGGCACTAATGACGTATGTTTTCACATATAATAAAAATGGATGTGCTGTGTACTTACTAGTAATGCGCAACAACCAGCTCGTTAAAATTAAGTATGGCAGCAAATATGGAAATAGTGCCTCCATAAATAAATGAACACCTAAATCTGCTCCTTCATGTGCGACACCAGGGAAAAGAAGGAGTAAAATAATTAATGTGAAACAAATGAAAATAGCGAAAAACTGTGTAATAACATCAACTCTTTTCAATATTTTGTGAAGTTTTGTCACAAGTGTTACACTAACTATATGCATTCGTGCTATTTATCATGATTCATCAGAATACGCTCACCTCCGCAGGTGACGAGATGAATACTTAGATCGCTTTTTAATTAACGGGTGTCCAAACACCTACTGAATCAAGATAAAGCCTCCGGCGGATGTCACAGATTTTGAAGAAGAGCCTTTCGAACAATTTCGAAAAAATCTGGACGCAATTACGCTGAGGCGTAATTGATCATGATTCATCAGAATGCGCCTGAATTTATAAGTTGTATAGCGTATGCATACATTGTTTTAATTCAGAGGATATCGCAGATTTTTTCAAATTTATTTGAAAAAATCTAGATGTTATTGATTGTAAGAGGCAAAAAGGAGTCGGAGGCACTATGAAAAAAAGGTTAGCCATTATTGTAGTGGCTTTGCTCATGTTCAGTTTTTTAACGCTTTACAAGCTTGATTCGTACATTATGAGCCCTGGAAGTGCGTATGATGTTAGTGAATTTGTAAATGTTCAAAATGGAGATACAGAAGATGAAGGAACATTTAATTTAATGACTGTCTCCATGATGAGGGCGACGCCGCTTTTATATGCAGTTGCTTTCTTTAATGAGCATCAGGAAATTATGCAGCTCAATACTGTACGTCAAAAAGAAGAAGATGAAGAAGAATATAATATTCGTCAATTAAAGCTGATGACAGATTCACAATTTAACGCACTTTATGTAGCCTTTTCAAAAGCAGGGCTAGACTATAATGTAACATGGAAAGGCGTCTACGTATTAAACGTGCTAGCTGGAGGTGCCGCTGAAGGTATCGTCAAGGCTGGGGATGAAATTGTTGAAGTAAATGGACAGCGCATACAGAAGCAATCAGAGCTAGTAGAAATTATTAGTAAGGCGCAAAAAGATGATGCTGTGGAGCTTGTTATTAATCGCAATAACGAATTATTAACGAAAAATGTACAGTTAAAGGAAATTCCTGATTCGGATGGGCGAGTAGGGCTAGGCATTATGTTTACAGAAAGTAAATCAATTAAAACCGATCCAAAAGTGAAAATCAATGCAGAGGATATCGGTGGACCTTCTGCAGGCTTAATGTTTACATTGGAAATTTTGAATCAATTATTAGATGAAGATTTAACAAAGGGTTACGCTGTTGCGGGAACAGGTGAAATGAATGAAGATGGTACCGTAGGGCGCATTGGTGGTATTGAACGAAAGGTAATCGCTGCAGATCGTGATGGTATGGAGATTTTCTTTGCACCAGATGATGAAATTACAACAGAAATGCGCCAGTATAACCCTAAAATCGAGTCCAACTATGCAGCTGCAGTTAAGACCGCAGAGGATATTGGCACAAAGATGAAAATTGTCCCTGTTAAAACAGTGGATGATGCATTAGCTTATTTACAAGCACTAGAGCCGAAAAAATAAGAGGAAAGCTGTCAGAAACGTAGATGGACCTAGCGTTTCTGACAGCTTTTTAGGCTGCTGCTACATTTTACTTGCGTATAGGCGGCACATTGTAGTCATCGTGGATTGTTTGGCATGGCAAACCTTGTTGATACATCGTTGTCGCTTGTATATCAAGTGCTAGCATAGCATTTTGAACAGCAGCGACACGGCTAATTAAGGGTAATGTCATATGTTTTTTATGAATGGACAAATAACGCTGGCCATTTTCTGACATACCAAGTAATCGAATGTAAGAAGGTGTGACATGAGCATGAAGCTGCTCCTTCGTAATGCCTGTATAAATATGTGTTAAAATTCTTTGTAGGCGTGTCCACGTATAGCGCTTTGATTTGATTTTTTCCATAAAATCATCGAATGACCTTGCATTTTTAGCGTGCTTTATAAGGGCATGTTCAATCCCTTCTGCTACATCTGGAAACATTGTTAACTGCTCAGGGGTATGGCGTAAAATAGCAAAGCGCAAAAGTGGCCAAAAAGCATGCCAGCTTGCAAACGCTTTGTATGTTTGCTGCCACTCCTCTAAAAGCTGATAGGTAGTAGATGGTACGAACTGTGCTACATGCTGCAAAGTTTGCTTGTGAAACAAGGCCTGACGTATACCTGTCGCACTAGCAATTTGGCTTTGTTCGTCAATTGCATCATGATAGCCAGCACCAATGCGTGTAATTGTCACAGGCTGTATTTCAGCACTTAATGAATATGCTGCTTCAATATAATGAAAGCCTAAAATATTATTCGGCTTCGCTAAATCAATATAAGCTCCAGGGAATTGCTGCTGTAAAGTCGTATACGCCTGTTGTAAAGCCTTTGGGTAGCTAATACCTGTCGCAATATATTCTTTAATTAGAGCGTCGTAGAGGGCTCTATTTCGCTCAATAAGCGCAAAGCTATCTAGGAATGGCTGAAGTCTGCCATCTTCACTGCCAAACGCAAAAGTTTTACAGCCTACCGCATGTAGTAAAGAAATTGCTCCATAGGCAAATTGTTTGGCATGCGCAGTGCTGAAAACATATGGAAGCTCTATGACAAGGTCAACACCGCTGGCAAGTGCCATTTTTGTACGAGACCATTTATCGACAAGTGCAGGCTCACCACGTTGTAAAAATTGCCCGCTCATGACAGCAATCACAATATTTGCCCCTGTTAATTTCTTTGCTTGCTGTACATGATAAGCATGTCCATTATGAAAGGGATTGTATTCCACGACAACACCGACAGCCTGCATAAATTCTCACCCCACTAATAAGTATGTTCAATGTATAATATACACATTATACATGATAGAGATGTCGCTTTCTTGCATACTTCAAAAATGGTCTTAACGTAATTTCATATAGTGACAAGAAATTATCTTGACATCTAATTTATAAATCTATATAATCAACATTGTTGTCTAACGAGGTGATTAATGAATGAAATGGTCAATTCATCAACTGTCGAAATATCGTCAAAACGGGCTTCCACTTGATGCAGAAATACAATTGGATGAAGTGAAAGAACGCAATACAGATATTCGTGCAATCTCACCCGCACATGTAAAAGGGCTATGCACATTTGGTGCATCGCAAATGACTTGTCAATTTACATTAAGTGCGACATTAACGCTTCCTTGTGCAAGAACATGGGAAGATGTGGAATTTCCGATTGAAGTCGATACAGTTGAAGTATTTAGCTGGATTGATGAGGATAAGCGTGGCGATTTAGATGGAGATATACATTATATCGAAGGCGAAGTAATCGACATGAAGCCGGTTTTAGAGGAGCTAGTGCTTCTTGAAGTGCCAATGCAAGTATTTAAAGAAAATACCGAAGGACAAGTGCATGGTGGAAAAAACTGGTCTTATGCTACGGATGAAGATGTGGCTCTTAGTCGTAAAGATGACGAACCAAAAGTGGATCCAAGACTGGCTGATTTAGCTAAGTATTTTGATCAAACAGATGAATAACTATCTGTAAGGAGGTGCCAATAATGGCTGTACCATTTAGAAGAACTTCTAAAACTGCAAAAAGAAAGCGTCGTACGCATTTCAAATTATCTGTACCTGGTATGGTAGCTTGCCCAAACTGTGGTGAACATAAATTAGCTCACCGTGTTTGTAAAGCTTGCGGACACTATAAAGGTAAAGAAGTAGTAGCGAAATAATTCAGTATTGCGCTATATAAAGGCGAATGAAGAGGCCATGGCTCTTCATTCGCCTTTTTTCGTATTGTCAAACAGCATGTTATTCGCTACGATTAAATTGTGTGTAAATTGTGTGTGTGCCTGGCACTCGAGGGGGAATGGAAATGGCTTATTTATTAGAACATAAAGAGGGAATTGCCACCTTTACAATCAATCGTGAGGATAAACGCAATGCGGTGAATGATGAAGTAATGAATGGCCTGCAAGAGGCAATTACATATGTGGAACAAAACGATAATGTTCGCTTTTTTGTTATTACGGGTACAGGTGAAAGGTCTTTTTGCTCTGGTGGGGATTTATCTGTTTTTCACGCATTGCAAACAGAGGACGAAGCATTTGGTATGCTGAGTAAAATGGCGAAAATTTTATATAAGCTTGCGACATTACCAGTGCCAACAATTGCGTTGATTAATGGAACAGCGGTCGGTGGAGGCTGTGAAATTGCGACAGCCTGTGATTTCCGTTTAATAGCAAATCATGCGAAGGCAGGCTTTATTCAAGGGACTTTGGCGATTACGAGTGGCTGGGGTGGCGGTACGTATTTATTTGAAAGAGGCTTACGTCATGACCAGGCATTAAAAATGCTTGTTGATGCAAAGGCCTATGATGCGCAAACATTATACGATATCGGATGGGCTATGCATGTTTTTTATGGAACGAAGCAAGAGGCACTACTAGATTTTATTGACGATATGCGTAAAATCCATCCATCTGTCCATCAAGCATATAAAGAGATTGAGCTGCGCAAATGGCGTGAGCGCAATATGTATGAGCGCGTGATGGAGGAAGTGCGGACATGTGCAAAGCTATGGGAGAGTGATGCACATCACCAAGCTGTTAACGATTTTTTAACAAAACCAAAAAAATGAGGAAGAGGCTGTCTGAGAAAAATTATATTTTTTCAGACAGCCTTAATTTATTTGCTAAAAACCATTTGTACCTACGTTAACTAGCCACAAAGAAACGTATATTCTATTTAATATTTTCAATAGATTCCCGATTCTATTTCACCATCTGCTGCATATAGTAGTAAAAAAATAAGAGGTGATAGAGATGGAAGCAAAAAGAAGAAAAGATCAATGGACAGTTGCTGATGATGAAAAATTAGCGGAAATTGTTATTCAATTTGTACAAAATGGAAAAACACAGCTTGAAGCGTTTGAAGAGGCAGCCGCTGTATTAAACCGTACGAAGCAAGCATGTGGCTTTCGTTGGAATAAAACATTAAGAGCGCAATATGGGCAAATGCTCGGCACCGTCAAGAAAAGACCAAAGCAGCTGATGCGTAGTCATTTGAAGCTTGCTTTAACGAGCTTTGAGGAATTAACAGAGGCGTATGGGCAGCTAGAATTGAAATATCATGAGCTTCAAACAGAGCATGAACGTTTGCTTAAATGGTTGAAGCAAGGAGCGCAATTTATACAAAATAAAAATAAGGACTAGAGCAGAAATAGACTGCATAAAAGAAGAAAAAGTGAAAAATAGTTGGAAACCATTATACGAGTAACGTACAATAAAGAGGAACAACTTTGTTCAATTACACAAAGGGGGATTTTCAAATGACACAAGTAAAAGCACCAATGGCAGGTACAGTTTTCGAGGTAAGCGTAAAAGAAGGGGATACTGTAACGGTTGGACAAACATTAATCATCTTAGAATCAATGAAAATGGAGATTCCATGTGAAGCGGAAGTTGCTGGCACTGTAAAGAAAATACTTGTAGCAGAGGGCGACTTTATTGATGAAGAGGCGGTCCTTTTAGAGCTAGAATAGTGCCACAAAGGGGTGAGTAAAATGACAAAACAATATAATGAGCAGCTACAGCAAAAAATCGATGCTATTTATGCAGGTGGCGCACAAAAATATCATGATAAGCTAGCTCAAACAAATAAACTATTTGTACGTGACCGTTTAGCCTTGCTATTTGATGATGGACAATATGAAGAGGATGGCCGCTTTGCCAATTGTGAAGCAGGTGATTTACCTGCGGATGGCGTGGTCTGTGCTATCGGAAAAATAAACGGTGAAACAGTTTGTGTGATGGCAAATGATTCAACAATTAAGGCGGGCTCATGGGGCTCACGTACAGTTGAAAAAATCATTCGCATTCAGGAAACAGCTGAAAAATTACAAGTACCGATGCTCTATTTAGTTGATTCCGCAGGTGCACGTATTACTGACCAGCTCGAAATGTTCCCAGGACGACGTGGTGCAGGTAAAATATTCCATAATCAAGTGAGAATGAGCGGAGTTGTGCCGCAAATTTGTATTTTATTTGGACCTTCAGCGGCTGGTGGTGCCTATATTCCGGCATTTTGCGATATCGTTATTATGGTGGAAGGCAATGCCTCAATGTATTTAGGCTCACCACGTATGGCAGAAAAGGTAATTGGTGAGAAAGTAACATTGGAGGAAATGGGCGGAGCACGCATGCATTGCTCAGTAAGTGGCTGTGGTGATGTACTTGCTACATCTGAGCAAGAGGCAATTGAACAGGCGAGGCAATATATAAGCTATTTTCCTAGCAATTTTGGAGAAATGCCACCTGAGCAAGAGGCACTTCAACCTATTGCGGGGCGAACGTTGGAGGAAATTATTCCAGAAAATCAAAATGCACCGTTCGATATGTACGAGGCAATTAATCAATTAATTGATGAAAATAGCTTCTTTGAAATTAAAAGGCTATTTGCACCAGAGCTTATTACAGGCTTAGCGAGAATCAATGGGCAAGTAGTTGGTATCGTTGCAAATCAGCCAAAAGTCAAAGGTGGCGTACTTTTCGTTGATTCAGCTGACAAAGCGGCAAAATTTATTACGCTATGTGATGCCTTTTCAATTCCGTTGCTATTCCTAGCCGATGTACCAGGCTTTATGATTGGCACGAAGGTGGAGCGAGCAGGAATTATCCGACATGGTGCTAAGCTGATTTCAGCAATGAGCTCTGCAACCGTGCCAAAAATCTCTGTTATTGTGCGCAAAGCATATGGTGCAGGCTTATATGCAATGTGTGGTCCAGCATTTGAACCAGATGTATGCATCGCCCTTCCAACAGCGCAAATTGCTGTAATGGGACCAGAGGCAGCTGTAAATGCGGTATATTCAAATAAAATTGAAGCGATTGAGGACCCGAAAGAGCGCATGCAATTTGTGAAAGAAAAAATCGAGGAATATAAACAAGAAATCGATTTATATAAGCTTGCCTCAGAGCTAGTAATCGATGAAATCATTGCACCAGGCCATTTGCGTGAAACGTTAGTGAAGCGCTTACATTATTATGGCTCAAAGCAAATATTACCACCTTTCCGTAAACACCCTGTTTACCCAGTTTAACCTTACAATGAAAACTGCTCTGAAAGTCATGTATAATGACTAGTAAGAGCAGTTTTTTGAGTGCCAGGCACACAAACAATTCTGAAAATTTACTACAAAAGATGGTGAGCGTATGGAGCGTATTTATGTAATTGGCGCTGGTGCTGTTGGTTTGTTAATGGCAAGCTTTTTAAGTGAGGCACATTATCCAGTAACAATTGTGACGCGACGTGAGGAGCAGGCGATAGAAATTTGTAAGGGTGGTATTACGCGTTTTAATGTCAATGGGGAGCCACAAAAATTTGATGTTGCGGCAATTACCGAGCAGCAATTGCAGGTTGAGGGTGGAGCCATTGTGATTGTGGCAACGAAGTATAATGCATTGCAAACACTATTTCCTACATTAAAAAAATTAGAAAATGTTTCGCTGTTGTTTATGCAAAACGGCTTGCTTCATTATGAGCAAGCGTTAACATTAAAGCAAACTAATATTATGTTCGGTTCAGCGCAGTTTGGTGCAGAGAAAATAAATGAAACGACTGTTTATCAACGAGGGTTAGGTGTATTAAAATTAGCTATAGGTCGAGGGAATGAAGCCATTATTAAAGCTTTTGAAGCGGCTAGTAACGAAAGGTTTTTCATAGAGCAGCAGCCAGATGCGGAGCAAATGCTGTTGGAAAAAGCTTTGCTCAATTGCTTCGTCAACCCGCTTACAGCTCTTTTGCAGGTAAGGAATGGGCAATTGATTCAAAATACACATGCGTATCATTTATTACAGCAGCTGTATCAAGAATTAATGCAGGCATTTCCTGAAATGCAGCAAAAATTTCCGTTTCAAGCTGTTTATCAATTATGTGAACGGACAGCTGAAAATACTTCTTCAATGCTTGCAGATAGACAAGCTGGACGAAAAACTGAAATTGATACGATTGTCGGAGCAGTTATTCAAAGAGCGAAAAAAATAGGAGCAGATGTACCAACACTAAGCGTGTTATACTATCTACTGTTAGCAATAGAGGAGAGCGGTGAAAAAATGTGAAGTTTTTATCTTTTTTAATAGCGATTATTATTATTTGTCCCTTAATAGCACTTTTTATCACTTATTTTATATGCCGTAAAATGCGCTTAAACAGCACAAAAGCATTTGGTTTTGCGGCAGATGTAGCAACATTTTTACTCTTTTTCTCAGTGCCAATGGCTGTTGCAAGCATTTGGAAGGTTTCCATTGTTATTCCGCTTATTATAATGGCTATTTTTATTGCCATTACCTTTACATATATTGATTGGCGAACAAAAAAAGAAATTGCGGTACCACAACTGTTAAAAAAAATATGGCGTGTTTATTTTATATTATTGAGCGTAAGTTATTTTTTCATTTTCATTGCAGGGCTCACACTAAACGTACTGGAGTATGTCGCGATGTAAGCAAATTCTTTTTCGAAATGCGACAGAACGTTTACAATGTAGTAAGTTGGCATATCATTTTAGAAGATAGTAAGGGATAGAGAGGGTTTGAATAATGAAGCTGGAACAAAACGTTTTACCAGTACAAAATGAAATATTGGCACAGTATTGGAATGAGCAGTCTACGATACACGACTTTTTTGATTATGCATTCAATGAAGATGCCTTTCAAGCACGGGCACAATATTTAGCAACAAAAACATATGATACAGCGCAATTAAGCAAAATTATTCAGTTATATATGACACCATTTGGTTTATCAGAGGCAAGCAAGCATCATTTAGATGAGCTAGCGGCAGGTGCCTTTATCGTTGTTGGGGGGCAACAAGCTGGTTTATTAACAGGGCCTTTATATTCAGTGCATAAGGCGATTTCGGTTATTTTACTAGCAAAGGAACAACGTGAAAAGCTTGGTAAACCTGTTGTACCGTTATTTTGGATTGCTGGTGAGGATCACGATATTGAGGAAATTAACCACACGTATACAACTGTAGATGCAACGTTAAAAAAGCGCGCTTATAAAGAGCGTTCAAAGCGTAAAACGATGGCATCGACAACAGCAATTAATAAAGAAGAGATGGAACAATTTGTACGTACCGTTTTTGCGGACTTTGGCGAAACTGCCTATACAAAAGATTTACTACATAATGTATTAATGCACTTGCAAACGAGCACAACATTTACAGACTTCTTCACAGCGTTGATGAATGAGCTATTTGCAAAGCATGGCTTGCTGATGTTAGATGCAGCATTTTCAGCATTCCGACAATATGAAGCTAAGTTTTTTGTGAGATTAATAGAGCGCAATGAGGAAATTGCGCAAGGAGTTGTTTTACAGGAGGAGGCATTCAATCAGGCAGGCTATGGCAAACCTATTGAAGCAACAGCAAGCAATGCCAATCTATTTTTCGTACAAGATGGAGAACGTTTTTTACTAGAGCGTAAGGATGGCTATTTTACAAATACACTAGGTCATATCAAACTGACAAAGGAGCAGCTACTGGAAGTGGCGCAACAAACGCCTGAAAAATTAAGCAATAATGTGGTGACACGCCCATTAATGCAAGAAATGACAATTCCTGTACTAGCTTTTGTAGGGGGGCCTGGGGAATTAGCCTATTGGGCAACATTAAAGCCAGCCTTTTCTTTATTGGAATTACAAATGCCGATCTTTGCTCCGAGATTAAATATTACCTTAGTATCGCGCGCTGTACAGCCTTTGTTGACACAGCATAATTTAACGGTGCTTAACGTTATGGAAGGCAAGGTGGAGCAATTAAAAAATCGCTTTATTGAGCAAGTGCAAGACGAGCAGGTAAAAGAGAAAATTGCTCAAATGCAGCAGCAATTACTTGCACACTATGAGGAGCTTGAGCACTATTTAGATGGTCAGCAATTAAACCTGCATAATATTGTAGAAAAAAATAAGCAATATCATCGTATGCAATTTGATTATTTGGCTTCTAAGATTGAACAAGAAATATTGCAGAAGCATGATGTGAAAATAAAGCAATTTGATTTGTTGTTAACAGAGCTTTTCCCTAATAATAATTTGCAAGAACGCTTATTTAATCCGTATCAGTATTTAAACCTATATGGTCCGACTTTAATAGATAGTCTTATTGAACTAAATTTAGTCCCTTCGTTCCGACATAATTGTATAATGATTTGAGACCAAAAAGCTATTTCTTTTAAGGAATAGCTTTTTAGTATGCTTAAATTATCATTCACCCCTAGGAAAGCAAGGTCTATTTACGTAATTTCTTATTATAGTACAAGAAATGGGAGGAATGGGTGGTGAAAAGTGGGGGCTTGTGGTACATTTATTAGTAAAGTGGGGTGAGTAGCATGTTCATGGGGGAATACGTACATTCCGTCGATGTAAAAGGACGTCTCATAGTGCCTTCGAAATTTCGAGAATCACTAGGTGAAACGTTTGTTATTACACGTGGATTGGACAACTGTATTTTTGGATACCCTATGGATGAATGGCGAAAGCTTGAAGAAAAATTAAAGAACCTACCGATGACGAAAAAGGATGCTCGTGCATTTGCGCGTTTCTTCTTTTCAGGTGCAACGGAGGTTGAATTGGATAAGCAAGGTCGCATCAATATTCCAGCTACATTAATCCAATATGCAAATCTTGAAAAAGAATGTGTTGTATTAGGTGTATCAAGTAGGATAGAAATTTGGGCGAAGGAAGCTTGGGATACATACTATGATGAATCTGAAGCATCATTTAACGAAATAGCAGAAAATATGATAGGCTTTGATTTTTAAAGCTTTGAAGGAGTAAAGACTATGTTCAATCATACAACTGTATTATTGAAGGAGACGGTTGATGGATTGAACATCAATCCAGATGGGGTATATGTAGACTGCACATTAGGTGGCGCTGGTCATAGCGAATACCTCGTACAGCAGCTGTCTCCGAATGGAAGGCTTATATGTTTTGACCAAGATACGATAGCAATTAATAATGCAAAGGTGCGATTAGCCGATTATTTAGATCGTGTGACGTTTGTCCATTCAAATTTTAGATATTTAAAGGACGAGCTATATGCACTAAATATTCAACAAGTGGATGGAATTTTATATGATCTAGGCGTATCTTCCCCACAATTGGATACACCAGAGAGAGGCTTTAGCTATCATCATGATGCCCCGCTTGATATGCGCATGGATCAAACTGCTGAATTAACAGCATTCCATGTAGTGAATGAATGGTCATACGAGGATTTAGTGAGGATTTTCTTCCGCTATGGTGAAGAAAAGTTTTCAAAGCAAATTGCTCGCAAAATTGAAGCGGCACGTAAAACTGCCCCAATTGAAACGACAGGGCAATTAGTAGAATTAATTAAAGAAGGAATTCCTGCGGCTGCTCGTCGTACAGGAGGACATCCTGCAAAGCGCGTATTTCAAGCGATTCGCATTGCTGTCAATGATGAGCTTGGAGTAGCTGAGGACTCTATCGTGGATGCGATAGACCTATTGGCGATTGGTGGACGAGTTAGCGTTATTACATTCCACTCATTAGAGGATCGTCTTTGCAAAACGATATTTAAAGAGGCTTCTTCATTACCGGAATTGCCGCCAGGTTTACCGATTATTCCAGATAATATGAAGCCAAGGCTAAAATTAATTACGAAAAAGCCAATTGTTCCAACAGAAGAGGAGCTAGAGGCTAATAACCGTTCACGTTCAGCGAAGCTTCGTATCGCTGAAAAAATTAATCAATAAGGGAAGTGGCTGACGATGGCAGTACGTGTAAGACAACAACCGTATATCCAACAACCTGCAGTATCACCACAACCACCACAGCAGCCTAGCAAGAAACCGAACTATAAAAAGAGCAAAGCATTTATTTCTAAACGAGAAAAGTTTTTATACATGTTATTTTTAGTAGTAGTAGCAATTATGGCAGTTGCAATCCTACATACACAAAGTAAAATTCAAACAACAAGTATGGAAATACAGCAAATCGAAAAAGAAATATCTGAAATTGCGAATCAAAATGTAGGTTTGAAAGTGCAGGTTAGTGAGTTGTCGGCTTATGAACGAATTTTGAAAAGAGCACAAGAACTCGGTTTAACTCTTAACGAGAAAAATGTAAAGGTAGTGCCGGGAGAATGAAAAAGAGTACATTTCGTTTCCAAAAAGGAGCCTTCCTGATGTTTTTACTATATGGAGGGCTCTTTTTGTTATTATTTTGGCGGATAGTCCATTTACAAACGGCTAGTGAAGTAAATGGCTATTCATTACAGGCGGAGGCTGCTGCTAAATATGCACGAGAGGTGCATCTTGCAGCAAATCGAGGGCGTATTTTAGATCGTAATGACAATGTTATTGCTGAAGACACTTTAGCATATAAGCTTGTCGCAGTTGTTAATGAAGATGCATCTAAAAATTCAAAAGAGCCTGTTCATGTTGTCGATCCAGCAGAAACAGCAAAAATATTAGCGCAATACATTGAAATGGATGAACAAGAGATTTATCAAATTTTAACGAGAAAGCTATCAGATGGTAGAACGCCATATCAGGTTGAATTTGGTGCGGCAGGACGGAAGATTAGCTATGATACAAAATTAGCAATTGAAGAGCATGGATTGTCAGGTATTATTTTTGAAAAGGATACGAAGCGCTATTATCCAAATGGACCATTCGCTTCGCATTTAATTGGCTTTGCAGTCGAGGAAAAGCAGGAGGATAATACAATAAAAACTGTTGGGAAAATGGGGCTAGAGTACACATATAATGAACAGTTAACAGGTACACCTGGCTCAATATCCTATGAGAGCGATCGCAAAGGCTACTTATTGCCAAATAGTGAAAAAATGATTCAGCCCGCAAAAGACGGTGCGGATATTTACTTAACATTAGATAAGACAATTCAAAACTTTTTAGATGAAGCAATGACACAAGTGGACAAGCAATATAATCCTGAATCGATGACAGCGATTGTTGCCAATCCTAAAACAGGTGAAATTTTAGCAATGTCACAGCGTCCAACATTTGATCCTGCAGACCGCGTCGGTTTAGAAAGTAACTGGCTCAATGAAACGATTGAAAATGTTATCGAGCCAGGCTCGACAATGAAAACTTTCACATTAGCAGCAGCGGTTGACTCAGGTAACTGGCATCCGAATACGCAATTTCAGTCAGGACAATATGTAGTTTATGATCGTACAATTCGTGACCATAATAAAGTAGGCTGGGGACCAATCAGCTACTTAGAAGGTTTTCAACGCTCCTCTAATACAGGGATGGCACATATGCTATCTATTATGGGTGCAGATACTTTTTATGACTATTTAGATCGCTTTGGCTTTGGACAGAAAACAGGTATTGACTTGCCTGGCGAAGTAACAGGTACATTGCTATCTAAGTATCCGGTTAATAAAGTAACGACAGCATTTGGTCAAGGGTCTACTGTAACACCAATGCAGCTTATTCAAGGGATGACGGCTATTGCGAATGATGGCAAAATGATGCAGCCATATGTCATTGATAAAATTGTTGATCCAAGCACAGGAAGGGTGATTTTAGATGATGAGCCAATTGTTAAAGGACAACCTGTTTCAGCAAACACAGCAAAGCAAGTGCGAGAAATTTTAGCATCCACTGTAACGAGCGACAAAGGAACGGCTCAACGCTTTGCCTTAGAAGGCTATGAGGTTGCAGGGAAAACTGGAACTGCACAAATCGCTCGAGAGCATGGCGGAGGCTACTACGAAGGGAAAAATCACTATTTGTATTCCTTTTTAGGGATGGCGCCAGTAGAGGACCCACAGCTTATTATGTATATTGCTGTGAAAAAACCGAAGCTTGGTGAAACAGAAGTTGGCTCTGAACCAACAGCAGCTGTATTTAAAATGGTAATGGAAAATAGCTTGAAATATTTTAATATTAACCCTGAGGAAAGTGCTGAGGTAGAGCTAACAAAATTAGCGGATTATGAAAAAAAATCCGCTGAAACTGTACAAGTAGACCTTATTAACCAAGGGCTTACGCCAGTCATTGTTGGTGAAGGTGGACCAATTGTGGAGCAATACCCTGCAAAAGATACTGAGGTAGCTAAAGGAAGCATCGTCTTTTTAAAGACGGAGGGAACGATTACGTTGCCATCATTTATCGGCTGGTCGTTGCGCAATGTATTAATATATAAAGCATTATCTGGCTTGCCAATTGAAATTGTTGGTGAGGGCTATGTAGATAGTCAAAGCGTCTCAGAAAATACCGCTATTCAAGATACAGCACCAATCGTTGTAAAGTTAAAAACACCTGAAGAAAGCTTTGCACCGCAAGTGGAAAACACTGACGAAGACGGCGAGCAATTACCACAAGACTAAGGTTGTTCGTTTTGTATAGTTAGAATAGAAGTCCACTTCTGTACATACTTTGTTAAAAACGGAGTGTGTCGAATGAAGTGGATTTCACTGCTTTCAAAAAAGCGCTTGAAAATTGTTGTGTACGCCTTTTTTTTATACGGGCTCGCAATTATTGCACGATTAGTATATGTGCAAATTATTCAACATGATGAGCTAACAGATCTTGCAAAGGCAAATTGGGACCGCGAAATTCCATTTGTTACAGAGCGTGGGAATATTGTAGATCGGAAAAATGAAGTGATTGTAACGAATAAGCTGGCACCAACGCTCTACTTTATTCCGAAGCAAAATGATAATGTGGAGCTTGCTGCAAAGCAAATTGCCCCAATTTTACAGGCAAGTGAGGCAGAATTACTTGAGAAGATGAAGAAGTCTGTGTATTTAGTGAAGCTGGCACCAGAAGGGAAAAACATCACGGAGGAGCAAGTGGAGGCGATACAGGCGTTAAAAATTAAAGGTTTATATAGCGGTGTTGATTATGTAAGACAATATCCATACGGTTCATTATTGTCAAGATTTCTAGGCTTTACGGGCTATGATAACCAAGGTTTAGCAGGAATTGAATATGAATATAATGAAATGCTGACAGGTAATAATGCTGCCATTCGTTTATTTACAGATGCGAAAAATATGGAGATGGAGCATGTCGATGATGAATGGAAAGAGGGGGAGTCGGGTGCAACCGTTCAATTAACGATTGATTTAACAATACAGCAAGTAATGGAAAGAGAATTAGCGCAAGCAATGCAACGCTATGATGCGGATCAAGCAATTGGCATTGCAATGAATCCAAATACAGGTGAAATTTTAGCCTTATCCTCTTTTCCAACATATGACCCGACCAACTTTAAAAAAGTTGATTCATCAATTTACAATCGAAATTTACCTGTTTTCATGACATATGAGCCAGGCTCTACCTTTAAAATCATTACATTGAGCGCTGCTTTAGAAGAAGGAGTCGTTGATTTGGAGAAGGATCACTTTTACGATCCTGGCTATACGATGGTTGAGGGCGCACGCTTGCGTTGCTGGAAGCGTGAAGGGCATAAGGATGAAACATTTTTAGAGGTTGTTCAAAATTCCTGTAACCCAGGCTTTATTGAACTCGGGCAACGTGTTGGATCACAAAAGCTATTGCAGTATATTAAGGATTTTGGCTTTGGTCAAAAAACAGGCTCAAATATAGCAGGTGAGGCAAGTGGTATTTTATTTTCTGAAAAGGCTTTTGGACCTGTTGAGCATGCGACAACATCCTTCGGGCAAGGTATTTCTGTGACACCGATTCAGCAAATGCAAGCTGTAGCGGCTGCAATTAATGGAGGGACGCTATACACGCCACATGTTGTATCCAAAATTGTTGCAGATGATGGAGAGGTCATCGTGGAGCATACGCCAGAAGCAAAGCGCCAAGTTATTAGTGAACAAACATCAGCGCAAGTGCGCCATGCATTAGAGTCTGTTGTTGCAAAGGGCTCTGGTAAGCAAGCATTTCGCGAAGGCTTGCGAATAGGTGGAAAAACAGGAACAGCCCAAAAGGTAGAAAATGGACGATATAAAGAAGGCGATTATATTGTATCATTTATTGGGTTCGCTCCAGCAGATAAACCAGAAATTATCGTTTATGTAGCAATTGATAATCCGAAAAATCATTTGCAATTTGGTGGGCTTATTGCAGCGCCAATTGTTGGGCAAATTATAGAGGACGTTGCCCCAGTTGTTGGCATTGAAAAGTCAAAGGAACAAATTGATAAGGTAACGGTTTGGACAGATCCAATTATGGTGGAAGTAGCTGATTTTGTTGGGCAAACTGTTGATGAAGTCGTACAGCAGCATTATCCATTAACGATTGAATGGCATGGAGAAGGAACGATTGTTTCTGAGCAAATGCCTTCTGCGGGGAGCAAGCTTGAACAACAAGGTACAATACATTTATATTTAACAGAAGAAAAACATGAACATTGATGAACTTAAAGGAGATTTAACATGAAACTTGCAACAACATTGACCATTTTAACAACAGCATTCATATTAACGGTTGTGTTAGCACCTATCGCAATTCCACTTTTAAGAAGATTGAAGTTTGGTCAAAGCATTCGAGAAGAAGGTCCACAATCGCATATGAAAAAAGCAGGTACGCCGACGATGGGTGGAATCATTTACTTAGTAGCTATTATTGTGACTACATTGGTTACAGCTAATATCTTCAATTTATTTACAACACATACAGTCGTGCTGTTACTTGTATTAATTGGCTTTGGTGTGATTGGCTTTTTAGATGATGGCATTAAAGTAATTTTCAAGCGCAATTTAGGTTTGACGTCTTTACAAAAATTACTTGGTCAAATTATTATTGCGATTGCTGCATTTATGTTATTGCGATTAGGAACATTTGATACAGCTGTCGCAATTCCATTTACAGATTACTCAATTGATTTCGGTTTATTTTATGTAGCCTTCTTAATCTTTTGGCTTGTCGGCTTCTCTAATGCTGTTAATTTAACGGATGGATTAGATGGTCTTGTTGCAGGAACGGCATCCATTGCCTTTGCTGCCTTTGCTGTCATTGCCTTATTTAATGAGCAGGCAGACATCGCATTAGTTGCATTTGCAATTACAGGCGCATTGCTAGGGTTTTTAATTTTTAATATCAATCCAGCTAAAGTATTTATGGGTGATACAGGCTCATTAGCACTTGGTGGAGCACTAGCGATGATTTCAATTTTAATCAAGGCAGAGCTTTTATTGTTATTAGTTGGGTTAGTGTTTGTTATTGAAACATTGTCAGTTATTTTGCAGGTAGGCAGCTTTAAATTGCGCAAAAAACGGATTTTTAAGATGAGCCCAATCCATCACCATTTTGAATTATCTGGTTGGTCTGAGTGGAAGGTTGTTTTAGTATTTTGGTTTACCGGGTTAGTTGTGGCATTAATCGCAGTAATAATGGAGGCGTTTCTATGATTCACTATACAGGATTGCAGCATAAAAAAGTGCTCGTATTAGGTCTTGCGAAAAGCGGTGTTGCAGCTGCTGAATTACTACATGACCTCGGGGCATTTGTGACAGTAAATGATGCGAAGTCATTTGATGCAAACCCAGAAGCGCAAAGCCTTTTAGCAAAGGGGATTACCGTTATTTGTGGTCGCCATCCAGAAGATTTACTTGATGAAGGATTTGAGTTAATTGTCAAAAATCCAGGTATTCCGTATAGCAATCCGATTATAGCAGATGCAATAAATCGGCAATTACCAGTCATTACGGAGATGGAGCTTGCATATTTAGTAAGTGAGGCTCCTTTTATTGGCATTACTGGCTCAAACGGTAAAACAACTACAACGACATTGCTGTTTGAAATGCTAGAGCATGGCAATCGACAGCCGTTAATTGCAGGGAATATCGGAACGGTTGCTTGTAGTGTAGCTGCCACAGCAACGAAAGAGCAAGTTTTAGTGACAGAGCTTTCAAGCTTTCAATTAATGGGGACACGCACATTTAAGCCGCATATTGCCATTTTAACGAATATTTATGAGGCGCATTTAGACTATCATAGCTCCTTTGAGGAATATGCTGATGCAAAATTTGCGATTACACGCAATCAGGATGAGCATGATTATTTCATCTACAATGCAGAGCAGCCAATTGTAGCAGCGTATGCGGCCAAATCAAAGGCACAAAAAATTCCTTTTACAACAAGCGGAAGAGCTGCAGAAGGAATTAGTGCAGATGCGACAGCTATTTATTGGCAGGGAGAATATTTATTTGATCGTTCTAGCATTGTCTTGCCAGGAGAGCATAATTTACAAAATATTTTATGTGCTGTAGCGGCTGCATTGTTAGTGGAATGTCCACTTGCTGCGATAAAGGAGATTTTAGCAACATTTGCTGGCGTTAAGCATCGTACGCAATTTGTCCGCAATTGGCAAGGTGTGCAAATTTATAATGACTCCAAAGCGACAAACTGTCTTGCGACAAAAAGTGCCTTATCCGCATTTTCTCAACCGATTGTTCTTTTAGCTGGCGGTCTTGATCGTGGACATTCCTTTGAGGAATTGCGCAATGTCATGGAAAATGTAAAGGCGGTTGTTGCATTTGGTGAGACAGGGGCACGCTTTATTGAGTTTGCTAAATCGTGTGGTGTCGAGCAAACTGTTGCAGCAACGAATGTTGAGGATGCGGTGATGTATGCGGCGAAGCTTGTAACAGCAGGAGATGTCATGCTATTATCGCCAGCATGTGCAAGCTGGGATCAATATGCGAGCTTTGAAATTCGTGGTGATTTGTTTATTGATGCGGTGATGAAGCTTATTTAAAAAAGTCCTATAAGAAAGGATGCCCTTACTGACGCACTATTATCAGAAGCTATTCGCTTTTTGTGCATTGCTGTTAACGATAATTGGAATTGTATTTGTGTACTCAGCTAGTACATATTGGAGCGCAATTCATTATGAAGGACAAACGCCCTTTTATATTAAACAAATGATTTATTTTGTTATAGCATGTCTTGTGTTTGTCATGATTATAAAAGGTCCAGCGTTAACGGAAAAAAAGCTTTTCATGCTTTATTTGTTTTCTTTATTGCTGCTTGTGCTTGTGTTAATACCAGGTATTGGGATTTGGCGTAACGGTTCTCGAAGCTGGATTGGTATTGGTCCATTAACACTTCAGCCAGCAGAGCTTGTGAAAATTACAACATTGCTATATTTAAGTGCACGGCTTTCAAAGGTGAAGTCCTTTGAAAAAGTTGTAAAGCTAGAGCATTTCATCATCATATTTTTACCAGTGATTTTGATTATGCTACAGCCCGATTTTGGCTCTGTTTTTATTTTAGTTGTGACAGCCTTTATTGTACTTTTTATCGCAAAGTATCCGATTAAGCTGTATATTTTTTTAATGCTAGCTGGTGGAGCTGGCTTAATAGGGCTCATCATTTCAGCACCATATCGCTTAGAGCGTATTAAATCCTTTTTAGATCCATGGTCTGATCCGCTTGGCAGTGGCTTTCAGGCAGTGCAATCTTTAATGGCTATAGGACCAGCAGGATTATTTGGACATGGTTTTTTGCAAAGTCGCCAAAAATATTTGTATTTACCAGAGCCACAAAATGATTTTATTTTCTCGATTATATTAGAGGAAATGGGATTCGTTGGTGGGGGCGTAATATTAGTTTTATTTGCTACTTTATTTTATTGCGGCTATACGTTAGCCATTCGAGCATATGGTTTAGAGCAATTTTATATGATAAGTGCTTTAACGACGATGCTCGTGCTACAAACTTGTTTGAATATTGGTGTAGTTATTGGTCTATTACCAGTAACTGGGGTAACGCTACCATTCATTAGCTACGGTGGCACTTCATTAATCGTTATTTGGATAACGGTTGCGCTCATTATAAAAATCAATTACGCCGAGACGTAATGAATTTGATATTGAAAAGCAATTTTTCTCTCTTAGGACAATGAAAAATAGTAAATGAATACAACAGGAAGGAGGAGTAAAAATTGAAAAAAGTAATTGATATAGAAGAACGTATCCCTACACTAAGAGCGAAACGTCGGCGGCGCTCAAACGTTAAATTTATTTTATTAACAACAATATTCGGTGTGATTTTATTTTTACTCCTTTACTTCCAATCACCTTATAGTGATATTAAAACAATTGATGTCACCGGTGGAAGTATTGAAGATGAGACATTTTATAAGGAGCAATCAGGCTTGAATGTTGGAGACTCTATGTGGAGCTTTAAAGAAAATGATATTGAGGCTCGAATATTGAAGCAAGATTGGGTGAAGGCCGTCACTGTTAAGCGAAAATGGCTGACAACAGTTTCTATTCAAATAGAGGAATGGAGCAAGGTAGCCTATATAGCAAAGGATAGTAACTTTTATCCGATGCTAGAAAATGGTGTGATTTTATCATGGCAGGACAAGCTTGTGCCAATTGATGCACCAATATTTCTTGAGTTTGATGATGAAAAAGTTCGCAAACGTCTATTAAAGGAGCTTGCCAAGCTAAATAAAGAGGTGTTAGCGATGATTTCACAAATTAAAGCAACACCAACAGCTACTGACCCCTATGCAATTACTTTATTTATGAATGATGGCTATGAGGTACGTGCAGAAATTACGACGCTTGCGAGTAAGCTAAATCATTATCCAAAAATTGTGGCAGTAATTGAAAATACAGAGGGGCATGAAAAAGGCGTTATTGACATTGAAGTAGGGGAGTATTATCGCTCTTATGTCAAAGAGTATGCCCAAGTTGAGGAAGCTGAGGACGAGCAACAAGGAGTGGAGCAAAATGAAGAACAATCAGAGGAATAATAGGCCCTCCTTCTTTCAACGTAAATATTTTATTATGCTGATCGTTTGTATCATGATAGGCTTTATCATTGGTATTTCCTATAATTTAACAAAGGATAATAAAAAATTAAGCTCACGCTCACCTATCTATTTACAACAGCAGGAAACATATCGTGAAGAGCTCATTACTCAGCAAGAGCGCAATAAAGAGCTAGCTGATGAGCTGAATCATTTGCAACAAACCATTCGCAGCTATGAGAAGAATTTAACAGCTAACGCAGAGCAGCATGAGGATTTAGTGGCAGAGGCGGAGCGCTTACGACTTTTGCTTGGTGATATTGCGGGGCAAGGACAAGGCATCCGCTTAACGTTAGCAGATGGAGCGTATGATCCAAATTCGACGAATCCAAATGATTATATCGTGCATGAAAGCCATATTTTTAAAGTGCTAACAGAGCTGAAAATTGCAGGAGCAGAGGCAATTGCTATTAACGGCCAGCGCTTAAAAACAAATTCTTATATAAGCTGTAATGGTCCTGTCATTACGATTGATGGCAAGCAATCGCCAGCGCCATTTGTTATTGAAGCGATAGGAGAGCCGAATACGCTTATTGCCTCATTAGAAATTCCAGGAGGCGTTTTTGATCAATTATTAAATGAGCAAATTAATGTGACCTTTGAAAAAAGCAATTTAATTTCCATGCCTTCCAATACGGCAGAAAGTTGAGGGGGGAGGTAAATGAAGAAGAATAAAAGCTTGCATATTACGCTTATTTCTTTTGTCATAGGCTTTATGCTAGCTGTGCAGTATAACACGATGCAAAATCCAGAGGAACGAGATACGAGGGATATTTGGGAAATTAGACAAGCACTATCCGAGGAAAAAAAGCGCCATTCTGAATTATTAACAAATATTCAAGCAATGAATGAAGTCGTAAGTAAATATGAGGATGCGAACTCAAGCAATCCAGAGCTTGTATTGCAAGAAACAGTTCTTGATTTACATCGTCAAATTGGATTAGCACCTGTTACAGGACCAGGTTTAACGCTTACAATTAAACCTGCCAAAGAATTAATTGAGTATGGCTATGAGATAGAGGCGATCTCTCCAGAGCTTTTATTTCGTTTAGTTAATGATATTTATCGGAATGGTGGTCAATATGTTGAAATTGATGGTCAGCGACTCCTATATACCTCAGCTATTCGAGATATTAATGGAGCCACAACAATTAATAGTGTGCCAATTAGCAAAACGGATGTCGAAGTGAAAATTATTATGCCATCTAAAGAACTAGCGCAAAAATTGTATAATTATTTGCTTTCATCTTCATTAATGGACGAGTTTTATATTGATAATCTAGAGCTCGTTGTTGGCGATGTGAAAAGCTTTATTCAAATTAAAAATATAGCAACTCAAATAACTAAGAGCTATTTGAGCGAAGCAACTAAAGGGGATTAGAATATGTGGCTGCCATTATTAGGACTGATTTTAGGTGTTGCGCTAGGTCTATTAACGGATATTCAAATTCCAGCAGTGTATGAAAATTATTTATCGATTGCAGTGTTGGCTGCACTTGATACAATGTTTGGTGGTATACGCGCAAAATTGCAGGAAGTATACGATGATAAAGTATTTATATCAGGCTTTTTCTTTAACATTGCACTTGCAGCAGGTCTTGCCTTTTTAGGTGTCCATATCGGTGTTGATTTATATTTAGCCGCAATTTTTGCATTTGGTGTTCGCTTGTTTCAAAATATAGCGGTCATTCGACGTATACTATTAACGAAACTGGATGAGAGAAAAGTAAAAAAACAAGAAATATAATAAATTTTTAGAGTGAATTGCTAGGAAATAAGCGGTAAAGTATATATAGATAGCCAATTCGCTTCATTTTTTAAGTTATCATATTCGTTGTAAGCCTAGCGCAGTTTAATAGGTATTTAGACATTTATTAAAAAAGTAGCTATCTCTTTAACGATAGAGGTGGGAGTATTGTACTGAATGAAGTGAAATCTCATTAAAATTTCATTACAAAAGCGAATAAGCTTAGACAACAACGAAAAATTGCAATAGAATGAACATTAGGAGTATTAGAAGGAGGTGCAGCGAGTTGAGTCAACAGGATATTTATATTTCGCTGGATATTGGATCATCCTCTAT
This sequence comes from Metasolibacillus sp., assembly GCF_025291715.1. Taxonomy (GTDB): domain Bacteria; phylum Bacillota; class Bacilli; order Bacillales_A; family Planococcaceae; genus Metasolibacillus; species Metasolibacillus louembei. The sequence continues at coordinate 57,585 of NZ_JAMBIZ010000008.1, forward strand.
TAAAGTGCTAATAGGTGAAATGAGTGAGCAACAATTACATGTAATTGGTGTCGGTCATGTAAAATCGACTGGAATTCGTAAAGGCGCCATTGTTGATATTGATGCAACGGTACAATCAATTAAAAAAGCAGTTGAGCAAGCTGAAAGAATGACAGGGATTAAAATACACGATGTAATACTAGGTGTGCCAGCAAATCAAACATTTTTACAACCGGTAAAAGGTGTCGTTGCTGTAAATAGTGAAAATCGTGAAATTGGTGATGACGATTTAGAACGCGTCATTGAGTCTGCACAAGTTATGTCTATCCCGCCAGAGCGTGAGTTAGTAAACTTAATACCTAAGCAGTTTATTGTGGATAATCTTGATGAAATTAAAGACCCGCGCGGTATGATAGGCATTCGTTTAGAAATGGATGCAACGATGATTACAACTTCAAAAACTTTACTACATAACGTGTTGCGTTGTGTAGAGCGAGCTGGTTTACAAATTCGAGAAATTTATTTACAGCCTTTAGCAGCAGGTTATTTTGCTTTGACAGAAGATGAAAAAAATCAAGGCACTGCTTACATCGATTTAGGTGGCGGTTCAACAACAATTGCTGTCTTTGAAGAAGGCTTATTAAAGCATACAGGAGTTATCCCAGTAGGTGGGGAACATATTACAAAAGACTTATCGATTGTCCTAAAAACACCGACTGAGCAAGCTGAAAAAATAAAAAGACAATTTGGGCATGCTTTCTATGATGATGCCTCAGATGATGAGTTGTTTGAAGTACCTGTAGTAGGGACAGATGCAACAGATCAATATAATCAACGTTATATTGCTGAAATTATTGGGGTACGTCTAGAAGAAATGTTTGAGCTCGTGCTAGATGAACTAGCACGTCTAGGTGTTAGCGATTTGCCAGGAGGTATTGTTATTACTGGTGGTGTTGCACAGCTAGAAGGTCTTGCCCAGCTTGCACGAGAAGTAATGCAAACACGTGTAAGGGTGTTTGTACCAGATTATATAGGTGTACGCGACCCAGCATTTACAACATCAGTAGGATTAATTCGTTATGCATATGCAGATGATAAGTTCTACGGAAGAAGTGCGGTCACAGATGCTTCACCATATATTGCGGTAACATCGCAAGCAGCTCCTACTAAAAAGCAATCTCAGCAAGTAGAATACACAGATAATAGTAATAAAGTGAGCGTTATTGATAAAGCAAAAAATATCTTTAATAAGTTCTTTGAATAGTAGGCTTACGAAAAGTCGAGTGAAGTGGGAGGATAAATGAATGTTAGAATTTGATACAAGTAGTGATCAGCTTGCTGTCATTAAAGTAATAGGTGTAGGTGGCGGCGGTAATAATGCTGTAAATCGTATGATTGAACATGGTGTACAAGGTGTAGACTTTATCGCTGTAAATACTGATGCTCAAGCTTTAAATTTATCAAAAGCCGAACATAAATTACAGATTGGCGGAAAGCTTACTAGAGGTTTAGGGGCAGGTGCAAACCCGGAAGTAGGGAAAAAGGCGGCTGAAGAAAGCCGTGAGCAAATTGAAGAAGTGCTACGTGGCGCTGATATGGTATTCGTTACTGCAGGTATGGGTGGTGGTACTGGTACTGGTGCAGCTCCAGTAATCGCTCAAATTGCACGCGATTTAGGTGCATTAACAGTAGGGGTTGTGACACGACCATTTTCATTTGAAGGCCGTAAGCGTCAAACACAAGCTGTAGGTGGCATCGGTGCAATGAAAGAAGCTGTCGACACATTAATTGTTATCCCAAATGATAAGCTATTACAAATTGTTGATAAATCAACGCCTATGCTAGAAGCATTCCGTGAGGCAGATAATGTATTGCGTCAAGGGGTACAAGGTATTTCAGATTTAATTGCAACACCTGGTTTAATCAACTTAGACTTTGCGGACGTAAAAACAATTATGTCTGATAAAGGCTCAGCATTAATGGGTATTGGTATTGCATCTGGTGAAAATCGTGCAACAGAGGCTGCCAAAAAAGCAATTTCAAGTCCATTGCTTGAAACATCAATCGATGGTGCAAAAGGTGTTATCATGAATATTACAGGTGGCACAAATTTAAGCTTGTTCGAAGTACAAGAAGCAGCAGATATCGTAGCTTCTGCATCAGATGAAGAAGTAAATATGATTTTCGGTTCTGTTATTAATGATAACTTAGATGATGAAATTATCGTAACAGTTATCGCAACAGGCTTCTCTGATGATATATTAACACAACGTCAAAACGTGCGACCAAGCATGGGTGTGAGACAACAGCAAGCTCCTGTACAGCAACAGCAAACGTCTCGTCAAGAGCCTGTACAACAGGAAGCACCACGTCAAACACAAAACTATCAACAAGAAGATACATTAGATATCCCAACATTTTTACGTAACCGTAGAAATCGTGGGTAGCAAATGATGAGGATGTTAGGAAAGGCAAAGCTTTTCCTAACATCCTCATTTTTGTTTTGTTCATGAAAATAGATGATATAGAGATTCGCTTCTATAATGACTTCGCAACAATGCCTCTTTATTTTACTTTTTTTACTAGTCAATATTTCTAAAGAAAATACGAATAGCTACAGAAAGAGTGCTGTATTACTCTCATTTTTTCTATCGTTCCCTGCCTATTTTGTCAATTTCCCAATTTTTTTGCGTTTTCTTGTCTAAATTTTTTATGAAATGAATACAATGAAGTGACAATTTCTAACATAGTGTTAATGGTAAGCTTCTAACTAGGAGGAAGCGAATACATGGTTGGCGAATGGCTTGTATTAATAAATACACTATTTAATTATTTACTCGTCTTGTTTATAAGCAAAATAACTAATGTCTATGTGACGAAAAGGCGAGCTTTATTTGCTGCTTTTATAAGTGGTGCAATTAGTGCAATTTTTACACAATCATTTATGGTTGCTGTTATAAGTGCCCTTTTATTAGCTGGCATAGCCTTTTCATTCCAATATCGTATTTTACTGAAACAAACAGCAGTACTTGTTGTGGCAACGATATTTCTAGGAGGCTTATTAACAGCAGTACAACCTTTTTTAGCAGGTCGTTCATTGCTTTTTTATATTGTACTTTGTAGCCTGCTTGCCATTTTTAGCTCAAAAGGGGCAGAAATAAAATGGCGCAACTTTTGGCAACAAAAAATACAGGCAAGCTATGTAGTAACATGTAAATTGCATTTAGGTGATACAAAATTGGAGCTACGGGGCTTTATCGATACGGGAAATATGTGTACAGAGCCTATTAGTCAACAACCTGTACATTTTATTTCCTATCAGATGATTAAGGATAAGCTACCTGATGCTATCAATGAGGCAATCACTTTATGGGATGCGGCATCCCCTTATAATTTGTCGATGTTTCCACGTGAGTGGTTAACATCTATTCGTCTAATACCATTGACAACTGTGCAAAGTAAGGCGATTGTACCTGCATTTCGTTTAACAGAATGGACGATTAATGAACAAAAGGTGACGGGACATTATGTCGTACTAACGAAAAATGATGCCAATTTTCCGCAGCAAGCTGATATGATGCTTCATGTTTTAGCGCTTTCCAGTCAACAATAAAGGAGGAGAATGATTGATTCAAAAACTAGTAGCGTATTTGCAAAATATTTGGAGTAAGTTCTTTCGCAAAGGAACATACTATATAGGAGGACATGATTCATTGCCAGTACCATTGACTAGAGAAGAAGAATTAACTGTCGTTGAAGCCTTTATGAATGGGGATTTATCCGCAAGAGATACATTGATTGAACGAAATTTGCGTCTCGTTGTTTATATCGCAAGACGCTTTGATAATACAGGTACACCGATTGAGGATTTAATTAGTATTGGTTCGATTGGCTTAATTAAAGCGATTGAAACATTTAATAAAGAAAAAAATATAAAGCTCGCAACATATGCTTCACGCTGTATTGAAAATGAAATTTTAATGCATTTACGAAAAACAAGCCGTATGAAAGGTGAAGTATCATTTGATGAGCCACTGAATTCTGATGCGGATGGCAATGAGTTATTACTATCGGATATTTTAGGTACAGAGGTGCATATTATAACGAATGATGTGGAGCGCAAAATCGAGCGTCAACATATGTTTAGTGCAATTAATTGCCTAAACCCACGAGAAAAATACATTATGGAATGTCGTTTTGGTTTAAATGGTAAAGAAGAAATGACACAAAAGGAAGTAGCTGATCATTTAGGAATTTCGCAATCATACATTTCACGCTTAGAGAAAAAAATAATATTGGAATTGCGCGAATATTTAAATGCGCCAATTGCATAACTTGGATGAATTTGCCGTCCATTTTTACGCATAGCCTACTTTATCCCGGGACAAACTGAACGAAAGATAATCGTTCGGAGGGGAATAGTTGATGCGAACAAAAGTAGAGCTATGTGGTGTAGACACAGCAAAGCTCCCAGTGTTAAAACATGAGGAAATGCGTGAGTTATTCATTCAATTACAAGCGGGAAATATCGCTGTACGTGAGGAGCTTGTTATTTGTAATTTACGTTTAGTATTAAGTATTGTAGGACGCTTTTCATATCGTGGTGAGCAGGCTGATGATTTATTCCAAGTGGGCTGTATCGGTTTATTAAAAGCAATCGATCATTTTGATTTAAAGCATAATGTACGTTTTTCGACATATGCTGTACCGATGATTATCGGAGAGATTCGCAGACATTTGCGTGACCATCATGCGCTGCGTGTATCACGCTCATTGCGAGACATTGCTTACAAAGCGATGCAGGCAAAAGAGCGATTTATCACGGAAAATTTATATGAGCCAAAGATTGAACAATTAGCAGCGGCGATTGAAATGAAGCCAGAGGATGTGCTATTTGCACTCGATGCCATTCAAGATCCTGTTTCATTGCAGGAGCCAATTTATTCCGATGGCGGTGATGCGATGTATTTAATGGATCAGCTAAAGGGCGATGTGTCTGAGGATCAATGGGTTGATTATGTGTCAGTGAAGGAAAGTCTGCAAAAATTAGATGAAAGACAGCAGCTTATTGTAGCGAAACGCTTTTACTATGGTGAAACGCAGACGGAGATTGCTAAATCATTGGGCATTTCACAGGCACAAATTTCACGCTTAGAAAAAAGCGCAATTGAAATGATGCAGGCCGATTATTTGCAGTAATAGGTGAGCGTTGCTAGTGCACTACTTGCACTTATCTGTTTTAAAATTAAAAAAAAGACTTTGAAGTCCATAAAAGTAACCATTTTCTTAATGGTGAATATTTCAAGAAGAAAGCGGTCTAACGTGCCACTTTCAGACGATATAATAATGAAAATCCACTTAGACGCACTCGTTGTAAGTGGATTTTTTTATTTTAGAGTGCCAGGCACACCTACAATTTAGACACAATTCGAGGAGTGGATATGATGCGTTTTTCAGTGGCGCAGCAAAAGGAAATTATTGAGGCAGGAAGCGGTCGCTTTATCGGCTATATTGTTGATGCTGAAATTTGCGAAAAGAGCGGTATGATTACAGGGTTTCTTGTGGCAGAGCCGAAAAAAATATTGCATATTTTTCAGGGGGAAGAAGTAACACGAAAAATTTCTATAAATGATATTTTGACAATTGGTAAGGATGTTATTTTAGTAAAAGGTGTTTTGGCATAGCGGGAAAGAATGATAATAACTTAAGCTATTCATTGATAAATTATAGTAGGCTTGTTACAATGAAACAAAGTAAAAATACTTGAAAGACTAATACTACGTTAGTAATAAACAACAGCTCATAGAATTTTTGATTTATCGTGAGCATTTGTTCATATATAATACAATTAAAGTGAATAAATTTTGAATGTAAAGTTGGGAAAGCATTGGCAAAAATTATTGAAAACTTAGCACAAATTCAAGTGAATATAGACCAGGCGAAAGAACGAAGTAATTACGGGCAGCCAGTCCAGATTATTGCTGTTACAAAGGAAGTAGATGTAGCACGTACAGCAGAAGCGATTGATGTAGGCTTGTTACATTTAGGTGAAAACCGTCCAGAAGGATTATTAGTGAAAAGAGAAGCGATACAGCAATTTGCTAATTGGCATTACATCGGCTCATTGCAAACGCGTAAAGTAAAGCAAGTAATTAATGAAATTGATTATTTACATTCACTAGACCGCTTAAGCCTAGCTGAGGAAATTGAAAAGCGAGCACAGCATGTTGTGAAATGCTTTGTGCAAGTAAATGTGTCAGGCGAAGAGTCAAAGCATGGGTTAACTGCTGAAGAAACAATTGATTTTCTGCATAGCTTAGCAAATATGACAAAAATTGAAGTTGTTGGTTTAATGACAATGGCTCCATATTCAGATAATAAAGAGCTGATACGGTCAGTATTTCGCAATTTGAAAAAATTACAGCAGGAAGTTGTGGCATTAAAACTACCATATGCGCCTTGTACAGAACTTTCAATGGGGATGTCTAACGATTACGAAATTGCCGTTGAGGAAGGTGCGACATTTGTAAGAATCGGCACAGCTCTTGTTGGCTAGAAGGAAGGGATAAAATATGAGCATGAAAAATAAAATAAAAAACTTCTTTTATTTAGACGAGGAAGAAGAAATGGAAGTAGCGCAGCAATCAGCGCCCAAAACTTCATATGAGCCGCCGAAGCAACAAGAACAGCCCAAACCAGTCGTTAATAATCGCGTGAAAAAAGAACGTAAAATTCAAGTGCATGAAGAGCCTGCACAAGTACATGCTGTGAATAATGTCGTAAGCTTACAGGCAGCAGTGTCATCAAAAGGCTCAAAGGTGATATTGATTGAGCCACGTGTCTACGCAGAAGCACAGGATATTGCAGAGCATTTGAAAAATAAGCGTGCAACGATTGTCAATTTACAACGTATTGATATTGATCAAGGTAGACGCATTATTGATTTTTTAAGCGGTACAGTATATGCGTTAGGTGGCGATATTCAACGAGTAGGTGTAGATATCTTCTTATGTACACCGGATAATGTTGAGGTTTCAGGAGAGATTTCAAGCTATTTAGAAGATATTTAAAATTAGTGAGGATATAATTTATATGATGATTTTTCAAATTATTAACCAAGTTTTTACAATATACACATTTATGATTATTGGTTATATTTTAATGTCTTGGATACCAGCAGCACAGGATTCAGCAGTAGGTCGTTTTTTAGCAACATTAGTAGAACCTTATTTGGGGATTTTTAGAAAATTCATTCCACCACTAGGGATGATTGATATTTCCCCAATCGTTGCATTGTTTGCATTGCGTTTTATTCAGCAAGGAGTTATTACTGTCGCAAGCTATATCGTATTTTAAACATTTGCCTCCTTTTAGGGGGCTTTTATTATATTTACTGACAAATGGAGAGAAAAGATGGAACATTTAATTCAGCATTTTCGCAAAGATGAGCAGCCTTTTATTGAACAAGTTGTTGGCTGGCAACGAGAGGTAGAGGATCGCTATGCACCAAAATTGACGGATTTTTTAGATCCGCGTCAACGCTTTATTGTGATGTCAGTTGTTGGACAAGTGGATGAGTTGCAAGTGAAATCAGCAGGCGTGTTTGATACTGCTGAGCGTGAGCGCATGATGATTGCGCCAAGCTATTTTGAGGAAGCAGCAGAAGATTTCCAAATTACAATATTTCGTGTCAATTATCCGGCTAAATTTGTCCAATTAAAGCATCCAGATGTGCTTGGGGCTTTATTGTCACTCGGCATAGATCGCAGTAAATTTGGTGATATTCGCGTAGCAGATAGTACAGCTCAGTTTGCTGTCGCAACAGAAGTAGCAGATTATGTGAGGGCGAATTTAACATCGATTGGTAAAGTAAAGATTCATGTAGAGGAATTAGATGAACAAGCTCCTTTAATTCAAACAGAGGAAGAGTGGGTAGAGCAGCTTGTGCTTATTTCATCGATGAGGCTGGATGTTGTACTTGCTACTGTCTTAAATATGTCACGTCAAAAATCACAAAGCTTAGTAACATCAGGAAGAGTGAAGGTCAATTGGACAGTGCGTGAGCATGTAAGCTTTGAATTACAGGAAGGCGATATCGTATCTGTCAGAGGCTTTGGACGCTTCAAAATACTGATGACGGAAGGACGAACAAAAAAGGATAAAATTCGATTACAAATAGGACGTTTAGAGCAAAAATCATAAATATCGCTGTTTTTTATGAATTTTCGTGTTCATAATCGCATAAAAGCTTTATAATAGATGAAAAGATGATATGGATAAAGGAGTGTCATGTAATGCCGTTATCACCGCTTGATATACATAATAAGGAGTTTACGAGAGGCTTTCGCGGCTATGTGGAAGATGAAGTAAATGAATTTTTAAACCAAATTATTAAAGACTATGAAATTATTTTGCGCGATAAAAAAGAGCTTGAAGAAAAAGTGAAAATGATGTCAGAGCAAATTAGTCATTTCAATACATTAGAGAATACTTTACAAAAATCAATCGTTGTCGCACAGGATGCTGCTGAAGAGCTTCGTCGCAATTCACAAAAGGAAGCGAAGCTAATTGTCAAGGAAGCAGAAAAAAATGCCGACCGTATCGTGAACGATGCTTTAACAAAGGCAAGAAAAATTACGATTGAAATTGACGAACTAAAAAAGCAATCAAAGGTGTTCCGCAACCGTTTCAAAATGCTTGTTGAGGCACAGCTTGATTTACTGAATACGGATGATTGGGAGCATTTACTTGAATATGATGTAGATTTAACAGATATTCAGGAGCAGGTGAAGGTTGTAGAGGACATCGAAAAATAATTTGAGCGTTGCTATAGCGCTTGACGTTTTTTTCTGTTTTTCATATACTGAGGTATATATGCACAATGGCACTTAAGGAAGACAGTATGTTTTAATTGCTGACTAGCGATCTGGGGATAGTGGGAGCTCAGACGAAACAATTAGAGCAGAACATCACTTCTAAGCTAAATTACTGAAAACAAAAATGAGTAAGTAATTTCGTTTGACGCAACGTTACAGCGTTCTAAGAGACACAAACTTTTGTGTAAATTAGGGTGGTACCACGAGTTATAGCTTCTCGTCCCTTTTTGAGGGATGAGAGGCTTTTTTTATTTATCTAAGGAGGGTTTTAAACAAATGGTAGAGTATAAAGACACGTTATTAATGCCGAAAACAGATTTCCCAATGCGTGGAAATTTGCCAGCAAATGAGCCGAAAATGCAAGAAAAATGGAATGAACAAAATATTTATCAGCTTGTTGCTGAGCGTACGAAGGATCGACCACATTACGTATTGCATGATGGACCTCCATATGCGAACGGCGACATCCATATTGGTCATGCGTTAAATAAAGTGTTAAAGGATATGATCGTACGTCATCGTTCAATGACTGGTTATCACGCGCCATATGTACCTGGCTGGGATACGCACGGTTTACCAATTGAACAAGCATTAACAAATAAAGGTGTAAAACGTAAAGAAATGTCGGTAGCTGAATTCCGTAAGCTTTGTGAGGAATATGCCTATGAGCAAATCGCTAATCAACGTGAACAATTTAAGCGTTTAGGTGTGCGTGGCGATTGGGAAAATCCATATATCACATTAAAGCCTGAATTTGAAGCACGTCAAATTGAAGTGTTCGGTAAAATGGCGGAAAAAGGCTATATTTATAAAGGCTTAAAGCCAGTTTATTGGTCACCATCATCTGAATCAGCATTAGCGGAAGCAGAAATCGAATATAAAGATGTCAAATCTGCATCGATTTATGTAAGCTTTGCGATTAAAGATGCAAAAGGTGTTGTGCCAGCAGATGCGAAATTTATTATTTGGACAACAACGCCTTGGACATTACCAGCAAACCTTGGTATTACAGTAAACCCAGAATTAACATACGTTGTTGTCGCAGTAGCTGACAATAAATTTATTATCGCAAAAGATTTACTTGAAACAATCGCACAAGAATTAGCATGGGAAAGCTATGAAATTGTGCAGGAGCTACAAGGTGAAGCATTAGACCGTGTTGTAGCAGCACATCCATTCTACGACCGTGATTCACTTGTGATGCTTGGCGACCACGTTACAGCAGATGCTGGTACAGGCTGCGTTCATACTGCACCAGGACACGGGGAAGACGACTTTAATGTCGGGAAGTTATATGGCTTAGAGGTGTTATCACCTGTTGATAATCGTGGCTGTTATACGAGCGAAGCACCGGGCTTTGAAGGTCTTTTCTACGATGATGCGAACAAAGTGATTACGGAAAAATTAAAGGAAGTTGGTGCATTAGAAAAGCTTAACTTCTTCACACACTCATACCCACATGACTGGCGTACAAAAAAACCTGTTATTTATCGTGCAACGCCACAATGGTTTGCATCTGTTGAAATGTTCCGTAGTGAATTACTAGATGCTGTCAAAGCAACAGAATTCACACCAGCATGGGGTGAAACACGTTTATATAATATGATTCGTGACCGTGGAGATTGGGTAATTTCCCGTCAGCGTGCATGGGGCGTGCCGATTCCAATTTTCTATGCGGAAAATGGTGAGCCGATTATTACACCAGAAACGATTGCACATATTGCAGCATTGTTCCGTGAGCACGGCTCAAATATTTGGTTCCAAAAAGAAGCGAAGGAACTATTACCAGAAGGCTTTACACATCCAGGTAGCCCGAACGGTGAGTTTACGAAAGAAAACGATATTATGGACGTTTGGTTCGATTCAGGCTCGTCACATCAAGGCGTACTAGTAGAGCGTGGTATGCAGTATCCGGCAGACCTTTATTTAGAAGGCTCTGACCAACACCGCGGCTGGTTCAATTCATCGTTAATTACATCTGTTGCAATTAATGGTCATGCACCATATAAAGGCTTATTAACACATGGCTTCGTATTAGATGGCGAAGGACGCAAAATGAGTAAGTCGTTAGGCAATGTTATCATCCCGCAAAAGGTAATGGATCAATATGGTGCAGATATTTTGCGTTTATGGGTGGCGTCTGTTGACTACACAGGTGATGTACGTATTTCAATGGATATGTTAAAGCAAGTATCGGAAGTATATCGTAAAATCCGTAACACATTGCGTTTCTTACATGGTAACGTAGCAGACTTCAATCCAGCGACAGACCGCGTTGCTTATAGTGAGCTACGTGAGATGGATCAATATATGTATATGCGCCTGCAAGACGTATTAAAAACAGTACGTGCGGCTTATGACCGCTACGAGTTTTCAACAGTTTATACAGTTGTCAACAATTTCGTAGCAATAGAGTTATCTTCCTTCTATTTAGATATCGCTAAAGACGTTGTCTATATTGAAGGTGCAGATCAAAAAGATCGTCGTGCAATGCAAACAGTGATGTATGATACGTTAATGACATTGTTAAAAGTATTAACGCCAATTTTACCGCATACGACAGATGAGATGTGGTCTTACTTAGGTCAAGAGGAAGTATCTGTACAATTAACGGACTTCCCAGAAGTTGATGAGCAAGCAAACTTCGAAGAGCTACGCGTAAAATGGACAAAGATTATTGCGGTACGTGATGAAGTGTTAAAAGCATTAGAGGAAGCGCGTAATGCGAAAACAATTGGTAAATCGTTAGAGGCAAAATTAACGGTTTATGCGGATGAAGAAGTAGCAACATTATTGCAAGATGCGAATATCAACTTTGCACAATTATCTATCGTTTCAGCATTTGAAGTAGCTGGCGTGAAAGCAGATGCACCAGCAAATGCTTTAGTTTTAGATAAAACAGCAATTGTTGTGGAAAAAGCAGAAGGTGAAAAATGTGAGCGCTGCTGGACAATTACACCAACTGTTGGCACAAATGATAAGCATGCGACATTATGCGCTCGCTGTGCGGATGTTGTAGAAAAATATTATATTTAACTTAATTCAGCAATGTTTATTGCTGATTCAAATCAAGCCACTGACACAATTACACTGAGGCATAATTGATAAATAATTTTAGCTAAATACCCTGAACTATTTTATGAAATGGAGTAGTTCAGGGTTTTTTAGAGCTTTTTAAGAAGGAAGAGGCAGCAATAAATAATCATAGCAATTTTGTATGAAATGAATTTTGGCTATTACTCATTTATCTATACTAAAGCAGGCAATTAAAGTTTGTTTTTTTTTATATATTATATATAATGCTATATAACTAATCTTTTCATAAATTGATTGTATTTAAGAATTATTTATGACTTAATACTTAAATTTTTATTTTTTTATAAATAAAATAGAATAATTGTCCATAAAATTATATAAAAAGAAGGGGAATGGAATGGAGATTTTTGTTGGTAGACAGCCAATTCTTAATGCTAAAAAAGAAGTTATTGCTTATGAATTATTATATAGAAGTAAAGATTTAAATGAATTTCCTAATATTGATTCTGATACTGCTACAGCAAAAGTGCTAGTGAATACGCTCCTCCTTTTTGGTGCAGAAAAAGTGATGAAGGACAAGCCGGTTTTTGTGAATTTTACTGAGAATTTATTATATAGCTCTATTTTCGATTGGTTAGATCCTACTCAAATAGTAATCGAGATATTGGAAGATATTGCGGTTACAAAAAAGCTGACTGAACGAGCACGAGAGATAAAAGCAAAAGGCTTTCAAATTGCACTAGATGATTTTATTTTAAATGAGCAAATAGAAGAATACGACGAACTATTTCAATTTATCGATTATATTAAAATCGATTTTTTATTGTCCCCTATAGAAGAGCGTTATAAAGTCGAGAAAAAAGTAAAGATGCATTTTCCACATATTCAGTTACTTGCAGAAAAAGTAGAAACATATGATGATTTTCATATTGCTAAAAATTCAGGATATACACTATTCCAAGGTTATTTTTTCGAAAAGCCGCAGACTTTGACTGGCGCGAGTATTCCGTCAAATACAATTCAATATTTAAATACATTAGTATTGTTAAATGACGAAGAGCCGAATGTTCAATTAGTAGCTGAAAGTATAGAAAATGATTTATCGTTAACATATAAACTTTTACAAACAATCAATATTACAACTGCACAATCCAAATCAAAAATTCACTCGGTTAGACAAGCAATTATGATGATTGGTATTCCAAACTTAAGAAAATGGATTTATTTTATAGCAATGAGTGAGCAGCATTTTGGAGACAATGGAGATTTTTACAAGGAGATTATGCGTTCATCTTTATTTAGAGCAAAAGTTTGTGAACTGCTGGCAAAGCGTAATAATAAGAAAAATTCATCAGAATATTTTTTAACAGGTATGTTTTCATTAATTGATACATTATTGAAGAGCAATTTAGAAGATATTATAGAAAAACTTCCTTTATCAAACAATGTCATTCATACGCTTTTAGGCGATCCAACAGATATAACGCCTTATTTACAATTTAGTATTACACTAAGTAAGCTAGAGTGGGATAAGCTTGAGGAAATGGGAGCGCCTTTGGGTTTGGATGCTTATGAAATGGATGAATTGTATAGTGAAGCATCGACTTGGGCTGATAAATTATTATAAAAAGAAACTACATTGAAAGCATTATGCACTTTTCAATGTAGTTTCTTTATCGATATAAGGGCGTGCAAAAACCCTCGCGTTATTTAAACGTTTCATTATAATTAGTAGCTTGTCGTAATGCTCGTTCCTCAATTGGAATACGAACAAAGAGCATGACTATATTTAATATAGTAAAAAGAAATGCAGTGAAGTAAGCTTGGAACATGAAAGGCAGCAGGAAAAGCTCTAGGCTAACAACAAGATAATTAGGATGACGTAAAAAGCGATAAGGCCCTTTGCGCACAACGTTAGCATTTGGCAAAATCAAAATTTTAGTATTCCAAAAGCGACCTAAGGAATGGATACACCATATACGTACAGCTTGCACGAGCAGAAACAGCAATAGCAATATCGGGAAAAAGGAAGATAGCGATGCTTTTTTGAACGTTATTTCTAGCAGCAGAACTATAAAAAAGCTGCTATGCAATGCAAGCATAGATGGATAATGTGATGTCCCAACCTCATAGGCTCCTTGTGCACGAAGCCAACGCTCATTGCGCTGGGCAATAAACAGCTCTGCTAAGCGTTGTAAAATAATAATTCCTATAAATAAATAAGACACCTTTATGCCCCCCATTTCACTAAGACAGCTTCCCCACAAAAGCCAGGACCTAAGGCAACGAGTAAGCCGAATGCATCAGACGTCCTATTTTGTAGCATAAATTGCTCAAGAACATACAGCACAGTAGGTGATGACATATTGCCATATTGCTGCAAAATAGTGCGAGCAATAGCGGTGTGCTCGACTGTTAATGTTAGTGCTTTTTCATAAGCCTCCAGCACTTTTTTTCCACCTGGATGGGCAATAAAATAAGAAATATCCCTTGCGGTTAAATATTGCTCCTCTAAAAACGCTATAATAAATGGATGAAGCCAGCTATCGATAATTGCTGGAATGCTTTTTTGAAAAATTACGTGTAAGCCACTATTTTGTATATCCCATCCCATTACATTTTCAGAATTAGGTAATAGTTTTGAAGCGCTATGAAGGATATGTGGCACAGCGCCCTGTAATTCCACATTTGCTCGGTCTCCGCATATAAGGACAGCTGCGGCCCCATCTGCAAATAGCGATGCGCCAACAATATTGCTTTTACGTACATCCTCTGTTTGGAAGGTTAAGCTACAAAGCTCTACGCAAACGACAAGCACTTTCGCTGTAGGATATGCTTGACAAAAATCGAATGCTCGACTAATTCCTGCGGCCCCACCTGCACAGCCAAGCCCCCAAAGAGGGGTACGCTTTACTCGATCAGAAAAAGGCAATATATTCATAACACGTGCATCAATGCTTGGTGTAGCTAGCCCAGTTGTGCTAACAAAAATGATGGCATCAATATCAATTGGATCAATAGGTGAAGCAAGAAAATCTGTATTTGTTAGACAGTGTTGAATAACTTCAACACTATATTGTGTAGCTAGCTCCACATACAATTGATTGCGCTCGGCAAATGTGTGTGGAATGCGATGCCATTCAGCAGGAACGCAAAGCTGCCGATTTTCAATGCCGCCGTTATCAAAAACTTGCAATAGCCTTTCAAGTCGAGGCATCTGTTTGTGAAAAAGGTCCTTTGTTAATTGTTGTGCATGCTGCTGTGTCAATGTATGTGCCATTTTATATGTACTAATTGAACAAATTTTAGGCATGTAAATTTTCCCTCCAATTCAAGTATGATGTAATGTATGCAACATGGAGCGGACAACATGCCTACCCGTTATAAAAGATAATATTATTCGTCTTACACAGTCTGTGGTAAAATGTATAGCATACTGTGTAAACGGAGGCGGCGTTTGTGAAGAAGTATTATGGAATAGCTATACTTGCTATTTTATTGGATCAAATTACAAAATGGATGATTGTTAAAAATATGGAACTTGGTGAGCGTATTGCGATTTGGGATCCTTGGCTCGGCTTATTATCACATCGCAATCGTGGAGCAGCATGGGGGATGCTACAAGGACAAATGTGGTTATTCACAATTGTAACAATTGGTGTGATTGTGGCGATTCTTTATTTTTTCTATACAGAGGCAAAAGGCAAGCCGTTGCTACAAGCAAGCTTAATGCTACTACTTGGTGGGGCTGTAGGGAATTTTATCGACCGCTTATTTAGAGGAGAAGTTGTCGATTTTGTCGATGTGCTTATTCCTATTATCAATT
Source organism: Metasolibacillus sp. (assembly GCF_025291715.1). Classification (GTDB taxonomy): domain Bacteria; phylum Bacillota; class Bacilli; order Bacillales_A; family Planococcaceae; genus Metasolibacillus; species Metasolibacillus louembei. The sequence continues at coordinate 73,302 of NZ_JAMBIZ010000008.1, forward strand.
ATGAATTCCCGATTTTTAACGTAGCGGATGCTGCATTGTCGATTGCAGTTGTTATGCTATTAATCGCAGTAATTTTAGATGAACGACAACAAAAGAAAAAGGTGAAACAATGACAGTAGTCACATATACAATTGAAGTAGAACAAGTAGGCGAGCGTATTGATAAAGCGTTAGCAAGCTTACAAGGAGAATGGTCACGTACGCAAATTAACAACTGGGTAACGGATGGCATTATAAAAGTAAATGGTACAGCAGTGAAGGCGAAATACAAAGTAAAAGAGGGCGATGTCATCGAAGTGGACGTGCCTGAGCCAGAAACGTTAGAGGTAATTGCGGAAGAGCTAGATTTAAATATCATTTATGAGGATGCGGATGTTGTCGTTGTGAACAAACCAAAGGGAATGGTTGTTCATCCAGCACCAGGTCATACGACAGGTACATTAGTAAATGGCTTAATGCATCATTGCAAAGATTTATCGGGCATTAATGGCATATTACGTCCAGGTATCGTCCATCGCATTGATAAAGATACATCAGGCTTATTAATGGTTGCGAAAAATGATGTTGCACATGAATCGTTAGTGAATCAGCTTGTAGAAAAATCAGTAACACGTAAATATACGGCTTTAGTGCATGGACATATAGCGCATGATAAAGGAACGATTGATGCACCGATTGGGCGCGATACGAAAGATCGTCAAAAGCAAGCCGTTGTTGATAATGGTAAGCATGCTGTAACGCATTTCCAAGTCATTGAACGCTTCGGTGATTATACATTAGTAGAATGTCGCTTAGAAACAGGACGTACACATCAAATTCGTGTGCATATGCAGTACATCGGTTTTCCATTAGTAGGTGATCCTAAATATGGACCGAAAAAAACGCTGGATTTTGGTGGACAAGTGTTGCATGCAGGCATTTTAGGCTTTATTCATCCTGCTACAGGTGAATATTTAGAGTTTTCGACGCCATTACCTGAGGATTTTGAGCAGCTGCTTACAGAGTTACGTCAATAGCTATTGACAGTGAACAAGCATAGTATTATAATAAACAGCAGTAAAAATAAATATTGCACCTTTAATGGCAGTCCAGAGAGGCTGAGAAGGTAACTTGTGAAGTGTAGGGGATTTTTGTGCGCAAAATTCTTACTACATGCTATTTCAACATGGAATTTTCAAACCTCTCAAGCAACTGCTTGGGAGGTTTTTTGCATACTGAGAAAGGGGATCACAAATGTCAAACATTAATGTTTTACTTGATAGTGCTTCAATGAATCGTGCTTTAACACGCATTGCACATGAAATCATTGAGCACAACAAAGGGATTGACCAATGTATTTTAGTAGGGATTAAAACACGCGGTGCTTTTTTAGCAAAACGGTTAGCAGAGCGCATTGAAAAAATCGAAGGCAAGCCGATTCGTACAGGGGAGCTTGATATCACATTATATCGAGATGATTTAACAACAAAGCAGGATGAGGCAAGAGTACAGCAAGTTGCAATTGATTACCAAGTAAGCGAGCAAAAAATCGTGCTAGTGGATGATGTGCTGTACACAGGACGTACAGTGCGTGCGGCACTTGATGCGGTTATGGATTTAGGAAGACCCGCACAAATTCAGCTAGCGGTTTTAGTAGATCGAGGACACCGAGAGCTCCCAATTCGTGCTGACTATGTCGGAAAAAATATCCCGACATCCGGACAAGAACGCATTGTTGTTAGCTTGACAGAAGTGGACGGGCTAGATCAAGTAAGTATTCATAAAGTGAACCTTCAATCAGTGGGAAGTAATTTCCCTCCTACTGATTGTTAGTTTCACCAATCGGGTTTTTACAGGCTGTTGAATTCCAGATTTCAATATTTTAGTCTGATCTAATGATTGGAAGTGGGGTCTGTGTTATCCGTCATAGAAGTACAGCCTGTTAATACGGGATAAAAATTAGGAGGAGCGATATGTCGAAGCCGCTATTAGATATTCATGAAAAGCCATCGGGCATTCAGTTAGTGACATTGAGCTTCCAGCATATGTTTGCGATGTTTGGCTCAACGATTTTAGTGCCAAAGCTAGTTGGTTTAAGCCCAGCAATCGCCTTATTAACAAGCGGAATTGCTACAATCGTCTTTCTATTAATTACACAGTTTAAAGTACCTGCTTATTTAGGCTCTTCGTTTGCTTTTATCGCACCAATCTTGATTGCGGCAGGCGGACTAAAAAATGGTGAGAGTGTCAGCCCTGGAAATGCGATGATAGGAGCAATGCTCGTCGGAATTACATATGGGATAGTTTCATTAGTCATATGGAAGACAGGCTATAAGTGGTTGATGAATATTTTACCACCAATCGTGGTAGCACCAGTCATTATGGTTATCGGTTTAGGGTTAGCTGCAACGGCTGTCGATATGGCGATGAACATTACGGTGGAAACGCTTGATACAGCGACAGGTGAAATGGTGAAAGAAACGGTTTACAGCTTTAAGCATTTCACAGTAGCGCTAGTGACATTATTTTCTGCAATTATTTTCACGGTCTACTTCAAAAATATTTTAAGTGCAATGCCTGTTTTACTCGGCATCATTATCGGCTATCTATACGCGGTGATTCTTGGACTTGTCGATTTTACAGCAGTAGGTGAGGCAAAATGGTTTGCGCTACCAGACTTTTTAATACCAGGTGTCCATTATGAATTTACGATTACCTCGACAATCTTTTGGGCGATGGTGCCAATCGTTATCGTAACATTGTCAGAGCATATCGGGCATCAGCTTGTGTTAGGGAAAGTAGTCAATCGCAATTATGTTAAAGACCCTGGTTTACATCGTTCGATACTAGGGGACGGGATAGGCACATTTTTGAGTGCCTTAATCGGTGGACCACCGAAAACAACGTACGGTGAAAATATCGGAGTTCTTGCGATTACACGGGTCTACTCAGTGTATGTCACAAAGCGATGGCATTGATTGAAACAATTCCAACAGCGGTATTAGGTGGCATTTCGATTTTATTATTTGGGATTATTGCATCAAGCGGCTTGCGCATGCTTGTTGAAAATAATATTGATTTTGGCAACAACCGCAACCTAGTCATTTCATCTGTTATTTTAGTCATCGGTATCGGTGGCGCAGCATTTCACTTTACAGATGCCTTTAAAGTAGAAGGAATGGCATTAGCAGCAATTGTTGGGGTTTTATTAAATCTACTATTACCAGGGCGCGAAAAAGAGGTTGCAAATTTAGACGAAGAGTAAAAAGCACATTGTAAATGGAGGCATTCAAATGAAAAATTTATTATCCATGGAGCATTTAACAAATGAAGAAATTTTACACATATTAGAGCGAGCGAAAGCTTTTGAAAATGGTGAAGAGCCACAGTTAGCACGCTCCTACAATGTCGCTAATTTATTTTTTGAGCCAAGCACAAGAACGAAAACAAGCTTCGAGATGGCGGAGCGACGCATAGGCTGTACAGTCATTCCGTTTGATGCGGAATTTTCAAGTGCATTAAAGGGTGAAACGATGTACGATACAGTAAAGACGCTTGAAATGATTGGGTTAGATGCAGTCGTAATTCGTGCAAAGGAAGATGAATATTACAATGAGCTGCTAGAAGGCATTCATTGCGCTGTGATTAATGCAGGAGATGGTGCAGGACAGCATCCATCGCAAAGCTTGCTTGATTTATACACAATTCAGAAGGAATTTGGCACATTCGAAAACTTAAATATTACGATTGTTGGAGATATTTCTCATAGTCGTGTAGCAAAATCGAATGCAGCTGCGTTAGTAAAGCTAGGAGCGAACGTTCACTTTCTGTGTCCAGAAGAATGGGCAGGGCAATTTGAGGCGCATCATTCATGGGACGAGCTAATCCATGATAGCGATGTGATTATGCTATTGCGCATTCAGCATGAACGTCATTCAGTAAGCAAAAGCTTCTCAAAAGAAAGCTATCATGAGCAATATGGTTTAACAGTAGCGCGTGAGAAGCAAATGAAGGATGGAGCAATCATTATGCACCCTGCGCCGGTGAATCGCGATGTGGAAATCGCAGATGAGCTAGTGGAATGTGAGCGTTCGCGTATTTTCCAGCAAGTACGTAACGGCGTTTTTGCACGTATGGCAATTTTAGAAACAATTTTGAAGGGGAGAGAATAATATGACAACATTTATCTACAACATCAAAATGGTGAACGAAGCAAGCGAGCTAATAACGACAAGTATTACAATTGAAGAAGGCAAAATTACAGCAATCGGTGACGAACAGCCAGCAGATGCACAAGTGATTGATGGGCAAGGCAATTTAGTGGCACCAGGCTTCGTTGATGTACATACACATTTACGTGAGCCAGGCTTTGAGCATAAAGAAACGATTGCAACAGGTACGGCATCTGCAGCCAAAGGTGGTTTTACGACAATTTGCGCAATGCCAAATACGAAGCCAGTGCCTGACTCAATTGAAAACATGCAATTGATTAATGGCTTAATTAAAGAGAGTGCTGTTATTCGCGTATTGCCATACGGCTCATTAACAAAAGATATTTCAGGTGAAGTACGTACAAATATGGAGGAGCTAAAAGCACAGGGCGCAGTGGCCTTTTCAGATGATGGTGTCGGCATTCAACTAGCAGCAACAATGTATGAACAAATGAAGGAAGCGGCTCGCATTGATGCGGTTGTAGTTGCACACTGTGAGGATAACTCACTAATTTATGACGGCGTGATGCATGAGGGTAAACGCAATAAAGAGCTTGGCTTGCCAGGAATTCCGTCAATTTGTGAATCGGTACAAATCGCACGTGACGTATTATTAGCGGAAGCGGCAGGCGCTCGCTATCACGTTTGTCACGTATCGACAAAGGAATCTGTACGTGCAGTACGCGATGCAAAAGCGGCAGGTATTCGCGTGACAGCAGAGGTTTGTCCACACCATTTACTGCTTGAGGAAATGGACATCCCTTCAGATGATGCGAACTGGAAAATGAACCCACCATTACGTGCAACAGAAGATAAAGATTCTTTACATGCGGCATTGTTAGACGGCACGATTGATTGTATTGCAACAGACCATGCACCACATACAGTAGAGGAAAAATGCTGTGGTATGGTAGGCGCGCCATTCGGTATCGTTGGCTTTGAAACAGCATTTCCGCTTTTATATACAAGCTTTGTAGAAACAGGAAAATGGACATTAAAGCAATTAATTGATTGGATGACAGTGAAGCCTGCTCAAATTTTTGATTTACCATACGGTACATTAACAGTAGGTGCGTCAGCAGACTTAACAATCATTGACTTAAACAAAGAGCAAACAGTTGATGCAGAAGGATTTGTTTCAAAAGGTCGCAACACGCCATTTAACGGTTGGGTAGCAAAAGGCTGGCCGGTATTAACGATGGTAGAAGGTAAAATCGCATTCGAGGAGGCACAATAAGTATGAAGAAGCGTTTATTAATTTTAGAGGATGGTACAGTATTTAGCGGTACTGCATTTGGTAGCGACAAAGCATCACAAGGTGAGGTTGTCTTTACAACAGGTATGGTAGGCTATCAAGAAACATTATCAGATCCTTCTTTCTATGGACAGATTGTTACATTGACATATCCTTTAATCGGAAACTACGGTATTAATCGTGACGACTTTGAAAGCATTACACCAGCGATTCGCGGCTTTGTTGTGCGTGAGCTAGAGGAGCATCCATCAAATTTCCGCTCTGATACAACATTAAACGACTATTTAACTAGCCAAGATATCCCGGGGATTGAAGGCATTGATACGCGCAAATTAACACGCATTATTCGCTCAAAAGGTGCGGTACGTGCCATTTTAACAGCGGCAGATGAAGAAGTAAATGTAGATGAAATCGTTGCACAATTACAAGCAACACCATTGATTACACATCATGTAAAAGAAGTATCACCAAAAGCAGCATACCCATCTCCAGGTCGCGGTCAGCGTGTTGTGGTAATGGACTTTGGTATGAAGCACGGTATTTTACGCGAGTTAAATAAACGCGATTGTGATGTTTTAGTAGTACCTTACAACACACCAGCAGAGCAAATTTTAGCGTGGCATCCAGATGGTGTCATGCTGTCAAATGGCCCTGGAGACCCTGCGGATGTAACAGAGGGTGTTGAAACAATTAAAAAATTAATCGGTCAAGTGCCGATATTTGGAATTTGCTTAGGTCACCAGCTATTTGCATTAGCGAGCGGTGCAACAAGCTTTAAATTACCATTTGGACACCGCGGAGCGAACCACCCTGTAAAAGACTTACGCACAGGTCGCACAGAATTGACATCACAAAACCATGGTTACGCGATTGATGTAGAATCATTAGCGAATACAGATTTAGAAATTACACATATTGCATTAAATGATGGGACAGTTGAAGGCTTACGTCATAAAACACACCCAGTATTCACGGTGCAATATCACCCTGAAGCTTCACCAGGCCCAGAAGACTCAAATCATTTATTCGATGAATTCATTGACATGATGGAAGCAGAAAAGGAGAAAAAACATGCCTAAACGTACAGATATTAACACAATTTTAGTAATCGGCTCAGGTCCAATCGTCATCGGTCAAGCAGCAGAATTTGACTATGCTGGTACACAAGCTTGTTTATCATTAAAAGAAGAAGGCTACCGTGTTATTTTAATTAACTCAAATCCTGCGACAATTATGACAGATACAGAAATTGCAGATAAAGTATATATCGAGCCAATTTCATTAGAATTCGTTTCACGTATTTTACGTAAAGAGCGCCCAGATGCAATTTTACCAACGCTTGGTGGGCAAACAGGCTTAAATATGGCGATTGAGTTAGATGAATCGGGTATTTTAGAGGAGCTAGGCATTGAAATTTTAGGAACAAAGCTTGATGCCATTCATAAGGCGGAAGACCGCGATTTATTCCGTAATTTAATGTATGAGCTAGGCGCACCAGTACCTGAATCAGATATTATTCATAACTTAGATGAAGCGAAGCGCTTTGTTGCCAAAATTGGCTACCCAGTAATCGTACGTCCAGCCTTCACTTTAGGTGGTACAGGCGGTGGTATTTGTCACAATGACCAAGAGCTAGAGGAAATCGTAACATCAGGCTTAAAATATTCACCAGTGACACAATGCTTACTTGAAAAGTCAATCGCAGGCTTTAAGGAGATTGAATATGAAGTAATGCGTGATGCAGCAGACAATGCCATCGTTGTATGTAACATGGAAAACTTTGACCCTGTTGGTATTCACACAGGTGATTCTATCGTTGTTGCACCATCTCAAACATTATCTGACCGCGAATATCAAATGCTGCGCAATATCTCTTTAGATATTATCCGCGCACTAAAAATCGAAGGTGGCTGTAACGTCCAATTAGCGTTAGACCCAAATAGCTTCCAATACTATGTAATCGAAGTAAACCCACGTGTTTCTCGCTCATCTGCATTAGCTTCAAAAGCAACGGGCTACCCAATTGCCAAGCTAGCAGCGAAAATCGCAGTAGGTTTAACATTGGATGAAATTAAAAACCCTGTAACAGGCTCAACATATGCTTGCTTTGAGCCAGCACTTGACTATATCGTTGCAAAAATTCCACGCTGGCCATTTGATAAATTCGAATCAGCGAAGCGTAATTTAGGAACACAAATGAAGGCAACAGGCGAAGTCATGGCACTTGGTCGTACATTTGAAGAGGCATTGTTAAAAGCAGTACGCTCACTTGAAACAGGTCATGTCCATATCGAAATGAAGCATGCGGAAGAATTAACAGACACATGGATTGAAAAACGTATTCGCAAAGCAGGTGATGAGCGCTTATTCTTCATCGGTGAAGCATTGCGTCGCGGTGTTACAATCGAGCAAATTCATGAATGGTCAGCAATTGACTTATGGTTCTTGAAAAAATTAGAAAAAATCGTGACAATGGAAAGCACAGTAGCTGCCAATAAAAATGACAAAGACATCTTGCGCACAGCAAAACGCTTAGGCTTTGCAGATAAAAAGATTGCAGAGCTTTGGGAAACAACAGAAGCAGCAATTTACGCATTCCGTAAAGAAAACGGCATTATCCCTGTTTATAAAATGGTAGACACATGTGCGGCAGAATTCGAATCACAAACACCGTACTTCTATGGGACATACGAAGAGGAAAACGAATCAGTGCGCTCTGATAAGCCATCTGTTGTCGTACTAGGCTCGGGTCCAATTCGTATCGGTCAAGGTGTAGAGTTCGACTATGCAACAGTGCATTCTGTATGGGCTATTCAAGAGGCAGGCTATGAGGCGATTATTATTAACTCCAACCCTGAAACTGTCTCAACAGATTTCTCGATTTCAGATAAGCTGTACTTTGAGCCATTAACAATTGAAGATGTTATGCACATCATCGATTTAGAGCAACCAATCGGTGTAGTGGTGCAATTCGGTGGACAAACAGCAATTAATCTAGCAGATAAATTAGAAGCAAACGGTGTGAAAATTTTAGGTACGACATTGGAAGATATCGACCGCGCGGAAAACCGCGATAAATTCGAGCAAGCGTTACAACAATTGGATATTCCACAGCCTCCTGGTGATACAGCAACTTCAGCAGAAGGGGCAATGGCGATTGCTGAAAAGCTTGGCTTCCCAGTGTTAGTACGTCCATCCTACGTACTTGGCGGTCGTGCGATGGAAATTGTTTATAACATGGAAGAATTAGCGCATTATATGGAGCATGCAGTAGAGGCTTCTCCAGACCACCCGGTATTAGTTGACCGTTATTTAACAGGTCAAGAAATCGAGGTTGACGCAATTTGTGACGGTGAAAATGTTTTAATTCCAGGTATTATGGAGCATATTGAGCGCGCAGGCGTTCACTCAGGTGACTCGATTTCTGTTTACCCACCGCAAAAATTAACAGCTGCACAGCAAGAAACGTTAGTAGATTACACAACACGCTTAGCTAAAGGCTTAGGCATCGTTGGTTTAATGAATATTCAATATGTTATGAGCGAAGGCGAAATTTACGTAATCGAAGTAAATCCACGCTCATCACGTACAGTACCGTTCTTAAGTAAAATTACGAACATCCCGATGGCCAATATCGCAACAAAAGCAATTTTAGGTCAATCAATTCCAGCACAAGGCTACCCAACAGGCTTAGCACCAGAGCAACCAGGCGTATTCGTTAAAGTACCGGTATTCTCATTTGCGAAATTACGTCGCGTAGACATTACATTAGGACCTGAAATGAAATCAACAGGTGAAGTAATGGGGAAAGATGCAACATTAGAAAAAGCACTTTATAAAGGCTTAGTAGCAGCTGGTACAGAAATTAAAACATACGGTACAGTATTATTTACGGTATCGGATAAAGATAAAGAAGAAGCAATCGCCATTGCAAAGCGCTTCTCAAAAGTAGGCTACCGTATTATGGCAACAGAAGGTACAGCACGTAGCTTTGAGGCAGCGGGCGTACGCACAGATGTTGTTGAAAAAATCGGTGCAAAAGGTAAAACATTAATTGATGTTATTCAAAATGGCGAGGCACAATTAGTTGTTAATACATTAACAAAAGGCAAACAGCCAGCGCGTGATGGCTTCCGTATTCGCCGTGAGTCAGTCGAAAATGGTGTGCCATGTTTAACATCATTAGATACAGCAGAGGCAATGCTGCGTGTCATTGAATCCATGACATTTACAGCAGAAGAAATGCCAAAGGCGGAGGTTAAACATTCATGATTCAAAGTGAACGTATGACAGTCGTTCGCCAAGCAAAAATTGCTCATAATATTTTCGAGCTTGTATTACAAGGAGAACTAGTCCAGGATATGACGCCTGGGCAGTTCGTCCATGTCAAAGTATCGGATACATTGGAGCCACTATTGCGCCGACCAATTAGTATTGCGGATGTCAACAAGCAAGATAGCCAGTTTACGATGATTTATCGTGCAGAGGGTCGTGGAACAGAGGTGCTATCATTAGCAGCTACAGGTCAAAAGGTAGACGTGCTAGGTCCGCTTGGTCATGGTTTCCCTGTTGAAGCCGTACCTGCTGGTGGCACAGCGCTATTAGTAGGCGGAGGAATCGGTGTACCACCGCTGCATGAGCTATCGAAGCAGTTGAATGCGCGTGGTGTACGCACAATTCATGTACTTGGCTTCCAATCGGAAAATGTAACATTTTATGAGGAAGAATTTAGCAAACTAGGCGATACGTATTATGTAACGGTAGATGGGACAAAAGGGACAAAAGGCTTTGTCACAACATTGCTTGATGAGTTAAAGCCAGAATTTGATGCATTTTACTGTTGTGGACCGCTACCAATGCTAAAGGCGATGGAAAATGCCTATCCAGAAAAAGAAGGCTATTTATCATTTGAAGAGCGTATGGGCTGTGGCATTGGCGCTTGCTTCGCTTGCGTTTGTCAAACAACAGATCAAGTGGAGAAAGATTACGTAAAAGTGTGCTCAGATGGGCCAGTATTCCCGAAAGGAGTTGTCCAACTATGAGCCGCATTAACTTAGAATTACCAGGACTATCGTTGAAAAACCCGATTATGCCAGCATCAGGCTGCTTTGGCTTTGGTCGCGAATATGCACAGCTTTATGATTTGTCAAAGCTAGGCGCAATCATGATTAAGGCGACGACGCTTGAAACACGCGCAGGTAATCCAACACCACGTGTAGCAGAAACCGCGGCAGGGATGTTAAACGCAATCGGCTTGCAAAATCCTGGCCTTGAAAAAGTAATGAACGAAGAATTAAAATTTTTAGAAGGCTACGATGTGCCAATTATCGCCAATGTAGCAGGGACAGAAGTGTCTGATTATGTAGAGGTAGCACGTCAAATTTCTACTGCACCAAATGTCAAAGCACTTGAATTAAATATTTCCTGTCCAAATGTTAAATGTGGTGGTATTCAATTCGGTACAGACCCAGCGACAGCACAGGAATTAACAGCGGCTGTTAAGGCCGTATCGAGCGTTCCTGTCTATGTGAAACTATCACCAAACGTAACGAATGTTGTAGATATTGCAAAGGCAGTAGAAGCAGGCGGGGCAGATGGTATTACGATGATTAACACATTAGTTGGCATGCGTTTACACGAAAAAACAGGAAAGCCCGTTATCGCAAACGGTACTGGCGGTTTATCTGGTCCAGCCGTAAAGCCAGTTGCGATTCGCATGGTCTACGATGTCTACAAAGCAGTCGAAATTCCGATTATCGGCATGGGCGGCATCACGAATGCACAGGACGTCATCGACTTTATGTCGGCAGGTGCATCGGCTGTAGCAGTTGGCACAGCGAACTTCGTCGACCACTTCGTTTGCCCAAATATTATCGATGCATTGCCAGCGAAGCTAGATGAGCTAGGTGTAAGCCATATTTCAGAGATTATTGGAAGGAGTCACCGCTAATGAATAACAAACCAATTATTGCACTCGACTTTCCAAGTGAGAAAGAAGTGTTTAGCTTTTTACAGCAATTTAATGAGCCATTGTTCGTGAAAGTCGGCATGGAACTTTATATGCAGGAAGGTCCAAGCATTGTGAGCAAAATCAAGGAGCAAGGACACGCTATCTTTTTAGATTTAAAGCTTCATGATATTCCAAACACAGTGCAATCTGCAATGAAAGGTTTAGCGCGTTTAGGCATTGATTTAATCAATGTCCATGCAGCGGGTGGCAAATCAATGATGGAAGGCGCTTTAGAAGGCTTAGAAGCTGGTACAGCAGCAAGCAACAAGCGCCCAGCATTAATCGCTGTGACACAATTAACATCAACAACGGAAGAGCAAATGCGAGATGAGCAAAAAATCGCTTTATCTTTACAAGAGTCGGTATTGCATTATGCGAAGCTAACAAAAGAAGCGGGCTTAGATGGCGTCGTATGTTCGGTACATGAGGCAAAAGCAATCGCAGATGCTTGTGGCGAAGACTTTTTACGCGTAACACCAGGCATCCGCATGCTAGGTGGCGATGCTCATGACCAAAAGCGCATCGCAACACCGGATGGCGCAAAACGTGACGGTTCTTCATTAATCGTTGTAGGGCGCGCAATTACAGGCGCAGCAAATCCAGTTGAAGCATACAAAGAAGTTCGTCAATTATGGGAGGCAAAATAACATGACATTACAAAAAGAAATTGCTGCCGGCATGCTACAAGTAGGTGCAGTAGAGCTAAATCCAACAGACTTGTTCACATGGGCATCAGGCATCCAATCACCAATTTACTGTGACACACGTCTAACAATCTCAGACCCAGCCATCCGTAAGCAAATCGCAAACGGCTTAGCAGCAAACATTAAGGAATTTTTCCCAGAAGTAGAAGTGGTAGCAGGCACAGCAACAGCAGGCATACCACATGCTGCATGGGTATCAGATATTTTACAATTACCAATGGTTTATGTGCGCTCAAAAGCAAAAGAACATGGTCGTGGTAAACAAATTGAAGGTAAATATGCTGCGGGTCAAAAAGTGGTCGTAGTAGAAGACATCGTCTCAACAGGCGGCTCATCCATCACAGCGGTAGAAGCACTACGCGCAGCGGGCTGTGAAGTGCTAGGTGTAGTATGTGTCTACACATACAACCTACCAAAAGCAGAAAAAGCCTTCGATGAAATCGGCGTAAAATATGTTTCTTTAACAAACTTTGATTACTTAGTAGAAGCAGCCTCTGAATCAGGCAACGTTGCAGAAGAGCACATTCCGTTCTTGAAGGAGTGGCATGCAAAACTTAAAGCCGGAGAGCTTTAAGTTTTGCATGCGACGAGGATGGCGCAGCCACCGCAGGAGCACAGGGGATAGAAGATTCAGCAATGGCTGAATCTTCACCGCTTAAAGCCGGAGAGCTTTAAGTTTTGCAACACAGAGAAAAGTTCGGCAAACAGCCGAACTTTTCTCTAATTTTAAAGGAGATTTTTTCAAACGTAGAATAAACTTCCGAAAACGTGGAATAAAACTCGAAAAACGTGGAATAAATGTTTGAAAACGTGGAATAAATCCGCAAAAACGTGGAATAGATAGTTAATCGAAGAACAGAGTGAACGGCTGAGTGGACTCATTAAAACAGGCTAGCAGCTCCGCTTTAAAATCTTCGTTCTTCATTAATTGCAAAGCCTGTTCTAGACTATAAAACCCGACTTCTAAGCTTTCATTACTGGTTGTTAGACTCCCACCTACAGGTTTACCTACCCACCAAATATTGCATAATTGCTTACTTAATTCTTGTGAGATACCACAAAATCGCTCAATCTTCTCGTATAGCAGCTTCTTTAAAAGTTTCATTCAATTCGACCATGCCACCAGGTAGCTCCCAGCCACGCTTTGGGTCTTTTTTTAAAAGGATTTCTTGTTGATTGTTTAATACTAGACATGCCGACGTCATCTGATATTTCATTTTCTCACCTCACTCTATTAAATAATTGCTTTTACAATATAGCGTGAATATGTAATAGGCAACCCATTTGCTGTTGCATGTTGCTTAAAAGTAGAGGCGATTTCATCTAAGTTTTCAACTGTCAATGTTTCATAAATAGATGGATGCTGACCGAAGCAACGAAGCTTCAATATGTCTTCTGGAGACTGGAAATATTCAGTACTATTGACTGTTTCAATTGTTGATTCTGAAAAATCACTATTTGCAAGGTTTTCTTTAATCTTATTTAAAATAGGTGTTCCAATTGTTGATTCAAAAAGATTAGGAAATAAAATAGGTAACTCTCTCCCTAGCGCATCTCCAGGGTGTAATCCAATAATTGCGCCGCCTTTTTTCACAACATTTTTAAGAGAGGGGTAAGCAGAGGTAGGGCCTTTTCTTATGTAGGCACAATCGAATTCATTTGTTTGAAAAGGTAACCCGTTTTTTGTATTTCCAACAACAAAGGAGGCATTTGATCTTGCAGTGTTAAGTCTTTTTTGAATAAAATGATTGGTTACATCAAAGCCAGTGATTTCCCTCGCTAATAAGCTGCACTTTAATGTAAATTCACCGTGTCCACAACCGACATCTAATACTTTCTTCCCTACAATTGTTTGAGCTAAAATTTCATCAAACATCGACTCGCCATTCGGCTTTGCAAGAGAGGAAGCCCATGGATATTCATAGCGTTGCTGTAGTTCACCTAATTGTGCATACCACTCGAGTGAGTGAGGTATTAACCAGTTCGAGAAAGTAGTTGGATTCAGTAATGTCATATATTTATGCTCCTTTATAAAAAAAGTGGATACAAATTTTAACATAACTCAGTTAAAACAACAAAAAATGCATGGCATCATCCACCATACATTTTCTAGATGTCTTCAATTGTCATAGCCTATACCCCTCTGTTAGAAGTCATTATCACCGAAGTAATCAAATGTATCTTCACAACGCTCTTCATGTAAATAAGAATTATTATTGTGGTCACAAGTTTCCTCGTATGTGTACGGATACTTGCTTTGTACTTGCTCTAAATATGCTTGATATGGCATATGCAACACCTCCAGATAGAATATTTCTTAATTATACAATATTCAGAATGTTTTTAAAATAGGTAAATTAAAAGTTTAGACAGCAATTTATTATCTCAAAAGTAGCAACTCACTCAACCAAGCTTAAAAAAGGAGTTTATCCACTTCAGATAAACCCCTTTCGTTTATTTTTTCTTCAATTTCAACACCAATTCCTCATCAGGTGTCACGTACAATGTTTTTTGCTCGAAATAAATGACAAAGCCGGGCTTTGAACCATTTGGCTTTTTCACTTGGCGAATTTCTGTGTAGTCAACAGGGACAGAGGCAGATTCGCGTGCTTTGCTGAAATAAGCGCTAAGCATAGCGGCTTCATGTAATGTCGTTTCATCAGGTGATTCGTTATGAATGACGACATGTGAGCCTGGAATATCCTTTGTATGCAGCCAAATGTCATTTTTCTTCGCTAATTTAAATGTTAAAAAATCATTTTGCTTATTATTCTTACCAACAGAAATCGTCATACCTGTTGAAGATACAAATTGTTCAGGCATTGGCTTTGTCGGTTTTTTCTTTTTCTTTGAGGCACGTAAACGTAAAAAGCCTTGTTCTGCTAATTCCTCACGAATTTCCTCGATATCGCTCGGCGCTGCTTGGGCAACTTGCTGTGCGAGCATTTCAAAATAATCGATATCTGTACGTGTTTTTGCTAGCTGTTCCTCAATCATGACAAGTGCATTTTTTGCCTTGTTGTAGCGTTGGAAGTAATGCTGTGCGTTATCAATTGGCGTTTTACGAGGGTTAATCGCAATCGTTACTGTTTCACCATTATAATAGTTTTCCACCGTTACGCTGTCTTGCCCTTTTTCAAACTGATAAATATTGGCCATCAACAGCTCACCATATAGCTGCAATTGGTCGAGCTTTGAAGCCTGCTCGTAATCCTTTTCAAGCTTTTTTGTTTTGAGCTTTAGCTTATCAACTTCATTGCTTAGCCAGCGTTCTAAATCACCGGCCTGCTGTTTGACACGGTCTCGTTCTGCTCTTGCGAAAAAGACGCGATCTAACAAAGCACCGAGTGTTGGATATGTCGTGACATGCCCTTGTAAATGTGTCAAATTAGTTGGTGAGAATGCAGCTTTTCCACCAGTTTCAACATAAGTAGGATTTGCCGCGCGCGCTAACTCCTGTAAAAATGGCTGGAATGCTGATGAATTTTGCGCCAAACGCGCTAGTAGCTCCTCGGCATGCAATGGAGAGAAGCCTGCAAAATGCGCAACGACCTCCTTGGCATTTTTCGGCTCAGCAAAAAAATGCTCCTCTGTCGATTCATACGGATTTACCTTATGCTGTGCAGGTGGTGCGATATATGTTTGCCCTGGTAAAACGGTACGGTAGCTGTTTAATGAAGGTGGTAAATGCTTTAAGCTATCGAGTATTTTATCGTTATCTGCATCGACTAATATACAGTTGCTATGTCTGCCCATAATTTCGATAATGAGCTTGCGCATAATTGGGTCGCCAATTTCATTTTTACTTTCAACTGTAATATGTAAAATACGCTCGGTTCCATCCTGTGTGATTGAATGAATAAAGCCTCCCTCTAAATGTTTGCGCAAAAGCATGCAAAACATCGGAGGCTCAGCAGGGTTATCAATCGTTTGTTCTGTTACATGTATACGTGCATAGGATGGATGGATAGAAATAATCAGTTTATGATTTGCCCCATTTGCTCGAATATGAAGCATTACTTCCATTGCATTCGGCTGGTGAATTTTCGTAATGCGTCCTGTTACTAATTGTTGTAGCTCTAGCGCCATTGCGCGTGTAAATAATCCATCAAAAGCCATAATTGATTCCTCTTTCGTTCAGTACTTGATTCTTCTATCATAGCATTTTTCTTATGTCATGCTCTAGTTAGATGTTTTTCTTGCAAAATGTACGAAAAAACAGTTCAGAGTATGTTATAATGGTGTGCAGTATTTTAAAGGAAGGTGTGACGGACCTTGGTGCGTAGTATGACAGGCTTTGGCAGGGGTGTCACAACGACAAAATCGTATCAATTAACGATTGAAGTTCGTGCTGTGAATCATCGCTTTTTAGAAATAAGCACAAAATTTCCGAAAGAGTGGATGGAATCGGAAGTGTTAGCGAAAAAAATGCTTTCAACAGCTGTTTCACGCGGAAAGCTAGATGTACTCATTGCGGTGAAGGAGCTGCAAGTAGAAGAACAGCACGTAACAATTAATTGGGCTTTACTTGAAGCGTACATAAAAGCAAAGGAAGCATTGTCACAAAAAATTGCGATGCAGGAAAAATGGTCAATGCAGGAAATTGCTATGCTTGATCAAGTGTTAGTTGTTGAAAAGCAAGAGGCGATGCAAGAAGACTTTTTAATTGCGGTAGAGCGAGCGATGCAGGAAGCAATTGAAAATTTAGTGCAAATGCGTGAGCGTGAAGGACAAGAGTTGAAGCTAGTTATGTTACAATATAAAGAACAATTACAACAGCAAATTGCACAGATCCGTGCAACGTCACCAGATGCTGTAATGAAATATCGAGAGCGTTTAAAAGCGCGTATCGAAGAAATTGCGAGTGGGCAGCTGTTGGAGGAACGTTTGTTAATGGAAGTGGCATTATTCGCAGAACGAGTAGATATTACGGAGGAGCTAGACCGTCTTGATAGTCATTTTGGTCAGCTAGAGGAAATATTGCAGGAGCATGGTGCAATTGGGCGTAAGCTTGATTTCTTAATGCAGGAGATGCATCGGGAAATTAATACGATTGGCTCCAAAAATCAATCCTCTGAAAGCTCAGTAGCGGTCGTACAAGCAAAAGCCATTTTAGAGAAAATGCGAGAGCAAGTTCAAAATATCGAATAGCTAAAGGGAGATTTAATAATCAATGAGAAAACAACGTGGCTTATTAATCGTATTATCCGGTCCATCTGGTGTTGGAAAAGGAACGGTTCGAAAAGAGCTATTTTCACAAGCGAATACAAATTATGAATATTCGATTTCCATGACAACACGTCTACCTCGCGAAGGAGAGGTTGATGGTGTAGACTATTTCTTTAAAACGCGTGAGGAATTTGAAGGGCTAATTGAGCAAGGTGGTTTATTAGAGCATGCGGAGTTTGTTGGCAATTATTACGGTACGCCACTTGCTTATGTAAATGATACGCTAGAAGCAGGGCGAGATGTTTTTTTAGAAATCGAAGTGCAAGGAGCTGCCCAAATTCGTGCGAAAGCACCTGATGCGCTATTTATCTTTTTAGCGCCACCAAGCCTTTCAGAGTTAAAGGATCGTTTGGTTGGAAGAGGAACAGAAACGGAAGATATTATTGCAAAGCGTATTGCAACAGCGCGTGAAGAGCTTGAAATGATGAGTCTTTATGATTATGTTGTAGAAAATGATGAAGTGCAAAACGCATGCGATAAAATTAATGCTATTATTAAAGCAGAGCATTGCCGACGTGAGCGCGTCGAAAAAATATATTTGTCAATGTTGAAAGGAGAATAATTCATGTTATACCCATCAGTAGATGCCTTAAAAAAGGAAATTGATTCAAAATATTCACTTGTGAGCCTAGCTTCTAAGCGTGCACGCCAAATGCAGGAGCAAGGTGGCGAAAAGCTAAACAAGTACGTATCTTATAAACCAGTAGGTCGTGCGCTAGAGGAAGTAGCAGCAGGCGTTTTACGCAGAGAGGCAGAAGATGCTTCAACTGTTTACGAGGACGAAATTTAAGCGATTTAAAGACTGATGATGTAGCTCCCGAGGAAATGTTCTTTGGGAGCTTATCGTTTGAAAGGGTGGGAAAGCGATGAGCAAAAAAAATATTTTATTATGTGTGACAGGTGGCATTGCAGTTTATAAGGCGGTAGCACTCGTCAGCAAGCTATCACAGGCAGGAATGAATGTAAAGGTTATGATGACTGCATCTGCAAGACAATTTGTCACGCCACTTAGCTTCCAAGTCATGTCTAAAAATGATGTTTTTTTTGATACATTTGATGAAAAGGATTCAAGTGTCATTGCCCATATTGATTTAGCTGATTGGGCAGATTTAGTCATTGTGGCACCAGCGACAGCCAACGTAATCGGGAAGCTGGCAAACGGTATTGCGGATGATATGGTGACGACAACACTACTCGCAACAACGGCACCTGTATGGATTGCACCTGCAATGAATGTGCATATGTATGACCACCCAGCAGTAAAGCGCAATATTCAACAGCTACATGAGGATGGCTGTCATTTTATTGAGCCCTCTGAAGGATTTTTAGCATGTGGTTATATTGGCAAAGGACGCTTAGAGGAGCCAGAGAAAATAACGGCATTAGTGTTGTCGTATTTTAAAGAAGGCGGACAGCAATGACACGTATTGCCAAAGTGATTGTTGATGTGGCGGCATACCCAGTTGATCGCCCATTCGACTATCTCGTACCGACAGATTGGCATGATCTAATGGAATGTGGCTGTCGCGTCAAAGTACCATTCGGACCACGCAATGTGCTTGGCTTTGTGGTCGAGCTTGCAAGCAAAACAGACGTGCCTCTCGATAAAATTAAGCCAATTACCCAAGTGCTAGATATTGAGCCTGTCTTAACAGAGGAAATGCTCAGCTTAGCAAAATGGCTAAAAACACAGACAATTTGTTATGAAATTGATGCATTACAGGTGATGTTGCCATCGGCATTGCGTGCGAAATATGAGAAAATAGTGCACTTACAAGTAGCGATAGAACAGTTAGACCCTATTCTTGCAGCCTTTTTCAAAAAATCCGCAAAGGCAAATTTCAAGCAATTTGAAAAGGAATCATTGTTAAAAGAATTAAAGCAAGCAGTTAACAAAGGGCATGTTCGCATTGAAAACGAAGTAAAGCAGCAAGGTAATATTAAGGAAGTCCGTAAAGTGCAAATTCATGCGGAGGCAAGCTATATAGCTGAAATTGAGCAGCAAATATCGAAGCGAGCAAAAAAGCAAATTCACTTAGTGCAGTGGATGAAAACACATTGTGGTGAAATTTTCTCGCCAGAGGAAATATACGAACAAGCAGGCGTCACTGCAACAGTTTTGCAGGCACTGATTGAAATGGGTGCAGCGAAATTTATTCAAGAGGAAGTATATCGCGACCCATTTACAAAGGATGTAGCGCAAACGACAGCACTAAATTTAACAGCTGAGCAAGAGCAGGCATTGAGCTACATCACAGCGGCAATGAAAAAACAACATAATGAAACATTTCTATTGCATGGTATTACAGGAAGCGGCAAAACCGAAGTGTATTTGCAAGCGATTCAGCAGGCTTTACAGGACGGCAAAGAGGCGATTATGCTTGTGCCTGAAATCTCCTTGACACCACAAATGACAGAGCGTTTTCGCTCACGCTTTGGCGAGATGGTCGCTGTAATGCATAGTGGCTTATCTGTTGGTGAAAAATATGATGAATGGCGCAAAATTCAGCAAGGCAAAGTAAAGGTTGTTGTTGGTGCACGTTCAGCAATCTTTGCTCCATTTCAGCATGTTGGGCTCATTATTTTAGATGAAGAGCATGAATCGACATATAAGCAGGAGGATGCTCCTCGCTATCATGCACGTGATGTGGCAATATGGCGCAGTAAGTTTCATCAATGCCCTGTGATTCTCGGTAGTGCAACACCGGCGCTTGAATCGTTTGCACGGGCGAAAAAAGATGTTTATACATTATTAACATTAAAAGAGCGTGCCAAGCAGCAAGCATTACCAACTGTAGAAATTGTAGATATGCGTGAAGAACTAAAGCTCGGCAATCGCTCGATGTTTTCAACGAGCTTAATCGAGGCAATGCGTGAACGATTAGTGCGCAAAGAGCAAATCGTCTTGTTTTTAAATCGACGAGGTTATTCGAGCTTTGTGTTATGCCGTGATTGTGGAACGGTTGTGCAATGTCCTAACTGTGATATTTCCTTAACCTATCATCGCTACAACGAAAAATTAAAATGTCATTACTGTGGCTACGATGAATATGTACCGCAAAGCTGTCCGCAATGTCAAAGTGAGCATATTCGCTTTTTCGGCACAGGTACACAAAAGGTTGAAGAGGAAATTTATAAGCTGTTTCCAGAGGCAAGAATCGTGCGTATGGATGTTGATACGACGTCACAAAAAGGTGCACACGAACAGCTTTTAGATATATTCGGCAGCGGACAAGCTGATATTTTACTCGGCACGCAAATGATTGCTAAAGGGCTTGACTTCCCAAATATTACGTTAGTTGGTGTGTTAAGTGCGGATACATCATTACATTTACCTGATTATAGATCAAGTGAACGCACATTCCAGCTACTAACACAAGTAAGTGGTCGTGCAGGACGCCATGATTTATTAGGTGAGGTAATTATTCAAACGTATACGCCAGAGCATTATGCGATTGAGCTAGCGCAAGCACAGCAATATGAACCATTTTATACAAGAGAAATGTATTCACGTCATCAAGCGGGTTACCCACCGTATTATTATTTAGCGCTCGTCCAAGTATCGCATGAGGATGTTATGATGGCGGCAGAATATGCGGGTCGAGTAGCTGATTATTTACGTGAAAAGCTCTCATTCAATGTTGCTATTATTGGTCCGACGACTGCTAGCATTAGCCGTCTCAACAATAGATATCGCTATCAATGTTTGATAAAATACAAAGTAGAACCGAATTTGATCGAAACATTATTACAATTGATTAAAATATACCGCACAGATTGGAGTAAGAAGGGGATTCAGCTCATCGTAGACCTTGACCCATCTGTTATTTAGAAAGAAGGACTTAGAAAATGGCGATTAAAGAAGTAGTGAAAAACCCAGCAGCAATTTTAACAACAGCGACCAAGGAAGTCGAGGTTATCAATGAGGAAATTATTGAGCTGTTAGATGATTTATATGACACGATGGTGGAATACGATGGTGTTGGCATTGCGGCACCGCAAATTAATGTAGGCTTACGTGTAGCCATTGTGGAATTAGGGGAAGATATTTTAGAAATGATTAACCCGATTGTATTAGAGACAAAAGGGGAAGAGGAAGATGTGGAAGGCTGCTTAAGCTTTCCTGAATTATTCGGCATGGTAAAGCGCCCGACATATGTGAAAATTGAAGCATCTGACCGTGAAGGACGCATTTATGAGCTAGAGGCAGAGGACTTTGAGGCACGCGCGATTTTACATGAAATTGACCATCTAGATGGCGTTTTATTCGACTCAAAAATTACGCGTGTGCTAACAGAGGAAGAGCTCGAAGAAATGTATGCAGAGGAGGAATAGTATGTTATCCATCGTTTTTATGGGCACACCAGCCTTCTCTGTACCAATTTTACGCATGCTACATGAAGAGGGCTACAATGTGCTAGCAGTGGTAACACAGCCTGACCGTCCTGTTGGGCGTAAAAAAGTATTAACGCCACCACCTGTTAAGGAGGAGGCTGTGCGTTTAGGCTTACCTGTTATTCAACCAGAAAAGCTACGTGACTCAGTAGAATTAGAGCAAATTTTAGCATTACAGCCAGATTTAGTCGTGACAGCGGCATTTGGACAAATTTTACCGAAAGTGTTGCTTGATGCACCACGCTTAGGCTGTATCAACGTTCATGCTTCATTGCTACCTGCTTACCGAGGTGGTGCACCAATTCATCAAGCGATTATAGATGGACAACAGGAAGCTGGTGTGACGATTATGTATATGGCACAAAAGCTAGATGCTGGCGATATCATTAGTCAACAGGCGATTTCGATTGAAGAAACGGATCATACAGGCAGTTTATTTGACAAGCTAAGCATTGTAGGACGTGACTTATTAAAGCAAACATTGCCTGCAATTGAAGCAGGTACAAATAATCGTACAGTCCAAGACGAAACATTGGTTACTTATGCGCATAATATTAGTCGTGAGCAAGAACGCATTGATTGGCAGCAAAACGCACGCACGATTTACAATCAAGTACGCGGTTTGCATCCATGGCCTGTTGCCTACACAACTTTGGAAGAAAGCAATGTGAAAATTTGGTGGGCACAAATTGGTAGTACGAAGCACACAGCTACACCAGGTGAGGTTGTGCATATTGCGAAAGATTATTTTGAAATTGCAACAGGTGAAGGCGGGGCGCTTGCTGTTTATGATTTACAGCCTGCGGGGAAAAAGCGTCTGAGCGCAGAGGAATATTTGCGTGGCACAGGGGCAAAATTGCAGATTGGAGATCGCTTTGAATGACAAAGAAAAAACAGCAAATTTGGAATGGTAATGTACGAGATGCGGCGTTAAGCATTTTATTAGCAGTTGATAAAAATCAAGCATATAGCAACTTGCTACTACATCAAACAATTGAAAAATATAAAATAGAAGCAAAGGACCGTGCGTTATTAACGGAAATCACGTATGGTACATTGCAGCACAAATTAACGCTTGATTATTATTTAGCACCATTTGTAAGAGGGAAAGTAGAAGCATGGGTGCAATGGTTACTGCGCCTTTCATTATTCCAAATGCATTATTTAACACGCATCCCACCACATGCCGCAGTGAATGAGGCAGTGGAAATTGCAAAGCGACGTGGGCATCAAGGAATTGCCTCAATGGTTAATGGTATTTTGCGTTCAATTTTACGACAAGGTGTGCGTTCGACAGATGAAATTCAGGATGAAATGGAGCGTTTAGCGATTGCAACAAGCCATCCACAATGGCTAGTGGAGCGCTATATCGAGACATATGGCATTGAACAAACAGCAACAATGCTTGCGTATAACAATTTGCCAGCAAAGCAAACAGTACGTGTCAATACATTAAAGGCGACGTCAGCTGAAGCGATTGCACTACTTGAGCAAGAGGGGATTACAGCGGTACAAAGCGAATTTCTACCTGAATGCTTAACATTGACAGGTGGACAAGCAGCACGTACAGAAGCATTCAAAAAAGGATTCATTACGATTCAAGATGAAAGCTCGATGTTACCAGCAAACGTTTTAAACCCACAGCCAGGGATGCGTGTACTCGATATGTGTGCAGCACCAGGCGGGAAAACGACACATTTAGCAGAAAAAATGCATAATCAAGGCTCAGTGCTAGCGCTCGACTTGCATCCACATAAGCTTGAGCTAATCGATGAAAACACAGCGCGCTTAGACATTGAGATTGTACAAACAGCGCCATTAGATGGGCGCAAAGCAGCTAGCACATTACAAAAGGAAAGCTTTGATGCGATTTTAATTGATGCACCGTGCTCAGGGCTTGGTGTAATGCGTCGCAAGCCAGATATTAAATACACAAAAAGACTAGAGGATTTCGCCAATTTACAAGCGATTCAGCTTGGTATTTTAGCAAATGCAGTGGAGCTATTAAAGCCGAATGGACGCCTCGTTTATAGCACATGTACAATCGATAAAGAAGAAAATGAAGGTACGGTACAAGCCTTTTTGGCAGCACATCCGATGATGGAAGCAATCTTGCTAGAAAATTTACCACAACAGCTTGCTGAGGAGCAACATAACGGAATGCTTCAAGTATTCCCACAACATATGGACAGCGATGGCTTTTTCGTTGCTGCCTTCGTAAAAAAGGAGACAAATTAAACTTTATGGAACAAAATAAATTCGATGAACGTATTTTAGACTTAGTCGAGGAAGCAGAAGAAAAGCCCGTACGCCGTGAGAAAAAAGAAAAGCCGCAATTAAAGGAATCGATTTATTCATTGCGCCCTGATGAATTGCAAAATTGGTTAGTAGAAAATGGAGAAAAAGCATTCCGTGCAGGACAAATTTTTGATTGGCTTTATCATAAGCGCGTCAAAACATTTGAGGAAATGTCAAACCTATCAAAATCTTTGCGTGAAAAATTAAGTGCAAACTTTGCATTAACAACACTATCGACAATTATTCAGCAGGAATCGAAGGATGGCACAATTAAATTTTTATTCCAATTGCAAGATGGTTATTCAATTGAAACCGTATTAATGCGCCATGATTATGGCAATTCTGTTTGTGTAACAACACAAGTAGGCTGCCGTATTGGCTGTACGTTCTGTGCCTCTACATTAGGCGGCTTAAAGCGCCACTTACTTGCTGGTGAAATTGTTGAGCAAGTTGTCAAGGTTCAGCAAGCTTTGGATGAAGTTGAGGAGCGTGTGAGCCATATCGTTATTATGGGGATTGGGGAGCCATTCGACAATTATGATGCGATGATGAATTTCTTAAAGGTCATTAATGATGAAAAAGGCTTAAATATTGGCGCTCGCCATATTACAGTGTCAACTTCAGGTATCGTGCCAAAAATTTATGATTTTGCCAATGAGCAGCTACAAATTAATTTTGCGCTATCGCTACATGCACCAAATCAAGAATTGCGCCAAAAGCTTATGCCAATCGCACGTGCTTACAAGCTGGAACAATTAATGGAATCGATTCGTTATTATACACAGAAAACGGGACGTCGCGTGAGCTTTGAGTACGGTTTATTTGGTGGCGAAAACGATTCTGTTGAGCATGCAGAGGAGCTAGCAAAATTAATTAAAGGCATTAAGTGTCATGTTAATTTAATTCCTGTGAACTATGTGCCAGAGCGAAACTATGTGAGAACACCACGCAATCAAATCTTTGATTTTGAAAAAACGTTAAAGAAGCACGGCATTAATGTGACAATTCGTCGCGAACATGGCTCGGATATTGATGCAGCATGTGGACAGCTGCGTGCAAAGGAGCGAGCACAAGAAACAAAGTAGGTGGAAAGTATGAACTTTACAGTTGAAAGTGATGTTGGCTTAAAGCGTTCAGAAAATGAGGATCGAGTAGCTTTTTGTGAACGGTTAGATAACTATAAGCTAGCGATATTAGCTGATGGTATGGGCGGACATAATGCGGGAGATGTAGCAAGTGAAATGGCGATTACGGCGTTGCAGCGTGCATTCATGCAAGTGGATGCTGCTGCACTATTGACGGAGGAAAAGCGACAGCAATGGCTTGAAACCGTGATATCGCAAATAAACGAAGACATTTATCATTATTCATTATCACATGAAGGCTGTAAAGGCATGGGGACGACGCTAATCGCTGTCATAATCGATCAGGCAAATTGTACAATTGCACATATCGGTGATAGCCGCGTCTACCACTTTACGGAAGAGGATGGCAGGCTTATTACACGTGATCATTCCTATGTCAATGTACTAGTTGATAATGGTGAAATCAGCGAGGAAGAGGCACAGCATCATCCAAAAAAGAATTTTATTTTAAGAGCGTTAGGCACTGAATTAACGATTCAGGCAGATTTTTACAGCATGGAACTGCAAGAGGATTCCTATTTGCTTATTTGCTCAGATGGTTTAAGTGATAAATTGAGCTTATATGAAATGGCGGCTTTGATTACATTGCCGCTTGCTTTACAGGAAAAGGGGAAAAAGCTCGTACAGCTAGCAAATGAACTCGGTGGTGAGGACAATATTTCCCTTATTTTATTGACACTGAAGGATAAGGAGGTGTAAGGAATGATGATCGGCAAACGAATTAGTGACCGTTACAAAATAATTGAGTTAATTGGCGGCGGTGGCATGTCCAATGTTTATTTAGCGCATGATATGATTTTAAACCGCGATGTGGCGATTAAAATTTTACGCTATGATTTTACGAATGAAGAAGAGTTGCATCGCCGATTTCAACGTGAAGCACTTTCAGCAACGAGCCTTACACATCCTAATATCGTCAGCGTCTATGATGTTGGTGAAGATGGCGATATGCATTATATTGTCATGGAATATATTAAAGGTAAAACGTTAAAGCAGTACATACAGGAATTTTCTCCTTTATCGCCTGCAAGAAGTGTTCATATTATGAAGCAGCTTACATCAGCACTTGCTCATGCACATGAAAATGGCATTATTCACCGCGATATTAAACCGCAAAATATTTTAATGGATTTAGAAGGCAATGTAAAAGTAACGGATTTTGGTATTGCGACAACATTAAGTGCAACGAGCTATACGCAGACGAATTCGGTCATTGGAACGGTGCATTATTTATCACCAGAGCAGGCACGTGGTGGTATCGCAACAGGCAAATCAGATATTTACGCATTAGGCATTGTCTTTTATGAGCTATTAACAGGAGAATTGCCATTTTCAGGTGAATCAGCAGTAGCGATTGCTTTAAAGCATTTACAAACAGAAACGCCATCTGTTCGTGCATTTGATGGTTCCATTCCACAAAGCGTTGAAAATATCGTATTAAAGGCAACTGCTAAGGATGCAAGCCATCGCTACAACAGCGCAGAGGAAATGGAGCACGATTTAGAAACATGCTTATCAGCGGAGCGTATTCATGAAGCGAAATTCAGCTTACCTATTGATGATGATGCAACGAAAATTTTACCGATTATTAAAGATAATAAAATGCCAGTGCATGATATAGCAGAAACGAAAAAAATGGAGGCTGTGAAAAAAGCACCACCTCAACAACAGCCACCAGCACCGCAAAAAAGGAAGAAATGGCCTATGGTAGTTGGGGGTATCGTACTACTTATCATCATTGCAATAGCTACCGTTTACTTTTTGAAGCCGAAAAAAGTGGAAATTCCGAAAGAAATTGTTGGGATGACGATAGAGGAAGCAACAGAGGAGCTAAAATCATTAGGCTTTAAAGTTGGCGAAACAGAGGAACGGTTTGATGAGGAAATCGAAGAAGGTAAAATTATCGAAACAAGCCCTAAAACAGGTACTTTAAGAGTAAAAGGTAGCGAAATAAAGCTTATCGCAAGTAAAGGAGCACAAACTTCCAAAATGGCAAATTATGTGGATCAAAAGCTTGAGCAAGTAACATCACTACTTGACGATTTTAAAGAGCACAAAATAGAATACGAAAATAGCGATGCCGAAAAAGGCACAATTATTCGTCAAGAGCCAGCTGCTGGAGAGGACATTATCGTGAAGGATACAGTCGTTACACTCGTTGTTAGTGAAGGCAAAAAGACGGTGAAATTGATTGACCTTGCTAATTTCTCTAATGCGGCACTTGACGAATACACAGAGCGAAATAATTTAAAATGGCGTGCTGTAGATGAAAAAACATCTGAAACGATTCCTAAAGGCAGTGTTATTTCCCATAAACCTGGTGCAGGAGAAGAGGTTGAGGAAGGACAAACGATTGAAGTCGTTATTTCAGCAGGACCACCTGCTAAGCAAGTCAGGTTTAGAAGCATAGAAGTTGAAATTCCGTATGAGCCAATATTTAATGAAGAGGGCGAAGAGGAATATCGAGAACAGACAATCCATATTTATATTCAAGATAAAAACAATAAAATGCATGAAATATATGATACATTGACAATTACAGAAACTACGAAGTATCGCATGAATTTCGAAATTGAGGAAGGTAGCGAGGCTGCCTACCGTATTGATCGTGATTCCTTCAAAATTGCTGAAGGTACAATTCCATATCCAGAGTAAGGGGGCATTTGATGGCGCAAGGCCAAATTCGTAAAGCATTAAGTGGTTATTATTATGTATATCAGGACGGGGAGCTTGTTCAATGCCGTGGGCGTGGTGTTTTTCGCAATCGCGGCGAATCTCCGCTCGTTGGAGATATTGTTGATTATACAAAAGAGGGTGACTCAGATGGCTATGTGATGAAAATTCACCCTCGTAAAAATGAGCTCGTGCGACCACCTATTGCTAATATCGACCAAGCAATTTTAGTTTTTTCCGTAAAGGAGCCTGATTTTAATACACTATTATTAGATCGCTTTTTAGTTGTACTTGAATCATTTTTCGTTCAGCCTGTTATTTGTTTAACAAAAATGGATTTACTAACAGCGGACGAAAAGCAGCGGCTACAAGAGAAAATTGTAGATTATGAGGCAATTGGTTATACGGTCTTAACAACTTATCAAGATGATAGCACGCTGATGGAGCGATTATATCCGCTATTAGAAGAGAAAATTAGCGTGTTAGCAGGACAGTCTGGTGTCGGTAAGTCTACGTTATTAAATACATTATTACCTGATTTACAATTGAAAACAGGAGAGATTTCGCAAAGTTTAGGGCGTGGTAAGCATACGACACGTCACGTTGAGCTGATTGAAGTAGGCAATGGCTTGCTGGCGGATACACCAGGCTTTAGCTCCTTTGATTTTGATACGATTGAAAAAGAGGAGCTAACAGCATGTTTCCCAGAGTTTCAACGCTTGAGCGAAAATTGTAAATTCCGTGGCTGCTTACATACGAAGGAGCCAAAATGTGCGGTCAAAGAAGCATTAGCAAGTGGAGAGGTTCGTCAATATCGCTATGAGCATTATGAACAATTTTTACAAGAAATTATGGAACGAAAGCCGAGGTATTAAAAGATGATTAAAATCGCACCATCTATTTTAGCTGCGAATTTCGCGCAATTAGGACAAGAAGTAAAGGAAGTAGAAGCTGCTGGCGCAGAGTTGATTCATATCGATGTTATGGATGGACATTTTGTTCCGAATATTTCATTCGGCTCAATCGTTTTAGATGCAATTCGTCCTTTAACGTCATTGCCACTTGATGTGCATTTAATGATTGAAAATCCAGATCAATATATTGAGCAGTTTGCAAAAGCTGGAGCGGATTATATTACAGTGCATGTGGAGGCTTGTCGCCATTTACATCGCACAATTCAATTAATTCGTTCATATGGTGTGAAGCCAGGTGTGGTGTTAAACCCACATACGCCGATTGAAACGATTCAGCATGTGTTAGAGGATATTGATATGGTATTGTTTATGACGGTCAATCCAGGCTTTGGCGGACAAAAGTTTATTTCATCGGTTGTACCGAAAGTCGCTGCATTATCAAAAATCATTAAAGAGCGTGGTTTAACTATTGATATTGAAATTGATGGTGGTATTACAGCAGAAACAATCGTTCCATGTGCAGAAGCGGGCGCCAATATTTTTGTTGCAGGCTCTGCGATTTACAATCAAGAAGACCGCGCAGCTGCATTACAAGCCATTAAAGCAGCTGGTGAAGCGGCATACGTGCGATGATTGCCGTAATTTGCTCAGGTGGACCAAGCGAAGAGCTTTGTTCATTTGAGCCTTTTATTCATGGGGAAGATGTTATTTTTATTGGCGCTGACCGAGGAGCATACCATCTATTAGAACGAGGAATTCGTCCCACTGTTATCGTCGGTGATTTGGATTCTATTACACCAAATGAACGTCAAGCATTAGTAGAGACAGGCATTCCTATTGATATATATGCTGCAGAAAAAGATGAAACGGATACCGATTTAGCCTTGCTAAAAGCGATTTCCTATCAGCCAAATAAAATTGTGCTCACAGGTGTAACTGGAGGGCGTTTAGATCATTATGAGGCGGTGTTACGGACCGTGTGTGGCTTGCAGCAAAAATATAGCGATATCGTCTTTGAAATCTGCAACCGCCATAACCAGCTACGCTTTTTAGTGCCAGGCACACACACAATTTACGACAATTTAGATTATCCTTATTTATCTTTCTTTGCTTATGGGGAAGCTGTGCAAAATGTGACGTTGCGTGGCGTGAAATATGAAACGACGAATGAGGAAATTAGCTTATGGTCATCGCGCTTTACAAGTAATGAGATTGTGGAACAAGCGCATATTACCTTTACATCTGGCATATGTTTAATGATAAGAAGTGCTGATTAAGGGGGAGCGAGTGTGAAGGTGTACACATTTCAATTACCAAAGTTTATTAGTTCGATGACACGTGCGTGTTTGAAGCTATTTAAGAAAGAGAAGAAGAGTTAAATAGCTGTCGGAAAAACTTGCCTAGGCAAGTCTTTTCCGACAGCTATTTTGCATTTTTATTTTAAGGTATCTAGGAATATTTTTGATAGAATTTACGACAAACTTTAGACAATTATTAGTCCATTAACATCCAATGCTTTATAAACAAAAAACATCGACCATTTATATGGTCGATGTTTTTTATCGCGATTATACGCGCTCAATTTTACCTGATTTTAATGCACGAGCAGAAACCCATACGCGCTTTGGCTTACCGTCAACTAAGATACGAACCTTTTGAAGGTTAGCACCCCAAGTACGTTTGTTAGCGTTCATTGCGTGTGAACGGTTGTTGCCTGTACGAGCTTTACGGCCAGTGATAACACATTGTTTTGGCATGTAAATTCCCTCCCTACAGTTGAATCTGAAAGCAATATATTTCAGTTCGATATTTCACATACCATATTAATTTAACACAGTCTCCATGTGAGTGCAACAATTTTTCAACAACCTTTCAAGAAAAAAACCTTTACAGCAATTTTGTTATTATCCACGGTAACCAAGCTTCATAGAAACTTGGCGACCTGTGGTGATTAGTTGTTGTGTTAATTGTTCAATTCTTTCTGTAGATACATTGAAGCTAACAAAGCCAATACTAATAGCACCAACAATGTCACCAAAGCCATTAAAAATAGCAACAGCTATAGCGGAAGTTCCAGCTGTACGTTCACCATGACTGATGGCAAAGCCTTGAGCTTTAATTTGCTCCAGCTGTGTCTCAATTCGCTCCATTTCCTCTTTAGACACAAGCTGCTGTAAAATTTCTTTAGCGCGCTGTGGTGGCAGTGCAGCAAGAATCGCTTTATTAGCTGCACCAATATGCATTGGGACACGAATACCTAATTGATCATAAATGCGAATAGGATTGGTAGGATTATCAATTCTTTCGATAATAATTGTGTCTAAATCTGCAGGTTTATTCAAATAAACGCTTTCTCCTACTAATCGGGCTAATTGCTCTAATTCCACTCTGATTTTGCTAATATAATCCATTGAATCATATACTTGCAAGCCAATTTCCATCCATATTGTTCCGAGATGATAATGCTTTGTTTGGCTATCTTGTACAACCATACCTTGTTTAATCATTGCCTGCAAAATTCTATGTAATGTACTTAATGGTAAATCGCATTTTGTAGATAGCTCGGAAATGGACATGCCAGCATCGTTTGCTTTAGATGCTAAAATTTTTGTGATAGTCATTGCTCGTTCTAATAATTGCATAAATATATCACCTCTTCTTCGTCTATTCTATTGTGATTTTGACGATGCGTCTAGTTTTAGAATAGCAGTTTTCAACAAATAGAGTGCTCTAAAAAATAAAATTTCTGAATATATTGACATCTGGGTGTAGAGAGCATATATTTTTTATATAAACTTTCCTTTGTACGGAATTTATTTCCGTTTAACGGAAAAAGGAGTGGTGTAATGTATTATTGTTCATCTATGTATGCGCCATTGAAGCATGTAATTGTGAAACATCCAAAAGATGCTTTTCAAAATCAAAATTATTTGCATGCAGAGTGGCAAACATTTAACTATTTAGCAGAACCAAATTATGCGGAAGCGATTAATGAATATGCTGATTTTATTGCTATTTTAGAAGATTATGTTGAGCATATTGATTATTTACCAAAATCTGAATCTGTTGGCTTGGATTCGCTTTATGCACATGATCCAGTGAAATTCACACCAAAAGGGGCTATCATTTTAAAGTCAGGCAAAGAATTGAGACAGCCAGAGGCAAAGGTTTATAAGGAATTTTTACAGGCTAAGGATATACCGATTATTGGTGAGCTAACAGGTGAAGCTGTATCGGATGGAGGCGATATTGTTTGGTTAGATGATCGCACATTAGCAGTAGGGCGAGGCTATCGTACGAATGATGAGGCTATTCGTCAGTTAAAGGAAATGACGGCTGATATGGTAGATGAATTTATCGTTGTCCAGCTCCCGCATGATTTGGGTGAAGCAGAGTGCCTACATCTGATGTCCTTTATTAGCATGGTTGATAAAGATTTAGCTGTTGTACACTCACGATTAATGCCGGTCTTTTTCCGACAGCTGTTATTAGCACGCGGGATTCAGTTAATTGAAGTACCAAAGGAAGAATACGATGTACTAGGCTGCAATGTGTTAGCACTAGCACCAAGAGTTTGTGTCATTCCTGCTGGTAATCCAGTTACAAAGCAGCAACTAATAGATGCAGGTGCGACTGTTTATGAATATAAAGGTGATGAAATTACGGTCAAAGGGACAGGTGGACCAACATGTTTAACTTGCCCAGTAGTTAGAGGATAAAGCAAGGCTTTTTTTACACGCTATCATATGTTTAATACGAAACAAATAACTATTGTTAGAAAAAAGGAGAAAAATAATGATGTTTAAAAATGTAATTGTGAAAAATCCAGGAAATAGCTTTGTAAATGGCTTAACAACGAGCGATTTAGGAAAACCGATATTAGAAAAATTATTTGAGCAGCATGCACAATATGTAGAGGCATTAAAAAAGTGCGGTGTGGAAGTGACGCAGCTAGCGGCAGATGAGACATTTCCAGATTCTACATTTGTGGAAGATACGGCTGTTTTAACAGCTGAGTTTGCGATTATTTCAAATCCTGGTGCAGAGGCACGCAATCGCGAAATTGAAACGATAGAGCCAGCAATTCAACAATTTTACGACAAGATTTATTATATTAAAGCTCCAGGTACACTTGATGGTGGAGATGTGTTACAGGCAGAGAAGAAGTTTTATGTAGGGATTTCTGACCGTACAAATGAAGAAGGGGCACGTCAGTTTAAAGAAATTGTTGAAAAGGAAGGCTATGAGGCGACGATTATTCCATTAAAAGAGTTTTTCCATTTAAAGACGGGGATTGCTTATGTAGGAGATAATCGCATGGTGCTTGCTGGAGAGTTTATTGATCATCCTGCTTTTACTTCTTATGACAAAATTATTATTCCAAAAGAGGATGAATACTCAGCAAACTGTATTCAAGTAAATGATTACGTTATTATCCCAGCAGGCTACCCAGAAACAAATCGAAAATTAGTAGAATTAGGCTATCAAACAATTGAATTAAATATGTCTGAATTTCGCAAGCATGATGGTGGCTTAAGCTGTTTGTCATTGCGTTTTTAATGATAGTAAATATGTGCTAGCTAATTGAGTTAATCCAAAGGGTTTTTCATTAAAAATAGTAGACTTCAGAGTCAATGCTGTATGGAAAGAAGGAGAGAACAGTGAGCAATGGACAACAGCAGCACGATAATACATTAAAGCGTTCCATGAAAAGCCGCCATTTATTAATGCTATCACTTGGTGGTGTTATTGGGACAGGTTTATTTTTAAATGTTGGCTATACAATTAATCAAGCTGGACCTGGTGGTGCGTTAATTGGTTATTTATTTGGTGGCTTAATTTTATTTATGGTAATGAATTGCCTTGGAGAATTAGCAGTTTATATGCCTGTAACAGGTTCTTTTCAAACATATGCAACTCGTTTTATTAGTCCAGCAGCAGGCTTTTCCTTAGGCTGGATGTACTTTGTTGGCTCTGCTGCTACAGCAGGTGTTGAATTTACTGCTGCGGGTATATTAATGCAGCATTGGTTTCCAGATGTAGCGATTTGGATATGGTGTGCTGTGTTTATGGCGCTGTTATTTGGCTTGAATGCTTTGACAACAAGAGGATTTGCAGAGGCAGAGTTTTGGTTTGCAGGCATTAAAGTGGTTGCAGTGATTGCCTTTATCGTAATTGGAGCAGCAGCTATTTTAGGAATTATTCCTTTAGCAGACCGTCCAACGCCACACTTCACAAATTTAGCCCCATCTGGATGGTTTCCAGCAGGTATTGCCATTATTTTTGTGACGATGATGAATGTTATTTTTTCTTATCAGGGGTCTGAGCTAGTAGGAATTGCAGCTGGGGAAACAGAGGAGCCAGAAAAAAATATACCGAAGGCAATACGTACAATTATTTTTAGAATCATTGTCTTTTATATCGCTTCTATTATTGTATTATCAGCCATCTTCCCAGCATCTGAGCTTGGTTTGTTAGAAAGCCCGTTCGTTACTTTAATGAAAATTGCGGGAGTGCCATATGCGGCGGATATTATGAATTTTGTTATTTTAACTGCTATTTTATCGGTAGGGAATTCGTGTCTATTTGCTTCAACTCGTTTACTATGGTCGATGTCAAATGAAGGGATGGCGCCTAAAATGTTTGGGCGTTTAACTAAAAATAAAGTGCCATTAAATGCGCTCATATTTACAATGTTATTCTCATTGTTATCATTATTAACAAGCGTTATGGAAGCGGATACAGTATTTGTTATTTTAATGTCAGTAGCAGGTATTTCTGTGACGATATCTTGGATGGGGATTTGTGCATCGCAATTTATGTTTCGACGTCGCTTTATTCAAGAGGGAGGCAATATTGCTGATTTAAAATTTAAAATACCGTTTTATCCAATAATTCCGCTAGTTTGCATAGCCTTTTGTGTATTAATTCTTGTATTTTTAGCATTTGATCCAACACAATTAATTGGCTTAATATATGGAATTGCTTTCTTTATTGCATGTATGATTTTTTATAAAGTAAAATTAAGTAAACAACAGCATGGATAACATAGGGGAGAATTGTTTATGAATTGGAATACACCAGAGAAGCTACGCGCATTATTATGTGAAATTGTCAGCTGGGAAAGCAGGACATTAACACAAGGTGAAAATGAATTTGCTTATAAATTAAAGGATAAATTGCAGACATTGTCATATTTTCAACAACAACCTGAATTTGTTGAATTGCATGATGCGGGACTTGGTCGACATGCCGTAACGGCTCTTTATAAGCATCCAACCGCAACAGAAACGGTAGTACTAATCAGTCACTTTGATACGGTGCATACAGAGGAGTATGGTGAGTTAGAGCCGCTTGCCTTTTATCCAGAAAAGCTGACAAAAAAGCTGATGGAGCCTAAGTATTTTAAAGATTTACCAGAACAAGTGAAAATTGATTTGGAGTCGGGGAAGTATTTATTTGGGCGCGGCACGATGGATATGAAAATGGGACTAGCATTGCATATGCAGTTAATGGAGAAGGCAAGCGTTGAAGAATGGCCAATCAACCTTCTATTAACCGCTGTTCCAGATGAAGAAGTGAACTCCGCTGGAATGCGAGCAGCAGTTGTAGAATTAGTACGGTTACGTGAGCAGCATCATCTAACATATAAATTATTTTTAAATAGTGAGCCCTCCTTCTCACAAGAGCCTACTGATATTAAAGAATATATTTACTCTGGCACTATTGGGAAAATTATGCCTGCCGCTTTATTTTATGGAAAAGAAACACATGTAGGAGAACCTTTAAAAGGCATGACAGCTAATTTTATTGCTTCCTATATGACACAGCATATGGAATGGAACCCTATTTTCCGTGAGCAAGATTTAGGTGAAAGTACACCCCTTCCAGTATCGCTGCAATTAAAGGATTTGAAGATGGAATATTCGACACAAACACCTTATCGTGCTGCAGCGCTGTATAATGTCTTTTTAATGAAGCGCACAGCGACAGAGGTGATGGATATTTTTGAACAGGTGGCAGTGGAAGCTATGAACGCTTGTAATACGCATTATCAGCAAGTTTGCCAGCGTGAGGGTGTCAAAGGTGTAGGTGCTGTAAAGGTTATACGTTATGAGGCACTTTTAGAGCTTGCTATAGAGAAGCTTGGAGAAGCAGAGGTGGAGGCAATTAAACAGCGAGTTATTCATCATGAGAGCTGGGATGATCGAGAGAAATCCATTCGCATTGTGGATCAGCTGATGATTCGTTGTCAGGAGCTAGCACCTGCAACGGTGTTACTTTATGCACCACCATATTATCCAGCAATTAACGCATCGAACCATCCAATTGTTGAACAATCAATTGAATTGCTGAAAGAGGTAGCGAAGACATTTAATAATGAAGTTGAACAAATTCATTATTTTAACGGCATATGTGATTTAAGCTATGTTAATTATTCAGATAGTGAGAATGGTTGGTTAGCATTCGAGAAAAATACACCTGTTTGGGGAGAAACATATAGCATTCCTTTTGATATGATGGCAGCGCTACAAGGTCCAGTGTTAAATGTAGGACCATTTGGTAAAGACCCGCATCAAAAAACAGAAAGATTGCATGTTGATAGTGCCTTTGTAGAAATGCCTGTGATGATTGAGAAGCTTATTAAAAGTTTATCTGAGGTAGGTCTAAAGTGATATTCAGAAGTATTTCATATATAATATTGAAATAACAGAAATGTTAAATAGTAGCGCATGAGATTAAAGCTTTGCACTTTGATTTCATGCGTTTTATTCATGTCATGCTGTTAAATTGACAGTCTGTTTTTAATTTATCTTAAGCGGCACTAGACGAATTATGGCGTTTTCTTTTATAATTATTGTTTATGTAGTACAATAAAGAGTAGTTTAAAAGTACTTAGGGGGCGTATTTATGTCAATAGAAATCCACAATGAATTCGGACAAATCGATATTTCGAATGATGTGATTGCACAAATTGCAGGTGGCGCAGCGGTTGAGTGCTACGGTATTGTTGGAATGGCAAGCAAACATCAAATTCGAGATGGATTAACAGATATTTTACGTAAAGAGAACTTTACAAAAGGTGTGCTAGTTCGTCAAGAAGGCGAAGACTTACATATTGATATGTACATTATTGTAAGCTATGGTACAAAAATTTCTGAAATTGCTTATCAAGTACAATCAACAGTAAAATATACAGTAAATAAAACATTAGGTATGAGCGTGAAGTCCGTTAATATTTTCGTGCAAGGCGTTCGTGTGATGAATGTGTAATGAGGAGGAAGCAAATCTAATGAAGTCTTTAGGCGGAATGAAATTCGCAGAAATGGTACAAATGGGGGCACACCATTTATATCAAAATGCGGCTTATGTAGATTCATTAAATGTATTCCCTGTACCAGATGGTGATACAGGAACGAATATGAATTTGTCGATGACATCAGGTGCAAAAGAAACAGAGGTACAAGCACAGGAGCATATCGGGAAAACAGCACAAGGATTAGCGAAAGGCCTATTAATGGGTGCACGTGGAAATTCGGGTGTTATTTTGTCGCAATTATTCCGTGGTTTCGGAAAAGCGATTGAAAAGGACGCAGAAATCGATGCAATTGGCTTTGCTGATGCTTTCCAAGCAGGTGTTGACACAGCATATAAGGCAGTAATGAAGCCTGTTGAAGGAACAATTTTAACAGTAGCTCGTGAAGCGGCTGCAAAGGCAGTGGAAGTAGCGCAAGATGAAGATGATATTATTGTTGTCATGGAGGCGCTTGTAGCAGAAGCGAAAGCCTCACTTGCACGCACACCAGAGCAGCTTCCTGTTTTAAAGGAAGTAGGCGTAGTCGATAGCGGTGGACAAGGCTTATTGTTTGTATACGAAGGTTTCCTTGCTTCATTAAAAGGCGAGCCACTGCCACAAAAAAATGAATCTTCATTAGATGATTTAATCAATGCCGAGCATCATCGTGTGCAAGATTTTATGAACACGGAAGATATTGAATTTGGCTATTGTACAGAAATTATGGTGCGCTTTGAGTCAGATAAAGAGCCGTTCGACGAGGAACAATTCCGCCAAGAGCTAAATCCGATGGGTGATTCCTTGCTTGTTATTTCGGATGATGAAATTGCTAAAGTGCATATTCATTCAGAAACACCAGGAGCAGTGCTTGCAGCAGGGCAAAAATATGGTAGCTTAATCAAAATTAAAGTAGATAATATGCGTGAGCAACATTCTGCAATTGTTGGGGAAGCCCCTGTAGCAACAGTACCAAAAGTGGAAAAGCATCCATACGCGGTTGTGACGATTGCAATGGGTGAAGGTGTAGCGAATTTATTGCGTTCAATCGGTGCTTCATATGTCATTGAAGGCGGACAAACGATGAATCCTTCAACAGAGGATATCGTGAAAGCCGTAAAAGAAATCGGTGCAGAGCGCGTTGTTATTTTACCTAATAACAAAAACATCATTATGGCTGCTGAGCAAGCGGTTGAATTATTAGATATTGAGGCAGCGGTTGTGCCAACAAAAACAATTCCACAGGGGATGGCTGCGATTTTAGCATTCAACCCAGAGGTATCTGTGGAGGAAAATCAAGCAAGCATGGTAGATAGCTTTGCACATGTGAAAACAGGGCAAGTAACATTTGCGGTACGCGATACATCGATTGATGGTGTAGAAATCCGTAAAGACGAGTTTATGGCATTAGCTGAGGGCAAAATTATTTTATCAACACCGACGATGATGGAGGCGGCGCAAACAGTTGCTACATCACTTGTTGACGAAGATGCGGAAATTGTCACAGTTATTTACGGTGAAGATGCAACAGCAGATGAAGCCGCACAGCTAGCTGCATTTATCGAAGAAAATTATCCTGATGCAGAAGTAGAAGTTGTTGAAGGAAAGCAAGCGTTATATCCGTTTATTTTATCAGTGGAATAAAATTGAATTGAAAATTATGTAGGAAAACTCCCCTCCCCAAAATATGGGTGTAGGGAGTTTTTTGTTAAGAAAGTTAAAAAACAATTCATTCTAAAGAGATTTATTTACCTATTTGCTTATCTTTACTGAAGAGATTAGCCTTATTTATAGTTTTTAAAACAGATATAAAGTAATGGAGTGTATGACAACTCTAAGTTACAGTAAAACTTTTTGTTCCTTTTATCATAATCATTTGTAGCGTAGCACTTCATTACTCATAAGCTGTGCGAGAGATTTTTGTTCAAGTACATTCAATATATTTTGGCCTTTTTCAATCCATTCATCACCACCTTTATTTAATTTTGATAAACAAATCCCCTTTCTAATATAAAATACAGATAGATGTATATACATTTGTTCTTCTTGACAGAGCACAATCGCTTTTTCTGCTTCTTCAAGTGCTATATTAAATTGGTTATCTTTCATTAACAGTAACATTGAATTTATTGATAGATTTATTTTCAAACGATGAATGTTCTGAAACGTTTTATACTTATTAATATTTCGTTCAGCAAATTTTCTAATATCAAGTGCTGTTTCTAATGGGAAGAAAAATAAAATAGAACTTAAAATAAACAAGTCTATGAAATATAATGTGTTACGTTTTTGTAGTTGGGTCCATATTGGTGCCACTTTTCGGGCTGCTTTTTTAAAATCATGAGTTTCAGATAATATAATTAAACTTTCTAATATAATCAATATATTCCCTAGTAAGATGTCATCGTTCTTATCTAAAAATATTTTATAGTCTTTGTGTATTTTTTCACTAGCGTCGCATAAATTTTAACTGAATTTTCTGTTTTCTTGTTTTTACTCATGAGAAGAAAAACAAAGACATTTGAATAGAGGTAGTTAACATCCATTTTTTCACTATAACCTTTGACGAGTGCAACAGACCTGTGAAATTCTTTAGGGCACGGTTTTCCCTACGATTTTTCGTAGCCATAAATGAGCGGATTTCCATGGTGCCGCTTTGAGTAAGCGACTAATTTGTAAGTACGTCCTTGAACTGTTCGTGTTCAGCTGTGCCAGTACATTTAGGCAATAGACAATCATTGCGATATACACTTGATTATGTACGCCTTGTTCGCTCTGCGCGTAGAACTTTTTGATGTTCAGGTGCTGCTTCAACCATTTGAAAAATAACTCGATTGCCCAGCGCGATTTGTACAATTCAGCGATATCATCGGCGCTTAAATCAAATCGATTCGTAATTAGATGCAGTTCGTTACCTTTTGAATCGAGCACTTTGATGAGGCGAAAGACATTTTCTGCACGATTTTGTGTGGTGCCGATCAGAATCATTTCATCCGACAATACAGTTGAATCGATTGGCAGTTTAAATGGCTCTACGACATGAATGACCGCATTTTTTCGCAAGCGTGAGACGAAGAAATAGCCATCATCGATCATGCGGTCAAATCGCTCATAATCTAAGTAACCACGATCAAAAACGTACATGCATTCTTTGTCGTCAACGAGTACCTCTAGCTGGCCACGATCGTGTTCTTTTGCATTTGTCAGCACCGCATTATCAGGATAGGAACAGCCTTTTTCTGCGTAAACAAGGCGCAAATGAAGCTTGATACCTGATTTTGTTTTACGAAACTCCGCCCATTTGTGATTATTCAAATTGAGTGGCAACGTACTCGAATCAATGATTTTCAGCGGTGTTGTCGTTTTCCGGCGCTGCTCATATTGAGATTTCTCATGAATCTGAGCGACTAAATCCAGAAAAACTTGCTGGAACACGTCTGTTGGAATTTGATTTAATCGGCGGCCTAATTGCGAAAAGCTAATCGATTCTAAATCCGTTGCTTTTTGAAGGTCGTCTGAAAACAATGTCTCACTGACAGCACGTAAACTTTC
>NZ_JAMBIZ010000009.1 GCF_025291715.1 Metasolibacillus sp.
AAGGCATTAGTACGGATGAAATTCAACGTGTGAAGCCGATTGCAGACAAATGGATTGAAGCTGAACATCCTCTAATCGACAACGTAATAATGAATCGCAGTAATTGCATTTCATATGTTGAGCGTGAAGGATTGGGAACACCAGCCAAAAGCAGTTGTATAGGTTGCCCATTCCATGACAATCAAACATGGCTGGAAATGAAACGGAACGACCCCGAATCATTTGAGGATGCTTGTTTTATAGATGAAAAAATACGTAATATGCCAGTTTTGCATGGACAAGCATTTTTACATCGTTCCTGTAAGCCGTTACGAGAGGTTGATTTAAACGAAAATCAATTAGAGATTGATTTATGGGCGAACGAGTGTGAAGGCATGTGTGGGCTGTAGTTAAGAAGCACAATGACCAAAATGAGTAGCAAATAAAAAGCCGTAGCAATAGCTGCGGCTAAACAATAATTTTTGCAGTAACGAATATTGCCAAAAATAATAATGCACATACTCCATAACGAACAACATCAATTGAAAATATGTAATTCAATAAATTGGTGAATGCCGAATGTGCATAATTAGCAATAACCGCTACTATACCAAGCACAACACCTACTACACAAGTAATGATAATAATATTAATATTTTCAGAAGTCGCAAAGATAGACAATATACCCATAATTCACCTACTTTCTTTTTAAAAAAATTATATCAATTAGCTAAGAAAGAAGCACGGAAATATACTCAAAATTATAATAATTTTATACGGAGGTTAAGGATGAATAAAATGTACAAGTTTGAAGCGAACGGTTGGGCGTTGATGAGTATTGCGACCATCTGCATATATGGACTTGTATCCATGATTGCCGATATGATTAAAGCGGTTTTGTAAATAAAAAAAGCAGCCAAGCACACGCCCAGCCACCTCAGCAAAATTATACACACTCTATTATAACACATAAATGGGGGCTAAAGCATGGGCAAAGGGCAAATTGCACAATTAGATATCGGGTATATGATTGATAATTACAGGCTGTGGAAAAAGGAAATAGCAAGACTAGAGCGCGCTATATACGGTGGTAGTCGTAATATGAGTTCGTGGGGCGTGGCTCAATACGGTATCGAGGCAACAATGCCTAGAGGGAGCAGTATACGCTCTGCTGCCGAAATGGAGCGAATGGATATAAGGGAACGTAGCCAATTAAAGCGGCTAGAGCGCTTAGAATCTTATGTATATGCGTTAGAGGTTGCGTATGACCTGTTAAAGGACGAGCGATTAAAAACGATATATGATTGCTTATTAGATGGCATGACATACAGACAGATAGCGGAGCATCTAGCCACTTCCAAAGATTACGTATGCCAATCGAAAAAAGAAATCTTGCGACAAATCGGACAAAACGGACAAATACGTACGATTTTGACTTACTCAAAAAACGCAGGTTAAAATGGGAGGGAGGACGGAGCGGCTTTATCTTTTGGGTGAAGAACTTCGTCCTTCATCATAAGTATTTTTACCACAAAATACTTTGTTACAACATAATTCGTGAGGCGTCACCTTTAGGTGTCGTCTTTTCTTTTGCTTTGAAAACTGCATCAAACAGCCGTGACGCGTAGGCGTAGATAGCGAGAGTCGCTTTATAAAAATAATTAAGGTGGAGTTTGGTGTGGTGTGGTTTTGAGAGCAAAAATATATCATGGAATAGCCTTCCGAATTAGTTTATGATGGAGTGGGAGGTGTAAAAACATGAATGATAATAACCCTTTAAAAAATATAAAATTTGATTTAAAACCCTTAAATAATTTACAAGGACAATATAATGCAATGGTACAGCAAACTAATGATTCGTGGAACCAAGTTAGAGAATTTCATCTAGAAAAAGCTAGAAAGGAAGAGGAGGATAGAATCGCTCTTCACCGGCAAACAAAATATTTGGAAGATATTCGTAATAAAATGTACGATATAAAAGATATTATGGAAGTATTAAGGGTTAATAGTAATCAAACTGCTGAAATATTGCCTTTGATTACTGAAATATTACTTCTTTCCCAGAGTACAACAGTTGAACAAGCTTCAAGTAAATTTGATGATATTCTTGATAAACTGAAAGGCTTTAAGGAAAACTTTGAATTATATGAGTTTTTGCATGGCGCAGCTAAGGGTGGATATGAATTTATTATGATGAAATTAAAAGGTGAAATTTAACATCCTTCGGGGTGTTTTTTTATTTTACAAAGCAACTAGCATAATGGGGTGATGCCATTGGGAAAGTAAATAAAGGTGGAGCTAAAGGCAAATACGCTGAATGGCTCACAGATGAAGGATTAATAAAAATTGAAGGTTGGGCTAGGGATGGTCTTACAAATGAGCAAATAGCACAAAATATAGGTATAACACAATCTACATTGTACGATTGGCAGAAGAAGTATTCAGAGATTTCAGAGGCCTTAAAAAGAGGTAAGGAAGTTGTTGACCGTCAAGTTGAGAATGCTTTGCTCAAACGAGCGCTAGGCTATCAATATATCGAAAAGAAATACGAACCTGTGCAAATGTCCAATGAAGAACACCATGCTTTAAAAGAAGCAGCTATGAAGCGTTTCAAACTAGACAATCCAGAAGCAACGATGGAAGAAATTCGCGCTCATGGTTTAAGCATTTCGAAATACAAAATGGTGGTAGTTGAAGAAAAGACGAAAGAGGTTATCCCGGATGTTACAGCTCAAATATTCTGGTTGAAGAACCGTAAGCCGAACGAATGGCGCGATAAGCAACAGGTTGAACATAGTGGCATTATGAATATTAACAATCCTATGAAAGACCTCACAACAGAGGAACTAAGGAAGTTGATTAACAAATGACAGATGAACAATTAAAAGAGCTGAAAAAACAAGCCCAATTAGAACTCGCGAGACGTGAGTTCTTTTATTTTTGCCATTTGTTAGCACCTAAGTTTTACAAAGAAAATCGAAAATACTTAGTTGAACTGTGTAACGAAATGCAAGATTTTTATGAATCTGACGATGAGGTATTAATTATTAATGTTCCTCCTCGTCATGGTAAATCACGTTCTGCTTCCATGTTTGCTCAATGGGTATTTGGTCAAAATCAAGAAGAAAAGATAATGACAGGTTCATACAATGAAATGCTTTCAACGACATTTTCGAAAGCTGTTCGAAATGGCATATCGGAAGTTAAGGCTGATGCCGATGCAGTTGTGTATAGTGATATATTCCCTAGCACAACGATTAAACAAGGTGACGCTGCTATGAATTTATGGAGCCTAGAAGGTGGTTACAACAACTATCTCGCTACTTCTCCGACAGGTACAGCAACAGGGTTTGGTGCTTCTTTACTTATTATTGACGATTTAATAAAAAATGCCGAAGAAGCTTTTAATGAAAATACCTTGGATAAGCATTGGGAATGGTTCACGAATACTATGCTCTCCCGACTTGAAGAAGGCGGAAAAATCATCATCATTATGACACGTTGGTCCTCAAAAGATTTAGCAGGACGAGCGCTTATTCACTTTAAAGAAGAAGGTAAGAAAGTCCGTCATGTGAATATGAAAGCTCTACAAGACGATGGAACAATGCTTTGTGACGAGGTATTAAGCCAAAAGTCATATGAGAGCAAAATTAGAGCAATGCGCCCTGAAATAGCAGCAGCTAACTATCAGCAAGAGCCTATTGACCAAAAAGGACGCTTGTACACATCCTTTAAAACGTATGACGGCGAACTGCCTCAGTTTAAACAAATCAAGAATTATACTGATACAGCAGACGAAGGTAGCGACTACTTATGTACCATTAATTATGGTGTGACGTTTAACGACGAAGCATACGTACTAGATGTGCTTTATACAAAAGACGGTATGGAGGTAACGGAACCAGCAACGGCAAAAATGCTCTATGAGGATAAAGTTAATGTTGCTGATATTGAATCTAACGGTGGCGGTCGAGGTTTTGCAAGGTCAGTCGAACGTTTGCTTAAGTCGAATTATAATTCGAATAAAACGCGCATTAATCCGTTTCACCAATCGAAAAACAAAAGAGCGCGTATTTTATCCAATGCTACTTGGGTAATGGACCATATTTATTTCCCGAGCGACTGGCGTTATAGATGGCCAGAATATTATAAAGCAATGACGGAATACCAAAAAGAAGGTAAGA
Organism: Metasolibacillus sp.; assembly: GCF_025291715.1. Lineage (GTDB taxonomy): Bacteria > Bacillota > Bacilli > Bacillales_A > Planococcaceae > Metasolibacillus > Metasolibacillus louembei. The sequence goes on from NZ_JAMBIZ010000009.1 coordinate 4,164, forward strand.
ACAAGCATGATGATGCACCGGACGCTACAACAGGTATCGCTGAAAAAATCGGCGCTGGTAGCCTATATAGCTTTGATTAGACAAGAGGTGATAAAGTGACATATTTTCCGTTTCAAGGTGTCGTGACGGACACTGACATTATTAATGCCAACATCGTTGCTAATGCTAATAAACAGATAAGCGATGTTAAATGGTTAGAAAATGAAATCAACAAATTTAAGAAATCAGAAAGAAGAAAGTGGATGCTGACAGGTGAGGCATACTATGAGGGCGAACACGATATCTTGCAGCACGAACGTAAAGTAATTGGTGAGGGTGGACGATTAACTGTTAACGAAAACCTACCTAATAACAAGCGCATCGACAACCAATACGCTAAGTTAGTAGACCAAAAGGTTAACTTCCAACTCGGCAAGCCGCTAACGATTGAGTCCGAAAAAGACGACTATGTTAAAAAGCTTCAAACGATACTAAATAAGCGTTTTCACCGCACTTTACGTAATGTCGGGCTTGATGTAATTAACGGTGGTATCGGCTGGCTATACCCTCACTATGACGAGTATGGGAACTTTAACATCAAGCGTTTTAGACCGTGGGAAATCATACCGTACTGGCAGGATAGCGACCGCACTGTTTTAAACTTTGCTATCAGGTTGTATGAGGAATTGGTATACGATGGTGATAAAGAGGTAGTGCAAGAAAAGGTTGACGTATTTACAGCACATGGCGTTGAACATTATGAGTTTATTAACGGCAAGCTGTATAAAGACGTGACTAAGCCTGATGTATCCCCATATATCATTATTAGTGATGGAGAGGAAATGAAAGGTGCTAACTGGCGGAGAGTGCCCCTTATTCCTGTTAAATTTAATAGTGTTGAGATACCGTTAATCAAACGTGTTAAATCACTACAGGACGGCATCAACAAAATGCTTAGCACGTTTGAAAACAACATGGAGGAAGATTCGCGAAATACAATCCTGATATTGCATAATTATGACGGTCAAGACTTAGGAGAGTTCAGACGCAACTTAGCGCAGTTCGGCGTTGTTAAAGTCCGTTCGGGTGATGGAGCCAACGGTGGCGTGGAAAGCTTATACATCGAAGTAAACGCTGAAAACTATAAGTCAATCCTAGCGCTATTTAAAAAGGCGCTAATCGAAAATGGTCGAGGTTATGATGCGAAAGACGAACGCATGAGCAACAATCCAAATCAAATGAATATCCAAAGCATGTACGCCGACATCGAATTGGACGCAAACGGCTTCGAGGTGGAGCTACAAGCGTCATTTGAGGAGTTGCTATGGTTTATTGATATGCATTTAGCTAACACCAAACAAGGTGATTTTGAGGACGAGTATGTCAATATCATTTTCAATCGTGATATTTTAATCAATGAGAAAGAAGTTGTTGAGGTGCTTGAAAAATCGCCGTATGTGTCGTTAGAAACACGTTTAGCGCAACATCCTTATATAGATGATGTACAGCTTGAATTACAACGTTTAAAGGCAGAACGCGAGGAATACCTTGACCAAATGGACAACTACGAAACAACCTTCCAAAAAAAGCAAGGTGATGTAGATGGTCAAGAGTAGGGAATACTGGCGTAAACGGTTTGAAGTATTAGAGGACGCACAACACAGCCGTTCTCTTTTTTATTACGATGATTTGGTTAAGGCTTATATATACACCATGGACGACCTCGAAAAGGACATCCTCAAATGGTATAGTCGTTTTTCGAAAAACAATGAAATCACTCTCGATGAAGCTAAAATACTACTAAAAAGTGATGAATTAAAAGAGTTTCACTGGACTGTCAAGGAATACATCGAGTACGGCAAAAAGAACGCTATTAACCAAAAGTGGATGAAAGAACTTGAAAATGCGTCCTCACGTGTCCATATTAGCCGATTAGAGAGTTTACGAATACAAATGCAACAGCATATCGAAAAGCTGTATGACGGTCAAATAGAGGGCTTTGAACGCTTTATCAAAGAACAGTACCAATCGCAGTATTACCATACAGCTTACGAGGTGCAAAAAGGTTTTAACATCGGTTTTACCATGCAAGTACTTAATGACACTCTTTTGGATAAGGTAATCAGCAAGCCATGGACAGCCGATGGTATGACGTTTAGCAGGCGCTTATGGCGTGATAAAAATATTTTAATCGACACGTTGCATAAAGAGCTTGTACGCACACTAGCCACAGGTAAACACCCAGAAGAGATTGTAAAGGTACTCCATCAAAAACTAGGCTCTACAAATACAAAAGCTCAAGTTCGCCGTTTGGTTATGACCGAATCGGCTTTTTTTAGTGCATCGGCTCAAAAGGATGCATTTAAGGAACTGGATGTGGAACGGTATGAGATCATCGCTACATTGGATAGCAAGACAAGCGATATTTGCCAGTCGATGGACGGGAAGGTATTCAAGCTCGCTGACTTTGAACCAGGTGTTACTGCCAATCCTTTTCATCCGCATTGCAGGTCCACTACGGCTCCGTGGTTCGATGATGATTATAGTGAGCGTATTGCTAGAGATAAAGATGGTAAGATGTATTACATTCCAAGCAATATCAAATACCCACAATGGAAAGAGAGGTTTGTGAAATGACGAAATTCATAAAAATATATTTAAAGAGCCACGAAGACTATAAAATTGAAGAAATAAAATCTGTAATAGAAGAAGAAAAAGGGGTGCGCGTTCAAGCGAGTGAAGGAGAGTTATTCATTCCGTATGATAATCTGCTGTTTTACTCCATTTCCAATGAAAAAGAACAAGTGGTTGCTCCTGTGAAATATCGCTCTAAGTCGTCAGCGTCAGTAGTGATTGAAGCTTTTCATTATGTAGTCGGAAGCACTGTAAGTGAATTTCAGAACTTCGTAGGTGGAAACAAAGGTTGGTTCAGAGGGCTTTATGGAGAATTATATATTCATACACCGGAAGGTATTAAGTGCGCACAGTTTAGCGACTACATCATCAAAAATGAAGAAGGTGAATTGTATCTATGCAAGCCTGATACTTTCAATGCTATTTATGAAAAAGTTGGTGATTAAATGATTGATTTCAATGAAAAAAGGGCTGAACGTGACGGAATTATCACCGTAAAAGCAACGTTAGAACACCTACTTCAAAATGTCGAACAAATAGAACGTGTGTTTAGTGTAGTAAAATTAAAAGATGGCACCATTAAGGTATCTGCTTCTGATGGTAGTGCTTTGGAAGCTTTAGGAATGTTGGAAGTAGCGAAATTCGATATCGTTGAAGATATGTATGAGTAAAAACCATTTTGCTAGTATCGGCAGAATGGTTTTTATTATGGCGTAAAGTAGCGTCAAACTGCTGATATAGCGGAAAGGCTTGGTGGTCTATATATCTCGCAACTATGCGTTAAATAGTAACTTATATTTTTAGGAGGGTATGAATATGCCATTAAATCAACAAATTGAAAATAACTTTATGTATCACAGTCCGAAAGAAGGTCAACAGAAAAAATATGAATCTATTCGCGAAAAGGCGAAAGAACTTGCATATTTAATTGACGATGTATGCCCAAACAGTCGTGAAAAATCAGTTTCAATGACTAATCTTGAACAAGCGGTGATGTGGGCAAATGCTGCTGTTGCACGTAATGAGTAATCACCCGTCTTTTTAGCGCTTGTAGACGTTAAAGAACAAGTGTCTAACCCCTAACGTGTCGCACACGTAAAAAACGTAATAGGAGGCTATACAAATGAAAAAAGAAGATTTAATTGCTATGGGATTGAGCGAGGAGCAAGCAACTGCCATCGTTGATAAATACGGAAACATGATTCCAAAAGAGCGTTTTGACGAAGTAAATAATGCGAAAAAGGCATTGGATGAAACGGTCAAGAAGCATGAAGCTGATTTGGAAGAATTACGCAAGCAAGCCAAAGGCAATGAGCAACTCCAAGCGACAATCACAGAGCTACAACAGGCTAACGAAACAGCCAAAACAGAGTACGAGCAGCAACTTACTAACGAACGCATGAGCGCCGCTTTAAAACTATCGCTAAACGGTAAAGTGCATGACGTGGATTTAGTCGCTGGCTTGATTGACCGAAATGCAATTGAATTGGATAAGGACGGAAACGTCACTAAAGGACTAGATGAGCAGCTTAAAACACTGCAAGAATCAAAGTCCTTTTTGTTTGTGCCTGAAAAGGCCGAAACAACGCAGTTTAAAGGTTTCACCCCTGCAGAAGCTCGTACAGGAGGTGGCGGTGGTGCAGAGTTTAGCTTAGGCAAACTAATAGCGGAAGAACGTTCAAAAGGCACCGAGCAATTAGATACTGCTCGCGAAAAATATTTCGAATAAATAAGGGAGATGAAAATAAATGAGTAAATTTGTAGAAACAACTTATACAAACAAAAAGGAAATTTTAAAGTTTCCAGACCACTATGTAAATTTAGCAATTACTGTTTCTGATGTTGGGGTTACTGCCAATAGTGAAGGTAAAAAAATCGTACCAGCTGGGACTATTTTGGGTGGTGGCGTGTTAGAGGATGATACTATCGAGGCGGTAAAAGCAACGACTGACGAAGGCGTGTCAAATGCTGAAGGGATTCTGTTTAATGATACCGATGTAACACATGGCCCTGCTTCCGGTGCGTTACTGATTCATGGTTTTGTTGCTTTAGATAAGTTGCCTACAGCACCAACAGATGAAGAAAAAGCAGCATTAAAACAAATTACATTTTTAAAATAAGAGAGGATGAAAGTTAATGCCAACAATTTTTGATTTAGTAAAAGCGAAAGAAATTGCGGATTATTATGAAAACAACCCATCGAATAATATTCCGTATTTAGGAGCGACACTGTTCCCACCTAAAAAACAATTAGGTTTAGATTTGAGTTGGATTAAAGGCTCGAAGGGTTTACCTGTAGCCTTGATGCCGTCTGAATTCGATGCGAAAGCAACGCTACGTGACCGTATTGGCTTTAAAAAAGTAGAAACAGAAATGCCATTCTTCCGTGAAGCGATGCGAGTAGGAGAGAAAGACCGTCAAGAGTTGAATCGTTTGTTATCATCTAATTTAGATAGCATGACACGAACTTTAATCGCTAATATTTATGATGACATTACGAATCTAGTGAACGGTGCCAATGTACAGCCTGAGCGAATGATTATGCAGCTACTTTCCACAGGTAAAATTAAAATCACAGCAAATCGCCAAGATTTTGATTATGACTATAAAATGAAAACTGATCATAAAGAGGCCCTTGCAGGAAATGCTGTATGGAGCAATGCTGATGCTACACCAATTGAGGACATTATCCGTTGGCAGGACACTGTAGAGGATAATACAGGTGTTCGCCCAACAAAAGCTATTTTAACGCGTAAAACGTTTGGTTATTTATTAAAGCACCCGAGCATTCGTTTGGATATGAACCCGTTAGGTGGGCAAAATATCATCTTAACCGATGCAATTTTGAAGCAGTACCTACAAGACAAACTAGGTATTTCAGTTGCAGTATATAACAAAAAGTATCTTGCTGAGGATGGCACTTCAAACAACTTCTATCCAGATGACTTCTTTACGCTTATTCCGGATGGTACGTTAGGCAATACTTACTACGGTACAACGCCAGAGGAATCAGATTTACTAACAGGTCAGTCAAATGCCGAGGTTTCCATTGTTAACACAGGTGTTGCAATTACAACAGTTAAGGAGCCACATCCAGTAAACGTTGAAACGATTGTGTCTGAAATCGTAATGCCAAGCTTTGAAACAATCGATAACATTTTCATCGCGCAAGTAAACTAAATAGGCTGGTGATTACATTGGCAAACATTAAAGTAAAAATTAAAGAAGGCGCTTTTCCTGTGAGATACAAAGGAGAGCGCTTTTTAGTTGGTCAAGAATTGACGGTTGATGAACCACATTTTAACGGTGCAATCATGGAGCGGTTGGCGGTAACGGAAGAACCAAAAAAGCCTGCTGCACGGACAAAGAAAACGACTGAAAGTGAGTGATAGCCATGTCAGTCAAATTAAAAGTAGTTGATGTAAAAAATCGGATTGAAGCTTTAGGGGTTACTTTATCGAGTGCCCCTAACAGCTCTGATATTTATGTAATAGACTTTGCCATTGAAAAGGTAACAAACTACATTAACAATCAAACCAACCTATCAAGCATACCGAGAGAATCATATAATCATGCTGTCGATATGGTTGTAGGTGAGTACCTTGCTACCAAAAAAGCGATGGGGCAGTTAGACGTGGAAACGATCGATTTTACGATGGTCGCTAAAAAGGTCCAAGATGGCGATACAAACGTAGAGTTTGCAGTTAATTCAGATGCTACTAATACACCCGAAGGTCAATTCAATGCGTTTCTTGCATATTTAAGGCATGGCAACCTCAATTGGTCCAAGTACAGGGTGTTGATATGGTAGGGGCACGCAGAAAAGCCGTTGAATCATTGTACAGGGGCTTGTGTACCGTGAAAGTGGGGAAATCAGTAACTGACCCAATAACAAAGATAACAACACAACTGGAAGAGACATTATTTACTGATAAAAAATGCAAACTATCCTATGAAAAGCAAACTTCTACCACTCCAACAGGTGGGCCAGCTATCATTGCTCAAACTACTAAACTCTTTATTGCACCAGAGTTAGATATTCCGGCAGGCTCTAAAATCATTGTTACGCAGCATGGTAAAACAAATGAATTTACTCGTAGTGGTAAGCCTGCTGTTTTTATGGATCACCAAGAAATTATGCTTGAGGCATTCGAGAGGTACGCATAATGGCACGTGTAAGAGTAAATTACAAGCAGTTGGAGCGGTTACAGCGGCGCATTAGTAAATTTGCAGATGTTGACATGGAAGCATTTAATATTGCGATGGTCAAAGAGTTAGCAGCTCGGTTACTCGCTAAAGTTATCAAGCGTACTCCGGTTGATACAGGTGTTTTACGTAGAGGGTGGACAATTGGACAAGTAAAAAAAATTGGAGATATGTATGAAATTGAGGTTATTAATAATATTGAATATGCCTCATACAAAGAATTCGGGCATAGAACAAGGAATCATCAAGGTTGGGTAAATGGCCGTTTCATGATGACAATTAGTGCCGATGAATTAGAGCAGCAAGCCCCAGCCATAATTGAGCGAAAGTTAAAGGCTAAATTGATGGAGGTGTTCAAATAGTGGAAATTATGGATATTATCATAGCCATTTCGCGTAAATTAGAAGCGGAATTTGGTGATGGTTATAAAAAGTATATTGATCAAGTGCCGCAAAATTTTGAAACACCTTCATTTTTTATTCAGTTTTTGAGTTTGGAGCATGTTCAGCAAATTGGTAAGCGATGGAAAGTGACACCACTTTTTAATGTGCAGTATTTTCCGTTTAAGGGAGCGTCAGAGAGCGCAAACATGAGCTTAAAAATACAACAAGCCCTAAAGGATATCGAGCTGTTAAACGGCTCTATTATGCTCGCTAGAGGTACTAATAGTGAGGTAGTAGATGGTATAGGTCATAACTTTATGAGGTTTGACTTCTTTTTGCAAGAGGTGGAACAAAAAATATTTATGGAATCGCTACAACACTACGTAAATAACGAAAGGTGGGGTACAGTTGGCGAAGAATGAAGCAATTAGGGAAAAAGCAAATGTGACAGGCGAAATGGTTGGAGAGGTCATTAAATCAGCCATGCCGACATTCGCAAAAGAGCAGCTGGTAAAAAGTAAAAAATACGAACATCGACGAGATGCATTGAACGCTTTGCTACAAGATAGCAAGGCGTATTCTTATGCTCAGGTCGATGAAATTCTTAATAAATTCGATAAAGGAGTGAGGTAGAGTGGCGTTAGGTGGAGGATTCTTTTTAACTCAAAATAAAGTATTACCAGGAACGTACCACAATTTTATTAGTGCTGCACGTGCATTCGTGAACTTATCCGATCGCGGATATGTTGGGCTACCAATCGCGCTTGATTGGGGCGTAGACGGCGAAGTATTCGCTGTAACACAAGAAGATTTACAAAAGGAAAGTCGTAAAATCTTCGGCTACGATTACACACATGAAAAGCTAAAAGGCATTCGTGATGTATTCAAAAATGCGATTACGGTGTACTTTTATAAGCTTGCTGTTGATGCAGTAGCAGCAGAAAATACTTTTGCAACAGCTAAATACAAAGGGGTACGTGGCAACGATATCACCATTGTGATTCAAGCGAATGTGGACGAGCCAACGAAATTTGATGTCAAAACATTATTAGATGGTGCCACAGTTGACGAACAAATCGCTGTAGCAACGGCTGCTGATTTAGTAACAAATGATTATGTAACATTTAAAAGTGGTGCAACGCTTGCAGTTACAGCAGGTACGCCGTTAGCCGATGGCTCAAATGGCACAGCGATTACAGGTGGTGCCCATCAAGAGGCATTGGATGCTTTAGAAGCGTATGGCTTTAATACACTCGGTTGTTTATCGGCTGAAAGCTCAATTAAATCGTTGTACGTAGAGTATACGAAGCGTATTCGTGACCAAGTGGGAGGTAAATTCCAACTTGTAGGTCATAAACTCGGCACGACAGACCACGAGGGTGTTATCGATGTACAAAACGACGCGATGGGTGATGAAGTATTTGCTGCTGTCTATTGGGCAACAGGAGCACAAGCAGGCGTGCCGGTAAATCGTTCAAATACAAACAAACGCTATGACGGCGAATTTGAGCTAGATATGTCCGAAACAAAGACACAGCAACAACTTATCGCATTAATCAAAAATGGTAAATATGTGTTCCATCGCGTTGGTGATGAAGTGCGTGTACTTGAGGATATCAATACATTTACATCCTTCACAGTAGATAAAAATGAGGATTTCAGCATGAATCAAGTCATTCGTGTGCTTGACCAAATCGCAATCGATACAGCAGCGCTATTCAATAACCGTTATCTTGGTAAAGTACCAAACGACCAAGATGGCCGTATCTCACTTTGGAATGACATTGGTGCGCACCGTATGGAGCTACAACGTATTCGAGCTATCCAAAATTACAACAAAGATGAGTTGACTGTAGAGCAAGGCAATTCGAAAAAATCCGTCGTAGTAAATGAGGTTGTCATCCCTACAGTGGCGATGTCACAGCTTTACATTACTACAGTGGTAGCATAAGGGAGGTCAAAATATGCCAGAAACAACAATGCATGCTCGTGATGCGATACATGGCGCACAGGGAATTGCGTGGATTACGATTGATGGTAATCGTTATAAATTTGCGCAATTAATTAACATTGAAGCAAATGCTGAAAAAACTAAAACGCAAATCCCTATCATGGGGAAGGTGGCAAAAGGGAATAAAGCAACAGGTATTGAGTATTCAGGGAGCGCAACTTTCCACTTCAACACTTCAATTTTCAGAAAGATGCTAAAAAATTACCAGGACACTGGACGGGATACGTATTTTGATATTCAAATCACAAACGAAGATGGTTCATCTCAAGTTGGGCGTCAAACGGTTATTTTAAAAGATTGTAATCTGGATGGTGGAATTGTTGCGGCATTAGATGCGGACGCTGATTACTTAGAAGATTCATTCGATTTTACTTTCGAATCATTCGAATTGCCAGAGGAATTTACGATGTTATCAGAAATGCAATAAGAGCTTGCTGCGGCAGGCTCTTTTTTATACTTACATTAAACTTAAAAATAAAGGAGACATAACATATGAGTAACTTACAAGCGTTTTTCGCGCATAACAAAAAGAAACAGGACAATATTAAGCGAGCGATTTCAAAAAGTTTCGTTGACGAAAACGGAAATGCTGTTGAATGGGAGTTTGCGCCAATCTCACCAGAGCGTGACGCTGAGCTTAAATCCGAATCAACTAAGCGCTCACTAATCACACAAGGTAAGCGTAAGGGGCAATATAACACCGATTTTGACCATTTCAAGTACCAACGCTTATTGACGGTTGAATCAATTGTATATCCAAACTTACACGACAAAGATTTGCAGGATTCATACGGTGTATTCGGCGCTGATGAATTGCTAGGTAAAATGCTCACAATTGGCGAAATAACAGATGCAGCAAAAGTAGCGCAAGAAGTAAATGGCTTTGAAATTGAGCTAGACGAACTCGTAGAAGAAGTAAAAAACTAATTGAGGACGGCGACGGTGACGCAAACGTTATGCACTGGTGGGTGCATAAAATGCGACGCCTGCCGTCCGAGTATATGGCTTTGTCTCAGGTGGATAAGGCTTGTATTATCGCTTCGTTGCAAGTGAAAATCGAGGAAGATAAAAAGCAAGAGAAGGAGGCTAAGCGCGCGGGTAAGAAGGGGCGGAAACGTTAGGTAAGTTTTTACAACCGTCAATTTGACGGAGTTGAAGTGAAATTAATAGTTGCAAGATGCAAGAAGGTGTTGTACTGTAGTAAGTAATTACATTTAATTATTTACAAACGTGGAAGCACCACAAGACACCGGTTATCGGTTGTTTTGTGGTGCTTTTTTGTACCTATAATAACAAAGCATTGAGGTTTAAAAAAAAAAATTAAAAAAACACTTGACATGACTGCTAAAAAGATGTCACTTTTGAAATTTCTAGGTATGAAATAATAAAAGGGCGTCATAGAATGACACCCAAAAATAATAGAATTTAATAAAATATCGAATTTGTCGAATAATGTCGAATCGAAGTGCATATAATGGGGCAAGAACTAAATTAATAGAGATAGAACTAATATTGAATAGTTATTTAATTTTACCAAAGTCGTGCGTCAAGTTCTTCATTTTCAAGTTGGAATCTAATAACTATTTCACTTTTTATACACTCGATAATTTCTTGTTCAAATGATGTTTTAAAAGTAATAGGAATTGAGCGTAAGATTTCAAAAATAACATCACTATAAATTGTAGCTATTGCAATTGATTCAATATCTTCGTCGTTTTTATAAATATCGACTGTACAATCAATTAACTCTTTATATCTCATAGATTTGTATTCAATCTCTACAAGTAACTCAATTTTTATATCCATAGTTCTTTGCAAGAAAGATGCAACAACAAAATCATATTCGAAAACTTCTTGGATAAAAAGATCGTTCGGCTTCACTTTTAAGTAATTACACAAGTTGTCGAAAGTGTCAAATTGGATACCTTTACTTTGATTTTGAGATAATGCTGTAAGAGTTGTTCTTGAAATACCAGTACGTTTTGCGACTTCACTAATTTTTAGATTACGTTCAGCGAGTAATACAGCTAAGTTACATTTTATCATTTTTTATCACCTCTTAAAGTATATTGTAGTATAGTCTGAACAAATTTCAATGATTTTATAAAAAATAACTTGACCAACAATAATGCGTAATGTATATTTTAATTATTATATGTTCAATATGTTGGACTATAGTATCCTACTCTAAACGAAAGGGGGTAAAAATATGCATAATAATTTTCGTGTAATTTTAGCGAAAAAAGAACTCTCTATCACTGATGTATCTAGGGCAACTGGGATATCGAGGACAACCTTAAACTCTTTGTTTTACAAAAGGGCAAAGGGTATTCAGTTCCAAACGCTTGAAGCTTTGTGCGTTTATTTAAATTGTGATGTTGGTGAATTATTTGAAATTACAAAGGAGGCAGTATAGATGAATGTTAAAACAGAGTATTGGATGGATTGTAAAATTCGTTTCATTTGGCATAAAGAAGAATGGTATGCGATCGCTCGTGATATAGCAACAGCTCTGAACTACATTAATACATCTGATATGCTTAGATATGTTAAAGATGAAGAAGAAAAAAGTGGATTACACTTGACAAAACAAGAAAAGCGTGCTGTTGCTTTCCTTGAAAATTTCAAAGATTTCTCAAAGGTATCAAAGATGCTTCTTTTAACCGAATCAGGAATTTATGAGGCCGTTTGGAATAGTCCGCGCTCAGAAGCAAAAGAATTTAAAAAATGGGTAAAACAAATGCTGAAACAACTTCGGCAGGATAGTGGATTAGAAGGGTTCCAAATATTCCGCATGTTGGACAAGGAACACCAGAAAGAAACGATGGCAAGGCTTAGTCAGTCATTGCAAAATCCAACGAGGGTTAACTTTATTAAAGCGAATACGATAGCTAATAAGGCTGTATCGACACGTTATGGGCATCCAAAATCTTTAAAAAAGGATCAAATGACGCCTTCGATGCTAATAGAGCGTGAGCCGATTTTAGCTGATGCTGTGGATTTAATGATAGTGAAGGACAAGTTTAATCTTGATTTATCTGTCAGCGAGGAAGTGTATAAAAAATATGTGCATTAATAACAAAAAAATCATGCTTTAAGTTGGCGCTTAAAACATGATATTAATTCGAGTGATATCCACTGAACTATTAGCAATAGTATTATACCCCAAAACGGGTAGAATGAGAAGTGGATATCCTCGCACTAGGAGGATATTGATGGAAAATGGTAATCGTAAAATAGTTAAGCTATTCGCAGATTTTTCAAAAATGATGGGAATTAAGCCACCGAACAGCGCTAAACTTGTTAATTGGTGGTGCGAAGGGTTAGAAGAAATGAGCGATTTTAATTTATTGGATTTAATGGAGCGTGGATTTCTTGCTAAGAGCAATGATTCAGACTTAATGAAAATGCGCCAACTGTTAGTAGACCAAGTTGAAAAAAGACAATTATTGAACACTCTCGTTTGAGGGTGTTTTTTATTTCGCCTTAAATTAAATTTGTTCGTTTTTTATCAAATCCACATACTTCCCAAAATAAGTTGAATACTATAGAATATAGTTGAAGGGGGGATGAGCAATGGCTAAAGTGAAAGATGTAGTTAATTATTTAGTGTATTTGAGAGATGAAGATGAAAAAAACGGTGAATACTACTCCCTAAGTAATTTAAAATTACAAAAATTGCTTTATTACTGCCAAGGGGGCCATTATAAGTGGGATGGAGAGCAATTAATGACAGACGCTCAATTCGAAGCTTGGAGATATGGACCTGTTATCCCTGATGTTTACCGACAGTTTAGCAAGTATGGGCAAAATGATATACCTAATGACATCGGAGATTTTAAATTGTTACAAAATGAAGCGGAAACTGTAAAGGCAATTTGGGAACAACTAAAATCGTTTCATGCATATTCCTTAGTTAATTCTACTCACGAGGAAGAACCGTGGAAATCCAGTTATCAAGAATATTTGAATAATGATATAGATGATGAAAAGATACGCGAATACTTTGTTCAAGGGGAATAACGCCTATATGCCTCAAAAAAATAATTATGTTAAAAACAACTTACATCAAGTATTGATTTTAGCTGTACAAAAAATAAAGAAATTTAATTGGGGGAACATTATCTTTTTGGGAGTAATGACCCCCTTTTTATTATATTTTTTATTTGTATTTTTTATCACTGATATGACAACTTATAAAAACTGGAAAACCTACACAGAGTTTGTCTACCGAATTGGTTTCTTTTTTTTAACTTCTATCGTAAGTTTATCCATTTTCGGTAGTAATTTAAAAACTAAATTAGCGTCTGCATCAGCTTTTCAACAAAAGAATTTTTATTTTATGGCAATCGGAATAACAGGTTCAATATTAATGGTAATTACCATATTTATCGCTAATATTGAAAAAGACTTTAAGCTTACAGAATATTATATACTAATCAGTAAAATTTTATTTATTATTGTCTTTTTAGTTTTTTTATTTATACTACATGACTTTTTATACTCATTTTGGATTAAATTTACCTTAGATAAAAATTTAAAAAGCATTCAGAAATACGGTTTATTTAAAAAAACCCAAAATATAAACAACAAAAATGCGATTCTTTTCTTGACCGACAAAATAGCGGACAAGTTGACAGCATTTGTAGAAATGTATGTGCAAAACTTAGTTTTTTTAATGAATACAAAAAATGATAAAATTTTAAATCGTTATATTGAAGAATGGAATGGGGGATTATCATTAATTTATACTATGATTTTTCATTCCAACAAATGGGTTAGTGAAAAAAGGCTGGTAGATTTATTTCTTTTCATTATGAAAAGTAATAGTATTTTAATGATGGAATCTGCTAAACATTCAGACTTAAAAGATATACATCTAAAATTGGTAACCAACGCTTTTAAAGTGATACCAGACCTTCACGAAAAACAAATTCAACACTTATTGTTTTATCATACAAATTACAATACGTTAATTGAGATATATTTTAAAGAATTATGTAGCGAAATTATAACATTACAAAAAACCAATAACGAGGAAATTTATAAACAAATGGCTAGTATTGAGTTGAAATTTCTTTACCATCATTCATTAGTGAATAATGGCGCAATTCGTAGTCACTTTAAAGTTGGGTTTAGTAGACAAAAATATCTAGAAGATTTGTTTATTTCCTTGATATTTGATCTAATTGAAAGATTTAAAGTTGAAGAGCTTCCAATTATATTTTCAATGATGTTATCTATTCCAGATTATTTTAAAGAAAAGAAGGTAAAAGTTATACTTAGCGATAAAAAGGAAGATGTTGCGAAGAATCCAGTTATCTCTGGGAGTAAAAATATTTTATCCGAAAATATTATTAGAGGGTGCTTATACGCTGTTGTGAAAGCTAATGAGATTGAAAATTATCGTGCAGCAGGTTATCTTATTAAAGTAGTGACAGCAAATGCTTCAATAGATTTATTAAAAGAACAGTTAAAAAAAGTTCATGAGGAAATAATTAGTGAGAAAATTAAATTTGATTTAATTACATCTAACATTCATATTAATAATTTTTCTTTAGAGTATTGTTTTAAAAAGACGTTATTGCTGTTTAACCTTCAATTGGTTCTTAAAAAATACGGAATTTTGACTGATAATATTCTTGATGCGGATGAAATAGATTATTTAATAGAAAAATTATCGAAGAGAAATAAAGAGTATAATTTGATTGCTATACAAGATAAGAATATAGAAGATTTCAAAGATCAATTAAGAATGGTTTTTAAATAACAAAAGGAAACACTCCTGATTTAGGAGTGTTTTTTCATTGAAAGGGGTGGTGTATATGTAGAATTATGAAAATAGGCGTAGAAATTCCTTTGTTATCCATGTATATTTATGGTGAGGAGGGGTTTTATGTTAACAATAATATTTGTGTTATTTATAGTTGCTTTTGTTTTAATGATACCTTATGCGTTTATAAAAGTAGCGCGAACAAAGTCAACCGAATGTATGACATGTGGAAGAAAGATGAAAATGGTTACAGATAGGGTAAAATGTCCTTTTTGTAAAACCAAATATTTTAAACATGCAGATGGCACATATCGAATCCAAGAGTAGCACTCATTATGATGGGTGCTTTTTATTATGGAAAGAGGAGCGATCATAATGAATAAAAAAATCGATAAGATTAAGGCGGTCAATCAATTACGAAAGACATCAGATATTTTAGAGAAGGGCTTTAAAGAACATGCTAGTTATTTAATACAACATGAAATTAACTTAAAAAACGCTAAAAGTCAACAGGCTTATGATTTTGCTTATAAAGATTACGAAACCTATTATGAGGCAACTAGAGAGGAGTTAGAACGCACTGAAGACCTAATTAAAATATTAGAATCACAACAATACCTTTTGAGTGGAATATTAAAGAAAACAGCCGAGAAGTTGTTGCTGAAGATAAAAAAAAGTTTAGAGGAACAGCTAGCAATTCATAAAATTCCCAGAGAGGAAGTGGGATAATGGCAACAATACGCACAGCTATTCAACTTGTAGACAATTTTTCTCAACCAATGGGCGCAATGAATAGTGCTATGATAGCTTCTCTTGACTTTATGAGACAGATGAATAAAGTGTCAGGCAATTTAATTGACACAAGTTCACTAGAGCAAGCACAGCGAGAACTAGTGAGAATGAGTGTTTCACTAAGTCAAATCGAAAATGAAATTCGTGATGCCGATAATGCGCAAAGGCAATTTAACAATAAAATACGAGACGGTACTAATGAAGTAGATGGACTGATAGGTAAAATTGGAGCTTTGATAGGGATGTATCTTTCCTTACGTGGTATTGGGGAACTTGTGACCTTGTCTGATAATTTCACTGGTACAAATGCACGTATTGCATCAATCAATGACGGTATGCAGACAACACAAGAATTACAACAGACTATTTTTGATAGTGCACAAAGGACATTTACACCATATATGCAAGCAGCGGATACGGTTGCTAAACTAGCAACCAATGCAGGTCATGCATTTAGTAGTTCGAATGAAATTGTAGCTTTTACAGAACTTTTGAATAAATCATTCGCGAATGCGAACACCAATGCAGAGGGTATTGCGTCAGCTACATTACAGCTAAATCAAGCAATGGGTTCTGGGGTACTACGAGGGGAAGAATTAAATGCAGTATTAGAAGCTGCTCCTGGCATCGTCGAAAACATCGAAAAATATTTAGGTATCAGTAGAGTACAGTTGAAGAAAATGGCAAGCGATGGGCAAATTACAGCAGATGTTGTTAAAAATGCAATGTTTGCTGCGGCAGAGGATATTAACACCATGTTTGACAGCCTGCCTATGACTTGGTCACAAATTTGGATTAGTTTTAAAAACGAAGCTTTATGGGCTTTTCAGAGCGTCCTCAATAGAATAAATGCAATATTTAATGGTGATCGATTTAAAGAGTTCCGAGCGAACGCTGTACAAGTATTAAAAGTCGTGGGAGCTGTTGCCAGTTGGGTATTTGATCAAATTATTAATGTAGGTGCTTTCATTTATGATAACTGGTCTTTAATAGGTCCTATTGTTTTTGCGGTTATTGGTATAATTGGTACTCTTATTACCTATTTAACATTAGCGAGAGGGGCTATTGTAGCTATAACTGTAGTTCAATGGCTTTGGAATGCAGCTATGATGGCTAATCCAATATTTTGGATAATAGTGGCTATTATTATATTCATTGCACTGTTATACCTTGCAGTAGCAGCATTTAATAAACTAACGGGCGAATCAGTAAGTGCCACAGGGTTGATAGCTGCTGCATTTATGTTGTTAGGGGCATATGTCTATAACAGCATCGCCTACATGTGGAATACGATTGCTGCATTTGTTGAATTTTTCGTAAATGTTTGGCAACACCCGATGTATAGTGTGAAAAAATTATTTTACAATCTCGCAAGTAATGTATTGGATCAAGCAATTGCAATGGCAAGTGGATGGGATGGTTTTGCTACGAGTTTTGTCAATGCGATTATAAAAGCTGTCAATTTAGCAATTGAGGCATGGAATTGGTTTATCGACCTATTGCCTGATAATATTGCAGCAGAAATTGGTCTTGGTAAAGGCGGATTTTTTGAAGAGCGCAAATCTGTCGTTGGAGATATGTTGAACCTTAAAGATAAATTAGGTGAATGGGTGGAAGAACCTCCCGCAGATTATTGGGAAGCACCTAAAATGGATCCTGTCGATTTAGCCGCAGTCGCAAAATCATCATACGAGTGGGGTAAAAATCTCTTTAATCCTGAAAAGGAAAAAGAGAATGGAAGTCCTGTTGAAGACGCCATCAATGACGCCTTAGCGCTGGGTGACAAAGTGAAGGAAGGCAACGACGCAGCAAAGAAAACAGCTAAAAACACAGGCAAGATGGCAGATGGAGTTAAATTTTTAAATGACGAGCTGAAATATTTGCGTGACTTAGCCGAGCGTGAGGCTATAAACCGCTATACAACAGCCGAAATTCACATCGACAACCGTAGCGAAAATCACATTAATAGCGAGCTAGACATCGACGGTATCGTTGATCGTTTCGGTGAAAAAGTTGAAGAGGTTGCCGAGAAACTAGCGGAGGGGGCTGTATACGATGTATAACTTTTTTATCGACGATGTGCAGCTACCCGTGGCTCCTTCGTCCATGTCAACGGTCATAAATAATAAGAATGAAACAATCACCCTTATGAATGAGGGTGAAGTGAACATTTTAAAGAAGCCGGGTTTAACGGATATTGAGTTTGAGGTATTACTTCCAAACGTGCAATATCCGTTTGCTGTTTATCCGAACGGTTTCCAGCCTGCAACACACTACCTTGAAAAGCTAGAAAAGTTAAAAGTCTCGCAAAAAGATTTTTCTTTCATTGTTAATCGTGCGATGCCAGATGGCTCATTATTATTTGACACGAATATGAGGGTATCGTTGGAAGATTATACGATTGAAGAAGATGCGGAAAATGGCTTTGACGTGAGTGTCACAATCAATCTTAAGCAGTGGCGCCCATATGGCACGAAAAAGCTTGTGCTTAATAAAGCTTCAAGTGCAAATGCTTCTGGAGCAAACAAAAAATCGGCAGCAAAAGTTGAGCAACAACGACCAACAACAGGCAAACAGACACCTAAAACGCACACAGTAAAGCAGGGCGATACGCTTTGGTCCATTGCCAAAAAATATTTAGGTGATGGCTCGAAATACACGCAGCTTGCCAAAATCAACAATATAAGTAATCCCAACATTATCAAAGTAGGGCAGGTGATAAAGCTTGACTAAATGTCAGTTGTTAATTACGTCACGGGGACGAGTGTTTGAGTGCGCGGTGGAAGAAGGTATTACGTGGGAAACACAGCGAAAAGGTGCACCAGGACAGCTTAATTTCAATGTGATTAAAGATGATATTTTGGGCTTCTATGAAGGAGATCAAGTGCGATTTGTTTATGATGGAAAGCCCATTTTTAACGGCTTTGTCTTCACGAAAAAGCGCTCGAATAATCGGATTATATCTGTTACAGCGTTTGACCAGTTGTGGTATTTAAAAAACAAAGATGTAGTCACATACAAGGGTAAAACAGCAGCGCAAGTGCTACAAATGCTGGCGAAGGACTTTCGGCTAGAATTAGGTATCGTGGCAGATACAAAACATGTCATTGCTACCCGTGTCGAGGATACGTCGGAGTTGTTCACTGTATTAGATAATGCATTAAGTATTACAACTAAAAACACAGGCTCTATATATGTCTTATACGATGATTACGGCAAGCTCAATTTACGCGATGTTAAAATGCTCAAGCTTGATATTTTAATCGATGAGGAGAGCGGCGAAACGTTTGAATACACAACCTCCATCGCTGATAACACGTACAATAAGATACGTGTATACCGTGAAGACAAGAAAACGGGTAAGCGCGAAAATTACTATGCTCAACACGGCGAAAACATGAATCAGTGGGGCATTATACAGCTCACAGAAAGCCTAGAAGAAGGCGAGAATGGGCAAGTTAAGGCAAATGCTCTATTAGCGCTTTATAATCGAAAATCACGCAAACTGCACATTAATAAAGTGTTTGGTGATACGAGGGTGCGTGGTGGCTCAACGTTAGGTGTGCAAATGTATTTAGGAGATTTAACGGTAGCCAATTTTATGATGGTTGAAAAAGTGAAGCATACATTTTCTGAAAGCGACCATCGTATGGACTTAAGCTTAATCGGGGGTGATTTCGTTGCGTGATATGTCGGATATCGTGAAAGTATTAAGGCGAGTAGTGTTAGATGCAGTCAACGCTCAAAAGCCAGCTAATATTGTTTACGGTACGGTTGTAAGTGTCGCTCCATTAAAGGTGCAAGTCGACCAAAAATTAATTTTAGAGCGTGAACATTTAAAATTGACACGCGCTGTAATGGACTATGAAGTAGAAATGACAGTCGACCATTTAACCGAAAATAGAGCAGGTGGTAGTGGCGAAGCAGCCTTTGCATCGCATAACCACGAATATAAAGGTCGTAAAAAGTTTCTTATCCACAATGGTTTAATTGTTGGTGATAAAGTGACCATGATACGCGCACATGGCGGTCAACAATACATTATTATTGATAAAGAGGTGGTTTGATGCTGCCGAATACTATATATGAAAATGACGGTTTGGAGCTGGATTTCGAGGAAGCTATTGAACCATCAAAAAACTACAAATTACTATATGATAAAAATCGCTGTGTTGGCTATGTCGATGAACTAGAAGCCATGAAACAAGCGATTTTTTTAATGCTCTCAGTTGAGCGCTACGACCATATTATCTACAGTTGGAATTTTGGCGTGCAGTTTAACGACTTATTCGGGAAACCCACCTATTACGTAGCAAGCGAGGTCAAGCGGCGCATACGTGAAGCATTGCTACAAGATGACCGTATTAATGAAGTTGATTCATTTATTGTCTCAGCTCACAAAAATAAGGTTCATATACAATACACAGCGCGTACCATTTACGGCGATGTCACAGGAGAAAGAGAGGTGGAGTATTAATGGCAGAACTGAATTTAGATACGACCTATGAAGATTTAATGGCGCAAAAAATGGCTGGCATTGATAACTCGCTAGATAAGCGTGAGGGTACATCAATGATATTTAATGCGACAGCAGCCAATAGCATTGAAACGGTACAGATGCTTGTTACACTGCGAAACTATGAAAATATGATATTTGCTGATACAGCACCACGTGAGCAGTTAATTCGCCGTGCTGCAGAACGCGGTTTACATCCACGTGAAGCTACATTTGCATTAAGAAAAGGTGAATTTAACATTGATGTACCAATCGGTAGTCGTTATAGCTTAGATGAGCTAAATTACACAGTTATAGAGCGTATCGCATTTGGAGAGTTCATTTTACAATGTGAAACGGCAGGCAATGTCGGTAATATCTTTTCAGGACAGCTAATTCCCATCGATTTTGTAGCAGGACTTGAAACGGCTACGCTAACAGATGTGTTAGTACCAGGAGAGGATGAAGAAGAAACAGAAGCGTTTCGAACTCGCTATTTTAATAGCTTTCAGTCTGTTGCATTTGGCGGGAATCGTGCTGATTATAAGGAAAAGGTTGGGGCTTTACCTGGTGTTGGTGGCGTACGTGTCTATCGTGCTTGGAATGGTGGCGGCACTGTTAAATTAGTCATAATTGACGCACAGTATCAAAAGCCATCACAAACCTTAATTGACCAGGTACAAGAAGCAGTTGACCCAATTGGCATGGAAGGTGAGGGCGTAGGAACTGCCCCGATTGACCACATCGTTACGGTATTCGGCGTGGAAGAAGCGATTATTAATATCGGCCTTAATATCACCTATCAAACAGGCTGGACATGGTCCGATGTTGAGGAAAGTGTACAAGTTGTAATTGATGATTACTTCACCGAGCTGTCCGAACAGTGGGCGCAGGCTGTTTCTAAAGAAGAGGACGAACAAGGCGTCGTTATCCGTATTAGCCAAATTGAGACACGCTTGTTAGGTGTTGATGGCATTTTAGATATTGCAGATACGACACTGAACGGAAATACGACAAACATCGAATTAGGCAGCGAAGAAATACCGAAACGAGGTGCTGTGAGTGGCTAGGGAAGTAGATATCTTAGGTTATTTACCACCTATTTTGCTTGAAATCAAAGAACTGAAAGCAATTGCTGGCGTAGAAAATCCAATTTTAGAAAAGCTGTGGCGTATGATTGATGCGACACTTAATAATCAATTTATTATTACAGCAGACGAAAATGGTATAGGTCGCTATGAAAAAATGCTAGGGCTTCAAGTGTCAGATTCGGACACCCTAGAAACTCGTATTTTTCGTGTATTAGCACGCTACCAAGAGCAGGCCCCATACACCTACCGAACATTAAAGCTGATTTTAGATAGCCTACTAGGCACTGGAAATTATACAATGGAGCGCAATGTAGAGGAAAAATGGCTCACAGTCAAAATTGAGTTAACTGTTAAGCGCCAGTTTGAAGTTGTTGAGGACACACTAGAGCGTATGGTACCGCAAAACATGATATTAACTGTCGAATTGAGATTTAATCAGTGGAGTAAGATTAAGTTGAAAACATGGGGCGAGCTACTATCTAAGACTTGGAGAGATGTGAAAGAGGAGGTGCTATAGTTGGAAAATACACCAAACTATAATATGAATTTACCTGATTATGAGGATTTTGCAGATGTTGAAAAATTGAATGAAAACTTCGAAATAATTGATGCGCAAATGAAGTCAACCGAGGATGCACTTACTACGCACTTGGACAATACTAAGATGTTTGCAACCGCAAAGTTGCCTGCGAATCAAAGTAGTGTAAACAACAGTGAAACTTATTTAACGCTATCATCAGTAATCCATAATAACGGAGCTGATTTTTTGGAGTGGGATAGTGCGAGTAACAAGCTTAAAATTACAAAAAGTGGTATTTACGAAATTATATTAAACGTACATTTTGCTTCTAATGAAAATGGTTATCGGTATATACAGCCTCATAGTTTTGGATTTGCCATTACTCAAAATCCCGTTACTGGTGCAACACCTACTCGTATGCAAGCGTTGTATAGGGGCGCAATAACAGCCAATACCTTATTAGAGCTGACAGTTCAGCAGTCTAGCGGTGGCGCTTTAGACATATTAAGTATTAGTAATGTCATAATTATGAAGGTGGCGGATTTATCATGAGGATAAACGGAGTAAATGTTGGTGTATTGCATACAGAGTTAAATAATAATGGCATTTATCCATACCCCGTTTTTAATTATGGGGATTATGGTGATTTTACTTTTGCGGATAATACAGATATGACATTAGTACAATCTATTATCGATGCACATGATCCAACACCAATCCCGCAGCCGCTTTCTGACATTGAAAAATTAAGATTAGAACAAGCTCAAGCAAACGCTGAGTTAGTACAATTGATAATGATGATGGGTGGTGCATAGTTTGAATTTCACGAAGGATAGTCAATTAGTAAAAGATTATGTATTACTGATAAACAATAACAAAATGACGATTGAAGAAGTACCAAATTTATTCAACTTGAAAGAAGTGGTACAAGATGTTATCAATAATCAAACTAATATTAATGATAATTAAGGAGTTGTTGAAAATGAATTTCAAAAAAGACAGTCAATTGGTAAAAGGTTATGTATTATTAATCGTTTCAAATAAGATGACTTACGAGGAAGTACCAAATTTATATAATTTACGTGAAGCGGTTGCAGAAGCTCTTACTGGCGAAACGGAAGTTGCTTAATCGTTATTCTTTTAGTATGAACAAATATTAGAATAATCTTTAAAAATGTACCAATATTTCGAATTCAGTGACATTTATTGATTTTATTTCAATTACTCAATGATATACTGAAAATAAAAAGGTGGTATATCAAAATGATAAATATAGAATATTGCAAATGTGAAAATATTAAAGGTATTTACTCTGCAGAAACAGAATTTGGATATTGGGATACATGTTCTGAATGCGACAAACCATTAGAAGATGGATTCCATTATTATGATGAACCAGAAATTTATTAACAGTCCCAAAATGTGTAGTAAATCAATAAAAAGTTAATATCAAATAGTTATCAGCCTTCCACATTTATTGTGGGGGGCTTTTTATATTAAAAATAGGAGCGTGAAGCTTATGGAGGGAATTAATTTGGAATATCTAGACGTGGCACATTTATATTTATTTGGAGGGGTAAAATTTATTGATTTATTATTGCTTTTAATGACTTTGGATATCGTCACAGGGTTATTTAAAGCTTGGAAAAATGGTAACTTGTGGAGCCGCAAAAGCTTGTTTGGGTATGCTCGTAAGTTGCTTGTATTAA
The DNA here is from genome assembly GCF_025291715.1 of Metasolibacillus sp. Taxonomy (GTDB): domain Bacteria; phylum Bacillota; class Bacilli; order Bacillales_A; family Planococcaceae; genus Metasolibacillus; species Metasolibacillus louembei. The sequence goes on from NZ_JAMBIZ010000009.1 coordinate 27,757, forward strand.
TTGTAATCATCACAGCAAACATTATCGACCAGGTATTGTCGTTAGGTGGCACACTAACGTTTGCAACAGTGCTTTTTTATGTAGCTAATGAGGCTTTGAGCATTACTGAAAATATGGCGCAATTAGGAGTGCTTGTTCCACAAAATTTAGCGGAAAAATTAAAGGTTATTGAAGCAACGAAACACGAAAAAGATCATCTAGTGAGCGAAATTGCGCAGGAGCTTGCAGGGAAAGGTGTCGATAAAAAACTGAAAGATGGTGAAGGTAAATGACAGATGTAACGACAACATGCCGAGATTTATCCGAGCTATTGCCAGCTGCGCAAATTGCATGTAGATTGCTGTTCCAAGAATGTTATAAGACAGGCATTCGCAATATTTTTATTACCGAGACTTATCGCAGTCAAGAGCGCCAAAATTACTTGTATGCACAGGGACGTACAAGACCAGGTGCAATTGTTACATGGACGCTTAACAGCAATCACAAATCGCGCCTTGCGTGGGATATTGCCGTCGGCCCACCAAATTCTCTATACGATGTTAATGTATTAAATAAAGTAGGGGCCATCGCTCGTAAACTAAATATCACGTGGGGCGGTCAACCCTCTTGGGTAGCTGCAGGCAAAACAGATCGTCCACATTTTGAGGTACACGCAAATTGGACTATGCCAAAAGGTTACAAGCTTGAAGGTGAGGTAAGAGTACCGAGTAACAGCAAGATGCAAGTACAATTAATTGTCAAAGACAAGGAGGAAATAACAATGAATACATGGAATCCAGCAAGCCCTGCAATGCAAACGGCAGCAGAGGCTTTTTTAGCGCAGGCAGTCAAGGATGGTATTATACAAGAGTCTCATTTAAAAGACCTGCAAAACAAACAAATGACAACAGATCGATTATTAGGCTTGTACATTACAATTGACCAACGCCGTGCTGCAAAATAAAATTACCCCGCCTTTCCGTTGTGGAGGGCGGGGTGTCTTTTGAATGTTATAAGCAGTTTCCTGACTTGCTTAGGTCTTTGATTATTAGCAAATTTCGGAAGGATTGTCCCAATCGCAAGCCTCTGATTCATCTTCTAGCTCCCCATTTAAAGAGCCATCTTCGTTAAGCCAGTGAGCTTTTATTTCCCATTTAACAGTTACTTCGTTTCCTTCTACATCAACACCTGTTGCTTCATAGTAAGGAGCCTCGTGTGTACCAGAGATGTATGCCTCCTGTGTTAATGTAATTTCTTTACCTTCAAAATTTACTGTTGTCATGTGAATGACCTCCTTTGTTTTATTAATCTAATTATAACACAACTGAATTATAATTCAAGTGAAATATACAAGTTTTTTAAAAATATTTATCATAATATTCACCGAGTTTTTCGGCGACATCTAAACCCATACGACCGATGTCGCTAGAACCATTGACGTATCGCTGAATTGTGCCTTGTACAAATCCGTCGCATTCCTTAACGATGCGATATGCGGTATGTTCTCCTTCCCCGCTTTTTGCATCTTGCGCAGCCTTTATAACTGCTTCTACTTTATTTTTCAGTTTCATTTTCATTCTCCTTCGGTAAATATTTCTTTTCTAACTCTAAACGCCCTTTAAAATAGGCGTCCTCCGGTGTTAAAAAACCCGATTTATAATAACGTTTACCTGCAACGGTTATCCAAGCACGATAACGTAACTCTTTGCTTTTGCGAGTGTAATACTTGCTAACGCCCCGAAAGCCTGTGCCACTATCTTTGCGTGGTTCTTGACCTTTAAATAGTGACATAACAACATTGTCCACACGTTCTTTTTCATAACCTTCTCTAATGTTAGATATGTCTTGCTCGACTTTTAAACAGCCGCAGGAACGTGTATCACCATTTGTTAAATAAGAAGTAGACACATATGCATGACCACCACATTCACATTCACAATACCAAACTATTTTACCTTGTTTCCGTTGGTCAGTAGGGTACTTTGCTGTCAATCTACCAAATTTCTGTCCAGTTAAATCAACATTTTTTCTTGTCATTTCTTACTTCATACCTCCTTCCTCAGTTGTTCGCCGTACCACTCGACCATTATATTTTTGGACAATAACCAATTGCCCGAACCGATGTGTTGGCGTATCCATCCTTTTTCTGTATAAAAGTCAATAGAACCCCTTAATTTCATTTGTTTTATTCGGTCTCGGATAGAAATACTTGATACATTCCATAGTTCAGCGGCTTCGGACACAAAAAGGAAGTCATGAATAGTACCTATTGCTAAATCACTAACTACAGTAGCAATTTTAGATTTTGATGGACCTTTCAAACAACCACAAGAACGAGTTGACCCATCTTTTAAATTATAGTGATAGACAACAACGACGTTCCCACAATCACAAGTACACAAATAATTTTTATGGGATAAAATTTCTTTGATTTCTAATCTACCAAATCTATCTCCTATAGAATATGGTGTGAATAATCTAGTAGGTGTACTATATTGTGCACAACCGCATGACTTAGTGGTTTTAAAATTATTTGCCATAATTTCTTTTACATTCCCACACTCACATTGACACACACAGTACCAAAGTTTTCTCCCTTCTACTGTCTTTTGTATACGGTCTATAACCGTCAATAAACCATTTTTGTCACCGACGGCTCCCTTAGTATTTTTAAGACAACCACATGATTTAGCCTTTCCGAAATTAGAACGTCTTATCTTTATGGTATTTCCACAATCACATTGACATACACAATAGTAAGTTTTCGTTCTACCGATATTCTCATTGCTAAAATCTACTATTTCAAGAATGCCAACTCTATCACCAATCTTTAATTTGCTATGTGCCATTATGCAAACATCGCCTTTACTTCATTTTGTGATAGTTCTACAAGCTCACCGTTGCGAACAGTAGCGTATTCACGACCATCACGAGCGCAGTTAACGTCATAAACTTTACCTTCCGTAAGTTCAAAGAATAGACCACGTACTTCTTCATCTTCAAAGCCATTAACAAATTGACGATTGAATCCATACTTAGCATCTAAACCAACAACCTCAGCAACCCAAGTTTTGTGTTTGCGAGAGCCTTCTGCAAGTTGGATAGTAACAGTAGTAGCCGTTTGTTTAACGATAGCCCAAGCCATTTTAAGTGCCTCCCCGAAATATTCCTTTACTTTCCCACCGAATTTAGCAGCACCATCTTTAGCAATTTCCCAAGCAGTTGTCATAACATTTCTCATTTTAATTCCTCCCCGTTTCCTTTTGTTAATTTAATTATAACACATTTGCAATATAATGCAAATGAAATATATATACGGTTTTTTATTTATTTTTCAAAATAAAAGCCACTTGTGAATACATAAATTACCTGTATTCGAAAACGAATGTTTGTTCTATAATAATTACAAACAAACGTTCTGTAAGGGGTGGGCAAAGTGCGAAATCAACTTATAAAAGCAATGCAACGTCAATGGCTTTTGGATATTATATATATGGCGAAGGATGGTAAAATCTCAAAGAGACGTGTGAAAATCATTAAAATAGCTGGCGATACAATGCAGGTTTATTGTTTCAATAAATGCGCTAAACGTACTTTTATAGTAGATAATACACTTGCGATTATGCCTGTTAGTAGAAGAGAGCGTGAAGTCATATGAACTACGACCAAATGCCAAATCGTGATATTTTTTGTATTGATATGAAGTCTTTTTACAGTAGTTGTATCGCGATGCAAGAGGGACTAGACCCAATTAATGACGCAATTGCTGTGGTTGGTAGTCTTACGCAACCAGGGGCTGTAGTGTTAGCAGCTTCGCCAGCGATGAAACAACGCTTTAAAATAAAAACAGGCAATAGACGCTATGAGATACCGAAACATCCTGATATTCGCTTATATGAGCCACGTATGAATTTCTTTTTAAAAATATCAGTCGAGATAACAAAACTAATCATGCAATTTGTGCCACGGGAAGCGATTCATGTGTACAGTGTTGACGAAAGCTTCGTTGATTTGACAGGTACACAAAAGTTGTGGGGTCCTCCAGAAGAAACTGCTAAAGCGATTCAACTAGCAATTTATGATCAGTTTCGCATACCTTCGGCTGTTGGTATGGGTCCTAATATGTTAATGGCAAAACTGGCACTTGATTTAGATGCAAAACGAGCAGGTTTTGCTAAATGGGCATTTGAGGACATACCTAGAAAACTGTGGCCGATTAGACCTCTCTCCGAGATGTGGGGCATCGGCAGGCAAACTGAGGCATCGCTGAATAATATGGGCATTTACAGCGTTGGGGACTTGGCAAGGGCAGATTTAAAAGAGTTAGAAAAGCGTTTTGGCATCATGGGAAATCAGTTGTACCACCACGCTTGGGGCGTCGATTTATCAACGTTTGGTGAGCCAAATATTGATGTTGCAAAGACAAAAAGTTTTGGGCAAGGTCAAATGTTGATGAGAGATTATCCAACAAGGAAAGAAATCTCTATTGTACTGTTAGAGATGTGCGAGGATGTAATGATGCGGATGAGGCGTGCTGGATTCGTCGGGCGTACGATAAGCTTAGGTGTGTCTTATAGTAGGAGAGCGCAAGAAAAGGGATTTTACAGGTCAAAGACGTTAAAAGAGCCAACGTGTGAGACAATAGATATGTACAACGCATGCGTGGAGCTGTTGGATGAGCATTTTGCGGGCGAACCAGCTAGACAGCTGGCTGTGCGAATTTCAAACTTGGAAAAAACGCATAGTATACAGCTCGATTTATTCGACGAGCGAAAAGCGCAGCGTCAAGTGCTAGCTCATACAATAGATGAAATCCGTGAGCGCTTTGGTCCATCATCCATTTTACGTGCTGCATCATATACGCCGAGTGGTACAGCAATCCAAAGGAATAATAAAATCGGAGGACACTTAGCTTAATGAAGATATATTAAAACCTCAAGTAAATTCACTTGAGGTTTTTACGCTTGATAACTTTTGTGTTTTTTTGTCCCCCAATATGACCCCTGAACTAAACACATTAAAACATATTAAAAAACAACACCTATTAAAGTAATCATATATTAATAGAAGAAAAACAAATAAAAAAACATAAAAATAGCCGCCATTAAAACGGGTAATTATTGGGTAAATCACAAAAAGCTAGCCGAATTTTCTGGCTAGCCTTTTATGTGAAGTTGCTGATAGAACAAAGAAAGTTGCTGATAGAATCAAAAAAATGACTGATGGAATGTCGTAAGCTTTTTAATACAGCATTTGCCCTGTAATTTTGTCAGCTGCTTTAAATAAAACGCGATAACGACGTTCATAATAAGTTGATGCGTAGCCTTTCTTTGAGCCATCAGAGTTATCAAATTCCTCATCCGTCATAAAGCATATCACTGTTATTTAAACGCTGTTGTACTTCGTTTGCTAGCTGGAGAAAATCTTCCTTTGTTTCGCTATTATAAAAGCTCGTTTCAATGTAAATAGAAGGCTTCACTGGAAGGGAAATATTTGGCTTTCATAAGGTTGTGATTTGATCCAATCCACAGGCACTTGAATGCTATATGTAGTAGAAACTTGGATTGGTAGCTCCTGTAATAAATCCTGTACATATTTTGAGCCTTCATCGCTCCATTGTTGAGATATGTCCTCGTCTGTCGAATCATAGTGTAATGTGAAATCGACAATATTCTTTGGCATGAGCCCTGTGCCTACAGACACCGTATATGCCCACGATTTTGAGCTATATCACTCTGATAAATAAAATCAAATACGTAAGAGGCATCTTTAAAGTTATAGCCTCTCGTCTGTAGTGAATAATTTTCCTCTGGATAATGCGCTTGCAAATAGTTTTCTAACTTTCGTTCAACTAATTAGTACCATGGCGTAGCAATTCGTTACAAAATAAAGAGCGTGTCCGAAAAATATTTCAGACACGCCTTTTTAGTTGGCTGGACGAAACATATTACTGTTTTAAATTTTCCTGAATATCCGCAAAGTAAGGCTGCTGTCCTTGGCGGAAATAAGTAAATAAATAACCTTTATGTTTTTTAATTTGCCCATTGAGGAAATCTTGATAAGAAATCGCTGTTGGGATAATGAGCGAGTGTTTGAATAAATCACGCTCTGTTATGCCCATTGCTGCAAATTCCTCACCAGCAATTGTAGGGTTTTGGCGCAATAGTGTATAAATATTTTTTTGCTGCTCTTTATCTGTACGCTCTTTCCACCAAATTTTACGTGGCTGGAATTGCTGTTCCTGTAAATAATCAAGCTGCATAATATTTTGTACAATCGCTAAATCGACGTTTGGCACTGTTTGTAAAAATTCAAGTAAACGCTGGAATAAATCTTCTAGCTGATGTCCGATACGTGACCAACCACGCATTTCCCAGTAAGTGCCGAAGCTTTGGAAAAAGTCGAATGGTGTTTCGAATACCTCTGTTACTAAATATTCAATTGTGTAATCCATGCGATGGGCATTCCAATACTTTTCAAGTACATCCTCTGCATGCTTAATGCGAACGATATCATCAAAGGTTAGCACATTATTTGAGAAGATTTCGTATGGTGCAATATCGACATATGTGTAGCCATATTTTTTAGCTTCTAGACGTAGGCCTGTCCCGCGCAGTAGCTTTAAGAAGCCTAGCTGTAATTCCTCTGGGCGCATTGCAAAGACATCGTTAAATGTGTCACGGAAGGAAGCGTAGTCCTCCTCTGGTAAGCCAGCGATTAAATCTAAATGCTGGTCGATTTTACCACCTTCTTTAACCATTGTCACAGTGCGTTTTAATTTCTCGAAGTTTTGACGGCGTTTCACAAGCTCATTTGTTAAATCATTTGTCGATTGCACGCCGATTTCAAAGCGGAACAAGCCTTTCGGGGCATTGTCATTTAAAAATTGGATAACTTCAGGACGCATAATATCTGCTGTAATTTCAAATTGGAACACAACACCTGGCTTATGCTCATCAATTAAAAATTGGAACATTTCCATCGCATAGCTACGGCTAATATTGAAAGTACGGTCAACGAATTTAATCGTTCTTGCTCCATTATCCATTAAAAAGCGAATGTCCTCTTTAATTTTTTCACGATTAAAATAGCGCACGCCTACCTCGATACTTGATAGGCAAAATTGACATTGGAAAGGGCAGCCACGGCTCGTTTCGATATATTGGATGCGCTTGCCGAGATGTGGCAAATCCTCCTCAAAGCGAAACGGTGTAGCAAGCTCACGCAAATCAATTTTCGGTGGCTGTGCATGGATTCTCACTTTGCCATCTTCTAAATAGCAAATACCACGCACATCCTCTAACGATACATCGCCATCTAAATAGTGCAGCAGCTCCTTAAAGGAGGTTTCACCTTCACCCATGACGATAAAATCAATTTCCGCATGATTTTTTAGCCAATGGTGCACATCATAGGACACTTCAGGGCCACCTAAAATAACTTTAGTGTTAGGTAAAACTGTTTTTAACATTTTAATCACATGCAAAGTTTCTTCGATATTCCAAATATAACAGCTAAAGCCGACAACATCGGGCTGCTTTTGGAATAAATCTGACACGATGTTGAAGGCTGGGTCTTTAATTGTATATTCAGCAAGCTCTGGGATGAATTCAGGATAGGCACTTGCTTTTAAATAGCGGATGGCTAAATTTGTATGAATATATTTGGCGTTTAATGTAGCTAATACAATTTTCATAAACTCTCTCCTTTTTTCTAGTTATCATTGTAGCAGTGTAGCGTAAATGCGACAACTTACTAAAAATTGCGACTAACGTTTAATAACAAAATACATTATTTTTCGTTCAGCGTCATAAGCTAGGGATGACAAGATAAATAGCGTGTGATGTGGCTGTCTATTTTTGGAGGAGGCTAGAAACACCATTTGGCACCAACTAATTAGAAAGCAAATCCATCGTAACAAATAGATATCAACGATATTTTTAGTTTTCTATAAAAAGACAAGCAAGCTCATCTCTTCAAAAGAATTGTCTTTATTTTGTCAAGTATATCTTTCGATGATAAATCCATTTTTTCTACAATAAAATTTCAAAAAAATGAAACATTTATTCGCATTTTGAAATAAAATATCTTGATTACTAAATATTTTTTCGGAAAATATAGAATATTAGGTAATAAAAATGTAATATAGTTAATAGGATATAAATAGCATACTAATTGATAGCGCGATTACTTTACAACAGGAGGTTCGTTTTACTTGAGTTATATTGATATTTCCAAGCTTGATAGACTCTTTGACGGGTGTAAAGAGTCAATTATTGTCATGCACGAATCAGGTCAAATTCAAAAAATGAATCAAGAAGCAACGCAGTTATTAGGTCAGAATTATGTAGTGGAGCAGCTGCTACTTGATGACATGTCCATTAAAATATGGGATGCATTTGTAGAACAAATGAAGAATTTAGGAATAGCATTTTGTAATGTAAACATTATTGTAAAAAATAATTTAATTTCTACAACTATATTTGGCTGTTATTGTAAACAGGAGCAATCCTTTATTATTTGGCTAAATATTGAAGAGGTAGTTAATAAAAAGATTTTATGCTCTATTATAGATTACGCATACTCAGGAGCGATTTTATCGGACGAGCATGGAGATATTATAGATGCATCACAAGGTGCTTTAAATATTTTCGGATATAGCAATGAACAAATAATAGCTAAAACATATGAGCAACTATTGTATGATGTAGGTTTTTCACAAGAGGAATTTTTAGCGTATATTCAAAAAATGGACGAGTGCTCAGTCGGTGCAATAGATTTTGAGCAGGAAGTCGATAGTGAAACAATAATTTATGAGATGACAGCGGTTGCGGGAAGCATGGATCTTTTCATTGTGACGATTATTAAAGATGTAACTGAAGAAAGAAAGATGGCGGATGAGAAAGAAGAAAAAGTGCTGTCTAATTTAAATGAGCTTGTGGCGTCAATTGTACATGAAATAAGAAATCCAATGACTTCACTAAAAGGATTTTTAGATTTATTAAGATTGAATACGAGCGATGATGGTGAGAAGTATTTTTCTATTATTGATGCTGAATTTGAGCGATTAGAGCTTATTTTAGAGGATTTTTTATATTTATCAAAGCCACCAAGATATGTAATGGAGGAAATTTCTTTAGTTAAAATTGTTCAACAAATTGTTGACCTTATGCAGCCACAAGCAATTCAAAGTAATATTTTGTTAATGCTTGAACATTCGCTTGTAGATGAATATAAAATGATTGGCAATGAGGTACGATTGAAGCAACTATTGATCAACGTTATAAAAAATGCCATTGAAGTGATGCCGTTAGGTGGAACGATTACAATTACAATAGGCTATAATATGGATGGCGACATTGAGCTAATTGTAAAAGATGAGGGACAAGGTATGAATGAGGAAGCGATGAACGGATTATTTACACCTTTCTTTACAACGAAAAAGCAAGGTTCTGGTCTTGGTTTACCTCTTGTTAAAAAAGTAATTGAAGAGCATAATGGCAATATACGTGTTTGGAGTAAGGAAGGAATTGGCACGGCGTTTACATTTACAATCCCTGTTGATTCATATAAGTATGTAATGAATATGCCGTTGCAGGAATCGGTGAGTCTAACTTGATTTTGCTAAAACAAGGCTGTGATAGAGTTGTCTGACAAGATAGTACTTTTCAGACAACACTATTGCAGCCTTTTAAATAGAAAAAGAAATTTAAATATTGGACAAGTACTTTAAGGAATGGCTATAATGCTTTGTATATAAGTTATCTTGATTTAGCGGAATTTGTGTTTTGGCGAGGCGATGAGTAATTCGCTAAATCAAACTAAAGCATCTAGTAATGTCGCACATTTTAACGGATAAACTCCAAAATGTAGAACATTAGTCAAGGCGTAATCGATTTTAGATAAGGATGGATTGTATGGCTTCAGAAGAAATTAAACAATCATTAAAGCTATTTATCGTACTGTCACGTGCATATAAAGCAATTAATGAAACAACAAATCAGTTTTTTCAAAAAAATGGATTAAATCCAACTGAATTTGCAGTATTAGAGCTTCTCTATCACAAAGGAAGACAGCCTTTACAGCATATCGGCAATAAAATATTATTGGCAAGCGGCTCAATTACCTATGTAGTTGATAAGCTTGAAAAAAGAGGTTACATAATGCGTGTATCTTGTCCAGAAGACCGCCGTGTGACATATGCGGATATTACTGAGGCAGGCGCACAATTTATGGCAGAAATATTTCCACAGCATGAAAAGCATTTACATGAGTTACTTAGTGCATTATCTTCTGAGGAAAAGGAACAAGCAATTGAGCTGTTAAAAAAGCTAGGTTTATCTGTGAAAGATCTATCCTATTAAGAGAATATGTATGTTTAAGGCACAAAGAAGGGGGCATCCGAAAGTCATTTTGGGACGCCCCCTTTACGACGAGGATGTGACAATACTCGTCGCAGAAAAGCTCTATTGTGACCACCGCAGGAGCACAATTTTAAACAAAAATTGACTATGTAAAAAAGCGGAGCTGTTCAGAAAGTTCACTTTCTGGACAGCCCCTTTTCCTTATTTAATTGTTAGGCCCATTTTTACAAGGGCATCTTTTAAATCAGCATCATTATCAAAAATAGTTAAGCGAATAAATTTATCTGGTCTTTCATATAAAAGTGTTAATACCGTTTCGCCTTCATATTCTACAAAAAATGTATGCATATTCGTAATTTGCTCGTCTAATTGAATAGATGATAAATCATATTCATTATAGTCTTCTCCAGCGAGAGAGGCCTCAACCATATCACTTGTATTTGTTAACAGCTCTTCAAATACGATATCAGCTTTTGGAAATGCTTCAATACGCATAGATACATCAGGGTCAACGTCAGCCATCACAACATCACGACCAGGCTCTTCAGCAGTAATGGTAAACCCGTCCATTAAATCGATATGATAATCTTGCTGTGGGCTTTGTGTGTTTGTTGTAGAACCTTTTATTTCTTGATTATTTGATTTATACGTAATAGATTGTACATCGTTTGTTGGATTTTCCTCTGTTGCTGGGTCTTCTGTATTTTCTTCTGTTTCCTCTTCTTCTACTGCATCATCTCCGTCTATTTCCTCTTGCTCGCTAGGATTTTCTACTGGAGCTCCATTGGAATCATCGGTTGGAGATGGTTCTTCAGTTTGTGATTCTGTACCACATGCTGCTAATAATAGAGCAGTTAAAATAGAGAGAATTAATAAATATTTTTTCATTTAACATTCCTCCTTATAATATAAGGACGTACCTAATTTAAATAAGTTTCCTGCAAAAAAGTAGTTATGTGAGTGGTAAAACTAAAAATAATAATAAAACAAACACTACATGGGAGACAATAATTAATGGTAAGCTTTTTTTCCATTCATATAAAGCACCCCATAAAAGACCTGAAACAAAGGCAGCTATTACGCCTGGTATAAAGCCGCTAATCGCAACTGAAATGGAGAATAAAAGTGCTGTAATAAGGACTGCATAGCTGCTTTTAACGAAGCGTTTTAATTGCTGTTGAACGAAGCCACGCCAAAACATTTCTTCTCCTACGACGATAATAAAAATAAGCAGTAAATAATGCCAAACTGTAGATGGTCCATATTTTGCTAAAAAGTTCGCAATTTGTTGTGGTGCATTTGAGCTTATAAACGGAAGGATTAAATAGCCTACTTTTACAATTCCATATGTGATGGTTCCATAACCAATACCGAATATTAAATATTGCCATGTCGGTAAGCTATCTTCGAATTTTTCTGTAACGAGTGAAATCGCAATGCCTACTAGCAGAGTAAATGTGTATAAGTACCAGAAAATCGCTTTTTCAGAAAATGTATAAAATAGCATTGCATACATGAAAATTAAAGAAAGCAACAGTATTGGAGCTTGTTTAACGAATTTCATAAAATGTATCAACCCCCTAACGTAATACTAACAAAAAAATGCCCTTTCATCATCAATTTTATAATGAAAGGACATTTTTCTAAATTATATTGTATAATAATTGTAAGTAATGCCATATTATAGTGTTAGTAATGCTTGAAAAGCTAGCTTATAGCAAATCGTATGACATTTAAAATAGCACAATTTTTAAAATTGTGGTAAAAATTATGCATTGTTATTGCAGCTAAATCAAGATAAAATTTTATAACGTTTATGGTTAACGACTGTTTTTTCTTCTATTTCTAGGTCAGTGAAATTCTCCATAATGGTTAAGTCAACGATAACCGAATTCTCATTTACCTTTTCAACAACACCTTGTAAGCCGTCTTTAAACTCGATAATATTTCCAACTTCGGCAATTTTCACAGGCAGTCAACTCCTTTAATGACTTCATAATTAATGTCATTACCATAACTGTTGTAAGAATAACATATTAATAGGGTATAAATCAATTATACGGATATGGTTTTGGATTATTTTACTAAAATGTTTAATTAGTGATGTATTTTGAAGACAAATATTGTATAATAACAAAAAAGTCATTTTGAATTCAAAATAAAATGATGAAGTAAACTTGAATGATGAAATTTTAGGTAATTCATTTTAAATAAAGAAGTATGTGTTTAGAAGGAGATATGATTTTTTTATGGAATTATATAGAAAAAAGATAGAGGATTTGCGAAATAGAGAAGTACAATCAATAGAAATTGAAAAAGATGAATTTTTAGCATTTCGTCAAATTTTAGTAAATGAGCCTGACTTTAAGCATTTCCGAGGAGAAGCAAAGCAAGGTGGAAATATTGTATTTACCTATTTAGATATTGCTCGAACATAAGTAAATTATTTGTATCGATGACGAGGGGGGACAAAAGTGGACGATGGTATTTTGAAGCAGCTTGAACGTACGAGAGAATTAATGATTCGTTCAGGAATCGAAAACGGACTGCGAAATGCCAAGACAATTCGCTTGAGTAAACAACTAGATCGATTGATGAACAAATATGAGGAACAAAAGCAACAGAATAAAATAAATGATCAATTTATGAATTAAAAAAATATTTAAAAAATATGTTTAAGCTCATAAAATCGTGGGAATAATATGAATGAACACAGCAACATTCTCATTTCCCCCTTTTGGAGTAGAAGCAAACTAAAGCTTCTACTCTTTTTTTGTTTAGCTACTATAATAATTCTTATTTTTTACTTACAATAAAGTAGCTTAAAACTTTTATACAAAATGAGGAGGAATGGACGATGACGACAATTGCATTTATTGGAACAGGCGTTATGGGTGCAAGTATTGTAAAGCATTTATTAAAGGCGGAGCATGATGTAACAATTTATTCAAGAACAAAAGCAAAAGCATTACCTTTACTAGAGCTTGGTGCAAAGTGGGCCGACTCTCCAGCAGAGGCAACAAGAAATAAAGAGCTTATTTTTACGATGGTTGGCTACCCACAAGATGTGGAACAAGTATATTGTGGGGCAAATGGAATCTTATCCACAGCCAAAAGTGGCGCAACTATAGTCGATATGACAACTTCTGAACCATCATTAGCAAAAAAGCTTTATACATTAGCTTTGGAAAAAGGGGTACATAGCATTGATGCGCCAGTATCAGGTGGCGATATTGGGGCACAAAATGGCACGTTATCGATTATGATTGGTGGGGATGAGGCAATTGTAGCATCCGTTCGACCAATTTTTGAGCTATTTGGAGCGAATATCGTGTACCAAGGACAGGCAGGTGCAGGGCAGCATACAAAAATGTGTAATCAAATTGCGATTGCAGGTGGGATGATTGGTACATGTGAGGCTATCATTTACGGCTTAAAGGCAGGGCTAACGATGGAGGATGTATTGATATCTATTTCATCGGGCGCAGCAGGTTCATGGTCCTTGTCGAATTTAGCGCCGCGTATATTAAAGCAAGATTTAGAGCCAGGGTTTTATATTAAGCATTTTATTAAAGATATGAAAATTGCTTTAGATGAGGCGCAGCAAATGAATTTACAATTGCCAGGTTTAAAGCTAGCAAAAAGCATGTATGATATTTTATTAACAGAAGGCTATGGAGAAAAAGGCACACAAGCCTTAATTAAATATTACGAGCGTTAAAGGGCAGTGTAGGAAAGTAGGAATCATCTACTTCTCCTACACTTTTTTCTTTAATAATTGAATTTTTTGTTTGAAACGAACAAAAAATGATTGCTTTTTATGTTAAAAACGAACATAATATGATTATTAGTTGTTCGAAATTATCGGAAGGAGTGCTTTTATGCAACCAAAAGATCGAAGAGAGCTTATTTTAGAACAGCTTACGATAAATGAAAAAATAGAAATTGAGCAGTTAGTAGAAACGTTAAATGTTTCAGCGATGACGATTCGCAGAGATTTAAATATTTTAGAGGCGGAAGAAAAAATTATCCGTACACATGGTGGGGCGGTATTAAATCAGCCGCTTGTAAATGAAGTTTCGTTTCAAATTAAGGAAACGAAGCACAGCTATCAAAAAAGGAAAATTGCCCAAACCGCTGTGCAATATATAAAAGATCATTCGACGATTTTACTTGATTCAGGCACAACAAATTTAGAAATTGCTAAACGATTAAAGGACAAGCGGCATTTAACTGTTTTAACAAATGATATTCGCATTGCTGTTGAATTAATGGATTCAGATATTAAAGTGATTGTCACTGGTGGTGAATTACAAAATAATACAGGAGCAATTTTTGGACCATTGACAGAGCAAGTATTAAAAAATATTCATGTCGATCAATTTTTCCTTGGCTCTCATGCCGTACACATGGAGGCAGGAAGCACAGCGCCAACATTTGAAAAGGCTTCCATGAAGCAATTGATGATTGAGTGTGCAGAAACCACATTGCTCGTAGCAGATTCAAGCAAATTTGATCAAAAATCGCTTGCTAAAGTATGCAATTTATCTCAAATAGATGGCATTATTACGGATGATGGTGTGCCTACACACTATATTGAAAAATTAAGAGAAACATGTCGTGTCATTATTGCGGAGGGAGGCGATGAGCTTTGAAAATAGGTGTAATTGCAGATGATTTAACGGGTGCAAATGCAACAGGTGTTAGATTGACAAAATCGGGATTTCAAACATCGACAATGGTGCATTACAATCAAGCTCCAACTGCTGCACAAGCCTCGGTATGTGTAGATACAGATAGTCGCTATGCGAAAAGCGATGTTGCGCAAATGAGAGTTGCTAAAGTGCTAGATAATTTATCTGCTTGGGGAGTGGAAGTTGTTTGTAAACGAATTGATAGTACAGTGCGTGGCAATATTGGCATCGAAATCGATACAATATTAAATAAACTGGGCGAAACCGCAATAGCCGTTGTTGTACCATCATTTCCCGATTCAGATCGCGTCGTTTCAGGTGGGTATTTATTAGTGAATGGTGTACCTTTACAATCGACAGATGTAGCAAAGGACCCTGTCGCTCCATTAACAAAATCCTATATCCCAGCGATTGTACAAGGACAAAGCGAATATCATGTTGCACATATCGGCTTGGAAGTTGTACTAGCAGGCGAGCAAGAGGTTGTAGGAGCTTTCAAGCAACAAATACAGACAGGTACTCGCATTGTCGTTGTAGATGCTGTAACAAACGAAGATATTGAAGTAATTGCCAATGCAATGGCAGCATTGAAGGAACAGAAAATGATTCCATGTGATCCAGGGCCACTAACAGCCGCTTTTTCAAGAGCATATTTTAGCCAGGCATTGTCCAATAAAAAAATACTTGTAACGGTCGGTAGCGTAACGGCAAATAGTGCCAATCAGCTACATTATTTAATGGAAAAGACGAATGCACATCCAATTTACGTTGAAACAGCTAAGTTAACAGCAAGTACAGACATGTGGGAGCAGGAAGTACAACGAGTTGTTGAAGCAGTATTAGAGGAAATGAAGCAGCAAGAAATATTGATTATTACAACATATATCCCTGGCTCTGAGCCTCTTGATTTAAAGGAAATCGCTGAGCAGCAAAATATGAAGCAGGAGTTTTTAGCTAAGCGCATTGCAGATGGGCTTGGAAAAATTACAAGACTTGTTATTGAACAAAGCGAATTTGAAATTGGAGGCTGCTTCTCAAGCGGTGGCGATGTTACGGCATCTATTTGTTCGTTAGGTCATGTAGAAGGAATTAAACTACATGATGAAATTCAACCGCTCGTTGCATACGGAGAATTTATTGGTGGTTACTTTGATGGCATTCCACTCGTGACAAAGGGTGGTATGGCTGGTGATAAAAAAGCGATTTATACAAGTGTTCGCCATTTAATGATGATGGCAGCAAATGGACATCAAAACAAGATTGAGGAGGAATAAATTATGACACAAGAAAGAGCAATTATTGGCATTCCGATGGGAGATCCAGCAGGGATTGGACCAGAAATTACGATGAAATCTTTAGCAAAGGCTGAAATTTATGATGTATGTAAACCATTAGTAATCGGTGATGCAGCTGTGCTAAAAAAAGCGATTGAAATCGTAGGTGCAAATTTAACTATTAATGAAGTAACGACACCTGCTGAAGGTAAATATGAGTTAGGTACAGTGGACGTTATTAATTTAAACAATATCAATATCGATGAATTACAGTATGGTGAAGTGTCTGCACAATGTGGGCAAGGTGCATTTGAATATATTAAAAAATCAGTGGAGCTTGCAATGGCAGGTGACGTACAAGCAATTGCGACAACACCGATTAATAAAGAATCTTTAAAGGCTGCAAAAGTGCCTTATATTGGGCATACAGAAATGCTGGAAGATTTAGCAGGTTCAGAAGACCCCTTAACAATGTTTGAAGTAAGAGGTATGCGCATTTTCTTCTTAACGCGCCACTTATCATTGAAGGATGCAATTGATGCGATGACAAAAGAGCGTGTGCGTGATTATTTAGTACGCTGTGATAAAGCGCTACAACGACTTGGGGTAGAACGTCGTCATTTTGCGGTAGCAGGCTTAAACCCACATAGTGGTGAAAACGGCTTATTCGGCTGGGAAGAAGTAAAAGAAATTAAACCAGGTATTGAATTAGCTGTAGCAGAAGGAATTGATGCAGTAGGTCCTGTACCAGCAGACTCTGTCTTCTTCCAAGCGCTAAATGGCAAATACGATGCGGTATTATCGCTTTATCATGACCAAGGACATATCGCAGCGAAAATGACGGATTTCCACCGTACTATTTCGATTACAAATGGTTTACCATTCCTACGTACATCTGTTGACCACGGGACAGCATTTGATATCGCAGGGAAAAACATTGCAGAAAGTGTTAGCATGGAAGAATGTATTAAAGTTGCGGCACAATATGCACCGAATTTCACAAAAAATAGCTTATAAAATTACTGTCGGGAACTTCTCCCGACAGTCCGTTTTACCATTAAAATGAAAACACTTACATTCAAGGGGGAAAAGAGATGGATACAGTATCAGGTACGCAATTAATGGCTGGGCTTATACTAGGAGTTATCGTTTTAATTTTATTAGTTTTGAAAACAAAAGTTCACGCATTTTTAGCATTGCTTATTGCTGCATCAATAGCTGGTATTGTGGGAGGAATGGCGCCAGCCGCTGTAGCCGATACAATTTCAGCAGGCTTTGGTAGTACATTAGCTTCTGTCGGTATTATTATTGGGTTAGGCGTTATGATGGGAAGAATACTAGAAGTATCAGGTGCCGCAGAAACCTTAGCCTATGCATTAATTCGCTTTGTTGGGAAAAGAAAAGAAGAATGGGCAATGGGGATTGCAGGCTTTATCGTATCAATTCCGATATTTGTTGATTCTGCGTTTGTTATTTTAAATCCATTAGTGAAATCATTATCGAAAAAAACAGGTAAATCCGTTGTAGCAATTGGTGTCGCATTAGCATCAGGGCTTGTTATTACGCATTCCCTTGTACCACCAACTCCAGGTCCTTTAGGCGTAGCAGGTATTTTTGGCGTTGACATGGGGATTATGATTGGTCTCGGTTTATTATTCGGTATTCCATTAATGATTGTCGGTATTTTATATGCGAAATGGTTAGGCAATAAAATTTATCAATTGCCTGATGAAAACTCAGAAACTGGCTTTGTTCGTCCAACAGAAAAAGTAGGTTATTCAGATTTAAGCGATGCGATGGATAAGCGAGAAAATGACAGAGCATTACCTTCTTTAATGTTATCTTTACTGCCAATTTTAGTGCCAATTATTTTAATTTTCTTAAATACGACTTTAGTTGCTTTAGATTTACAGGAAGGTTTTTATGGAATTTTAATTTTCTTAGGAAAACCAATTATTGCGGTAGCAATCGGTTTATTGTTTGCCATTTACGGGTTGGCAAGAAAAATGCCACGTGGCGAAACACTTGAGCGCATGGAGGAAGGCATTCAGTCAGCAGGGATTATTCTTCTTGTAACAGGTGCTGGTGGCGCATTAGGCTTCGTCTTACGCGAAAATGGCGCTGGTGATTATATTGCCAAAATGGTTGCTGAATTGCCATTACCCGCTATTTTAATTCCTTTCTTTGTAGCGACATTAGTACGACTTGTTCAAGGTAGTGGTACAGTAGCGATGATTACGGCTGCATCCATTTCAGCACCAATTTTATCGCAAATGGATGTCAATATGGCGTTAGCTGCACAAGCAGCTGCGATGGGAGCACTTGTCTTCTCATACTTTAATGATAGCTTATTCTGGGTAGTAAACCGTATGTCAGGCATTACGAATGTTAAGGAGCAAATTTTAGTATGGTCAGTGCCAACGACGTTAATGTGGTTTACAGGGTTAATCGCTCTATTAGTAGCCAATGTATTTATGTAAAGAGACAATTTAACTAAGCTTTGAAAGCTCGAACCTGTAGCGGATTTTTATAAAATCTCGCTACGAGTGTTCGGGCTTTATTTTATCTAGTGGATAGAAGTATGACAATTGTAAAAATTTTAAAACGGTGATATGCCAAATAGTTGCGCTGTGATACAATTGGTATATAAAAATGGGGCTTTAAGAGAGGGGCGAGTAACCTTGGATCATAAAGGTATTTTACTAGAAAGTGGTACTAATGAATTAGAAATCGTAGAATTTGAAGTGGCTAATAATAAATTTGGTATTAACGTAATTAAAGTCAAAGAAATTATTCAGCCAATTCCTGTGACATTTATCCCGCATGTGCATCCACATGTAGAAGGAATCATTCAGCTACGTGGAGAGGTTTTGCCCGTTGTTGATATGTTGAAAGTATTAGGACTTAATCATTTACAGCATGGTCCACAGCAAAAGTATATCGTTGCAGAATTTAATAAACAGCGTGTTGTATTCCATGTGGACAACGTTACACAAATTCATCGTATTTCATGGAATCAAATTGAAAAGCCTTCTGATATGTATCAAGGTGGCGTATCACAGGTTATCGGTGTAATTAAACATAACGAAGAAATGATACTTTTGCTTGATTTTGAAAAAATTATGGTTGATATTAACCCAGATTCAGGTATTAGTGTAGAATCTGTCAAAAAATTAGGGAAGCGTGAGCGCTCTGAGAAAAAAATTATCATTGCTGAGGACTCGCCATTATTGCGCAAGCTGTTACATGATACGATGCATGAAGCGGGCTATGATAATATTGATTTCTTTGAAAATGGTCAAGATGCTTTGAACTATTTAGAAGCATTAGCGAAAGCTGGTGGAAACATCGAAGAGCATGTTCAACTTGTTATTACAGATATTGAAATGCCACAAATGGATGGTCACCATTTAACAAAGCGAATTAAAACAAATCCTGATTTGAAAATATTACCTGTTATCATATTCTCAAGCTTAATTACAGATGATTTGCGACATAAAGGAGATCAAGTTGGTGCGGAGGATCAAATTTCAAAACCAGAAATCGCAGAGCTTATTTTACGCGTAGATCAATTTATTTTGTAGTAAGCACCTATCCAATCATATGTAAATGAAAAGTCGGATGCTTACGAATAGGTATTCCGACTTTTTGAGTTGGATTAGTAATGATGTCGAGACGTAAAAGGCAAGTGACGGATAAGTAGTAAATACGTTAGCTAGGCTGAATAAAGAGAACGAAAAGGAGCAAAAAGTATGAAAGATATGAAAACAGCGATTATTGATATCGGCTCAAATACTGTCCGTCTCGTTATGTATCGCTACAGCAAAAATGAAGGCTTGCGAGAGTTTGGGAATATGAAAAAGGTGGCGCGTCTACGTACATATCTTTTACCAAATGGTGAGATGTCTGAAGAGGGCATTCAACTATTGCAAGATTTATTAGCGTCATTTAAGCAAATATTAGAGGACTATGAGGTGACAGATATTAAAATTGCTGCAACAGCAGCTGTTCGCCAAGCAACAAATAATGCTGAAATTGTTGAACGTATGCAGCGAGAGCTTGGGATGACCCTTGATATTTTAACAGAGGAAGAGGAAGCATACTTTGGCTTTGTAGCTGTAGTAAATTCAATGGTTACGCCATCAGCTATTACAATTGATATCGGTGGCGGTTCAACAGAAATTACGTTATTTAAAAATAAAAAGCTACTAAAAACGCATAGTTTTCCATTTGGAACGGTATCTCTTAAGCAAAACTATGTCAATAATACAACGATTACGGAAGAAGAAAAACAACAATTACGCAGCTTTTTGCGTGCGCAATTTATGTCGCTACCATGGATAGTTGATACGAATCTACCTGTTATTGGTATTGGGGGAAGTGCACGTAATATTGGGCAGGTGCATCAGCAACAAATTGGCTATCCAATCTCAGACGTACACCATTACGAGCTAACTAAACAGAATATTGACACATTAAAGCTAGAGCTTGGCGGCATGAGCTTTGAACAGTTGAAACAATTAAACGGTTTATCAGCCGACCGTGCAGATATTATTGTCTTAGCGCTTGAAGCATTTGCGGCATTAATGGATGTAGTGAGCTCAAAGCATTTTCAGCTAAGTAAAAAAGGACTGCGTGAAGGCTTAATTATTAATCGAATTGCGGGAAGCAATTCAACTGCATTTGATAAATATAATGTATTTAATATTAACGCACGACGTATCGCCTTTGAATATGGGCGCTCTGAAGAGGAGGCCTTGACACTCAGCAGCTTAGCAGAACAATTATATCGAGAAGCATGCCTGTTAGAATTATTTCATTACAATGAGGAGCATTTAGAGCTTGTTACACGAGCAGCGAAGCTTTATGCGATTGGGGAGTATATTGAGCTAGATTCAGCAAGTCAGCATACATTTTACTTAATTTCAAATCAATCGATTCCAGGAATTACACAAATCGAACGTATTAAAATAGCGCTTTTAGCCTCCTATAAAAATAAGGAGTATTTTGAACGCTTTATACAGCCATTTACAACATGGTTTTCCAAGGAAGAGCAAAAGGCTTTACGAGATTTTGGCGCATTACTGAAATTCATTTACGGATTAAACATTTCAAAAAGAAATATCGTGCGCAAAATAACATTGGAAAGAATGGGAGAGGAAATTGTAGCGATTGTCACAACAGAGCGAAATGCTGTTGCGGAGGAATATCAAGCAAACAGACAAAAAAAGCATCTTGAGCGCCTATTTAAACGTAATTTAATAATTAAATTTGAAGTAGAAGGACGGGATGAATAATGTCAACAAATATTAGCGCAAATGAAATGAATAATAATCTTGAAAATGTCAATACTACATTATCGAAAGAAACTTTGCTTGAGGAAATTAGCAAGCCTCAATATTATAATAACAGAGAGTTAAGCTGGCTAGCTTTTAATGAGCGTGTATTAGAAGAGGCAGAAGATACGAATAACCCATTATTAGAGCGCTTAAAATTTTTGGCTATTTTCAGCTCGAATTTAGATGAGTTTTTTATGGTGCGTGTAGCGGGATTACAGGATCAAGTAAGAGCAGGCTTCCATAAAGCAGAAAATAAATCGGGCTTAACACCTAAGGAGCAGCTAACTAAAATTGCTGAGCGCACACAAGCATTGGTGCGTCGACAAATGGAAATATACCGCCACTTGATTGATGACCTACTATCACAAGAAAATGTCTTTATTCGTGATTTAAAGCTACTAACAGCAGAGCAAAAGAAATATATTAATGAATTATTTGAAGAAACGATTTTCCCTGTTTTGACACCTATCGCTGTAGATGCGTATCGCCCATTCCCAACTTTATTAGGTGGGACGCAAAACTTGCTTGTGATGCTAGAGAGCAATACAGATGTAGAGCTTGAAAATGTAGATAAAGTAGCGATAGTACAAGTACCATCAGTGTTAGAGCGCGTTATTAAAGTACCTAGTCATAATGATGAAACCGTTTATGTGTTGTTAGAAGATGTCATTACAAGTCATATTGATAAGCTATTTTTCGGCTATAAAGTGAAATCTTCACAAGCTTTTCGCCTAACGCGCAATGCAGATTTAACAATTCATGAGGAAGGTGCACAGGACTTATTAGTAGAAATTGAAAAAGAGCTGAAAAAGCGCAAATGGGGCGTTGGTAGCCGTCTTGAAGTACGCGATGGAGAAATGAACGACGATGTGCTTGAATATTTATTAGAGGAATTCGAAATTGAAGAGTCTGATGTATTTAAAATTGATGGACCGCTTGATTTAACATTTATGTTCCCCTTTGTGAAGGCAATTTCTCCAGGGCTTGAACATCTAATGTATGAGAGCTTTATCCCACAGCCGCCACAAGATTTAAGCTCGGATGAAAATTTATTCGAAAAAGCATTAGTGCAAGATTTATTTTTCCATCATCCATACGAATCATTCGTGCCGATTGTGGACTTTATTATGGAAGCAGCCAATGACCCATCTGTCCTAGCAATTAAGCAAACGCTATACCGGGTAAGTGGAAATTCGCCAATTATTCAAGCGTTGAAGCAGGCGGCGGAAAACGGCAAGCAGGTGACTGTTTTAGTGGAATTAAAGGCGCGTTTTGATGAGGAAAACAATGTACATTGGGCAAAGCTTCTTGAACAAGCAGGCTGCTTAGTGATTTATGGAATGAACAATTTGAAGACACATTCTAAAATTACGCTAGTTGTTCGAAGAAGAGCTGGAAAAATTGAGCGCTTTGTGCATTTAGGAACGGGAAACTATAATGATGCGACAGCTAAAATATATACCGATATGGCCATTATTACATCGAATAAAGATTTTGGCATAGATGCAACAAACTTCTTCAATTATTTGAGCGGTTATACAGAGAAACCAAAATTCAATCATCTAGTCGTATCGCCATACGATATTCGCGATGAATTTATTCAATTAATTGATGAAGAAATTCGTTGTCATAAAGAGCATGGGAATGGCTTTATAAAAGCAAAAATGAACTCATTAACAGACAAAGATTTAATGTTAAAGCTATACGAAGCTTCAATAGCAGGTGTCAAAATAGAGTTAATTATTCGAGGTATTTGCTGCTTGCGACCAGGTATTAAAGGTGTGAGTGAAAATATTTGTGTAACGAGCATTGTGGGACGCTTTTTAGAGCATTCACGTATTTTCTGGTTCTATCATAATGGAGCAAATAAGCTATTTTTATCATCGGCAGACATGATGACCCGCAATATGGTTAATCGTGTAGAGATTTTATTCCCAATCTATTCGCTTGATATTAAACAGCGTATTATGGATATTATGGATTTACAATTAAGCGATAATCAAAAGGCACGTATTCAAGATGCGAATGGGAAATATCATTATAAAGAGGGACATACGAGCGTAGAACGTATTAACAGTCAGGAATCGTTTTTAAAAGAGGCGATTGGTACAGTGAAACTTGACGAATAGGCAATCGCGCAATAATAGTTGTCTGGAGGATTCGATAACAACATGATACAACATAATGTAAACAATTTATTCGAAAAAGTTATTCAGCTAAATCCATTTGATGCAGTTGTTGTTTTAAAGCATGTTGAACAAAAATATATTGTTCAACATGCAAATTGTAAGGCACTGCGTTTATTTAATTGCTTATTCGAAGAAGAAATGGGTGCAGAACAGTTTTTTCATCAAATTAATTGGTTTGAAATGCAGCAATTCATTTCACAAAATGATCAAGAAATTAAAAGAATGAAATTGGACGATGTGGATATAGCTGTCGTTTTACAAACAATTGTGGAGCAAGGTGAGGAATATGTAGTTGTCACTATACGTTCTTTAATTGCATCACCAATGATGGACGAGCAAGGCTTGCATATGATTGGCTCAGCCTACTATGATGAATTAACAGAGCTTTATAATCGTAGAGCATTAAATAAGCAATGGACAGATGAGGAACGTTTCAAAAAAACATCCAATGTTGCATTATTACTCGTGGATTTAGACCGCTTTAAAAAATTTAACGAATCCTTAGGAAAGCAACGTTCTGATCAACTATTATTTGAAGTAAGTGAAAGATTTAAAAGCTTGCGCAGCGAATATTGTGAAGTATTTCGACATAATGGAGATGAGTTCGTCATTATTTTCAATTATGAAGAACTGAATGAAGTAGAAACGATTGCCTATAACATTTTGCAAAGCTTGCAAGAACCATTTATCGTCGATGAACAAGAATATTTTGTGACGGCTTCCATCGGAATTGCTATAGCAAAAACTGTGGATAGAGATTTAGATACCTTGCTCCATCAAGCAGATCAAGCGTTATTTTATATGAAAAACAATGGCAGAGGACATTATTGCTATTATCGTGAGGAGCTTAATCATTATTTCCCGAATGAAGCCTTAATGGAGGCACATTTACACAGAGCGATTGAGTTAAATGAGTTAATGATTTATTTTCAGCCCCAGGTTAATTTAGAAACAAATAAAATAGACAGCTTTGAGGCATTAATACGCTGGGAAAATCGCAAATTTGGCATGGTGTCACCAGCACAGTTTATTCCGATTGCCGAATCCTCAGGCTTAATTATTAGCATCGGTGAATGGGTGCTAGAGCGTGTTTGTCAATATCAAAAAGAGTGGCGAGAATGTGGATTCAAGCCTGTACGGGTAGCAGTCAATATATCACCAAAGCAGTTTAAGCAAAAGAGCTTTGTAAAACGTATTTCAGCTTTATTGAAAGAATATGCTATTGAGCCAAAATATTTGGAGCTAGAAATTACAGAGAGCTCTATGACAGATTTGCATGAAACGACATCTATTTTAAAGCGCCTAAAGGAAATTGGTGTTTATGTATCAGTAGATGATTTTGGTACAGGCTATTCATCGCTTAGCTATTTAAAGGAATATCCGATTGATATTATTAAAATTGATCAATCCTTTATTGTAGATATCGAAAAGGATCAGAAAAACAAAGCGATTGTTGAAACGATTATCTTGCTTGCTCAAAACCTAGGATTAGAAGTGATTGCAGAAGGTGTTGAGGAAAGTGGACAAGAGCAATTTTTAAGGGAAAATAACTGTCAAAAGGTACAGGGCTATTTATATAATCGCCCGCTACCTGCAAAGCAAATTGTGGAGCAATACTTTCATTAAAAGGGCTGTGTGAAAAGATTTTTCTTTTCGCTCAGCCTTAATCCCTATGTATACCTTCTTTATTGTGTATTTTTATTTTGGTTCATAGTAATATAATAAGTAAGTATAGATGATAAAGGTTTCACTATGCTTTGAAAATGAATCACTATTCATTATAAGGGGGATTTTGTATGTTGCAGCAAAAAACAATAATCATTACTGGTGGCTCTAGCGGGATGGGGCTTGCAATGGCGAAGCAATTTGTACAAGAAGGAGCAAATGTTGTAATCACAGGGCGTGATGTGGAGCGATTAGCAAAAGCAAAGGAGGAAATTACCGTATATGGTAAGGCGATCGAAACATTTCAAATGGATGTGCGTGAGCCTGAGCATGTAAAAGCAATGCTCGCTTTTGCTGTTGAGAAATTTGGACAAGTGGATGGACTTGTTAACAATGCAGCAGGTAATTTTTTAGTTCGAGCAGAGCAATTATCACCAAACGGCTGGAAAGCGGTTATCGATATCGTCTTAAACGGTACGTTTTATTGTTCGTCAGAGCTAGGGCGCTACTGGATTGAAAATAATATAAAAGGCTCCATTTTAAATATGGTTGCGACATATGCTTGGGGAGCAGGTGCAGGTGTTGTTCATTCAGCAGCAGCAAAAGCAGGCGTCTTATCGTTAACACGCTCATTAGCCGTTGAATGGGGTGGACAGTACGGAATTCGTGTCAATGCCATTGCACCTGGACCGATTGAGCGAACAGGCGGAGCAGATAAGCTATGGGAATCAGAGGAGCAAGCACGTCGTACAATTGAATCCGTTCCGTTAAAACGTCTTGGCACACCAGAAGAAATTGCCAATTTAGCAACGTTTATTTTATCGGATAAAGCTGGGTATATGAACGGTGAATGTGTAACACTAGATGGCGGTGCATGGTTAAATCAATTTCCATTTTAGCTGAATAGATTTTAGCTGGAGTAGCGCATACTAACAAAAAACGAAAGGAGTGTTTTTGTTGGGTATATGGCTTTATCCAGCTATTATTACAGGCGTTTTATTACTTGCATGGAGCTATTATGTGACGATGCGTGTAGCAAAAGAAACGGAGCAACAAGCAACTACGGAAGATACGCCAATTCATGAAGCAATTAAAGACCATCCGTTTTTGTTAAATCCAATTATCGTCATGTACTTTATTATGAACCTGTTTTTAGGAATTATTATTTTTTATTACTGGGCAACGACAAGCTATTAGAAAAAGGGCTGTCTGAATGTGGATGCAATGTTCCACGTTCAGACAGTTTTTTCATGGGAACTTCTCCGCCCTTCGCATAGTCATAATGAAATAAAGTATGATATGATAGTAGTAAGGGTGCGATTCTGGAGAAAGAACGCAAAAAGGAGTTATGATGTCATGATTTCAATAAACAACAAAGCTATACTTGACATGCCAATAGCTGAGCTAGTTATTCCAGCAGAGAAGGTTGCACATGTCCAAAGTGGTAATAGCGCAGAACATGGCTTGCTAGTTTTGACGAAAACAGGTTATTCGTCCGTACCAGTATTAGATGTAAAGTATCGTCTACAAGGCATGTTGAGTACAAAGATGATTACAGAGGAGATTTTAGGATTAGAGCGAATTGAATATGATCGGCTTGCTTCAATTAAGGTAGAGGATGTAATGGATCAGGAAATTGCCTATTTAAAAATAACGGACACTTTCCGTAGGGCGTTAGATTTAGTCATCAATCATGCATTTCTTTGTGTTATTGAGGAGGATGGTACGTTTGCAGGGATTATGACACGTCGAGTTATTTTAAAGCAGCTGAAAAAACATATTTATTCAAATGAACTATAGACAAACACGAGAGGCTGTTAGGAAGTGTGAAACTTTCTGGCAGCTTTTTGATGAATGGAGTGAAGTGAATGACAGCGACAGAGGCTGAAATTATTAAAATACTGGCAGAAGAGCGCAACATGCGCAAGGCCGCAGAGCGTTTGTTTCTAACGCAGCCTGCATTATCTCAACGACTGCAATCAATCGAAAAAGATTGGGGAATACAGTTGTTTTTGCGCTCCCCTAAAGGCTTAGCACCAACCCCTGCTGGCGAGCTTGTCATTCAATATGCGATTGATTCGATAGCGAAACGTGAAGAAGTTTTCGAAACGATTCAAGCATTGAACTCAAAGGTACATGGTACATTGAAAATCGCCTGCGCCTCCATTGTAGGGCAAAATTGGTTGCCGAAAGTGCTAAAGGATTTTGTGACGCAATATCCAGATGCGAAAATCTCATTAATGACAGGCTGGAGCTCTGAAATTGTCAAGGCACTTTATGAGGGAGAGGCCCATGTTGGCATTGTACGTGGACAAGTAGATTGGAAAGGCAAAAAGCTGCATTTATTCCGTGATATGATGTATTTTGTCGATACTGAAATTACAAATTTACAGGAAATCGAAACGACTGATCGTCCGTTTATTCAATTTAAAAGCGACTCGAATTATTATCAAGAAATTCAGCAATGGTGGCAGCGTCATTTTCATTCCAATCCTCGCCATCAAATCGTCGTAGACCAAATTGAAACATGTAAGCAAATGGTGATGAATGGCATTGGCTATGCGATTTTACCATCCATTACATTGAACGGTGCGGAACATATGAATAAAATCCCGCTAACGAACACAGAAAATGACTTAGGCTTAACACGTGATACATGGTTAATTGGCTATGAATCTTCCTTTGAGCTACGTCAAGTAGCCGCCTTCGTAGAATTAGTTCAAGATCGCGCGAGATGTTTATATGAATATAGATAAAGGCTATCGAAAAGTGCTACTTTCTCGGTAGCCTTTTAGCATAAAACGGAAAGTGCTTTATGTAACAAAGTGCCTTATATTACGTCTAATAAATAAATACCTTAATATTCTGTTTTTTTGGAGATAATATGAAGCATTTCTTAAGAATTTCTGAAAATTTCATAATTATGGGAACAAACGGCAATAAAAAACGTATAATTATGTATAGTAACTAATGAAAAGGGGTTGAGTTTTTGAAACAGGTAAAGATTGCAGCATACATAGCAGTCATGATGCTCATGGTCAGCATGTTTTTCCCAGCTGGACAAGCGAGTGCAGCACCTGCATTAGAAGTAAATGCGAAAGCAGGGATTAATGGCAAAGCAAAGCACATGCAGCCGACGCCTTTGTATGTGACGATTAAAAATAGCGGAGATGATTTTAACGGGGATATGGTGATTAATGCCTCCTATTCCTATGAGGCAGCTACAGCACTTGTTATTCCAGTGTCTATTGCGAGCGGTGAGGAAAAAACATTTGAATTATATTTAAATGGATTAACAGATTACAGCTACTCAGATGAGGAGATATTCACCTTCTTTGAAGGCGGAATTGAAAAGGATAAGAAAGTAAAATATAAAGGAACGAAGCGTCTACAAACAAATTTTTTAGACCCAATGTCGACGTTTATTTTTACTGTTACAAACAGCAGTGACCGTCTTGGTGAATATATCAAGCTATCGCAATATTCAATGAATAGTCAAATGGAAGTATTCCACTTAAATCAAATTAAAGAATATACATTGCCAGAGGACCCACTAGGCTTGTCTATGGCGAACATTATAGTGTTTGATGAAGTGTCCATTGCAGATTTGTCGCAAAAGCAGCAAGATGCATTACTAAAATGGGTACAAAATGGTGGTACGCTTGTGGTTGGTGCAATGGAGCAAATCAATACAGCGGCTGGCATTTTTAAGGATTATTTGCCATTAACGTTATCAAATGAAATGGTAACGGTGCCAGCAGAAGCGTTATCAGCTTTAGCCAATGGTGGGGATTTTTCAGCCTCTATCCAAGCATATGCAGCGACGATGAGTGAAGGCAGCTTGCCTATATTTGCTGATGGAGACAATGTGCTTGCAGCGAGCAAAAAAGTAGGTAGTGGAGAGATTATTCAATCGGCCTTTTCACTAGGGGATGAGCCGCTTGCCTCAATGGATGGTTATGCAGCGTTAACAGCAAAGCTATTTAATCTCCAAAAAATTTCTAATTCTAATAGTATGGGAATGTACAATCAATCACCATTGGAACGAATGATGTACGATATGCGCTCGTTTAATGAATTATTCCCGTCATTCGAAGTATCGATGGGCTTTACGTTAATCGTTATTATTATTTACATTATTTTTATTGGACCTATTCTTTACTTTGTTTTGAAAAAACTAGACAAACGTGAGCATGCTTGGTGGGTTATTCCTTTCGTCTCAATTGTTGTTTCCATAGCATTGTTTATTATAGGGGCACAAGGGCGTATTATGCAGCCACAGGCACAGCAATCAGCTATTTATAAAGTCAATGAAGATGGTAGTGTAAATGGTCATTATATTGAATCCATTTTAACGAATCGCGGTGGAGATTTCATTATTAACACAGATAAAAATACAACTGCGATGGCCTTACGCAATTACGGTAGATTTACAGGAGCAGCGAGCAATTTATATGAACATGCCTATATTAAGGAGCATGCAGATGGTACGACACTAACATTGCGCAATTTAAGCTACTGGTCTGTGCAATCTTTTGCGGGTGCCACAGCAAAGCAGGATGTTGGCAAGATGGATATTGATTTAACATTAAAAAATGAAAAGCTAACAGGTACAATTAAAAATAATTTCCCATTTGATTTAAAGGATGTCACATTACAATCAGGCTTAAAGACAGTTGAATTAGGTGATATTGAAGCAAATGGCACAATGACAGTTGAAAAAGATGTGAAACTAACAACATTGCAGCAGCCGATATATTATAACCAATCAAACTATACTTACCCAACAACAAAAGAAGATATCGATCCAATCCGAATTGAGCGTTTACAAGCAATGACAGACTCCGTCTCAGCACAAGATAATCAGCCAATTATTAGCGCATGGGCTGAACAAGCATTAGTAGGTGTAGAGATGGAAACAGGAGCAAATATGTCAGCGATTTCTTATTTTGTACAGCCATTTGAAGGGAAAGTGGAATTAACTGGACCGTTTACAATGAAGCAAAGCAATTTAAACTATGATGTGCTCCCTTTAACAGTCAATGGTTATTTTGAGCCGTATGATCGACAAATGAACAAATGGTATTTATCTGATGGATCATATGAAATCATCGTTTCATTGCCATCTAATTTTACCGAGCATATTGAGAAGCTTGATGAAATAACGATTACCAATAAAGATACAATTAATATGAAGCTAGCCGTTTGGAATAATAAAACGGAAAGCTATGAGCCTTTAGAGCAAAATAAAGTACAGTTAACAAGCAATGTTGAAGATTATATGAATGACTTTGGTGAAATTCGTTTAGAGGCAATCTTTACGACAAATCAGGGTGGAATTGACACAACATTACCGAATATTGAGCTGAAAGGAGTGGCGAAATAATGATTGAAATTCAAAATTTAACGAAAAAATATGGCTCCTTTATTGCATTAAATCAATTAAATTTAACATTAGCTGAAGGAACAGTATTCGGTTTTGTTGGGGCGAACGGTGCTGGGAAATCTACAACCTTTTCGATTTTAGCAACATTGCTTTCACCTACTTCTGGAGATGCGCTTATTAATGGAAAAAGCGTTGTTAAGGAGCCAAAAGAGGTGCGCAAGCAAATTGGCTATATGCCTGATTTTTTCGGTGTTTACGATCAATTAAAGGTAGATGAATATTTAGATTTTTATGGAGCGAGCTATGGTATTGCGGCAGCAGAGCGGGCTATTTTAATTCCACAGCTACTGGAGCTTGTTAACTTAATGAGTAAGCGTTATGAATATGTGGATTTATTATCGCGTGGGATGAAGCAACGATTATGCTTAGCGAGGGCATTGATTCATGACCCGAAAGTGCTGATTTTAGATGAGCCTGCATCAGGTTTAGATCCACGTGCACGAGTGGAAATGCGCGATATTTTGCGCAATTTAAAAACGATGGGTAAAACCATTTTAATTTCCTCACATATACTGCCTGAATTAGCGGAAATGTGTGATGAAATCGGTGTGATTGATAATGGTAAGCTCATTGCACATGGCAATGTTGCGACAATCCAAGCGCAGCTTCAAGGTGAGAAGCGCATTGTGATAAAAGTGACAGAGCGCTTGCAGGAAGTGCGTGCCTTTTTAGAGGAAGACCCAAAAATATCTTCAATTGATTTAATCGAAAGCAAGCTAGAAATCGAGTTTAATTATCGTGGGACAGATGAGGAGCAAGTTGCATTGCTAAAAAGAGCTGTTTTAGCAGATTTACCAATCTATGCTTTAATTGAGGAAGAGAAAGATTTAGAGGATGTCTTCATGGCAATTACGAAAGGAGCGGATACGGAATGATGGAACGCTTATATAATCCAGTATTTGTGAAGGAGCTGAAGCTGCGTTTCCGTTCCTTTAAAAGCTTCTCAGGCTTAATCTTTTACTTAGCGGTTTTAACGATTTTTATTGCAGGCTTTTTATTAATTACAACAGGCTTTACAGGTAAAGGGTTTTTTAGACCCGATACAAGCTTTATGATGTTTGCTGTATTAACAATTATTCAAATGGCACTTGTACTGTTTATTACGCCAAGCCTAACAGCTGGAGCAATTAGCAGCGAGCGTGAAAAGCAAACATTAAATATTTTGCTGACAACAACACAGAGCTCTATGCAAATTATTGTTGGTAAATTGCTATCATCATTAGCATTTCTTGTATTAATGCTCGTAGCAGGCTTGCCATTATATAGCTTAGTATTTTTATTCGGCGGTGTATCGCCATCACAGATTGCATCAATCTTTTCCTTTTATTTACTAACGGTTGTAGCGATTGGAAGCATCGGTGTTATGTTTTCAACGATTACGAAAAGAACGATTGTGGCAATGATTGCGACATATGGCTCTATCATATTTTTAGGAGGTATTACGGCGTTTTTCTTCTTCATTACACTAGCATTTAGCCAGATGGGGGTAGCAACAGGTTCTACGCAATCCTTTATGGCTTATTTCTGGGCATCGATTAATCCAGGTGCATTAATATTGACGCTAATTGAGCCTGAAATGGGCAGAGGACTAGCGGAGCTATCAGGAATTAAACTACCAGTTTGGGTAACCTATTTAATTTTTTATAGCATTATTATTGTACTTTGCTTAACGCTTGCCATTAAGAAATTACGTGCCAATATGAAGAGCAATCGATAAGGAGGGATGGATATGGAGCAGCGTAAGCAATTACGAAGCTATATTCAACGTGCAAAAAGAAGTTTGTTATTAGAAAAAAGCATACCGCTTGCGCAATATGGCTTCTTTTATGGCTTACTTGCGAGCGCTGTCATCATGATTGTTTCAAGATTATTCGTTTGGCCTTATTATCGCCAAATTGCCCTTGCAGCTTTTGCTGTCGGACTTGTTGTGACACTTGCCGTCATATGGTGGAAGCGCGTACGTGAGCAGGAGGCTTTATTTAAGCTCGATAGCTATTTTGCGCATAATGAGCTTGTGACAGCGCTGTCTTTTAAAAATGACGAGGAGCCTTTAGTGCAATCGTTGCTACAAAAGGCATGGCATAATATGGAGCAGGCCTTTACAGCATTTAAACAGCGCGAAAAAAATTTGTTTCAACCTAAAGCGTTTATTGGATTAGTACTCACTGCGTGCTTGTTAGCGGTTATGTATATGTTTCCTGCTAAGCCGCAAATGGAGGCAATCGAAGCAGAAAAAGAGCGTGCCATTATACAAGATATAAAAAAGGAAGTTGCGCAGCTAGAGAAAAAGGCTGAATCCAAGGAAGTAAAAGAGCAGCTAAAGGAATTGCAAAGCAAATTAAAGGATTCGAAAACAGCTGAGGAAGCATTGCGCGAAATGGTGAAAAAGCAGAAGGAGCTCGCATTAAAAGAGCAGCAACTAAAGGATAAGCAAACGGCAAAGGAAAATGGTAGCGAAACAGGTGAAGGTTTAACAGAGCAGGAAGTGGAGCAACTAAAAGAATTAGCTAAAACTCAGCAGCAACTAGCACAAAATGCGAATGCTACACAAACGACAATGGGCAAGCTTGGAAAGCCTTTAAGTAAATCTTTACAAAATTCAATTGCTAGCGCCAACAATGCGAATAGTACAAATCAAAACAATCAGTCCGGCAATCAAGGACAACAAGGACAGTCTGGTCAACAGGGGCAAACGGGGCAACAAGGTCAAGCAGGTCAGCAAGGACAGGCGGGGCAGTCAGGTCAGCAAGGACAAGGTAGTCAACAAGGGCAGGGTGGTCAGCAAGGTCAAGGAAACCAACAAGGACAAGGCAAGGGGCAAGGTCAAGGCTCAGGTTCGGGTCAAGGAAATGGTAATGGGCAAGGTCAGGGACAAGGAACAGGTCAAGGACACGGCAAAGGTGCAGGAACAGGGCAAGGAAGTCGCGATTTAGTAACGGTTCCTGAGCGCATCGGTGGCTCCAGTGAAACGACAACTGATGGAGGGACATTAGGAGAAGGAACACATGTTGAGGAGCGAGAAGCGGATGGCCTGGTTTTAAAAGGAAATATTCGCCCATATGAAGAAGTAGTTGGCACATATAAAGATAGCTATTTAGAGAGCTCGGAGCGTTTACAATTACCGAAGGATTTGCAATCGGTTGTACAATCGTACTTTACGTCAATCGAGTCGCGCTAGGAGGAAATTTGATGGCATTTACGGAACAGCAATATACAGAAATGAGCAAAAAGTTACAGCAAGTAAAGGAAGAAATTCATCGCTTTATTGTTGGGCAGGAGGAGGCGATTGATTACACATTATATGCAGTTTTAGCAGATGGGCACGCATTGTTAGAGGGCCTTCCAGGTTTAGGGAAAACAATGCTAATTCGCACGATTTCAGAGGTGTTGGATTTATCGTTTTCGCGTATTCAATTTACGCCGGACTTAATGCCAGCGGATATTACAGGAACGAGCATGATTGAGCGTACAGCAGATGGCAAGCAGCAATTTACATTTCAGCCAGGGCCCATTTTTAGCCAAATGGTATTAGCCGATGAAATTAACCGTGCAACACCAAAAACGCAAAGTGCTTTATTAGAGGCAATGGGAGAGAAAACCGTAACAATTTTAGGGGACACGAAAAAAATGGCGCAACCCTTTTTCGTATTAGCTACGCAAAACCCAATTGAAATGGAAGGAACATATCCATTGCCTGAAGCGCAAATGGACCGCTTCCTTTGTAAAATACTTGTGCCATATCCAACAAAGCAAGAGCTGATGGAAATTATGAAGCGCACAACAGGCGCTACAGAGATTGATTTGCAAAAAATAATGAATGCTGTGGAACTCATTGAAGCACAGCAAATGGTCAAAGAAGTGTTAGTCGCTGATGAAATGCTTGAATATGCGACAGAATTGATTGTTGCAACACATCCTGAAGGTGATTATGCGATTGATGAAGTAAAGCAATACGCATTATATGGTAGCGGACCACGTGGTTTGCAAAGTTTGATTAAGCTAGCAAAGGCACGTGCCTTAATCAATGGGCGTTTCCATGTTTCCGTAGCGGACATTAAAACAGTTGCTAAGCCTGTGCTGCGTCATCGTATGCTGTTGAATTATGAAGGGGAGGCTTCTGGTAAAACAGCAGATGATATTATCGATATTATTTTAGAAAAAGTGCAGCAAGGTGCTAGCAAGTGACAAATAAATATGTTTTGCCTGAGGATTGGCTCGTCAAAATCGGTCGCTTCCAAGTAGCAACGGCCTCCAAATTACGCGGGCAGCATAAAGGCTCGCACCGTTCGCAGCGCTTCGGAGCATCGCTTGATTTCTCAGATTTTCGTGAATATCATTTAGGTGATGATGTGCGACAAGTCGATTGGAATGTCTTTGCAAGAACAGATAAATATTTTATTAAACGCTTTTTAGATGAGCAGGAAATGCGTGTGCATATTTTGCTTGATACGACCAAATCAATGGCAGAAGGGGCAAAATGGCTTTTTGCAAGGCAAATTGCGACATCGCTTGGTTTAATGGTGCTTGGGCGTGATGATCGACTATCATTTTCTTATTTACAGGAGGAGCTAGTGCCACCGTTTCGCCGTAAAGGAGCAACGTATAGACGGGCTTTTCTCCAAGTTGTTTCAGCGATTGAGCAAGCGAATTACAGTGGAGGCTTTGCACAAGGTGCTTTAAGAGCCTTGCCAAAGGATAGCACGGTGCTATTTATATTGACAGATGGTTTAGAGCCTATTGAAGAGTGGGAGCAGCTATTAAAGCGATTGCCACGCTTTGCAGGAGATGTCCGCATTATTCAAATTGTCACAGCGGAGGAGCTTGCACCGAACTATACGGGAGATATGCGTCTGCTTGATAGCGAGACAGGTAACGACGTCAATGTCACGATGTCAACAAAAGTGTTAGACACATATACAGAAAGACGTTTATTACATGAACAACAATTTGATGCAATTTGTCATCGCTTTGGCGTTCGCAAATTGCAATTAAAGGTGGAGGATGGCTTGCAGCATGCTATATTCCATCAATTATTAAAAGCACATTGGATTAGGTGAGGTGAGCCGTATGGGCTTTAGTCAAATACTTTATAGCTGGACGGCCATCTTTCCAGTTATTGTCCTTCTTTATTATTTCTTTCGTAAAAAATATACGGATCAACCCGTTTCCTCAACGCTCTTTTGGGCAGAAATTATGCAGGAAACACGCGTATCACCATATTTAAAGCATTTGCAAAAAAATGCGTTGCTCTACTTGCAATTGTTAGCATTACTACTTCTTATGCTAGCACTTATGAATCCATTTATTCAGCAATCTAAAATTGCAGGGTCACAAATTGTATTTATCGTGGATACGTCAGCAACAATGCTTGCAGGGAAAGAGCAAGCGACATTTGAGCTACATAAACAGGAAATGCTGTCTCTTATCAATGATTTAAATGGTAGACCAATAACGTTGATTGTAACAGGGCATGCACCAACAGCAGTTTTACAGCAGGAGACGAATATCAATGCGATTGAGCAGGCAATTCAAGCACTACAAGTCACATATGAAACAGCTCAAATGCCAAAAGCGCTTGATGTAGCACAAGCATTTATTGGAGATGTCCCAACCTCTGTTTACATTTTTACTGATGTACTTGATAAAATGCAATTGCTAGTTGAAAAGGAAACAGTACAGTGGATTGTCAAAGGAGCAGCAAAGGATTTAAAAAATATTGCGATTACACGCTTTGCTGCAACGACAGATGGGCAAACAGCGATGGCGCTCGTACAGCTTCGCAATGATACGAACGAGGCACAGGAAACAATATTAACATTGTATGATGCTGAAAATCAGGAGCTAGTAAACGAAAAAGTAGCCTTACCTGCCAAGGAAATCGTCACAACAACCTTTAAAGAGCTGCCTGTGACACAAACGATTACTGCCAAAATTGATGCGCAAGATCATTACACTGTGGACAATACACAAACCGCATTACTGCAAACAACGAGCGCTGCATTAGTTGTTGATCAAAGCTTACATCAATTGATTCAAAAAGGCTTTCAAGCAATACAGCCAAATGTCAAAATGGTACCTGCATTGCAGCTAACGGATAATAAAGATGCAGTTATTGTTACAAATCAAGCAGCATTGCTTGGAGAAATGAAAAAGCCTGTCATTTTATTCGGGCGGGATGATGTAGAAAAGTTTGAGGCAGCAGGCCATGTAAATACGAAAAATGATGCATTGTTTGCCTTTAGCAATTTAAAGGATGTTTATGTTGGTGCATTATATGAGAGCTTTGACAATTATAAAACGATTGCTACGGTTGGTGAGGAGCCATTTATTCAGCTATCGCCTGAAGGGGATATTATTGTTTTAGCTGATATTGAAGATACAGATTGGCCTCTGCATCCATCGTTCCCGCTATTTTTGTGGAGTGCTGAGCAGCAGCTACTAGAATCTACAAGCTCATTAGGAATTTTCGCACCGAATGAGAGTCGCGTTGTCGCATTAGCACAAAGTGATTGGTCTGTTTATTCACAGACGGATGAATTTTTATCGACTGTGACAAATGGTATTTTAACTGCTCCAATGAAGCCTGATATTTATATTGTGCGTTCTGCGGATGAGGAGAAGCACTTTATTGTGCAGCTGCAGGCACAGGAGCGCATAATTGAAGAAGGAACAAGCTATACGATTGGTGCATTGCCAGACAACGAGCAAGAGGAGTTATCAAAATCATCCATCGTACCGTGGATAGTATTGCTTGTTTTATTATTGTTAGTTGTAGAATGGGAGGTGCAACGACGTCGTGGATTTACGAATTGATATACCGCTTGCATTGTTGCTATTACTTCCATTGCTCATTTATTTTATATGGACATTTTGGCGTGAACGACAACGTCTAAAAAAGAGTCATATTATCGTATTATGTATTCGCATTGCGGCAGTTTGCTGTCTTGTATTTGCCTTAGCAGCTCCTTATATTTTGCTACCAATTAAAGAAGAGCAAGTGATTTTTTTAGCCGATCGCTCAGCGTCAATGAATACGACAGAGCAGGAGTTAACTGATTTTATTATCGAAAGCCTGCAATCGAAAAAAGATAATCAAGCAGCAGGTATTTATTCCTTTGCTTCCACTGTGCAAACGGAGGCAACTTTATCGACAGATTTAAAAGAAGTGCCGAAATTTTCAGCATTACAAAATAATGGTGAAACGAATATCGAGCAAAGCTTGCAAATTGCGACAGGCATTGTTGATCCAAAAAAGGCAACGCGCTTTGTATTATTAACAGATGGCAATGAGACAAAGGGTGATGTGCTAGAATTTGCAACAAAGCTTAAAGGCTCTACGATGAGTATTGATGTCGTACCATTCCAGCAAAAAGTGTCAAATGATGTATCACTGAAAAGCTTCGTTTCGCCGCAAGTGGCTTATGCAGGAGAGCAACAGCAGCTTGTTACAGAAATTTATGCGACAGAGGAAGGGCAAGGGGAGCTTTTACTTTATGAAAATGACCAATTAATTCATCGTGAGGTAGTTGTATTAACAGAGGGCTCCAATGTTTTTACGTACAAGCATAGCATGAAATCGGAAGGGCTTGTGAAATATGAGGCGGTCGTACAAGTCGGAGAAGATGCGATTTATGAAAATAATAAGCTAACAAGTATTACGATGGTGCAAAGTGAGCCACGCTTACTAATTGTCAACGGATATGATATCGCATCTCCTATTGCAACAGCACTTGGTCAACAGGCAATTGCTCATGATGTGATAGCACCAGAAAGCTTACCGAATGACCTTTCTAACTACTTGCAATACAATGCGATTATTTTCGATAATGTGCCAGGGCATTTAGTCGGTGAAGCAAAAATGCTCGTTATTGAGCAAGCTGTTAAAAATTTCGGTGTTGGCTTTGCGATGATTGGCGGAGAAAATAGCTTTGGTTTAGGTGGTTATTTTAAAACACCGATTGAAGCATTGCTACCTGTTGAAATGGAAATTAAGGGAAAAGAACAGCTTCCTTCATTAGGCCTTGTCATTGTACTTGACCGCTCTGGCAGTATGTATGGTTCAAAGCTAGAGCTTGCTAAAGAGGCAGCCGCACGCTCAGTAGAGTTATTGCGTGATGAAGATACGTTAGGCTTTATCGCCTTTGATGATCGTCCGTGGGAAATTATTGAAACAGGCCCTTTACAAAGTAAGGATGAGGCGGTCGATACAATTTTATCTGTAACGCCAGGTGGCGGCACAGAAATTTATCGTTCCTTAGCATTAGCGTATGAAAATTTAGCCGACTTACAATTACAGCGTAAGCATATTATTTTATTAACAGATGGTCAATCACAGCCTGGTAATTATGAAGAATTAATTGAGGAAGGTAAAGGAAACAATATTACGCTTTCTACAGTAGCGATTGGTAGTGATGCAGATGGAGCATTACTACAGCAATTAAGTGAAATGGGAAGTGGACGCTTTTACGATGTTATTGATGAACAAACAATTCCTTCGATCTTATCACGAGAAACTGCAATGATTTCACGTACTTATATTGAGGATAATCCATTTTATCCGACAATTTATAGTGCAGCCGGCTGGGATGCATTGTTCGCACAAGGCGTTCCGCAAATGAATGCTTATATTGGTACAACAG
The DNA here is from genome assembly GCF_025291715.1 of Metasolibacillus sp. GTDB lineage: Bacteria > Bacillota > Bacilli > Bacillales_A > Planococcaceae > Metasolibacillus > Metasolibacillus louembei. The sequence continues at coordinate 67,346 of NZ_JAMBIZ010000009.1, forward strand.
CGAAGCAAGGTGCAATTGTTGTGGCGGAAAGTGAAAAAGAGGACCCAGTGCTTGCACAATGGCAATATGGTCTAGGAAAAACGTTTGCCTTCACATCTGATTCTACAGGTAAATGGACAGGCGATTGGGCAAGATGGCAGGATTGGGGCATGTTTTGGCAAACGATGCTGTCACAAATGTTGCCAAGCTATAATGATATTGCCTACGATGTTCGTTTAGAGGCAGATGGCTCCTTTATGATTACAGATCCGACAAATGAAGCAGCCTTTTTAGATATTGTCGCTGTCAATGAGATGGGAGAGGAGCTGGATACACAGCTCGAAATGATTTCTGCATCGCAAGTAAGAGCGACCGTAGATACTGAACAAGGGCTAATTTTCTTCCGTATTGCAGATGAGGAGCAAACGATTTATCAAGCAGGCTTAACGGTTCCATATAGTACGGAATACGAGCTGAAGCCTGTCAATAATAGTATGCTTGAGGAGCTAACAGCACAAACAGGTGGCGCTATTTTGGAAGAGCCTACTGAAGTATTTCGTGATTTTACAACGAAAGGTGCTGAGCGTCAAAATATTGCTGCCTGGCTAATGTTAGCAGGGATGCTGCTATTCTTTATCGATATTACGATACGCCGCTTTGGCTGGGGCTTCTTTGTTAAGTCAAGGAAGGAAGCAAAAGCTGTTGAATCAGCACCGGTACAAGCCGAGGATACAAATGTTGCACAGCTGTTGAAAGGCATGAAAAAACGCTCATAAAAAGGATGGTTGTTAAATGGATAAACAGCTGAATGAGTGGATAAGACGTTTTCAGCAAGAGAAGGATATCAAGGCATTAACCCATTTGAAAAATGAATGTGCCCATATGATTGAGCCTTTGATTATAGAATTTACAGAGAAATATGGCAATGAAGCTGGTGAGCTATTACGTTTAAAATGGGATAAACGATTTCATTTTATTTTTACAAAATATCAGTTAGATGTTGGCTTACCTTTAGAAAGCTTCGTGCAAAACACGTATCGTTTTTACTTTATGCAGGTGTTAGCGAAGGCAGGGTATCGATAAAAAAGGTGCTAGGAGATGAATTCTCCTAGCACCTTTTTCTAATGATTAACATTCGAGTTTTAGCCCTAGAAAATTGTATAATGGATAATAGTAAATATTAATTTTTAAGCTAGTCAAATAGGCTTGTATTATATTAAAAAATAGAACAAACGTTCCTTTGTGGGGGTGGGAATAGTGGAAAAGGTTTATAGCTTGTTAGAAAAAATGTATGATGAAATTCAAGGATTAAAAGGCGAGATGCGGGAGGTAAAAGGTGGATTACAGGATGTAAAGGAGGATGAAAGATTAGATTATGTGACATTGAAAGTTGCTAAAAATGAGCAAGATATTATGTTTTTACGCTACAAACAGTAAATGATTTTCTCTAAGAAATAGGAATGAAAGATGCAAAATAAAACTTTAAGAAAAAGGCGCAAGAAATCAAATTTTTCAATTGATTTCTTGCGCTTTTTGATTATATATTATTTCAATCCTTTGCCAAGTCCTTTTAAAAAATGGACGCCAAAATTGACAGCGCGGTTGACATCAGGGTCTTTTAGTTGCTTCATTAATTGTAAAACCCCGATTTTTTCATCTGCTTCTACAGCTTTATTTCCTTCATCTAGCCCACTGTTTAAAGCATCAATCAGCTTTGCTGTTGTGGCTGGGTCCATATCCGACAATGCTCCTGCCACACCCATTAAATTATTCATAATGTTTGTGATAGGCTTGCGTGTTAATTGCCCTAATGCGATATGGGCAACCTCTTCTTTTGCTTCAATAAGCTTTGATGCTGCCTCTAGTGCGCCAATGTCGTTTAACTCCGTTAAGATAGTGAAAATTTGCTTCACCGCATCCTCGTTGTTGGCAACAAGCTGCTTTAAATCCTCTAATTTTTGTGCCTGCAATTGCTCTGTCGTGAGCTCTTCTTTTTTAATAGTAGAAATTAATTTTGCCACTTGCTTAATTCCCCCCATTCGTTGTTAAATGCACATAGCCTGGACGATTCCATTTGCGCTGTACTTCAACACCATTTTGCGGATGGCGCTGCTTATAACGCGGATTTGTTCTAGGAAGTGGCGTTTTACCTTTAGGCTTTAACACCTCAATGCGCACCTTCGTTTGTTTATAGGCAGGTGTAGATGTGTTAATATCGGCAGCTGGACCTGTTAAAAAGTTAATTGCCGAATCCTTGCTAACAGAGTTCATCGGTAAAAATAGCTCATTACCTTGAACGCGATCTGTAACAAGCGCATTTAATTTCAATGCACCGTATGGCGAGACAAGGCGTAGCAGAGCGCCATCTTCAATACCACGTTCCTTTGCTAATTCAGGTGATACTTCAACGAAAATTTCAGGCACTTTCGCTTGAATGCCTTTTGATTTATTTGTTAAATTGCCTTCATGGAAATGCTCTAGCATACGTCCATTATTAATTAAGCAGTCATATTGTGCCTCATATTCCACAGGCTGCACCCAATCCTGTAAAGAAAAGCGTGCTTTTTTGTCAGGGAAGTTAAAGCCGTCTTCATATAATAAAGGTGTATCTTTACCATCTAAGCTACCCCAACAGAAGCTACCCCAGCCCTCTAATACATCATAGCTCGCTTCAGCAAATAAAGGTGACAAGCTAGCCATTTCAGCAAATATTTCACTTGGATGACTATAAGTCCAATTTGCACCTAGGCGACGTGCGACCATCTGTAAAATTTCCCAATCGGCTTTCGATTCACCGAGTGTTGGTAATGCTTGATATAAGCGTTGTACACGACGCTCTGTGTTTGTGAATGTCCCTTCTTTTTCAAGCGATGGAGCAGCAGGTAAAATAACATCGGCATATTGTGCGGTACGCGATAAGAAGCAATCTTGTACAACAAAGAAATCCAATTGTGACAGCACCTCATCAACATGGTTGGCATTGCAATCAACAAGTGCCATATCCTCTCCAACTAAATACATCGCCTTCATTTTACCTTCCATGATAGCATCAAGCATCGCCATATTTGTACGCCCCGGTTGTGCAGGAATTTTTGTACCATATGCCTGTTCAAATTTTGCACGTTCCTCATCATTTGTTACTTTTTGATAGCCTGGTAAAAGATGTGGTAATGTACCCATATCACAGGCGCCTTGTACATTGTTATGTCCGCGTAGTGGATATGCGCCTGCTCCTGAACGGCGATAGTTACCTGTCGCTAATAGCAAATTGGAGATGGCAGCAGACGTATAAGAACCACCTGTATTTTGTGTAACACCCATTCCCCAAAGAATACATGTGCCATCTGCATCGCGAATCATTTCAGCTACGTGAATTAACGTCTCTTTATTGATACCTGTTTGTTGCTCTGCATAGTCTAATGTGTATTTTTCAAGCACCTCTTTAAATTCTCCGAAGTGATTGACATTTTCTTGGATAAAGGCTTCATCATGCCAGCCTTGGTCAATCATATATTTTGTCACAGCCATTAACCATACTTGGTCTGTGCCTTGCTTTGGACGCATGAAAATATCGGAGCGCTCTGCCATTTCATGCTTGCGAATATCTGCAACGATTAATTTTTGTCCGTGTAGCTTATGGGCACGTTTGACACGTGTAGCGAGTACAGGGTGTCCTTCAGCCGGGTTTGCACCAACAATGATGACAAGACCTGCTTTAGCAATATCCTTAATAGTACCAGCGTCACCACCTAGACCAACTGTACGAATTAAGCCATCTGTCGCAGGCGATTGGCAGTAACGTGAGCAGTTATCAACATCATTCGTTTGGAACAATTGACGTGCCATTTTTTGAATCAAATAGTTTTCCTCATTCGTAATTTTTGAAGAAGAAATAAAGCCGATAGAGCCTGAACCATATTGCTCGTGAATGCTCCCTAACTTTCTAGAAATTAAATCAAGCGCTTCGTCCCAAGAGGATTCGACAAATTCATCGTTTTTACGAATTAATGGCTTTGTTAGGCGCTCTTCAGAGTTAATGAAATCCCAGCCAAATTTCCCTTTCACACAAGTGGAAATAGCATTAACAGGCCCTTCAGAAGGCTGCACCTTTAAAATTTTGCGTCCCTTTGTCCATACTTCGAATGAACAGCCTACACCGCAAAATGTACAAACTGTTTTCGTTTTTTTCGTGCGCTTGCTACGCATTGCAGCCTCTACTTCAGAAATCGCAAAAATACCGCTATAGCCCGGCTCAACCTCTTTAATTAAGTGAATCATTGGGTCTAACATATCCTGCTTCAGCCCTGTCATAAAGCCGGCCTCACCAAGCATCGTTTTTTCCATTAGTGCATTACACGGACATACTGTGACACATTGACCACAGCTTACACAGGAGGAGTCGTTAATCGCAACGCCCATATCCCAAATAACACGTGGTCTATCGGCTTCCCAATCAAGCGATAATGTTTCATTGACCTGCAAGTTTTGGCAAACCTCTACACATTGACCACAAGCGATACATTGATTTGGGTCGTAGCGGTAAAAAGGATGTGACATATCGACTTCATGTGGTTCTACTTTCGGTTTATAGGGATATTTTTGATGCTCTATTTCCATCATTTCAGCTGTATTATGCAATGTACAATTGCCATTGTTATTATCGCAAACGGTACAGTACAGCAAGTGATTTTCTAATAAACGATCCATCGCTTCGGTTTGGGCAGCCTTTGCTTTGGCAGAAGCTAGCTGGACATTCATTCCTTGTTGCGCCTTTGTTGAACATGAACGCACTAATTGTCCATCAACCTCAACGATACACGTATCGCATGTTTCGATTGGATCGACTGCTGGTACATGGCAAATTTGCGGATGCGTAATGCCATTTTGGTTAATCGTATCAAGAATTGTTGCCCCTTCAGTTATAGGATATGCTACGCCGTTAATTGTAATATTGTTCAAAGTCAGTTCCTCCTCTTTCTCTCCGACTAAAAATGCTCAGAAGTGCACCCCCTCATTTGCGCTAGCATCTTCGCATGAAACTAAAAAATCCACCAAGAAATGACACGCTATTTGCATGTTAGTCATTCAAGGTGGATAAAACTCTTAGCAGAACGTGCTAAAAACTCAATCTACTGTTCAGTTAATTCACAATAGCACTCAAACATTAAAATTCATCATGAATTAAAATATCTCAATCCCATTCGTATATCTTTTATTATAGCCCCTTTATTTAGAATGAACAATCCTTTATTTTTCCCTTTCAATTTTTTTCGAGGTACTATATTATTAACAAACTAGTAGGGTGGCAAAATTATTTGATGTAAGGAGAATCGCAATATGTCTAAAAAAATACATGAATTTAACGATATGATCCGCAAGTTGCGCAAAGATTTATTCGGAAAAGGACCTGAACGTATCCAGACAGTTTTCGTTGGCAATATGGCGATTTCGACTTTGTATGGCAATTTAACACCGACGGAAAAATTTATTGCAAGTACAGCAGAAGGCTTAAAAACAGTGCATGCTGCGCGTACCAATATGATTCAGGAGCTATACGCCAAAGAACCACCAACGGCATTAGAGGAATTAGTAGGGACGAAATTACTGCATCTGTTTACAGATATTAAAATTGAGGAAGATATCGCAATCTCCGTATTTATGTTTGAAAATACTATTAGCGAATAGAGGCGATGACTGATGGAAAAGGCAGTTATACGAGAGGTTTTACGCGTTGATAACGAGCAAGTGAAAACGCTTGAAGATATGATTGTGACAGAGTATGCGGTGACGCTTAAAATTAATCAGCAGGAATTTGTGACGATGGTTTGTACACCTGAATATGTCGAGGATATGGTCGTTGGTTATTTAGCCTCTGAGCGTGTTATACGTAACTTTGAGGACATTGAGAATATTTGGTATCAGCAGGAGGAAGGCTTCGTGCATATTACAACAAAGCGATTAAATCCTTATTATCAGCAAATACAAAATAAGCGTTATATTACTTCTTGCTGTGGCATGAGCAGACAAGGCTTTGTTTTTGCCAATGATGCTTTGACAGCGAAAACAATGAAGGATAGCAATATCCAAATTACGACAGAGGATTGCTTCCGCTTTATGCAAGAGATGCAAAATACAGCGCTAACCTTTAAGCAAACGGGAGGTGTGCATAATGCCGCATTATGTGATCGCAACGGCATAATATTGACGCGTATGGATATTGGTCGTCATAATGCGCTCGATAAAATATACGGTTATTGTTTGCGACAACAAATTGATATGCGTGATAAAATTACCGTTTTTAGCGGGCGCATTTCATCTGAAATTTTATTAAAGGTATCAAAAATTGGCTGTGCCATTGTTTTATCGAAATCGGCTCCGACAGAATTAGCATTGCAATTAGCCGAGCAATTAGGTATTACGACAGTAGGCTTTATAAGATACAATTCACTTAATATTTATACACACCCACAGCGCATCCAGCTACCAAAACAATGAAAGGAGGGGCTATGATGACTGTACATGACAAGCTTAATAGACCATTGCGCGATTTGCGTATATCGGTAACAGACCGCTGCAATTTCCGCTGCCAGTATTGCATGCCAGCAGAGATATTTGGACCAGATTATGCCTTTTTGCCATCTGATAAAATTTTAAGCTTTGAAGAAATCGAACGCGTAGTAAAAATTTTCGTAGCACTTGGTGTCAAAAAGGTGCGAATTACAGGTGGTGAACCGTTGCTGCGTCGCGATTTACCTACATTAATTGAGCGCCTTCATCAAATACAAGGTGTAGAGGATATTGCTTTAACAACAAATGGTACTTTATTAAAAAAATATGCACAGGCTTTAGCGCAAGCGGGTTTGTCGAGGGTGTCTGTTAGCTTAGATTCATTAGATGAGCAACGCTTTGCCGAGATGAATGGGCAACGTGGAAAAGTGGTAACAGTGCTAGAAGGAATTGAAAAAGCAGTTGAAGCAGGATTAGCTGTGAAAATTAATATGGTTGTTCAAAAAGGAAAAAATGAACAAGACATTGCAGAAATGGCGCGCTTTTTTAAGGAAAAACAGCATATTTTACGCTTCATCGAATATATGGATGTTGGCAATTCTAATGGTTGGCGCTTAGACGATGTAGTGTCGAAAAAGGAGATTCTTACACAGGTACAGGAGTTTTCACCATTGCAACCAGTTGAGCCGAATTATATAGGTGAGGTAGCGACGCGCTATCAATACGAGGATGGACAAGGAGAAATTGGTGTTATTTCATCTGTAACTGATTCTTTTTGCTCGACATGCTCACGTGCTCGTATTTCAGCAGAAGGCACATTGTACACATGTTTATTTGCTACAACCGGTGTCAATTTGCGAGAATTATTGCGCTCCGATGCAGATGATACAGTGATTACTGAGAAAATTGCAAGTGTATGGGAGCAGCGTACAGATCGTTATTCAGATGAACGCACAGAACAAACGATACAAAAAAGAAGAAACACAAAAATTGAAATGTCACATATTGGAGGTTGAAAATTATGTAGTTCAAAGGTAATGATTCGCTCAACGAATGAAGAAATTCGCTCAACCAATCGTCAAATTCGCCCAACGAACAGGTGAAATCGCTCAACCAATGTTTGTTTTCGCCCGTTAGAGAGGGGCATGTCTGGAATTCAGACAGCCCCCTCGCATTAGTCACGCATATATGTGCCGCTTTTGCCACCGGTTTTCTGTACAAGATAGGTTTCTTTAATAACCATCGATTTGTCAACAGCTTTGCACATATCGTAAAACGTTAGTGCGGCAACCGAAACAGCTGTTAATGCTTCCATTTCTACACCTGTTTTGCCATTGCATTTGACAGTTGCTTCGATATGTAGCTCATAGCCTGAAGTGCCTTGTTGATACGTGAATTGGAAATCAGTACCTTGCAGCATAATTGGATGGCACATTGGAATAATATCCGATGTTTTTTTAGCAGCCATAATACCCGCAATTTGTGCAACTTGTGTTGGGTCACCTTTTTTAATATGACCTTGCTGAATAGCTTGATATAATTCATCTGATAAAGTGATTGTGCTACGCGCGATAGCTGTGCGCTGTGTAACGTCCTTTGTCGAAATATCGACCATCTTTGGACGACCTTGCTCATTCCAATGGGTAAAATTGTTCATCGTTTGACTCCTTTGCCAATCTTGTGGTGTGTTGATATTGGTAAATGTCATTGTATCGCTTTCAAATGGGACATAGCAAACACGAAGCTTTTCCAACAAAGCCTGCATGCTGCGTCGATTTTGCTGAACGAGCTTGCTTGCAAAGGGATAGGCAGTACGGCGATATAGGGCAACAAGTGGCTGCAACCTGTCAGCTTGCTGCGGCACGATGGCATCATAGCGCTCATCTATAAAAGACAGCAATGCTTTAACAAGTGCTGCATCAATAAAAGGCATATCGCTTGCTAAAACAAAAAACCACTCAACAGCAGGAAAGTTTTCCATAATATTATGCAACGCAAAAAGCGGACCTTGATGTGGCTGTTGCTCAATTAGCCACTGTACATTATCTTGTGCAAAGCCTTGCTGCAAGTGCGCATTTGTGGCGATAATTAAAGGCTGTAGCTGATTTTGCTGTAAAGCGTTTAAGCTGTATTGATAAAGGGGCTGACCTGCAAATTGCTCAAACATTTTTGGCTGACCATAACGTGAAGATTGCCCACCTGCTAAGACGACACCTGCGATATTCATAAGCGCTGCAACTCGCCAACAAAATGTTGAATCGTCGGTATAATGAGCTGCGTCATTGCAAGTGTAACAGCGTTTGTGGAGCCTGGTAGCACATAAATAGCTGTTTGCTGACAGCTGCCTGCTGTTGCACGGCTAAACATTGCTTTTGCGCCAATTTCATTGTAGCTTAACGCGCGAAATAATTCGCCAAACCCTGTCATTTCCTTCTCAAAAAGGGGCACGACTGTATCATAAGTTTGGTCTCTTGCGGTAAAGCCTGTACCACCTGTGATAAGAATGGCATGAACCGTCGGGTCAGCGCACCAGCCTTGTAGATGGTGAGCAATTTCAGCAGGCTCATCTTGTACAATTTGATAGTCTGCTAAGGAGAAGGAGGCGTCCTCAAGCAATGCTTGAATACGTTGCCCACTCTTATCATCTGCTACTGTCCGTGTGTCGCTTACTGTTAAAACAGCCGCATGTATAGTAAGGTGTTGATGTGTTGGATGTGTCATAGTAATTCTCCTTTTTAAAGTTCATTATAATCAAAATCTAAACAGAAAGGCAAAAGTGCCATGCAAGATAGATATTCAAGACAACAATTATTTCAGCCCATTGGACAACTTGGGCAACAGCAGCTCCAGCAAAAGCATGTGCTGATTGTTGGTGTTGGCGCGTTGGGTAGTGCGAGTGCAGAAGCGCTTGTACGTGCGGGTATTGGTAAGCTGACATTAGTTGACCGTGATTATGTAGAATGGAGCAATTTGCAAAGGCAGCAGCTTTATACAGAGCAAGACGCTTGTAATAAAATACCGAAAGTGATTGCAGCGCAGCAACGCTTACAGCAAATTAATCGCGATGTGCTGATTGATGTACATATTGTAGATGCACATACAGAGCAGTTTGTAGCATTGTTAGATGGCGTAGATGTCATAATGGATGCAACAGATAACTTTGATATTCGGTTTTTCCTTAACGATCTTGCGCAAAAGCATCAAATACCGTGGGTGTATGGTTCATGTGTCGGTAGCTATGGGGCTACGTATACTATAGTGCCAAACGTGACACCTTGCTTACATTGTTTATTATCCGTCATACCAAATACAGGGGCAACTTGTGATACAGTTGGCATTATTAGTCCAACAGTGCAAATTGTAGCAGCCTATCAAGTGGCAGAGATATTAAAAATTTTAGTAGGAAATATGACAGCTTTACGCAAAAGCTATTTAATATTTGATGTTTGGCAAAACCAGCATTATGAAATTAATGTGGATAAAGTAAGGAAGCACGATTGCTCATCCTGTGGCACAAATCCGACATATCCATATTTATCTTATGAAAATCAAACAAAGCTGGAAGTATTATGTGGCCGCGATGCTGTGCAAATTCGTCCGCCACAACGAATTCACTATGACTTGCAGCAACTCGCAGAAAAACTTCAACACCATGGGGATATCCAGAAAAATCCATATTTACTTTCCTGTCAAACAGCAGATTATCGCTTTGTACTGTTTCAAGATGGGCGAGTTGTCATTCATGGTGTGCAAGACATTCAACAAGCGAAAAGCATTTACTATCGTTTTTTAGGATAAAGGAGTGTTTCATATGATAGAACAAAGAAAGCCGATTGCAGTAGCAGAGGCTGTGCAACGTGTCATGAATTATGCGTATCAAGCACAAACAGAAACGATTCCATTACAGCAAGCTTATGGACGTTTTTTAGCAGAAGATATTGCGGCTGACCAAGATGTCCCTGCCTTTGACCGTTCTCCTTACGATGGCTATGCAATACGTTCCATTGATAGTGAGGGAGCGAATGCTGAAAAGTCTGTTGTTTTCCAAGTAGTAGGAGAGATTGGTGCAGGCTATGTTTATGATGGCATCATCGGTGAGCGACAAGCAGTACGCATTATGACAGGGGCCATGATTCCACAGGGCTGTGATGCTGTTGTCATGCTCGAAATTACACAAAGCTTTGAGCAAAATGGGCAAGCCTATATGTCGCTGAAACGACAAATACAAGCAGGTACTAATATTTCTTACAAAGGCGAAGATATTCAAAAGGATGCTATTTTAATCACAAAAGGGCAGTATATTAATCCAGGTGTTGTGGCCTTATTAGCTACATTCGGTTATCCTCATGTAACGGTTTTTAAAAAGCCAATTATCGGTGTGATTGCAACTGGCAGTGAATTATTAGAGCCCCATGAAGCATTGCAAGCTGGTAAAATTCGCAATAGCAATGCGTATATGGTGATGGCACAAATAGAACGCGCAGGAGCAACGGCAAAATATTTTGGACAATTAAGCGATAATTTGGAGCTATGCATTCAAGCTGTGCAAGAGGCTTTACAGGAAGTAGATATATTGATTACTACGGGCGGTGTATCTGTTGGTGATTATGATTATTTACCAGCGATTTATGAGGCAATTGGCGCAGAGGTGTTGTTTAATAAAGTAGCAATGCGCCCAGGCAGTGTGACGACAGTGGCAATGCGTGATGGACAGCTATTATACGGTTTATCAGGCAATCCATCTGCTTGTTATGTCGGCTTTGAGCTATTTGCACGCCCGATTATTCGCACAGCCTTTCACAATCCACGGCCTCATTTACGACGTGAGCAGGCGGTATTAGGTGCTGATTTTCCAAAGCCGAACCCATTTACGCGCTTTGTACGTGCAATGGTTTCCTTCCAAAATGGGCAACTAGTAGCTGTACCTTGTGGTTTTGATAAATCAAGTGCTGTATCTTCACTAGAAGGAGCTAATGCCTTTATTGTGCTGCCAGGCGGTTCGCGTGGCTATGGGAAAGGAATGCAAGTGGTCGTTTTATTATTAGAGGATACGCAAGGAAGTGAATGGCCTTGGGACAGCATCGAAAAATCCTCCAGATTGTAGGTTATCAAAATAGCGGAAAAACAACATTGATGGAGCAGCTCATTAGTAGTGCAACAAAGCAAGGGCTTCGTGTCGCAACGATTAAGCATCATGGACATGGCGGCGCGCCACAAGTAGATAAGACGAAGGATAGTGCGCGCCATGAAGCGGCTGGTGCTACTATAACCGCTGTCGAAGGGGAAGGGACTTTGCGACTAAGCATACAACAACAATGCTGGGAACTAGCAGATATTGTGGCAATTTATGATGCTTTCCCTATAGATTGCTTGTTGATTGAAGGCTATAAAAAGGCGCATTATCCAAAAGTTGTCCTGTTACGCACAGAGGCAGATGAAGTGCTATTGCAGCAGCTATCCAATATTGTCTGTGTGATTTATTGGCATAAGCAACTTTCAGTGGACTATCCCATTTTTTCAATTAATGAAACTGCACAATATATTGATTTTTTAATGACAGAAATGAGGAAAGATTGATGTTTGAAATTACCGATAAGCCGATTGATGTGGAACAGGTAAGGGGAAAAGTAGTCAGCCGTAATGCAGGGGCGATTACTGTTTTTATTGGCACTGTAAGAGAAATGACTGCGGGCAAAAAAACGTTACATTTAGAGTATCAAGCCTACACACTGATGGCACTTAAAATGTTTGAGCAAATTGCAAAAGAGGTACAGGAGCGCTGGACAGATGCACAAATTGCCATTAGCCATCGCATTGGGCATTTAGCCATTTCGGATATTGCGGTTGTTATAGCTGTATCTTCACCACATCGCAAAGCAGCATATGAAGCAAACGAATATGCCATCGACCGCATTAAACAAATTGTGCCGATTTGGAAAAAAGAGCATTGGGAAGATGGCACAGAATGGATAGGCGATCAATTGGAAAACATTCCTTATCCAACAGGCATGCCCTCATTAAACAAGGAGGACTAGGTACGATGAATATTTTATTATTTGCTCATTTACAAGAAGTAATTGGGCAACCCCAGCTAACAGTTGATTTACCACAATGTACGGTAGGTGAGCTGAAGCAATGGATGACAAGCAATTACCCGAATATTTCCTTGCAGCAAGTGATGGTTGCAGTAAACGAGGAGTTCGCTTTAGATACAACGATTATTCAACCACAGGACACAGTAGCCTTTATCCCGCCAATCAGTGGGGGATGAGAATTAAACTCGCAAATAAATCCTCAAAACTCAAAAGAGCAAACAATTCATCATGAATCGTTTGCTCTTATTAAATGTACACCTGCCAGCATCAGAAACGAAATCCCGACCATAGAGGCTACCCATGCCCATGCAAGTGGCATATTGTTAGAGCCAATGGCCATATAAATTGCAATTGGTGCAGTTTGTGTTTTGCCAGGTAAGTTACCAGCGAACATTAATGTTGCGCCGAATTCACCTAAGGCCCTTGCAAAGCTTAAGATGACACCTGCTACAAGGGCTTTGAAAGCAAGAGGGATAGCTATATAGAAAAAAACTTGTCTTTCGCTGGCACCAGCTACACGTGCAGCATCTTCAATATCTTGATCAATTGACTCAAAGCCTAGTTTAGCTGATTGATACATCAGTGGAAAAGCAACGACAGTTGAAGCAAGAACCGCTGCCCACCATGTGAACATAATTGGCTGATTGAAAAGCCAAATAATGGCGCTACCTAGTACACTATTTTTACCGAAAAGGATAATTAATAAAAAGCCAACAACAGTAGGTGGCAAGACTAATGGTAAGAGCAGTAAAGTTTCTACAAATAATTTTCCACGGAAATGACGTCTTGCCATCCATCTTCCTAACAAAGTGCCGATAAGCAAAACGATGATGCTAGAAACTAAGGCAACCTCCACCGAAAGCTTAAGTGGCGACCAAAAGTCCATGCTCATTACTTACTGCCCCTTGTTAAAGCCATACTTTTCAAAGATCTCCATAGCTGCATCGCTTTGTAAAAACTCATAAAAATCTGTGGCATCCGCTGTTTGCTTACTATCCTTTAAAATGCCTACTGGATAAATAATCGGTGTATGTGTGTCGCTAGCAGCAGTTGCGACAATTTCAACTTTATCTGAAATAAGCGCATCTGTTTTATAAACTAAGCCCGCATCAACATTTTCTGTTTCTACATATGTCAGCACCTGTCGTACATCTTTTGTATAAACGACTTTAGCTTCTAGTTCATGCCACAATTCTAAGTTTTGTAATAATTCCATTCCATATTGACCAGCTGGAACATTATCTGGTGTACCAAGCGCAATCTTTTCTGCATTTTTTAATTCTTTGAAAGATTGAATGTTTTTAGTATTGTTTGCTGGAACGACTAATACTAGTTCATTCGCAAGTAATTTTGTGCCTTGCTTTTGGTCAATAAAGCCTTCATCTACTAGCTCATCAAATTTATTTTCTGCTGCTGAGAAAAATAAATCGACAGGTGCGCCCTGTAATATTTGCTGCTGCAATGTACCAGAGCCACCAAAATTATAGGTGATTGTCACATTCGGATGCTCATTTGTATATGTCGCTGTTAATTCCTCTAAAGCATCTTGTAAGCTAGCGGCAGCGGAAATTGTTAATTCTACTGCTTCATCGTTAGCTGTTTGACTGCTACAGCCAACTAACAAAATTGAAACGAATAAAATGGCGATACAATAAATTTTCTTCATCGGATATTATTATCTCCCTTGATAGAAAGCTGATTCTTTTTCGTCATAAGATATTGATCAACAAGCGTGATATTCCCTTGCATTTTTTGTAATTGCTCTTTTGACACATTGCTGCTCTTTTGATAGGTATTTATTTGTTTTTCTAAATGACCTTTCGCAGCAGATAATGATTGCAGTAGATGATTGTGCATTTTTGCTTGTAAAAAGCTTTCGGCTGTAGCGCCATTTTTATTGTTTGTATCAAGAAACGAGTGAATGCCTTCTGGTATTTTTGGCCCTGATAAAAGCCCTTTACCAAGCGCAACAGAGCCTGCATGTGAAAATAAATTGAACATCGCCTCTGATTGTGTTTTTTGCTGCTTGTAATCACGTGTATCAAAGGCATCCATTAAAGAATTGAAAAAATCATTGCTATTATCATTTATAAATGTAGTATCTTTGGCAAAAAATGTTTGTTTCGTATGGAATAATGGATCAATCATGTTACAGCCTCCTTATTGAAATAGCCAGCTCCAAAGTACAGCAATGCCTCTCCCTGCAAAGAAGAGCGCAGCGATGATACCAAGAAAAACAAACAGACAACTAAATGTTAAGCCGTACATAAGCTTTTTTGGTGAAGGAATTTTGCGATTGCCCCATTCCTTTGGATCATCACTCGTTACTGTATGCACTTTTCCACAGTTAGGGCAAGCCTCTATAAATAAACGATTTTCAATAGTTTTTCCATGAATGCGAGCAATCTGGACAGATAAATTGGCTGTAGCAAAATCAATTGTAAAAGTTTCGCCACATTGCTCGCACTGCTGCATTACTTTTTTCGCTTTCAATAATTCATCATCTTCCTTTAATATTTATTCACTCGCATGCATTAAATGCGAGGCTTTGCGCGCTGTCCATGTATATGCTAAAAGCACGCACGCTAGTAAAATAATTGTTCCGAATATATAAGGTGCATCCATATTCCAATCAAATAAAGTACCTGCAAGCGCAGGACCAACCATATTTCCTAAGCTCATGTAGGCATTATTCATACCTGCTGCATAGCCTTGACCATCGCCAGCAAGCTTCGATACAAGTGTATTTACAGCTGGACGAATAAATGTCGTCGCAATTGAGAAAAGAGTAGCTACCGTTAAAATGACAAAGAAGCTACTAATATAAATCATTAAGAACATCGTCAGTGCAGCAACGAGTAAATTAACAAAAATTACTTTCATTTCACCGAAGCGTTTAAATAGTTTATCGATAACAAACATTTGCAAAATAACGCCTGCGAAGCCACCAACTGTTAAGACAATTGCAATATCTGTTGGGGTATAGTGGAATTTATAGCCTAAATAAACAGCCATTGTTGCTTGGAAATTCGCAATGCCAAAGCTAAATGTGAAAATAACAATTAAAATCACAAAGTAAGGCATTTTCACGGAATTTGCTAATTGCTTGAATAAATTATCTTTTTTCACGTGTTGTCTAACCTGTGCAGCTACATTTGGTAAAACAAAGTAAGAAATAAGTGCAGTAGCTATCGCAAAGCCTCCAGCAATATAAAAGGGAAAGTGCAAATTAACCTTCGCCAAAAAGCCACCAATCCCTGGACCTATTGTGAAGCCGAGCGACATTGCAGCACCTAGCATGCCCATGCCTTTTCCTCGTTCTTCTACTGTCGTAATATCAGCAACATAGGCCATGGTTGGAGCCATAATTAAAGCGGCACCAAGTCCAGCTAAGAAACGCGCTACAAATAGCATCCAAACATCTGTTGCTAAACCGAAGAAAATTTGCGCACAGCCATATATAATAAGCCCTGCAATAATAAACATTTTGCGTCCATGGCGGTCAGATAAATCGCCAGCAATTGGCGAAAATAAAAACTGCGCTAGTGCAAAGCCTGCAATAAGAAAACCAAGCGCTTGTCCACCAACGCCAAAAAGCAATAAATAATCGGGCATTACAGGAATAATAATTCCAATACCACCCATTGTAATAAACAAGCTAAACATTAATATGTAGAGCGCGGATTTATTCGTTTGTTGTGTCATATATAGTCCGTCCTTCTGATTATTCGATTGAACTAAGTCTACCATAAGGAGTAGGGGACTGCTATTAATTAAGATTGTAGTAATGCAGCAAATAAAATGAAGCTAAGAGCCCATAGCTATTAGCTTCAAGATTTAAAATGGTGATGCTTCACCTTCTATACAAAAAATTATTAATACGGGATAATCTTTTTGTTTTTTTAACCTAATTTTAACCTTGCGTCTTTATAGTCTATTTATGAGATAACGAAATCAAATGAAGGAGGAGAAGTGGTATGCAACAAAAAAATAAGCAGACATTAGTACTCATCGGCATTGTTGTATTGCTAGTGCAAACTGTATTTAGTAGTTTACCAGTTATGGCGGTAAGTACCACCTCTACACTACAGGTTACGATGAGCACAGATGGCAAGCCGTATGTAGAAGGAGATATAGCGACAAGCCCTGTAGCTATTCAAGTCACAGCGACTTCCGCAGACAGTGCTAAAGTAGAATTTTCACAGGACGGGCAAACATGGCAGCCTTTTGATGTAACAAAACTATTTATGGTAGAAGATATTGGGGAGCATTTGCTATGGTTTCGTC
Source organism: Metasolibacillus sp. (assembly GCF_025291715.1). Lineage (GTDB taxonomy): Bacteria > Bacillota > Bacilli > Bacillales_A > Planococcaceae > Metasolibacillus > Metasolibacillus louembei. The sequence goes on from NZ_JAMBIZ010000009.1 coordinate 84,214, forward strand.
TAGTGGGCGCAAGCAACATACAAGAGTATACAATTCGCATTGCTCCACCAATGAATCCCCTTAATGGACGATTTTTTATTTATTCAGCTGAACAGTCGAACCCAACACTTCGGCCTAAGCTGATTGTTACTTATTCAGACAACGAGCCGCCAACTGGAACGATGCGTGTTAGGGAAGGCGCATACACGAGTGAACCTTTTGTTATACTTGATATTACTGCCGCTGACCCTGATGTGGGTGATAATGTGACAGCTATGAGATTCACAGAAAATCTAGAAAATTGGCCGTCGGTATGGGAGAATTTCGCAAACTTTAAGTCGTTCATACTAACGCCTGGAGATGGTAACAAGACTATTTACATGCAACTGAAGGACAATCGGGGTGGAATTTCGACTGTTTATAGTACGTCCGTCTATTTGGATAGATCTGCGCCGACAGGAACGGTGCAAATTAATGAGGGGGCATTATGGACTGATTCCACAACGGTTAGACTGAATCTGACGGCGTCTGACTCAGGGAGCGGCTTGAGAGAAATGCGTTTCTCAAATAATCCGCTTGATCCTCTGTCATGGGGAGCATGGCAAACATTCAACTCATCAGCCTCTTGGAATATTGCCAATCAAGAAGGCCAAAATACTGTGTATGTCCAGTTCAGAGATGCGGCGGGCAATATTAGTTCAGAAACAATCAGCGATACGATTGGTCTGGATAAGACGAACCCTTCTGGTACAATCAGGATTGCAGAAGGCGCCTTGCAGACAGCAAGCGCCAATGTCAGCCTTGCGTTATTGGCCAGCGACAGTGCATCCGGCGTTACGCATATGAGGTTGCGCAATGAGAACCAGCCTGTGGGTACGGGTACATGGGAAACCTATACAGCATCTAAAGGCTGGACACTTTCTGGCGGGGAAGGAACTAAAACCGTATATGTAGAATATCGTGATGCTGCAGGCAATATAAGCACAGCAGTCAGTGCAAGCATTGTTTTGGATACCACTCCACCTCAAGTATACGGGGTAACAAACGGCGGAATCTATAATAGGGCGGTAGCTTTCAGCTTCAATGAAGGGATAGCAACATTGAACGGCACCTTTGTAGTTTCTGGTACTCTAGTCACAACAGAAGGGAATTATACGCTCATTGTTACAGACGGTGCCGGTAATACAACGACTGTTTCGTTTACGATTGACCAGACGGCACCGGACGGGGTGCTTACGATCAATAATGGGAATCAGTGGACGAACAATGTTAATGTCACTTTAATGTTATCGGGCTTGAGTCCAGATACTCATCAATTGCAAATCTCCAATGATCCGGCGGACTTCGATAATCATAGCGGCTGGTTGCCGAAAGCGGCAACGGTAGGCTGGACCCTAACGCCGGGTGACGGCGAAAAAACGGTATATGTCCGCTTTAAAGACCAAGCCGGCAATATTAGCGGCGTCGTAAACGATTCGATAAAGCTTCTAACAGCAGCGCCGACTGGAACAGTAACAATCAATAACGGTGCTGTATGGGCGACAGGAACGGCAGTAGAGCTTGCCTTCGACAATCTTAGTGATGGTATTGCTGAATTCCAAGTGTCGAATCTGAATGGAGACTGGAGCACAGCAGTCTGGACGCCAATTGCGCCGGTATATTACTGGAACCTTTCAACAGGGGACGGTGATAAGACGGTATATGTGCGTTTTCGTGATAAGGCAGGCAATATCGGTACTACGATTGGTGCTGCAATTAAGTTAGATACAGAAGCACCAATAGGTAATTTTACAATTAACGATGGAGACGAGTGGGTAACAGATAAGAATGTAACGCTATCATTTACGGAAGTCAGCCCAGACGTAGAAGCAATGCAAGTATCAAATGAAGCTGCTACATGGTCATCTGCATGGGCAAATATCGCATCAACGTACAATTGGAAGCTTTCAGCAGGAGATGGTGTAAAAACAGTGTATGTCCGCTTCAAAGATGAAGCAGGAAATATAAGTAATGTTATAAATCAAACGATTAAACTGGATATGGAGGCACCGGTAGGAACCGTTGTAATTAATGACGGAGATGAATGGACAACGAAGACAGATGTCACATTATCATTTACGGGAGTCAGCTCAGACGTAGAAGTAATGCAAATATCGAATGAGGCTGATACATGGCCATCCACATGGGAAGTTATTGAACCAAGCTATAATTGGAGCATTTTGCAAGAAGATGGAGCTAGAACGGTTTATGTACGTTTCCGAGATGGCGCAGGCAATATCAGTAGTGCAGTTAATGCTACAATCAAGCTGGATACGGAAGCCCCAACGGGAAGCTTTACAATTAATGGTGGAGATGAATTGACAAAGGATAGAAATGTCACATTATCGTTTGCGGGAGTCAGTGCGGATACAGAAGCAATGCAAGTATCAAATGAAGCTGCTACATGGTCATCTGCATGGGCAAATATCGCATCAACGTACAATTGGAATCTGACAGTAGGAAATGGTATGAAGACGGTCTATGTACGCTTTCGGGATAAAGCGGGCAATATAAGCGCCGCGATTAGTGCTACAATCGAATTTACTGCTATGCCATCAACAGGAGGTAACATAAATCCACCGCCAATATCAAACGACAATGATAACTCAGCGCCAGCCTCTGTCCAAATCACATTGCGTACAAATGGTGGTACAGTACTTGCACCATTTGAACTTGCTTATAATACAAAAATAAGTGACTTACCTACCCCAACAAGAGAGGGTTATCGTTTTGCCGGTTGGTATGAGGATGAAGCACTGACAAAGCCTTGGGCGGAGGATACACTTGTCAAGGAGAGCATAACACTTTATGCAAAATGGACAGCAATGTCTGTGATAGAGCCTGAAATACCCCAAGAGCCACAGCTACCGCTACCGCCAGTCGTGACATTGAGCGATGTAGGGCAACATTGGGCAAAAGAGATGATTGAGGAATTAGCGACACGAGGCATTATTCAAGGCTATGAAGATGGGTCTTTCCGTCCGAATACACCAATTAGCCGTATGCATGTGGCAGTGTTACTAACAAGAGCCTTTTCCCTCGAAACCGTAAGAACCGCTGAGGATTTCTCAGATGTACCGAAAAATCATCCTTACTATAAGGCGATTGCGACATTACAACAAGCAGGCATTGTAGATGGGTCAAATGGTGCGTTCCTCCCAGCAGAAAATATGACAAGAGCACAATTAGCAAAAGTGCTTGTAGGAGTGCTCGGTTTAACTCCAGAAGGCACAAGTTCATTTGCAGATGTAGATAGTAAGCATTGGAGTGCGGGCTATATTGCAGTGTTAGAGCGTGAAGGTATTGCATTAGGCGATAAAGGTAACTTCCATCCGAATGAGCCTGTCACAAGAGCACAATTTGTCGCATTTTTATATCGAATCATGCAAAGATAGCAATAATAAAAGAAGCTTGTTTGGAATTTTCCCCAAACAAGCTTCTTTTTAATTCATACTCATCTTAAACTCTAAAAATAATTCATTATACTTCCCAAGCCATTCAAGACCAAGGTTTTCATATACTTCAAGATGCTCGCGTGTTTCCTCATCTGGGTAGTAACGCTCATCTTCCACTACTTCTGGATCCATTAACTCCATTGCAGCTAAGTTAGGTGTAGAGTAGCCCACATAATCTGTGTTTTGGGCATTGACCTCTGCATCAAGCATAAAGTTGATGAAGGCATGTGCTCCATCAATGTTCTTTGACGTTTTTGGAATAACGAAATTATCGAACCATAAATTGGAGCCTTCTTCAGGTACCGCATATGTTAAATCCTCATTTTCAAACATCATATCTGCGGCTTGCCCTGACCAAGTTAAGGCAACAGATGCTTCATTATTAATCATTAATGGTGTAATTTCGTCACCGATAATCGCCTTTACATTTGGTGCAAGTGTAATTAACTTATCCGTTGCTGTACGTAAAATTTGGTCGTCCTTTGTATTTAAAGATTGACCAATCGAATTAAGACCCATTCCCATCACTTCGCGTGCACCATCTACTAAAAAGACTTTACCTTTTAGCGATGGGTCCCATAAATCTTCCCATGATTCAAATGTTAAGTCATCACCAATCATTGTTGGATTATAGACGATGCCAACTGTTCCCCAAAAATACGGCAGTGAATATTCATTGCCTGGGTCAAATGCTAAATTTAAAAAATAAGGGTCGATATTTTTCATATTTGGTATTTTCGAATGATCTAAAGGAATTAACAAATCCTTTTCCTTCATCATTTCTACAGTATATTCAGAAGGAGCAGCAACATCATATGCTGAGCCACCTTGTTGAATTTTTGTCAGCATTGCTTCATTTGAATCGAATGTTTCGTAAATGACATGGATACCTGTTTCTTTTTCAAATTCTTTAATTAAATCGGGATCGATATATTCACCCCAGTTGAAAACAGTGAGTGTATCTTTGCCACCTTTGCCGCCTTTGACTTGCAGTTGACTGGCAGCTAAAAATAGCAAGGCACACGCAATGACGATCGCAATTGTAGCTTGTAGTAACTGTTTCATTTGTTAGCGTCCCACCTTTGCTTGCTTTGAGCGATTATTAACAAAATAGTAGCCGACAACAACAAGTACTGTAATAACAAAAATTAAACCAGAAATTGCGTTAATCGTTAATGTAATACCAGTACGTGCCATCGAGTAAATTTCGACAGACAAAGTGCTAAAGCCATTTCCTGTAACGAAAAATGTTACAGCGAAATCATCTAATGAATACGTCAAGGCCATGAAAAAGCCAGCAAAAATGCCTGGTGCAATATAAGGTAAAATGACGCGCATTAATACATCACGTTTCGTTGCACCTAAATCGCGTGCCGCATCAATTAGCGATGTATTCATTTCAAGCAATTTTGGCAGCACCATCAGCACAACAATCGGCACACTGAAGGCAATGTGTGAAACAAGTACAGAGGCAAAGCCAAGCTTCACGCCGATAAATGTAAATAAAATTAAGAAGCTTGCACCGATAATAACATCAGGGCTAACGATTAACACATTGTTTAATGACAGCAAGACGCTACGCATTTTTGCATTTTTAACTGACACAATGCCGATTGCGCCGAATGTCCCGATAATTGTTGCGAGCAAACCAGAAAGCAATGCGACTAAAATTGTATTAATTAAAATAACAATTAAGCGTGAATCACCAAAGACAGCAGCATAATGCTCCCATGTAAAGGATTCGAAATCGTTCATATTGCCAGCGCTATTGAACGAATAAAAGATAAGATAAAAGATTGGCGCATATAAAATAACGAAAACGAGCACCAAATAAATTTTAGAAATAGGTGATAGCTTTTCCATTATACGCGGCCTCCTTTAGAGTTTTTTCCTGTAAATAGCATAATAACAACCATAATAAAGATTAAAAATACCGCAATTGTTGAACCCATTCCCCAGTTTTGTGATACAAGGAATTGTTGCTCAATCGCAGTCCCGAGCGTAATAACACGATTCCCTGCAATCAATCGTGTAATCATAAAGAGCGATAGAGCAGGGATAAATGTTACTTGGATACCTGATTTTACCCCGTCCATCGTCAATGGGAAAATGACACGACGGAATGTTGTGAAGCTTGAAGCCCCAAGGTCACGTGCCGCATAGACAAGCGTTGGGTTTAGTTTATCAAGCGAGTTGAAAATCGGAATAATCATAAACGGTATGAAAATATAAACCGATACGAAGACAAAGCTAAAATCAGTAAATAGCATTTGCTGTGGATCAAAGCCAAACACTTCAATCATGGCATTAATCGGTCCGTACAAGCCGAAAATACCAATAAAGGCATAGGTTTTTAATAACAAGTTAATCCATGAAGGGATAATAATGAGCATTAGCCATAAATGCTTATGCTTCGTTTTTGTTAATAAATAAGCGACTGGATACGACACAAGCAATGTGAAAAATGTAATTAAAAAGGCGTACCAAAAGCTAGACAAGGTCATTTTCAAATAAACTGTTGAGAAAAATGCCGCATAGTTCGCTAATGTGAAATTCCCCTCTAAATCTTGAAGGGAATAATAAATAATTAAGGCAATCGGCGCGATTACAAAGAGTGCAATCCAAATCACATAAGGAAATAATGCGCTTTTTGAATTTTTAGTTTGCATTGTCATCATCTCCATATGATTCAAGTCGCTTGTCGAAATCTTCCTCCGTTTCGTTTAAGCGCATAACATGAATAGCTTCTGGATCGAAATCTAAGCCAATTTGTTGTCCCACTTCTGCCTTCTTCAAAGAGTGAACGAGCCATTCGTTGCCATCTTGGTCGTATGTCGAAATTTCATAGTGCACACCACGGAATAATTGCGTATCTACTGTCACGATTAATTTTCCTTTTTCAACCGTTGTAATTTCTAAATCCTCTGGGCGAATAACAATATCGATTTTTTCATTTTTTTGCATCCCTTGGTCAACACACTCAAATTCCTTGCCAGCAAAGCGAACGCGGAAGTCGTCAATCATCGTGCCATCAACAATATTGGATTCACCGATAAAGTCAGCAACGAAGCGGTTAATCGGCTCATCATAAATATCCACAGGTGTACCAGATTGCTGAATTTCACCGTTTGATAAAACGAAAATCTCATCGCTCATTGCCAGCGCTTCCTCTTGGTCATGTGTAACGAAGACAAATGTTTTGCCAAGGCGTTGCTGTAATTCACGTAGCTCATACTGCATCTCTGTACGTAGCTTTAAATCAAGCGCTGATAATGGCTCATCTAATAAAATAATTTCAGGATCATTAATAATAGCACGTGCAATTGCAACACGTTGACGTTGACCACCTGACATTTCGGAAATTTCACGGTTGCCATAGCCTGCTAAGTTAACGAATTTTAATGCCTCTTGTACACGCGTTTCAATTTCAGCTTCCTTTACCTTTTTAATGCGTAAACCAAACGCTACATTTTCAAAAACGTTTAAATGAGGAAACAGCGCGTAATCTTGGAACACCGTATTTACTTGACGCTCGTTCGCAGGTACATTATTAATTTTTTTATCATGAAAGAAGACTGCGCCATCAGTTGGCTCTGTAAAGCCTGCAATAATGCGTAAAATTGTTGTTTTGCCACAGCCAGATGGACCAAGCAATGTGTAAAACTTACCTTTCTCTAGCTCAAAATTAATATTTTTTAATACGACTGTTCCATCGTCATAAGATTTCGTTACATTTTCAAAACGAATAATTGTATTGTTGTCCATAACAAGCCTCCTAAACTATAAGTAAGATTCCGTAGCGACAAGCAACAATTCTGTTGTCCCGTCATATACATTAAAAATTTGGTGATTGGATATAGCATCATAATAAACAGAATGTCCTTCTGTTGCGATATAGGCTTCATCTCCAATGACGACACGAATGCGTCCCTTTAATACATAAATAAACGTTTCAGCAAGCGATGGTTCAAAGGCTTTAAATGCGCCTCCCTTATGAATTTTTAAAAAGACAGGCTCCATCTCTTTATCGTTCGATGTTGGAATTAACCACTCAATTTCATATTGCTTTTCATTATCTGTAAAGCTAGTGCGATCTTCCTCTGTAAAAACAACATGCTTATTTTGCCATTTCTCATCATCAAAAAATTGTTTTGGCGTTGTGCCAAGCACCTCTAAAAGCGAAAATAGTGTTTCGATAGAAGGGGAGTTCAAATCACGTTCCAGCTGTGAAATATAGCCCTTCGTTAAATCTGTACGTTCGCCAAGCTCCTCTTGGGTAAGCCCTTTTTTTAGTCGGAGCTCCTTTATTTTCATACCAATTTGCATTTCTTTGCCTCCTTATAAGTTTAGTAATTTTAAACTGCGAGTTATGAAAGTTTACTTTTACAAAACTTTAAGTTTACAAAAACATAGATAATTATACATTCTTTTGTCTAAAAAACAAGTGTTTTTATAAGTTTTTACAAACAATTTAGCGCAAATTTTCCCCTGTACTGACATATTGTAAAGAAGGAGGAGATAACAATGAAATTGAAGGAAACAATGCCAGAGTTTCAAGGCGCAACAGGGTGGCTAAATCGAAAAATTAGAAAAGGTGATTTAAACATGCTGACAATTGTTCATTTTTGGTCAGTGAGCTGTTCGTTATGTAAGGAGCTGCTACCAAGGCTTTATTCTGTTGCTAAAAATTATGAGGTTGAATTAGTAGCGGTGCATATGCCTAGACTACCTGAAGATGAGGAGCTAGCAACAGTCAAGGAAGCCGTACGCCAATTTGATATGAGAGAAGCTGTCTTTTTAGATCATAATAAGCATTTAACAAATATTTATAATCCTCGCTTTGTACCAGCCTATTATATTTTTGACAAGCAGCAGCAATTACGTCATATTCAAATTGCAGGAAGTATGCGCTTAATTGAAAATAAAATACAATATTTAACAAGAGAAATGCAATAACGAAATCGCTTGTAAACAAAAGTAGTGAGTCGCTCAATGGCAACCAAAAATTAGGACTTGTTGAAAAAGTATAATCCTTTTTCAAACAAGTCTATTTTATTTCACAAAAAGGGAATGTATGTTTGTTTTTAAAGGAGGAATAGATTATAATTTTTATAGAAACTGAAAATGAGATAGAGGAGTGACCTTATGTCAAAAGAGCTAGTAAGGCAACTAGAGCATTGGTATGAAGAACATCAGCATAATCAAATTGTAGAAGCGATTGAACAATTACCTGAGTTAGAGCGACATTATGAAATAGTTGGACACTATGGGCGTGCACTTAATAATCTAGGACGATACGCAGAAGCATTACAACAATTAATGGTGTTTAAAGAACAAGGGCAACAAGATGCAGATTGGCATTGGCGCGTTGGCTATGCTTATTTCTTTATGCATAAATGGCAAGAGGCACTGACTTCCTTTAAAAGAGCGCAGGAATTACGATTTGATGATAGAGCAGAGGCGTATATTATTTATTGTCAAAATATTATGAACGATATAGAGCAGTTAACAGAAGATATTCAACGTGTGCCTTTCCGTACGCGTGATTTTAGTCAATTTTGGGAGAAAAGTGATTATGCAAATGAAAATTATGTAGAAGCAGCGCCTACTGCTGAAATGATTACTTCTATTGAGGAAGAGCTTGGCTATAAATTGCCTGGGGATTATATTTGGTTTATGCAGCAGCAAAATGGCGGCATACCAGTAAATACTTGCTATCCAACTGCTATGCCAACCTCATGGGCAGAGAACCATGTGGCAATTACAGGTATTATGGGTATTGGTCGAGAAAAAACGTATAGCTTGTGTGGCGATTTAGGGAGCAATTTTATGTTGGAGGAATGGGGCTATCCAGCTATTGGTGTCGTCATAGCCGATTGCCCATCAGCAGGTCATGATGTCATTATGCTTGATTATCGTTTTTGTGGGAAAGATGGTGAGCCTGCTGTTGTACATGTAGATCAGGAGGATGATTACTATATTACATTCCTTGCCCCAAACTTTGCGTCCTTTATTGTAGGATTAGTTAATGAGGAAGTATTTGATACATCAGAACAGGATAAACTAGACGATTTGGATAATATTAAGTATGCACCCTTTTCACCATTATTGCAGTCATTATGCGAGAAAACAGGAGAGGGCAAGCGCATAGAGGCAGTTATTCGAGGGATTTGCACCCAAATTGTAGAGGATAAAGGCTATTTTGCTTTACATGCGGATGAGCTATCTATGCTGATGTATGATATCCAATTTTGGCTGTATACAAATGCGAACTCAGAGGTAACACAAGTGCAATATTTAGAAGACTATCAAAACATTATTGCACTTGCACAAGGTTTCAGCACAGGAGGATATGCCCCAGGCTTTATTTCAAGCTGGCTAGAGGAACGAATAGCGCAAGGTGAAATCGTAAATCAGGATGGAGGGCTTAGCTTCACAGCAGAAAAGCTGACTAGTCTACATGTCCAAATGCTGAAAGAGGAGCTAAAACCATTTTGTTTGGTAGAACATGATAGCGGAAATATTTCACTTATCTTAAATGTAGGAATTTATAAAGCGGAGTTATTTGAAACAAGAGCAGAGGAAGGATTTCAAGGGAGTGGCTATGATTGGTATTCATTGGCGGATGTTTATTTGCAAGAGAGGCTGCCTAAGCTAGTAGGTGTTGTGCGTTTCGACCCAGAGGCAGACATGTTTTGTGCCTACTCTCATGAAAGGGAAGCATTGCTGCAATTTGCTATTGGATTTAAGCATACATGTGAAGATGATAAATTAATTTACGACTTGTTTTCTAGGGCGATATTGGATTAATAGATCAAGCTTTACTTCGCTAGAGCCATTACGTTACACTGTTGACAGCAGAGTTGGAGGCGAAAAAGATGAAAAAGGAATTTGTAGTAATTGGATTAGGGCGCTTTGGTGGGAGTATCGTAAAAGAGTTAGTTTCACTCGGTGCAAATGTAATGGCAATTGATACGTTAAGAGAACGTGTAGATGAATATGCTTCCATTGCAACACAGGCAGTTGTGGCAGATACGACAGATGAAGCGGTCATAAAATCGCTCGGTTTATGGAATTTTGAGCATATTATTGTCGCAATCGGTGAGGATATTCAAGCAAGTATTTTAACAACGCTTATTTTAAAGGAGCATGGCGTTCCCCAAATTACGGTGAAGGCGCAAAATGACTACCATGAAAAAGTGTTAAGAAAAATCGGTGCAGATTTCGTCGTTCATCCAGAGCGTGATATGGGGATACGTATTGCCAATAACATGATGTCAACAAATGTACTTGATTATTTGGAGTTATCAGATGAATATTCCATTATGGAAATTAAAGCGAGCGATAAAATTGCAGGACACAGCTTAATTGACCTTGATATTCGTGCGCAGTATGGTATCAATATTGTCGGCATTAAAAGGGGCGCAACCATTATCGTTTCCCCTGTTCCACAAGATCCAATTTTATTAGGAGATATTTTATTAGTGATTGGTGCAGATGTGGATATTAATCGTTTTGTAAAAAAAGCATTGTAGGAGTATAGCAAAAGACAGAGGGAGACCAGCTAATGCTGATCTCCCTCTATTCGTAGCGCTTTTCGCTAGAGGAAGTATTTTTAGTATGATGTTTATGGCGTTCATCTTTAACTTGTTCGTTTAGCTCCTCAACAGGAATCGCATCGACTGTTTTCATATCTTCATGCATATCGAAAATGCTTTCTTTTTCCGTATCCAACACATCAGGATTATGCAAATGTCTCGTTTTAAATGGTTTATCTTGCTTCATAATTTATCACCTCTCTATTATATGTTTCACCGAAATAAAAAATATTAAACATAAAAGGCTGTTCGAAATGTTAGGCATTAGCCTACGATTCGAACAGCCTTATTTTTTATACTTCCATAATGATTGGTAAAATCATTGGGCGACGCTTTGTCTTTTCATATAAATATGGACCTAAGACATCTGTAATTTCATTTTTTAGCTCTGCCCATTGAATGGACTTATCTTGAATTGTGCGATTTAAATGCTGGTTAAGCATTTTTTGTGCTTCATTAATCATTAAGCCTGATTCACGCATATAGACGAAGCCACGTGAAATAATATCTGGACCTGAAACCATTTTATGCTTTTCCATATCGATGCTAACAACAACGATAACAAGACCTTCCTCAGATAAAATGCGACGGTCGCGTAAAACGATATTGCCGATATCACCGATACCATTGCCATCGATATAAACATCGCCTGATGGAATACGACCTGCAACATGCGCTTCATTTGCACTTAATGCTAGCACATCACCATTTTCCATAACAAAGGAATTGTCGATTGGCACATCACAATCCTCTGCAAGCTGTGTATGCATTTTTAGCATGCGATATTCACCATGGATTGGCATAAAGAATTTCGGTTTCATTAAACGAAGCATTAGCTTTTGCTCTTCCTGTGAGCCATGTCCAGAAGTATGAATATTATTAAGCGAGCCATGAATGACTTCCGCTCCTGCACGATATAGTAGGTTAATAATTTTATTGACACTAATTTGGTTACCAGGAATTGGTGATGATGAGAAAACAACTGTATCACCAGGCTGGATTTGAATTTGGCGATGTGTACCGTTTGCGATACGGGATAATGCTGCCATTGGTTCACCTTGTGAGCCTGTACATAAAATTAACACTTCGTTGGCTGGTAAACGATTGATGCTACCTGCATCAACAAAAGTTTCCTTTGGAGCTGAAATGTAGCCTAGCTCTCGGCCGATTGTAATGGCATTATCCATAGAGCGACCAAATACTGCAATTTTGCGTCCGTGTGCTACCGCTGCATCTGTTACTTGCTGCAAGCGATGAATGTTCGATGCGAATGTCGCAAAAATAATGCGTCCCCCAACTTTGCGGAATACATCGTCAATGCTTTCTCCCACTTTACGCTCAGACATCGTAAAGTTTGGCACCTCAGCATTTGTACTATCTGATAATAGACATAGTACACCGTCGCGACCGATTTCCGCCATTTTTGTTAAGTTTGCTGGCTCACCAACTGGCGTAAAGTCAAATTTGAAATCCCCTGTATGCACAATATTGCCAGGTGGCGTTTTAACAACGATACCATATGCATCTGGAATACTATGTGTTGTACGGAAGAAGCTAACTGACGTTTTTCGGAATTTAATAATGTCATCTTCCTTAATTTCAATCATCTTCGTTGTACGCAATAAGCCGTGTTCTTCTAGCTTGTTGCGAAGTAGGCCTAGCGCTAATTTGCCGCCATAAACAGGAACATTTAATTGGCGTAATAAGTATGGAATGCCACCAATATGGTCCTCATGTCCATGTGTAATAAATAAGCCTTTAATTTTGTCAACATTACGTACTAAGTATGTGTAGTCTGGAATTACATAATCAATTCCTAGTAGATCATCTTCAGGGAATTTAATACCTGCATCAATTAAAATAATTTCATCTTGGAATTGAACGCCGTATGTGTTTTTGCCGATTTCACCCAGTCCGCCGAGTGCGAAAACAGCCGCTTGATCATTTTTAACAAATTTCATAAATATTATGCGTTCTCCAGACGGAAGTTTGGACTCGCTTGTTCATATTCTAGATAGTTGCCCTCTAAAAGTTGAACAAGTTCAATATTATAGTTTCGTTCTTTTAAGTAGGCGCGTACTTCACGCTCTGAAGAAGCTTCTACATAAAGTGTTTTAGTGTTTTCGCGAACTGGAGTTTCATGCTTGTTTTCTTGATAATAAACTTTGTAAATCATATGGACTCTCCTTTTAATTACGTACATTATTATTGCACTTAATAATCTAAATGGATGATAACATGTCTGAAATGTCTATATAACAAATAGAAAATAAATGCATTTCCTTTATATTATCATGCGTTTCCTTTAAAATAAAGAAAAGCCCTCCAAAAGAAGGGCTTAAGCAATTGATTTTTTTCCGAGGACGCCATTTAATCGTTTCAACAATTTCTTTTTGAGCCGTTTCAGCATGGCACATCACTCCTTGAGAAAATTATACTGAATTTTTTGACTTTTGTAAAGGAGAATGAATAGATATGAAAAAAATTTTATTTTTTGATGTAGATGGCACGCTTTATAATAGTGATAAAAAGCTTCCTAGTTCTGCAAAGGAGGCTATATTAGCAGCGCGTGCTAACGGCTATGAAATCGCGATTGCAACAGGGCGTGCTCCATACATGATTGAGGAATTGCGAGATGAGCTTGACATTGATACATATGTCACATTAAACGGGCAATATGTTGTCTATAAAGGTGAGGTTATTTTTTCAGATGGGCTTAGCAATGAGCGTTTAGATGAGCTTGTGACATTTAGCTCAGCACAAGGACATCCACTTGTTTTTATTGATGAAAAGCAAATGATTGCTTCCATGCCAGAGCATGAGGGAGTTCGTTGTAGCTTAGAGACATTGGATTGTCCGTATCCACAAGTTGTGCCTGATTATTATAAAAGTCATCCGGTTTATCAAACATTAGTTTTCATGAGAGAGAATGAGGAAGCTGGATATATGAAAGCATTCCCAGATGCACAATTTGTGCGCTGGCATGCGGAAGTATGTGATGTATTACCACAAGGAGGCTCAAAGGCACGCGGCATTCAAAAGTTAATTGAAAAAATCGGCATAGCAATGGAAGATACAATTGCCTTTGGCGATGGTTTAAATGATATTGAAATGCTGCAAACGGTAGGAATCGGTGTTGCAATGGGCAATGGTCACGCACAAGCTAAAGAAGTAGCAGATGTACAGGCACCACATGTGGATGATGACGGCTTAGCGAAAGCAATGAAGGAATTAGGCCTTGTCTAATGAACAGAGATGTATATAAACAATGAGAGGAAGGAAAAGAGAAGGTGGCGGGTGAGAAAATATTAATAGTTGAAGATGATGAAGATATTATGGAAGTATTAGCTTTATCGATGAAAAGTGCAAATTATATAGTATCACGAGCAACAACTTTCCAAGAAGGCTGGGATGCTGTAGCAAAAAAACAGCCAGATTTAATTTTATTAGATGTCAATTTACCTGATGGAAACGGCTTTCAGTTAGCTAAAAAAATTCGGGAAATATCAGATGCTATTATTATTTTTGTAACTGTAAACCATCTTATTGATGAGAAATTGCACGGCTTTGAGGTAGGGGCAGATGATTATGTTACGAAGCCTTTTATTCCAAAAGAGCTCGTGGCACGTGTACAGGCGCATTTGAAAAGAAGAGTGGCAACAGCAAGTCAGCACATTATAAAGCTAGATCAGCTAGAAGTGCATATAGATGATAAGATGGTTTATAAAGAAGGGCAGCTCGTCAATTTATTTACAAAGGAAAGACAGCTGCTATTTTACTTAATCGAAAATATAAATAAAGTGCTTAGTGTAGAGCAATTAATTAATCACGCTTGGGGCTTTGATGGCACAGCAGATGCGAAAACTTTATCTGTGCATATGAGCACATTGCGTCGAAAAATTGAAGATAATCCTTCACAGCCAAAGTATATACAAACAGTGCGAGGCTTTGGCTATATTTTTAGTAATAAAGATTAATAGTGTGTAAATGATGTTATAAAACCCGAACAATTTTCTGAAAAAAAATTGTTCGGGTTTTTCTTATGAGAAAATAATTTATTGTCAATCCTTTAACAATGGTAATGTAAAGATAAAGGTTGAGCCACTATGCTCGGTGCTTGTTACGCTAATTTCTCCTTGATGCTGTGAAATAATTTGCTGGCAAATGGCAAGACCGAGACCGTGTGAATTTTTAATGTTTGAATTGGAAGCTCTGTAGTAGCTATCAAATATAAACGGTATGTCTTTTGTAGGTATGCCGATACCGCTATCTTTAATTGAACAAATGAAATGCTCATCATTTGTGTAAATTGCTAATTCAATGCTCCCCTTTTTCGTATATTTCATAGCATTTGACATAATATTTTCAAATACTTGCTGTATACGTGCAGTATCGACGAGTAGCTGCGCGTATGGAGAACCATAAAAATTGGCGCTGTACTGCAAGCCGAGCTGCTTAATTTCATGCTCATAGCGTAACTCAAATTGCTGGAACAGCTCCTTTGCGCTAATTTTGCTAAATTGGTATTCAGCTCTACCAGATTCTAAATTAGCTAAATCAAATAAATCCTGAATCAGCACATTTAAAGAAAGCAGTCGATCTTTACCGCGTGTTAAATATTTTATTTTCTCCTCTTCTTCTGTAATAACACCATCTAAAATAAGCTCGATATAACCGAGAGAAGAAGTAATAGGTGAACGCAATTCATGAGAAATACTATGCAATAATTTTTTGCGCTCTAGCTCATTTTGCGCTAATTGCTCGTTTACTTTTTTCAAATGCTGGTTTGTTTCATCAACTTGCTTTGTACGTGCCTGCACATGCTGCTCAAGCTCCTCATAAATTTGAGCATTCTCAATGGAAATGGCAATTTGTGTAGAAAGCATTTTTAACAAATCGATATGTGTAGCATGAAAGGCATTTGCTGTGACTGTATTTTCTAAATATAAAATTGCGATAATTTCACGCTTATGATGGATTGGCAAGCATAAAATCGACTTAGCTGCTGAGGATGTGCGCAATAATGCATTTGGCACTTTCGTATTTTGAATAATACAAGGCTCCTCACTTTGTATAACGTACCGCACAATAGACTGCATATTTTCATGAAATTGCTCTAGCTGCTGCTGCTCATATGTGGCAAAAATCGTATTATCGGCCTCTGCCTTTGCTAAAACAATAAGTTCGTCAGCGCGTTTATGAATGAAGTAGCCTACCGTTGCACTAGCATGCCTCAATAATGAAAATAAAATATTGTGCAGTAAGCGTTCCATTTGAATATCCTTTGCAAAGGATTGCGCAGTTTCTAACACAGTCATCATTTCAAAGCTACTATTTAAATAGCTTTGCTGCTCTATAATTGGCATACTATGAACAGCGTATTGCACCTCCCAATACTTTGCGACTGTTTCTGCCTCCCATTGGCGAGCTGCTTGAATAGCCTGCCTGCTGTAATAAAGAGCTGTCAGATCATCGTCCTTCATTTTATAGTAGTTTGCTGCACGCTCATAAGCAATGGCGCTATCTTGTATAAAATGGCGCATTTTTGCTAACTGTATTGCACGATCATAATAAAGTTTTGCTTTGTCATCCTCATGATGAAGATGGTAGTCTTCAGCAAGTAGCAGTAAATATAAATGCTCGTAGTGCTGTGGTGCGAATTTTACCCATTTTTTAAACTTCTGCATGCTTTCTTTAATTTCTGCACGATATACCTTTTGCTCGTGGCGGCTCCCTTTTTGCTGATGCAGCCAATTGAATTGCCATAATGCACGATAAAAATAATAAAGCGTCGTAACAGGCAAATCGAAAACCTCTTTATAAATAGGGCTTATTAACGATAATACAGCTAACCCTTGCTGCTCATTATGAAGTAAAAAGGACATTTGCAGGCGAACTGAATAATGCATCATTTTAATAATAGGCTGATCCTGTATCGTGAATGGATAGGACCATTCAATCGGGTGATGTGGATCACGCAATACATTCATCCATAAAGCCATCTCTGCTAAAAAATCAATTGTTAAAGGCGTTGCATTTAATGAGAATTCATCCTGCTGCTTGATTTCCTGCTGCAAATTGGAGATGGTTGTGCCACGAATAAGCTGTGCAACAAAGATAAAGCAGGAGGCGGTTGTTACAATTACATGGAGCCCAATTTCACGGCAATATTGCTGTGCCCTGCTCATATAATTGATGCTCGTTTCATATGAATCTGTCCAATGGCTAATAAATAAGCCGTATACATAGTAGACATGCCCTTTTATATAAATGCTGTCCTGCTTGTCAGCTACTTCGATTGCCAGCTGGCTAAAGTGAATCGATTCTTTAATATTGCCAAAGCCTGAATTTAGCAGCATGGCATAATTAATTAAAATAATGCCACCCTTTGCGCCAAGCCCATACTTTAATTGCAATCGAAATGCACGCATTAAAGCAAAGCCTGATAAATTAGAGTCGACCCTTACAGTGCTTGCAACCATATTAATTAATATTTGAGTGACAATATCAATTTCCTTGTTTTCAAGGCTTGAAGCAGTTAGCAATTGTTGGTCTGACTTGCCGCGTAAAGCAAGCTGTAGTTTTATTAGTTCGTTCAATACTTGAAGCTTGTTAGGGCGTGCTGGAATTTGCATATTGGCTTCTGCCAGGCCTGTTAAACCAGCTTGAATGCTAGTATGTGGATCATCTGTCTCAATATAAAGCCATGTTTTTAAATTATAAATTGTTAGCTTTTCAAGCAGTGTTTCACAATAGAGTAGGGCTTCTGATAAATGTTTATCGGATGATTCCATTTGTCCCAGCAAGCATTCACATTCTCCTAGATGAATATAAATATCCAATGCTTCTTTACGCATGATTTGCCAGCAATTTGCCGGAAGTAAATCTCGACTGATTGTTAAAAAATAGAGCGCATTTTCTAAAAGCCCAACTTTTTTAGTGCTCACACCAAGCTGGTAATTCCAGATTGCTAGCTGATATTTTTCTTGCTCGCTTAGCAATGAGCAACAGTAGTTGAGGTGTTTCACAACTTCCTGTAGTTCATAGCTATCTTGTGAATGATCAAGTAATGTTGTAAAAAGCTGACCGATTTGATAATGTAGCTCAAGCTTTTGTGCTTCGGGAATTCTTTTATAGGCAGCTTGCTGAAAGCGATTATGAACGAATTGGAACGTCAACCTGTGCGTTAAAAGCACTTCCTCTAATTCAAGCTGACTCGCCCATTTAAAATCTGTATTTAAAGGAATAACAAAGCCTGTTGTAATAAGTGCATCAAGTAGCTGTAACAGCTCTTGGTCTGTAAAGTTAACGAGCTTGCGCAATATATGAAAATCAAATTTAGCTCCTAAGCAAGCAGCGATTTGTAAAACATGTAACGTATCCTTCTGTAAATTTGCCAATTTATTTTCAAGAAAGAGCAATAACTCAGAATTTAGTGCAACTTGGTTAAATTTTTGGATATCGAATTTCCATTGTTTTGAGTCAAAATCCAAATAAATCGTATTGTCCTGCTGCAAGGAACGAAAGGCTTCTTTAATGAACAATGGGTTACCATTTGTTAAGTTCATTAAATGCTTGACGATTTCCTCCATTGTTGATGTTTGCATATGAAGCGATTCTTGCAGCCAAAACGTAATGTCTTCTTTTGTCAATGCTGTTAGCTCAATATGCTTATAAAAAGGGAGAATGAGCTTTAATTGCTTTTCCTCTGCTATACTTTTTTCGTTAATACGCAACGTACTAATGAACAATAAATAACCTTCACGATGCTGCTCATAAATATCAATTAATGCCTGCAATGTATTTTTATCAGCCCAATGTAAGTCATCAATTAATAATACGATTGGCTTTTTCTGAAGTGCAAAGCATCGCAATATTTTTTTTATACTATTAAATAAATGGGCTTGTAATTGCTTACTATCATCATAATATTCATCTTGAATGCTATCGTTATCATAAAACCATCGTAGCTCTGGCAGTAAAACAACTAAATCTGAAGTTACATGCAGTTGCCCTTTTTCAAAATGATTACGCCAACTACTAACAGTATGTTCACCTTCCATATAAAGCTGCTTTAATAAATCACGCAACGGAAAAATAACTGAAGCAAAATCATTTTCCAATTGCAGTTGATTGTATTTTGTTTCGGTAAAATAGCCTTTTGCTGTCGCTATTTCTCCTTTTAGTCCATAAACAAGCTGGGATTTTCCGACGCCTGCTTCCCCAGAAATAAGCGCGAATTTTTTGTCACCACTCGTCACTTGCTCAAATAAATGAGTCAGTGTTGCTACATGTTGCTCGCGACCATACAGCTTATTTGTCAATGTTGGAGACAGTGCGATATCTCCAGTGCCTAAAGTGAAATTCTCAAGCAATTCATCAGCAAGCAAAGCTTTTTGAATAGCAAGCAAATCCTCTCTTAAACCAACAGCACTTTGATAACGAGCACTTGGATTTTTTTCAAGTAATTTTTCAATGATTTGCCAAATAATAAAAGTATTTTGGTGCTGTGTTGCCAATAATTGTGCAGGCTTTTTCGTTAAAATGTTATAAATAATATCGATGGTATTTTGCCCTGTAAATGGTGGTGCACCACTCAATAGCTGATAAAAAATGGCACCAAGTGCATATAAATCAGCACGATAGTCAATAGCTATATTTAACCTTCCTGTTTGCTCAGGCGCATAATATGGAAGCTGCTGCAAATGTGGCTGTGTATTATTCATAACGATCGGAGTACCTATATTATATTTGATGCTCATATCACTACTTAGCAGCTTTAGCTTCAAGGATTCAGGCTGAATTAAAATATGGTATGGATTTAGCGCTAAAAATAATAATTGATTTTGATGCAAGCTAATACAAATATTGCTTAAATCAATAGCTACCTGCAAAAATTGCGAAATTGTCATGTTTTTAAAATTAATTAGAGGAATGCCATCGAAATTTTCATAAATGAGTCCGTAATGTTGGTCAATATAATCAACCGTAATAGGCTTTAATAGCCAAGGACTCGTATCGTTAGCAAATAGAGCAAGCTCATAATTTAATCGAGCGCGATATTCAGCAGAATTTTGATGAATGCTTTTGACAAGCATTCTATTATGAAATTTATCGATATACATTCGCTGTAAGTGCCAACCTTGATTTGTTTGCAAAATAATATAATTTTTCAATGTGCAACACCTCCAAATACCATGTTTTTTTTATTATAAAAGATAGAGGTTAAAATTAGGTTAAATAAAAAAAGTTGTTTGAAAAGATATGTACCTTTTCAAACAACTTTGATTGGGCTGCTTAGAAAGTCATTTTTAAACAGCAAAAAATGAGATGGACACACGCTCCAACAGCGCTTATTCTCGAATAAATGGCGTTGCGTCTGGTATTTCAGCAAATGGATTTTGCTCATTAATACGATCATAAAACATGATGCCATTTAAATGGTCTAGCTCATGCTGGAAGGCGATAGCAGACAAACCTTTTAAGCGTAGTTTTTTCTCTTCGCCATCTATTGTTGTAAATTTAACTGTAATACGTGCATAGCGAGGAACATAACCAGGTACAGCACGATCAACAGAAAGACAGCCTTCTCCAGATTCAATATATGTTTGTTCAACAGAGTGGCTAACGATTTTTGGATTGATTGCTACAAAGCTAAATTGCTCTCCATTATCGTCTGTTAAATGTAGGGCAAACATGCGCTTTAAGCTATTTACTTGATTAGCTGCCAAGCCAATGCCTGGGCGTAAACCATATTTTTCAGCAACTTCCTCATTTTGGCTATTCTTTAAGTATTGCAGCATATCCTCCGCTAATTTGCGGTCTTCCGCAGTTAAAGGAAATGCAACTTCCTCAGTACGAGTACGTAGTATTGGATGACCTTCACGTATAATATGTTCCATTAAAATCATAAAAAAGCTTCCTTTCTCTATTTAAACTCTCTTTTATCAGTATACAATATGTCACTAGCTGTTCAACGCCAAAAGCTCAGAATTTATTAGAATTCAGCATTCATCCCTCCACTTCTACAGGTGGAGGGATGAATGCTGATAAAGTCTTGGGCGGATGTCAGGGGTTTTGCGATGGGTAACCGCAGAAGTATTGCTTATTTTTGATGAAAAGTATCAAGCTTAGAAAACTTACCGCTCTATTTTAGAAGAGGAGTTTTTCGAGCTTGAAAAAATTCGAACGAGAGTTATCTGAGCTGTAATTGATTTAGTGAAAAAAGCGCATGATAAACAATGGTCAAAGTATTCAGCAGTATGTTTAAAAGCTAAATACGTATGAATTAGTCATTTGTTATAATACAGATTAGTTGCTAATGTATAACAGAGAGAGCGTTTTCATTTTAGATGTCGAAATATGAAGAAATGTGCTTAATAAAGAATAACAAATGATTGACCGATACAATTTTATTATTTATACTCAAGGAGAAGAATTTGTTGTACTAATAATTATTAATTATTTTTTAATACAGTTGAAAGGGAGTTGTACTACACATGGGTGAAAATATTTTGAACAAATTTGATCCAACAGCAACGTTACATGAAATTGAAGATAAATTTCAGATGTTCCAAATTTTAAATGAAGAAGGGGAAATCGTTAATGAAGAAGCGAATCCGAATTTATCGGATGAAGAGCTTGTTGAATTAATGACACGTATGGTTTACACACGTATTTTAGACCAACGTTCGATTTCTTTAAACCGTCAAGGACGTTTAGGTTTCTATGCGCCAACGGCTGGACAAGAAGCATCACAGCTTGCTTCTCATTTTGCACTTGAAAAAGAAGACTGGATTTTACCAGGCTACCGTGATGTACCACAAATCGTATGGCATGGTTTACCTTTATGGAAAGCATTCTTATTTAGCCGCGGTCACTTTATCGGTAACCAAGTACCAGAAGGCGTAAATGTTTTAGCTCCACAAATTATTATTGGTGCTCAATACATTCAAGCAGCTGGTGTTGCACTTGGCTTACAAAAGCGCGGTAAAAAATCAGTAGCAATCACGTATACAGGCGATGGTGGTTCATCACAAGGTGATTTCTATGAAGGAATCAACTTTGCAGGTGCGTTCAAATCACCAGCAATCTTTATCGTACAAAACAACCAATACGCAATTTCAACACCACGTGAATTGCAAACTTCTGCAAAAACAATTGCCCAAAAAGGGATTGCAGCAGGTATTCCAAGCGTATTAGTAGACGGTATGGACCCATTAGCAGTGTATGTAGCGACACGCGATGCACGTGAGCGCGCAGTTCGCGGCGAAGGCCCAACGTTAATTGAAACAATGTGTTACCGTTATGGTCCACATACAATGGCAGGGGATGACCCAACACGTTACCGTACAGCAGATACAGATAACGAGTGGGCAGCGAAAGACCCAATCGTGCGCTTCCGTAAATATTTAGAAGCAAAAGGTTTATGGTCTGAGCAAAAAGAGGAAGAAGTAATTGAGCGTGCGAAAGAAGAAATTAAAGAAGCGATTAAATTGGCTGACCAAGCACCGAAACAAAAAGTAACGGAATTAATTGAAAATATGCATGCAAGTGAAATGCCATATAACTTACAAGAACAGTATGCAATTTATAAAGAGAAGGAGTCGAAATAAGCTATGGCACAAATGACGATGATTCAAGCGATTA
Source organism: Metasolibacillus sp. (assembly GCF_025291715.1). Taxonomy (GTDB): domain Bacteria; phylum Bacillota; class Bacilli; order Bacillales_A; family Planococcaceae; genus Metasolibacillus; species Metasolibacillus louembei. The sequence goes on from NZ_JAMBIZ010000009.1 coordinate 106,934, forward strand.
CGGATGCACTACGTTGCGAATTACAGAACGATGAGAACGTTCTAGTATTTGGGGAAGACGTTGGTGTAAACGGCGGGGTATTCCGTGCAACGGAAGGCTTACAAAAAGAATTTGGTGTAGACCGAGTATTCGATACACCACTTGCAGAATCAGGAATCGGGGGCTTAGCGATCGGTTTAGCTCTTGAAGGATTCCGTCCTGTACCAGAAATTCAATTTTTCGGCTTCGTATATGAAGTAATGGACTCAATTAGCGGGCAATTAGCTCGTTTACGCTATCGTTCAGGCGGTACATACAATGCGCCTGTAACAATTCGTTCACCATTCGGTGGTGGTGTACACACGCCAGAAATGCACTCAGACAGCTTAGAAGGTTTAATGGCACAACAACCAGGTTTAAAAGTTGTTATTCCATCAACACCTTATGATGCAAAAGGATTATTAATTTCATCAATTCGTGATAATGACCCAGTTATTTTCTTAGAGCATTTAAAACTTTACCGTTCATTCCGTGAAGAGGTGCCTGAAGAGTCATACACAGTTCCACTTGGCAAAGCGGATGTAAAGCGTGAAGGGAAAGACCTATCAATTATTGCATACGGCTTAATGGTACATGAAAGCTTAAAAGCAGCAGAAGAATTAGAAAAAGAAGGCTATTCAGTAGAAGTTGTTGACTTACGTACAATTCAGCCTTTAGATATCGAAACAATTATCGCTTCTGTGGAAAAAACAGGTCGCGCAGTCGTTGTACAAGAAGCGCAAAAACAAGCAGGTATTGCAGCGAACGTTGTAGCAGAAATTACAGAGCGTGCAATTTTAAGCTTAGAAGCACCAGTTTTACGCGTAGCAGCTCCAGATACAATTTATCCATTCCCACAAGCAGAAGGTGTATGGTTACCAACGTATAAAGATGTAATGGAAACGGCGAAAAAAGTTTTAACATTCTAATGAAGTGAGGGTGACAAATATGGCATTTAATTTCCGTTTACCAGACATTGGGGAAGGAATTCATGAAGGCGAGATCGTTAAATGGTTCGTAAAAGCTGGCGATCAAGTAAAAGAAGACGATATTTTATGTGAAGTACAAAATGATAAAGCAGTCGTTGAAATTCCATCTCCAGTCGAAGGTACTGTAGAAGAAGTATTAGTAGGTGAAGGTACTGTAGCAGTAGTAGGCGATGTTTTAATTCGCTTCGATGCACCTGGCTATGAAGATTTAAAATTAAAAGGTGACGACCATGCTGCCGAAGCTACAACAGAGGCACAAGTACAAGCAACAGCAGAAGCTGGTCAACCAGTAGAAAAGGCACCTGTTGAAGAAACAGCAAAAGTAGAGGATAATAAACGTATTATTGCGATGCCATCAGTGCGCAAATATGCGCGTGAAAAAGGCGTAGACATTCATGCTGTTGTAGGCTCTGGCAAAAACGGCCGTGTATTGAAAGAGGATATCGAGAAATTCTTAGCAGGTGGACAAGAAGTTGTTGCTGAATCAGCACAAGTAGAAGAAGTAGCAGTAGAAGCTACTCCTGAAGCTTCACAAGCTGCACCAGTCGTATTAGAGGGCGATTTCCCAGAAACACGTGAGAAAATGTCAGGTATTCGCAAGGCAATTGCTAAAGCGATGGTACATTCAAAACAAACAGCACCGCACGTTACATTAATGGATGAAGTAGATGTAACAGCACTTGTTGCACATCGTAAAAAATTCAAAGATATGGCGGCAGAAAAAGGTGTGAAATTAACGTACTTACCATATGTAGTAAAAGCGTTAATTGCCACATTGCGTGAATTCCCAGAATTCAACCGTTCGCTTGACGATGCGACACAAGAAGTCATTCAAAAGCATTACTATAATATCGGTATTGCGGCGGATACAGAGAAAGGCTTGCTTGTACCAGTTATCAAGCATGCAGATCGCAAATCATTATTCGCTATTTCAAACTCAATTAACGATTTAGCTGTAAAAGCACGTGAAGGTAAATTAGCACCACAAGAAATGAAAGGTGCTTCAATGTCAATTACGAATATCGGCTCTGCTGGTGGACAATGGTTTACACCAGTAATCAACCATCCAGAGGTTGCAATTCTAGGAATTGGACGTATTACAGAAAAACCTGTAATAAAAAATGGTGAAATTGTAGCTGCACCTGTGTTAGCATTATCATTGAGCTTTGACCATCGCATGATTGATGGAGCCACTGGGCAAAATGCATTAAATTACTTAAAGCGTTTGCTAAGTGAGCCAGACTTATTATTAATGGAGGCGTAAAATAATGGTAGTAGGAGATTTCCCAATCGAATTAGACACTCTAGTCGTAGGAGCAGGCCCTGGTGGATATGTAGCAGCAATTCGCGCAGCACAAACAGGTCAAAAAGTGACAATCGTAGAAAAAGGTAACTTAGGTGGCGTATGCTTAAATGTTGGCTGTATCCCATCAAAAGCTTTAATTTCTGTAGGTCACCGTTTTGAGCAAGCAAAACATTCTGATGATATGGGTATCCTAGCAACAGATGTGAAGCTTGACTGGGCAAAAGCTCAAGCTTTCAAAGATGGTGTTGTAAAGAAATTAGTTGGCGGTGTTGAAGGCTTACTAAAAGGTAATAAAGTAGACATCGTAAAAGGTGAAGCATATTTTGTTGATGCGAACACTGTTCGTGTAATCAATGAAGATTCTGCTCAAACTTACACATTTAAAAACGCAATTTTAGCGACTGGTTCTCGTCCAATCGAGATTCCAACATTTAAATTTACGAAGCGTGTAATTAATTCTACAGGTGCACTTTCTTTACCAGAAGTACCTGAAAAATTAATTGTTATCGGTGGTGGTTACATCGGTACTGAGCTAGGTTCATCTTATGCAAACCTTGGTACACAAGTAACAATTATCGAAGGCGGAAAAGACATTTTAGCTGGTTTCGAAAAGCAAATGACACAAATCGTGAAAAAAGGCTTAAAGAAAAAAGGCGTTGAAGTAGTAGTTGGCGCATCAGCTAAAGGTGTAGAAGAAAGCGACACAGGCGTTGTTGTAACATATGAAGTGGGCGGAGAAGAAAAAACGGTTGAAGCTGACTACGTATTAGTAACAGTAGGTCGCCGTCCAAACACGGATGAAATGGGTCTTGAAGAAATCGGCATCAAATTCGGTGAACGTGGTTTAATCGACGTTGACAAGCAATGCCGTACTTCATTACCAAACATTTATGCAATTGGAGATATCGTGCCAGGCTTCCAGCTTGCACATAAAGCTTCTTACGAAGGTAAAATTGCTGCTGAAGCAATCGCTGGTGAGCATTCTGTAGTAGACTACTTAGCAATTCCTGCTGTATGCTTCACAGATCCAGAGCTTGCAACAGTTGGTTACTCAGAAGAGCAAGCAAAAGCAGAAGGTTTAGAAGTAACTGCTGCTAAATTCCCATTCGCTGCTAACGGTCGTGCTTTAGCGTTAAATGCAACAGAAGGCTTCGTGAAGCTTGTTGCGCGCAAAGAAGATGGCTTATTAGTAGGCGCTCAAATCGTTGGTGCGGGTGCATCTGATATGATCGCTGAAATGGGTCTTGCAATCGAAGCTGGTATGACAGCAGAAGATATCGCATTAACAATTCACGCTCACCCAACATTAGGTGAAATTACAATGGAAGCTGCTGAAGTATTACTAGGCAACCCAATCCATATCGTAACGAAATAATATAAAAAAAGTCCTTTGCTAATTTTGGAGGGCACTGAAAAACTTACGTTTTTTATATCGTATTGGTTTTCAAAATAAAAAGAAGGCACTTTCTGTTCGATTTT